>DATBGE010000060.1:0-11324 GCA_036558125.1 Gemmatimonadales bacterium | reverse complement strand
GGCTGGCCTTCGGTGATATCGAGGGCGTAGCTGAGGGCGGAAACGACTTCCGATAGCCGGACCGTGCTGTCTGGAAATGGGACGGACTGGGCCGGCTGGGCGGTCGGCGCGGGCGGGTTTGGAGCGTGATAGGTCGAAAGGGGGACTCCCCCACCCCTCCGCTCCGGCAAAACGCGGCGGCTAGCCCCTGGTACGTGAGGTAAGTCGTTGATATTAAACGTCATGCCCGAATAAAGGGCAAGCGGTGTGCCGGGAGCTATTCCATCTAGCGGGGCTTGCGTGCGATCGGTACAATGAGGCGAATTGGTCTCAAAGGGAGCTAAGTGCTCTCCGCAGAGGTGGTTCCGGTGTCCAGTTCACGCAAGTTCTGGCCGTACCTCCTACTTGTTTCGCTCGGGGCGGTTCTCCGTTGCGGGGGCGATATCACCGTCCCGGCCGAAGGCCTGCCCAGTCGCATCCAAATCATCAGCGGCGATGATCAGACCGGTGTGGTCGGCGACCCCCTTCCCGACTCCCTCGTTGTTCGAATAACCGATTCGAAGGATCGTCCTGTCGTAGATCAGCCGGTTGAATTCACCTCGGTGAGCGCTGGTGCTGCTCAGGATCTCATTCCAGACACGGCGACAACCGGTGCCGATGGCCGTGCCTGGAGTCATTGGGTGTTGGGTACCCGAGCGGGGACGTTACAGGTCAAGGCACGGGCGCTGGGCCGCGCCCCGATAGAGGCCACCTTCACCGCCACAGCGCAGCCAGGTCCGCCCCACGCGCTATCACTGATTGGTGGAGCGGGACAATCTGGTGTGGTTGGCGCCATGCTGGACGATTCACTCCTCGTTCGAGTAGTTGATCAGTTCAACAACCCTCTCGCAAACCAGATCGTTTCGTGGACCGCGGAAGATGGCGGCACCGTGAGCGATGCCACAACGCCGACCGATGCCATCGGCCGAGCCGGAATTCGCTGGCGGTTGGGCGACATGGCCGGGACGCAGACCAGCCGCGCCACTATCGCTGCCCTTCCAGGCTCTCCCCTCGATTTCACGGCGACTGCTCTCCCCGGTTCCGCGACGGCGGTCGAGAAGGTCTTCGGTGACAACCAGAGCGCACCGGTCGGCAGCGACCTGACCGATTCCGTGGTAATCCGCGTCGTGGACGCCTTCGGAAACGGCGTGCCGGGACGGAGCCTCAGCTGGGTACTCGTCGGCACCGGTGGCAGCGTGAACCCCGGGTCCAGCACTACTGACGCGACGGGCGAGGCCTTCACCCGCTGGAGTCTGGGCCCCGTCGCCGGCCAGCAGGTCCTTCGTGCCGCGGTCCCTGGTTTTGCCCCGGTTTCTTTTGTCGCCCGGGCCCAATCTCTCCAGCCGGCAACCATTGGCGCCGCGAGCAGTACCCAACTCAACGGAACTGCCGGTCAACCCGTGACCCCGGCCCCTTCGGTCGAGGTGCAGGACGCAAACGGCAACCCGGTAAGCGGTGTGACCGTCACCTTCACGGTAATCTCAGGCGGCGGTCAGGTCTCCAACGGCAGTGGTCAGGGAAACAGCGTCAAGGTCAGCACCGATGCCGGCGGAAATGCGAAAGTGGCATCCTGGACCCTGGGCCCAGTCGCAGGCAACGGACAACTCGAGGCGCGGGCGACAGGCCCCTCGGGCCCGTTGTCCGGGAGTCCCGTCAGCTTCACCAGCTCCGGCGCCCCGGGTAGTGCGACCCAGCTCGCCTTCTTGCAGCAGCCCGCGTCCGCGGTGGCCGGACAACCGATCGCTCCACCGATCACCGTCGCGGTCCAGGATGCTAACGGCAACACCGTGCTGAGTTCGTCAGTGACTGTCCGACTCGCCCTCGGCAACAATCAAACCGGCGGCACCCTGAGCGGTCCTGCCACAATCGACGCGATCAATGGCGTCGCCACCTTCGGCGCTCTGAGCGTCGACCGTACCGGGACCGGATACACCCTGGTCGCCACCGCCTCCGGCGGGCTCCACTCGGCCACCAGCGCGGCATTCGGCATCACGCCAGGTCCCGCGGCCCAACTCGCCATCGTCACGCAGCCGCAGGCCGCACCCGCGAGCGGGACTCTCCTGAGCCCACAACCGGTGATCAGGCTGGAGGACGGGCTGGGAAATACTGTCAGCCGATCGAACGTGCCGGTCACAGTGTCGATTTCCTCGGGCGGCGGCAGTCTGAGCGGCACCACGACGGTTGCCACCGATAACAGCGGCATCGCGACGTTCACCAACGTGGCGCTTTCCGGATTGGTCGGCCAACACGTTCTGCTTTTCAGCGCGAGCGGTTTGCAGGACGTCACTTCCGCGCCACTCACCCTGAAATCAGGACCGGCCGCTGCCATTGCCCTGAACGCCGGAAACGGGCAGTCGGCTCCAGTCGGTAGCACCGTTGCTGTGGCACCGTCGGTGGAGGTCACCGATGCCAGTGGAAATCCGGTGGCGGGCTTCGCCGTCGCGTTCGCCGTTGCGACGGGAGGAGGCAGCGTAACGGGTGCCAACGCTGTCAGTGGCCCGAGTGGCTTTGCGACAATCGGCAGTTGGAGGCTTGGCCCCACGAAGGGGAGCAACACGCTTACCGCCACGGCTCCAGGCCTCTCGGGATCGCCGCTGTCCTTCTCGGCAACCGCTCTTTTCGCCTATGAGACTATCGCGGCGGGGTCGGAATTCAGCTGTGGAGTCAGCAGCGCGGGGATACCGTATTGCTGGGGCCGCAACGACAGAGGCCAGATCGGGAACGGCAACCTCACCGACCAGACGTCACCGGCACTGGTAGCTGGAGGATTCCAGTTCATCTCCATCGGCCTGGGCGACAGCCATGCGTGCGGAATTGTGGCCAGTGGCGCCGCCTTCTGCTGGGGAGATAATTCTGACGGTCAGTTGGGAGATGGGACCACGACCGATCATCACACTCCCAATCCGGTAGACGGCGGGCACAGCTTTGCCAGCATCGATGGCGGCGAATCCCACACCTGTGCGCTGACCCAGAGCGGGGCCGCATGGTGCTGGGGGCGCAACGACCGCGGTCAATTGGGCGACGGGAGCCGCACCGATCGGGACATGCCGGTGGCAGTGGCAGGCGGCCTTCAATTCACCGCGATCTCGCTCGGAGCAAGCCACACCTGTGCTCTTTCCACCGGCGGCACCATCTATTGCTGGGGCAGCAACGCAAACGGTCAGCTGGGCGACGGAACCCGGAGAGACCAAAACCGTCCGACGCCAGTGGCCGGTACGTGGACTGCCGTCTCCGCTGGCGAAGACTTCAGTTGTGGTCTGCAGAGTGGCGGCATTGCGTCCTGCTGGGGCCGCAACGACAAGGGACAGATCGGCGACGGCACCACCATGGACCGCTCTTCACCCACGCCGGTGTCCGGTGGCCTTGCCTTCGTTCAGGTCGACCCAGGTGATCGCCACGCCTGCGCGATCGTAGCCGCTGGAACCACGTATTGCTGGGGACAGAACAATGATGGCGAGCTGGGCGACGGCACCACCAGCGACCGCCAAACCCCCGTCGCAGTCCAGGGCAGCCAAACGTTCGCCGGTGTGAACGCCGGTGGGCGGCACACCATTGCCCTCGATCCCTCCGGTGTGGCCTATGGCTGGGGCCGGGACGCGAACGGACAACTGGGAACCGGAAGCGGCGGGAACAAGCTCACCCCGGTGCTGGTGATTGAGCCGTAGGGCGGGAGAAGGGAGAGGGGAGACGGGAAAAACCGAAGACGGGAGATGGGCTAGCACCCGTCTCCCGTCTTCTGTCTCCCGTCTCCCGCTATGGAGCTGAGGGGAGTCGAACCCCTGACCTCTGCAGTGCGATTGCAGCGCTCTCCCAGCTGAGCTACAGCCCCGGAACGGCAGTTAAGCTAGTGGGGGGGCTGGGGAGAATCAACGAAAAAGCGGGAAAGGGGAAAACCCGCGCCTTGCTTACCGGAACGTGCAATTGGCGGGAGAAGGGCGCAGAGGCTGGCGGCATAGGGGTCGGTCAACCGTCAACAGGCGGCCCTTTCGTCTTTTCGTTCGCAGCCACACATTCCCTTGCCGTTCCCGTTCTCCCGTTCTCCCGTTCTCCCGTTCACCGTTCACCGTTCACCGTTGGTTTGGTCTATGCGTTTCGGCGGTCCTGATCAGCGCAGCGCAAACATCGAGGATCGGCGCGGGTTCCGCGGCGGCGGTCCGGGCATGCGGCTCGGACTTGGTGGCGTCGTGATCCTCGTGATTCTCAGCATCATCTTCAAGCGCGATTTCCTGAGCCTGGCGGCCGGTGGCGGTGGCGCGGCTCCCGGCGCCGACCAGGCGGCTCCGGTCAACGACGCGGCCGAGGAGCCGATGGTGATCTTCGTGGGCAAGGTGCTGGATGACGCCCAGGCCCAGTGGGCGAAGATCCTCCCCTCGCTGGGCGCCGAATACCGCGACGCCAAACTGGTCCTTTTCCGAGACGCGGTGGAGTCCGCCTGCGGCTACGCCGAGGCGGCAACCGGTCCCTTCTACTGCCCGGGAGACGAGAAGGTGTTCATCGACCTGGGCTTCTATCAGGAACTGAAGGATCGCTTCGGTGCCCCGGGCGACGCGGCGCAGGCGTACGTGCTCGCCCACGAGATCGGCCATCACGTTCAGAAGCTGCTGGGTACCGAGGGGAAAGTCCGCCAGCTCCAACAGCAGCGGCCCGATCTCCAGAACGACCTCTCGGTCCGCATGGAGCTTCAGGCCGATTGCTACGCCGGCGTCTGGGCCGGGACCGCGCAGCAGCGCGGGATCATGGAGGCAGGAGATTTCGAAGAGGCCCTGGGCGCCGCAGCCAGTGTCGGCGACGACCGGCTACAGCGGATGTCCACCGGGCGGGTGAATCCGGAATCCTTTACCCATGGGTCTTCCGCCCAGCGGCAGCAGTGGTTCGAACGGGGATTCAAGAACAGCGATCCCCGCGCGTGCGATACGTTCGGGAAGCAGTAGACGGGAGAACGGGGGAACGGGGGAACGGGGAACGGGGAACGGGGAACGAGAAAATGTGAAAACGTCAGCCCATGGGCCGGTGTTTCTTTAAGAGGCCAATCAAGAGTTTCTGACAGCGTTGGGACTGCTGTAAGATTTCATGCCCCTCGGGGCTCGGCAGGAAACCCGAAGTAATTGCGAGGTCGAGCAGCTCGGCCGTCTCGACCGCCGACCCGAACGCAATACCAAGGTGTCGACGATAGGTAGGCGAGCGATTGTACGTCCACCCTTCGGCGATGTTCAGTTGGACCGAGAGCGAGGCCCGTTGCAGCTGACTCACCAGCGCCGCTGCCCAGGGTTTCCAGTGTTTTCGTGCGATCCGCAGGACAGCAAGCGAAACGCTACGTGCCTCACGCCAAGCTTCCAGTGATTTGTGATCGTACATACCGGTAGTGTACGAGACCGCCTCTCCCCACCATCACCATTCGGCCGAAGTCCCTACCAGCAAAACGCGGTTGGTCACCTGTTCCCCCGTTCTCCCGTTCCCCGTTCTACCTCCCTAGGAATTCTCCGACAGGTCGTAGCCGCTCAATGTGGTCGCAGAAAATCTTGAACGTGGCAAGCAGCGGCACCGCGAGAAACGCCCCAGCGACACCCCAGAGCAGCGTCCAGAACAAGAGTCCCACGAAAATGGCCACCGGGTTCAGCGTGAGGCGACGGCCGAGGATGATGGGCGAGATGACGTTGGCCTGAAGCAGGTCGATCGCTACGTACACGCCGGGGACGAGCAGGGCGCGGCCCACGTCATCGAAGGTGACGAGGCCCGCGACCGTGAGCATGGCCGTCATGGTGGCGGCGCCGAGGTAAGGGACGAACTCGAGGAGGAATGCACCGACTCCCCAGACGAGTGGGTTCGGCATGCCCACCAGCGCCATCGCCCCAGCGACCGCGGCGCCGAGGCACAGGTTCACCAGGGTCACGGTGCCGAGGTAGACCGACACCGAAGATTCGGCCTCGCGAACAATGCGGACGGCTTTCTTCTTGTCAGTGAATTCGGGGACCACCCGTACCAGCTTCTGCAGAAACAGATCCCCTGCCGCCAGCAGGAAGTAAAGCAGCACCATTACCTCGAAGAAGCCGATGGCGAACTCCTGCGTGCTTCCGAACAGGCGCTGCGACAGGCTGGGGCCCCGCACGACGACCTGCTGTGTCTGGGTTCCACCGGCGGCGGCCTGGGTCGCGCTCTCTACCTGCTCTGCCGCCTTACCGACGTCCTGCACCGGCTTGGTGACTTTGCGAATCTTGGCCCGCACGTCGCTCAGACTCTCGGGTGCCTTGGTGAGCCACTGCTGCACCGGGTCCGAAAGGTGCCAGATCGCGAGCGAAATCCCCCCGAACAGCACCAGCATCACGATGAGGGCACCGACGGACTCGGGGATGTGCAGCCTGGCGAGGAAGCGAATGACGGGGCTCAAGAGAAAGTCGAGCATCACCGCCAGGACGAGGGGCAGGAAGAACGCCTTGCCAACGTGGAGCGTATAGATCAGCGCCAGGCCCGCCAGCACCACGAGCGCCAGGGTGCGGACGTCCGGCAGCGGGACGATGGCCGGTTCGACTTCGTTGGATTCGGGTTCTACAGGTGGGGTCGACATGGCAGGTAAGGTACTGCGAAAGAAAAAAAGAGCACCTCATCCCGAGCGCAGCGAGGGATCTAGCCTCCAAATCAGGAAGGTCGAGATGAGGTGTTTGTCCTTACACCTGACACCTGACACCTGATACCTGATACCTGATACCTGATACCTGATACCTGAAACCTGCTCCCTGCTCCCGTCTTCCGTCTCCCGTCTCCCGCCTCCTGCCTGCGGTCCCTATCTTCCCGCCCATGCTTTCCCTGACCTTTCTGGGCACCGGCGCCGCCTGCCCCACCATCGAGCGCAACGTCGCCTCCATCGCGGTCCAGCGCGAGGGAGAGACGATGCTGTTCGACTGCGGCGAAGGTACTCAGCGCCAGATGATGCGGTACGGGGTGAGCTTCGCCTTCCGGGACATCTTCTTCACCCATTGGCACTCCGACCATCTCCTGGGCGTGATCGGGCTCCTTCGCACGATGGGGCTGCTCAACATCTTCGGAGGACAGGAGCGGCGCGACCCGCTGGTGTTGCACGGACCCAAGGGGGCAGAACGCATCCTCCGCCATGCCCTCGAGGTGGGCATCGAGCGAGTGAAGTTTCCCGTCGAGATCCGGGAGCTCAAAGTCGGCGACGTGATCAAGCGCGACCAGTACGACATCACCACCTTCGCCACCGATCACCGGGCCGACACCGTGGGCTATGCCCTGGTCGAACACCAACGGCTGGGACGCTTCCACCCTGAGCGAGCTCGGGAACTCGGCGTGCCGGAGGGCCCCCTGTGGGGCCGGCTCCACAAGGGAGAAATCGTCACCACGCCCCAGGGAAACACCGTCAGCCCCAAAGACCTCGTGGGTCCTCCGCGTCCGGGCCGCACTGTCGTGATCTCGGGTGACACGCGACCGACCGACGAACTGCGTCGCGCCGCGACGGGCGCCGACCTCCTTGTGCACGAAGCCACGTTCAGCCAGGAAGACCTGGAGCGGGCCAAGGAAACCGGCCACTCGACGGCCGAAGAGGCGGCCGCTATTGCTCGAGACGCCGGAGTCCGGCGCCTCGTCCTGACCCACATCAGTCCCCGCTACTCGCGAGAGGCACCTGAGCTGCTCGCCGAGGCGCGGATGATTTTTGAGGAAACCGTCGTCGCGCGGGATGGAATGGTGGTCGAGGTGCCGTTCGCGGATGGAGAGGAGTAATGACAACGGGTGAACTGCTCGTAGTGTTGGCCGTCCTTGTCTGGTCCGCCATCAACCCCCACGATCGCTTCACCTGGTTCCTCGAAGTCGCCCCAATCCTGATCGGACTGCCGATCATCCTGCTCACCCGGAAGCGCTTCCCGCTCACAACTCTGGCCTATACACTGCTCGCGATTCACGCCTGCATTCTCGCGGTCGGGGGGCACTATACCTACGCCGAAGTACCGGCAGGATTCTGGGTGCGGGACCTGATGGGTTGGACCCGGAACAACTACGATCGGCTGGGACATCTGGCGCAGGGCTTCGTTCCGGCGATTGTCGCCCGCGAGATTCTGCTGCGCACCTCGCCGCTCAAGCCCGGAAAGTGGCTCACCTTCCTGGTCATCTGCTTCTGTATGGCGCTTTCCAGTTTCTACGAATTGATCGAGTGGTGGACCGCCGCCTCGACCGGCACCGCAGCCGACGCCTTCCTCGGCACCCAGGGCGATCCCTGGGACACCCAGTGGGACATGATGCTGGCGATGATCGGGGCGTGTTTGTCGCTGCTGTTGCTGTCGAGAGTGCATGACCGCCAGATGGCGGGGCTGCAAGGCGGGAAGGCGGCGGGGCGGTAGGGCGGCCTGACACCCTTCTCCTTTCTCTCTTCTCCCTCTCCCGTCTCCCGTCTAAAACATCTTCACCTGCACCGTCACCTTCCCCGGGTGCTTGTTCAGCTCGTCGATCAGGTTCTTGAGACTCTGGCTCACGGCCCGCATGTCGTTGTAGAGCCCCGAATCGGTGGCGAACTTGCCCAGGGTTCCCTGGCCGGCATTGATGCCCGCAAGCAGGGTGTCGAGCCGGCCGCCCGCGCTCTTGAGCTGAACCGACATTGCCGAGAGGTTGCGCGTCAAGGTATCGGCGTTGCTGATAGCAGACTGGAGCGGCAAGGTCTGAATCGTGCTGTCCAGCCGGGATGAGAGCGCCTGCAGCGAGCGCATCGTCTTCTCCGCCTCGTCTCCGGTCGTCTTGAGCCGGCTTTCCATGGCGTTGAGCGCCCGCTGCATGGCGACCAGCGTCGTGTGGAGGTCGTCGGCGGTGCGCTGGTTGGCGATGGCCTGCAGCCCGATCATCACCGAATCGGCCCGGTCCCCCAAGCCCGCGAATTTGCCGGTGATGCCCTCATCCATCACCCCCTGAATGACCTGGCCATCGGGTAGAGTCGGCGCGCCTTCGCTGCCCGGATTGAACAGCACCCGGGAGTCGGCGCTGAAGAATCCGGCCGTGACCTTAGCCGTGGCATCGACCTTGGGCACTACTTTGGGGGGTATACTGAAGGTGACCAGCACCCGGCTGTTGGGCTCCAGCTCAATCCGCTTCACTCTGCCTTGAGACACGCCGGAGATCGTCACATCACCGCCCACCTTGAGAGATCCGACGTCGGCGAACTCGACCCGGACCAGGTGTTCCCGGCCAATCTTGGTCCCCTTGAGCCACATGGTGCCGGCGATGAAGAGCGCGATGCCGACCAGAACCAGGGTACCGACGGCAATTTCCTGCTTGTAGTTCAGATCCATGTGGACTCAGGCGGCGAAGGTGACGTTGCCGAAGTCCCGCTCCAGGAACTCGCGAACTTCGGGCACGGTCGAGGCCATGAACTCCTTGGGGGTGCCGATCTGCACGATCTTCCCATGGGTAAGGAGGGCTATCCGGTCCGCGGTCCGGAAAGATCCCTTCACGTCGTGGGTGACCATGATGCTGGTGACACCGAGTTCGTCGGCGAGGCTTTTCACCAGGTCGTCGATGATGTCGGAATTGACCGGGTCGAGGCCTGAGGTGGGTTCGTCATAGAGCAGGTATTTCGGAGTGCCCGCAATCGCCCGCGAGATCCCCACTCGCTTCCGCATTCCTCCGGATAGTTGCGCAGGATACTTGTCCCCGGTTTCGGGCGAGAGGTTGACCATCTTGAGGCAACGCTCGACCCGCTGGCGGCAATAGTCCTCGTCCAGATACTTCGCCTCGTCGGTGATCCCCAGCCGGATATTCTCGTAGACCGACTGCGAATCAAACAGGGCGCCGTTCTGGAAGACATAGCCGATAGTCTCGCGCAAATCCCGGAGGTCATGGCGGTTGAGCTTGCGAACGTCCTTGCCGTCCACGATGACCTGCCCCTTGTCGGGCCGGATCAACCCCACGATGTGCTTGAGGAGGACGCTCTTGCCCGTTCCTGAGGGCCCGAGCAAGGCGAGGGTCTCTCCTTCCTTCACCGTCAGGTTCACCCCGTCCAGGATCACCTGCGTCCCGAACCGCTTGTATACGTCGCGGAGTTCGATCATTGGTTGAGCAGCAGCTTGGCAAGCAGGGTGTCGAGCAGCAGAATCATGACGCAGCTCGAGACCACGGCACCGGTGGTGGATTTGCCCACGCCCTCGGCCCCCTGCTGGGTGTTGAATCCCATGTAGCAGGAGATGATGGTGATACAGTTGGCGAACGCGAACGCCTTGATGATCGAGTAGTAGGCGTCGAACGGCCGCCAGAAGACCCGGGCACCGTAGGTGAAGTCGGCATCGGTCACCGGTAGGACGGCCTGCACCGAGACCCAGCCCGCGTAGACCCCGACCACGTTCGCAAACACCACGAGCACCGGGATCATGATCGCCCCGGCCAGCACCCGGGGGATGACCAGGTGAGAGGCGGGTGAGCGCCCCAGCGTCTCCAGCGCGTCGATCTGCTCGGTCACCCGCATCGTGCCCAGCTCGGCCGCGTAGCGGGCCCCGATCCGGCCTGCCAGCACCAGGGCCGTCAGCACCGGGCCCAACTCCAGCACGATGGACTCGACGATGAGGGTGCCGACCACGTAGTAGGGGATGTTGCCGCTGAACTGGTAGCCGGTTTGCAGCGCCGTCACAGCGCCGGCGAAACCGGAGACCAGTACCACGATCGGGAAACTCCCGACCCCGATATTCCACATCTCGGTGATCGTGCGGGGAAGCCAGATCCGCCACTCACCGATGGTCCGGGCCATCTCCCCGACCATCATGCTCAGCCGGCCGACGTGAGCCAGGGCGTTCAGGACGTACTTGCCGACGGGACGCCGTAAATCCAGCGTGGTGCTTGGTGCGGTCATGAGCTATAAGCTACAGCGTACCGGCAGATAGCACACTGTGCCCGCCTGACTTATGGTTTTGGCACCCGACTATGCCCACTGAATTCACCACCTTCCGTCACCGCCTCACCCGCTGGTACCGGCGGACCGGTCGCGACCTGCCCTGGCGCAACACTCGCGATCCGTATGAGGTGTTGGTCTCAGAGTTCATGCTCCAGCAGACCCAAGTGTCGCGGGTCGAGCTCTACTACCGAAAGTTTCTCCGCCGGTATCCCACGATTCACGCGCTCGCGCAAGCTCATCCAGCCCAGGTCCGAAGGAGCTGGGAAGGACTGGGCTACTACCGTCGGGCCGTGAACCTGCACCGGCTTGCCCAGGTCGTGGTGTCCGACCACGGTGGGCGGGTCCCGGAAGATTTGGAATCGCTGAAGCGGCTGCCGGGCGTCGGACAGTACACCGCCGGTGCGGTCGCCTGCTTCGCCTTCGAGCA
>DATBGE010000059.1:0-4003 GCA_036558125.1 Gemmatimonadales bacterium | reverse complement strand
GTTGCTTTCCCTTGCAGGGGGGGACCCCCGGCTGCTGCTGGACGGCAAGAGCACCGACGCACTGGAATGGATCTCGAATACCCAGCTCGGGGCGGGGACGGACGACGGCAACCGCTTCAACTGGATCGACCCGGCCGGAGGAACCCCTCGCACCAAGGTGATCCCCCGCTGTTCCTTCGGGCGGTGGATCCCGGAAATCGGCCAGCTCATCTGCTCGTACAACCGGACCGCTAGTCTGCTGGATCCCGAGTCGGGGGCGGTGGGGAACATTCGCGCGGCGCGGTCGGATGGCACCGCGGGCGAGCTGCTGGCAGGATCGGCGTTCTCTCTGGTCGAGGGTCGTTACCTGATCTACCTCACCACCAACGGTACCCTCGTCGCCGCTCGGTATGACGCCAAGAAGCGGCTGGCCTATCGACCGGTGACTTTGTTGAGCGGCATACGGCGGGAGGCCCTGGGCGAGGGCCAGTTCGACGTCGCCCCCAATGGTACGCTGGTCTACGCACCGGGCCTCGACGCGACGATCGGCCGCCTGGTGACCCTCCATGCGGGTGGAGTGCCCCAGCCGCTTCCGATGGAGAGCGGCGACTTTCAGCGCTTCGATCTGAGTCACGACCGCCGCTGGCTGGCGGCCTCGGTACAGGGCACCGAATCAAACGAACTCCGCGTCTACGACCTCCAGAATGGCCAGCACTTCACCTGGCTGCGGGGCGGAATGATTCGGCACCCGCTCTGGAGTGCGAACGGTGACCAGCTCCTTTTTGCGGTGCGAGATTCGACCCGCTGGGCAATTCTGCGTGGCGCACCAAACTCCGGAGGCAGGCCGGACACCCTGGTGAGTGCCGCATACGACTCATACAGTCTCGATCCAACGGATTACTACGATGATCATCTCGCGCTGGCGCAGAGTTGGGGTGGAGGGTTCGTCACCAGTTTCGATCCCGGCGCGGTGCATCCCACGTTCGACACGGTGCTCACCGGTTCCCGGTTTGCGTCGGTGTCGCCTAGCCAGAAGCTGATCCTGTATCAGACGCTGGAGGCTAACCAGGTCGTTGTCACCGGATTCCCGGTGCCGGGGCGTCGCTGGCAGCTCGCCTCGGAAGGAGTCGAGCCGGTCTGGCTGTCGGGGACGGAGGTACTCTACCGGCTGGGGATCTCCTGGTACCTCGTGCGGATCAACCCGATGACGGGCGAGCCCCTCGGACCTCCGATCTTCTGGGGTCGCGACCCGCGCTTCTCGGATACCTCCGGCTGGTCCAACCGCCCTTCTCACGATGGAGGCATCATCTACGTCCAGGGTCCGGCTGAGAACAGCAGCACCTATCTCCGAGTGATCCCGGACTGGGGCAGCCAGATGCGGGCTGCCGTGGACAGCGCGGGTCCGTGACCAACCTCTCTCGCCTGGCCTCAGCCCTCGCCGACCGCTACCGCATCGAGCGGGAGCTGGGCCAGGGCGGCATGGCGACCGTCTATCTGGCCGAGGACCTGAAGCAC
The DNA here is from genome assembly GCA_036558125.1 of Gemmatimonadales bacterium. Classification (GTDB taxonomy): domain Bacteria; phylum Gemmatimonadota; class Gemmatimonadetes; order Gemmatimonadales; family GWC2-71-9; genus DATBGE01. Next base: position 2,509 of record DATBGE010000059.1, on the reverse strand, counting down.
CACCGCAAGGTCGCGGTAAAGGTCCTGAGACCCGAACTGGCCGCGGCGATCGGACCGGAACGATTTCTTCGCGAGATCGAAACCACCGCCAATCTGCGGCATCCCCATATCCTTCCGGTCTATGACAGCGGGGAGGCGGGGAAGCAGGGAAGCGAGGGAGGAACATTCCTCTATTACGTCATGCCGTTGGTCGAAGGCGAATCCCTCCGCGACCGGCTGAACCGCCAGAAGCAGCTCCCCATCGACGAGGCGCTCGGGATCGCCGGCGAGGTAGCCGACGCGCTGGGATATGCCCATCAGCGCGGCGTAATCCACCGCGACATCAAGCCGGAGAACATCCTGCTCGAGGGTGGCCACGCGGTGGTGGCGGATTTCGGGATCGCGCGCGCGATGAGTATGGCCGGTGCCGATCGGCTGACCCAGACCGGGATGTCCATCGGCACGCCAATGTACATGAGCCCGGAACAGGCGGCCGCCGATCCCAATCTCGACGGGCGGAGCGATCTCTACAGCCTGGGCTGTGTGCTCTACGAGATGCTGGGCGGCCAACCGCCCTTCACCGGGCCGACGGCTGAAGTCGTCGCCCGCCAGCACCTGCTCACGGAGGCGGCCCCGGTCACCAACCTGCGGCCGACGGTGCCACCGGAAGTGGCCGGGGCCCTCGCGCGCTCACTCGCCAAGAATCCGGCCGACCGGTACAACCCCGTCGCCCAGTTCGCCGATGCGCTGCGAGCGGGCAGCGGAGTGGCGAAGGTGCAGTCGAAGCGAGGTGCATCGTCCCCCCGGCGCTCGAGCAATCCTCTCTGGATCACGATCGCCGCGCTCGCACTCCTGATGCTCATCGGCAGCTTCTTCTATCTGCGCCGAGGTGGCGGCAGCGCCGCGGGTGGTGGATCCTCGGTTGCCGTGCTCCCATTCGTGGACCTGAGCGCCGATCGGGCCGACACTCATCTTGGCGACGGCATCTCCGAGACGCTGAGCAACGCGCTGGCCAACGTGCCCGGGTTGAGCGTCGCCGCGCGTACCTCCGCGTTTGCCTTTCGCGACAAAAGCGAGGACGTGCGGGAGATCGGCCGGCAACTCGGTGTAGCCTCGGTGCTCGAGGGCAGCGTTCAGCGCGCGGGCGACCGCCTGCGAGTGACGGCGCAGCTGATCAAGACGGTGGATGGCCTGCACCTCTGGTCGCAGAGCTTCGACCGCGGCACGGCCGATATATTCGCGGTGCAGGATGAAGTGGCCAGGGCGGTGGTCAGCGCCCTCCAACTCAGGCTGGTGGCCACCACCGATTCCATCAGCACCCGCGGCGGAACCAGGAACGCCGATGCGTACGATGCCTACCTTCTGGGTCGCTATCACTGGAACCGGCGCACCACCGAGGGGATGATCGACGCGGCCGTGGCATTCAAGAAGGCCCTCGCGCTGGATTCGTCCTACGCGCTGGCGTGGGCGGGATTGGCCGACACCTATGTGCTGTCCATTCCGCAGGAGTACGACGTCCCGGGGATCAATCCCGACTCGATCCTGACGCTGGCCGAACAGTCGGCGCGCCGGGCGCTCGTGCTGGCACCGAGATTGGGTGAGGCACTGGCATCGCTGGGTGAAATCCTGGAATATCGCAATCGATGGGACGAGGCGACCGACGCCTTCGAGCAGGGGATCGCACTCACTCCAGCGTATGCCACCGGGCACCAGTGGTACAGCTACCACCTGATGGTCAGCGATCGGTGGGATGAGGCCATTCGTGAGATGGAGACCGCCCATCGGCTCGACCCGCTCTCTCATGTGATCACCCTCTCGCTCGCCGCCGCCTATGATGGCGCGGATCGGTTTGCCGAAGCGACGCCGCTGTATGACCAGGGGCTCGCCCAGTCGCCGGAGGCCTACTATGCGTGGGCGGCCCGCGTGGGGCACGAGCTGGCCCTGGGTCGGATGACCGAGGCGATCACCGCGCTGCGCAAGTCGTTCGGCGGGCGCGCCGCAGATTCCGGACGCGCGGCCCGGCTGGAACGCGGCCTCACCGATCCTGCAACTCGTGCGGCCACGGTGGACGAGCTCGGCCGCGGGGCCGATCCGAACCTCGCGATCCCGTTCTTCCGCTGGCTCCGTGGGGACGACGCAACCTTGACCATGCTCGAATCGTCGGTCGCCGCCGGTCACAGCCCGGGGACGGCGTTGTTTCCCTACGTCCTGGTCGGCCCGAAGCTGCGAGCGAACCCGAGGCTGCAGGCTCTCGCGCAGCGCCTCGGCTGGCCTCCTGTGCAGCGCCCGTCTGGGACCCCATGACCGCGATCGTGACGCTCGCCACCCTGTTCACGCAACCGGCTTCCGAGGTCGCGCCATGAGTCTTGAACGTCTCAGGGCCGCGCTGGCCGACCGCTACCGCATCGAGCGGGAGCTGGGCCAGGGCGGCATGGCCACGGTCTATCTCGCCCAGGACCTGAAGCACGAGCGCAAAGTCGCGGTCAAGGTGCTCCGACCGGAGCTCGCGGCGGTGATCGGCGCCGAGCGA
>DATBGE010000058.1:0-9494 GCA_036558125.1 Gemmatimonadales bacterium | reverse complement strand
GCCGTCCTTCTCGAACTGGATCACCGGGACGGTGAGACCGGGATAGCCCTCGAGCTGCTTGGCCGCGCGCTCCACCGGTACGTAGTCGGTGAGCGTCGTGGGGACGATCACGACACCGCCGGGATGCAGCGAGAGATGGCGAGGAGTGCCCACCAGAGGCTGGGCCAGTTTTGCCAGATCGCACCAGATAGCGGGAAGTTCGAGTCCCTGGAAGTTGGGATGGTTGGCGATCACCTCTTCCAGCGAGTCGTCGTCGCTGAACCAGGGGAAGCGGCGGGTGATCTCCCGGATCTCTCCCGGCGGCCGTCCATGAACCTTGGCCACCTCGCGCAAGGCGCCGCGCAACCGGAAGCAGTTGTGGTTGGCCACCATCGCCGACCGCAGGTTGGGATACTTCTGGAAGACATAGGCGAGAACGTTATCCCGCTCGTCCCACGGGAAATCGAGATCGATGTCGGGCGGGTCCTTCCGTTCCGGATTGAGAAATCGCTCGAACAGGAGGCCGGCGCCCAAGGGATCCACGTGAGTGATGCCCAAGGCGTAGCTCACGATCGAATTGGCGACGGAGCCGCGGCCGCAGTGGGTGGGGCCGTTCTGCACGATGTCGTGCACCACCAGGAAATAGTCGGCGAACTTCTTCTGGCCGATGATCGCCAACTCGTGTTCCAGCCGGTTCCGCGTTACCGGTGCGATAGTGCCGTACCGCCGCTCTGCACCTTGGTATGCCCTCGAGCGCAACTGCTGGAACGCATCGTCCACCTCGGCGAAACGGGGTGCCACGACTCGCCGGCCCAGCGGCAGCTGGTACTCGCACCGTTCGGCGATTTCCTCGCTCGCGCTCAGGGCCTCAGGGCAATCGGGGAAGAAGCGCGGGAGGTCGGGGCGGAGCCAGGAGCCGGGAGGAGCAATGGAGGAATGATCATTCCGCCATTCCTCCATTCTTCCATTCTTATGGATCGCGACCCGCAGCCGATGCCGCTGAAAGTCCTCCGGGTTGGCGAACCTGACGGCGTTGCTCACCGCGGCTCGAATGCCGAGTCGTCGAGCGGCGGCTCCAACGGCATGGCGGTCTTTACCGGGGCGGAGCTCGGCGTAGATGTCGGTGGGACCGCTCAGCGAGACAACACGCTCGAGAAAGGGGATGTTGGCCGACAAGATGATCAGGCCGTTTCGGTCAGTGGCGATCAGGGCGGACAAGGCGGACGGGACGGACGAACTGCTGTTCTGACCGCCTCGACCGCCCGGCCCGCCTCGTCCGACTTGCTGATCCGCCCAGTGAATGGCACTCGCCGCCCGACACAACGCCGCCCAGGCTTTTTCGTCTGTCGCCAGAACCACCGCTTCCTCATCGCCGAAGACGAGATGGGCGCCCAGGATGGGCCGGATGCCCCGGGCCAGAGCTGCCTGCTGGAACTCGACCGCGCCATAGACGCCGTTCGTGTCGGTGCAGGCAAGAGCTGTGAACCCGCGTTGTGCCGCGGCATCGAGGAGGGCCTCGGGGCTCGAGACACCGCTCTCGAAGGAGAAATAGCTGTGCACATGGAGCTGAGTGAACATTGTGTGCGATAAGAGCCGTAGGCCGTAAGCCCTAAGCCTTAAGCGGTACCCAGGTGTGTAATCGCTTATGGCTTACGGCTTCAGGCTTACGGCACCACTTTATACGAGGATGAAAGCCATCACCTACACCGCCGCCGGCGACCCCTCCGTCATCCAGCTTCGGGAAGTTCCAACTCCCGAGCCCGAGCCGGGCCAGATACGCGTGCGAGTGCACGCCGTCGGGCTCAACCGTGCCGACCTGGGTCAGCGGAGGGGGCGCTATCCGGCTCCTCCGGGGTGGCCGGCCGATATCCCCGGCATGGAGTACGCGGGCGAGGTCGAAAAACTGGGTGAGGGCAGCTCGCGCTGGCGCGTTGGTGATCGGGTGATGGGCCTTGTCGGCGGAGGCGCTCACGCCGAATTCGTCGTGGTGCACCAGGACGAGACGATTCCGATGCCAGAGGGAATGTCCTTCACCGACGCGGCGGCGATTCCCGAAGCATTCCTCACGGCCTGGGACGCGCTGGTGACCCGCGGCCGGCTCGGCGCCGGAGACCGGGTGTTGATTCACGCGGTCGCGAGCGGCGTCGGCACCGCGGCCACCCAGATCGCGAAGCAACTGGGCGCCGTCACAATCGGCACGTCCCGTAGCGCGGCGAAGCTCGCCCGGGCCCGCGAGTACGGGTTGGATCGCGGCATCGATACCAGTGTGGGTTCCTTTCGCGAGGCGCTCACCGAGCCGGTGCACGTCATTCTCGACGTCTTGGGTGGCCCGGCCTTCGCCGACAATCTCGCCGTGCTTGCTCCGAGGGGCCGCCTCGTGATACTCGGTTTCCTGCAAGGGGGCGAGGTGCAGACGAATATCGACCCCATCCTGCGCAAGCGACTCGAGGTGATCGGCACTCTGATGCGGGTCCGACCGCTCGCCGAGCGGGTGCCGCTGGTGCGGGAGTTCACCGAGCGTGTTCTGCCGCTGTTCGCTCCCTCGCCGCCGCTCGGGACAAGCTCGCCGCCGAGGCTTCGCCCGGTCGTCGGCGCCTCCTATCCCATGTCCGCCATGGCCGACGCCCACCGAGACATGGAAGCGAATGAGACCTTCGGGAAGGTCGTGCTTTTCTGGAGTCAAAAGTGAGGAGTAAGGAGTAAGGAGTGAGGAGTTACTCCTTACTCCTGACTGCAGTTTCAGCGGATGACCACTTCCTTCATCACGATCTCCATGTATTTCTTCCTGCCCGAGGTTGATCTGCCACCGCGAACCAGGTTGGCGTTCCGGACGGGGAGGCTCTTCTTCGAATGGGACGAAAGGTCGGTGACCTTCAAATCCCGGCTCTTCTTCGACATGGTGTGCTCCTTGTAGTGAGATAACGGGGTTCGAGGCTGCCAACCTTCGGCCCTCATCTAGTAGATCGCAGGACACTCCCAAAATCCGACATCCCCCTTCCCCTGAGGATGACACCATGTCTGCTCGGCAACTCTGGCCGGCGCAGTTTGGCCCAATCCCTGTCGCCCTGGTTACGGGTAAAGCCTCGCCCGTCATTTCAACCGGTGATGGCCGTCTCCCGTTCCATGGCTCACCGTTTGCGACCCTTCGCGACAAACCGGAATCATTTCCGGTGAGACAGCATCGAGTGTCACTATGTCGCGCGCTTATGAATTGATTGTGGTCGCTGCACTCGTCACGGGAATGCCCCGCATGGCCGCCGCCCAGTTGGATGAGGACATACCGGACCTGCTGAGGGTGACGGCGCCAACCGTGCCGTCGGTGAAGCACGATGCCAGCCAGGGCCGCTACGATCTCCAGCGGGACGGCTAGCGGGGCGGTCTTCATCGACGGAGCATCGGGGCCATCCCGATGCCTCGGTTGCCGTAGCGGGTTCTGATCTTGTCGATGGCGTGCTGAAGCGGCTCGGCGGCTCGGCGGCTCGGCAGCTCGGCGTTTTTCCCGTCTCCCGTTTCCCTTCTCCCGTCTCCCTCCCACAGCTCCAGTTGCAGGTCGGCCTCAAGCAGCCGGTCTACGCTGATCCCCAACGCACGAATCGCGACGGTCCGGGTATTCGCCAGGGCGAACGCTCGCCGCGCCGCATCCCACAGCTCCACGTCGAGTGCTGCGAGCGGGAGCGATATGCTCCGCTTGGCGGTGGCGTAATCGGTATAGGCCAGCTGCAGAGTAAGCCGGCGGCTTACCAGTTGGCGTTGTCTGAGCCTTTGCCCCAGGCGCTCGGTTAGGTGGCGGAGCAGCGGGTGAATCAGGCCCAGGTCATTGGTATCGCTGGCGAGGGTGTGAGCGGCGCGAAACTCCGCCTTCACTTCGGGAGGCATGACCGGGCGAGGATCGATGCCGCGGGCGTGCTGGTGCAGCACTCGACCAGGCGTGCCGAACACCGAGTAGAGCTGCTGCTGCTCCAGTGCTGCTACTTCACCGATCAGCTCGAGCTGGTAATCGTCGAGCCGTTCCCGCATCTCCTGGGAGAGATCGGGAAGCAGCCCGGTGGGATGGGGGGCGAGGAAAGGGGCTTCGAGACCAGCCAACACGTCGAGAAATGGTGATTCGACGGTTCGACGGTTCGACGGTTCGACCGCGAATCCCTTAACTACCTCGGAAGCGGTACGACTCACCAGCTTGTTCGCTGCGGCGCCGACTGCGAGCTCCAGCCCGATGCTCTGATTCGATTCCCGCTGGATCCTCCGCGCCACATCGACCGCCGGACCGAACAGTCTGCTGGTGCCGGTCATGTCGAGATAGGCGTGGCCGTATCCCTTGGGCTCGATCACCGGGGCATAGCGGCGCAGGATCTCGAACAGCGCGCGCGAAGCCCGGGCGTAAAGCCGAGGGTTGGGCGCTCGCAGGATGAGATCGGGACAGAGCTTCTTCGCTTTTGCGACCGGCATCCCGCGCGCTATCCCCGCCGCCTTCGCCTCGGCGGAGAGCGCCAGGATGGTGGCGCGATCGGCCCCCGGCGCCGCTACCGCAACGGGCCGCTCCCGGAGTGCGGGGGCCACCAGGCCTTCTACAGCCGTACAGAAAGCTGGAGGATCGATGAATAGAACCGAACGATTCATTAATAAGTACCGAGTACCGAGTACTTAGTACCTAGTAGCGCGTACCGAGCATGGGCGGCGATTGCCCACAACGCAGTACTAGGTACTAGGTACTAAGTACTCGGTACTAGAGTAGAGTTGCCTGCCATTCAGCTTTCATCCACCGCGGCTGTCTCCCTTCCAACTGCTCTCTGCGTCTCCGACTTTCTGCGACCGGAAAACCGAACTCCTCCTGCAGCTGGTGCAGCCGGTGCATGAGAGCTTTCTGGTACTCGGCGCTCACGTAGTTCCCGTGGCCGTAGTGTTTGTGGTAGCGCTCCACCAGCTCGGGAAACTCCTGCTCCAGCACCGGCATGAACTGCGGCACGATGGCCGGACCCAGGCGGAGCGGCTGGCCCACTGCGTACTTGGCGCCCACGGCCTTGGCCGCGCGCATGAGGGTCGCCAGCCCGGCCCGGTCGTCGGTGATGCCGGGCAGGATCGGAGCGATGAGCAGCCCGGTGTGGATGCCGCCATCGATCAGGGTCTTGAGGGCACGAATCCGGGCGTGTGGCGCCGGAGAGCGGCGCTCCAGCCGGCGCAGCAGCGGCGCCTTGAGCGACGCGAGGGAGATGTTGACGCTCACCTCGTGCCGCTCGCTCAGCCGCTGCAGCACATCGAGATCCCGGGTGACCAGCGGCGACTTGGTGATGAGGCCCAGCGAGAGCCCCCGCCAGCCCAGCAATGCCTCGAGAATGCTCCGGGTGAGCTTGAACTTCCGCTCGGCGGGCTGGTAAGGATCGGTGGCGGTGCCGATCACCAGGGAAGCTCCCGCCAGCTTCACGGGATCCAGTGTCCGTCGCAGCACGTCGGCGGCGTCGGTTTTGACGTAAATGCGGTGCTCGAATGCTTCGGCGGGGGACAAGGTGTCAGGTGTCAGGTGCCAGGTGTCAGGGCCGTTTTCTTCAGACTGATCCTTATCCCCTGACACCTGATCCCTAACACCTGACACCTGATTTCCATCCCCTGACACCTGATCCCTGACACCTGACACCTTCCCTTCAGTTCTCTCCGAAACCCAACGGTGGGTCTCCCTCGCATAGCAGTAGCTGCACCCGAACTCGCATCCGACGTAGGGATTGAGCGACCAGAATCCCATGCCGGTCGTAGCCGGGGAATTGAGAACGGTCTTGACCGGCACCTGGTGGAAGGTGCTTCCGCGGCCGGCTCTGGTGTCGAGGACGGGGAGGGCGGACCGGCGGACCGGCGGACCGGCGGACGGAAACTCCAGCTGGAGCCGTTCTCCCTTCTCCCTTCTCCTCCATCCCGTCTTGTTCTGCACGTCAGACTCCGCTGATTTTCGGTCCGCCATTCCGCCATTCCGCCATTCCGCCATTCCGCCATTCCGCCATTCCGCCATTCCGCCATTCCCTCAGCCCGCCCCCGCCTTCTGCCTCACCACCGCCAGGTGATACGCCGCGTGGGCCACCGCACCGATGGCACCGCCCATCGCTTCCTCGCTCTCGAGGGCGTGTTGTTCGATGGCCTGGGTCAGCTCGCCGTAGGCCTGGCGCAGCCGGTTGCGCAGCTCAGCCCATTCGTTGCTGCCGACAGTGCGGACCTGCCAGCTCTCGTCCCAGTTCCACCGCCGCCGCTCGCCCCGGATCCAGGCCGCGGAGGCGTGGAGACTGAAGGCGAGATGATGCACGTGGCCCGCGATGGTGGTTCCACTTTTTCCTTGAGGTCGCGAGACGTCGGCTGGGCTCAGCGGGCCGATGGTACCGAAGAGCCCGGTTCCCGGCTGGTTGTCGGTGAAGTAAGTCCAGCTGTGCTGCGGTCCTTCGATGGCTTCGCGTAGCACCGCCACCAGTTGGCCGGTGATGTTGGTGGTTACGAGGTCGGGCATGGTGGGTTCGTGGTCGATGGTCGATGGTCGGTAGTCGATGGTCTCGAGTCCTGGGTCGTGAGCCTCGGCTCGTCGCAGTTTCATCAGGCGTCGGCTGATCCTGGTCAGTGGGGACATCGTCGGTGGTCGTGAGTCGTAAGTCGTGGGCCTTGGGTCGTGAGTCTTACGTCGCTGTTGGGCGGTGGAGCCTGTCCTGAGCGGAGCGAAGGAGCGGTAGGGCGGAGACCCGCTTCGCTGACTGCTGACCTTCGGCCCGCCATTCCGCTGCCTCGCTGCGCTCGGGACAAGCATGCCGCTATTCCGCCGTTCCGCCATCCGCCCGTCCGCGGCTGAAGCCGCGACTCGGCTACCTGTCGCTGAAGCGATGTTATTGCCGTGATCGATTTGCTTTCCGCCGGTCCGTCTCGTCCGCCCCTCCCGCCCTCCCGCCTTACCGCCATCCCGCCCTCTTCCCTACCCGCATCTCCCCCACCCACACTGCGCGCAGGTGATGCAGCCGGAGTTGCGGATAACGGGGCCGGAGCATTCGGGGCAAACTATTATCCTGTAGTAGGTTAAAGTGCTGGTCCGAAGTGGGGTCCTGGTGGGGGGAGGAGGGGTAGAGGGAGACACGAGAGCCTACCAGTTTCGGGTTTTGTTCGGTTGCCTCCGGCAATATGGGGAAGGAGAGGGAAGGCGTCAAGCGGGGGAAGGGTGGTAAAGGTTTTGGCACTCAGCGGCTCTTCCTTAGGAGAACATCCTGGGGGGAGCCTATGTGGAACCGCCGTCAGATCCTGCTCGAAGTGGTGTTGTGGATATTCGCCCTGTTCCTCGTGTGGGTGTTCGCCAGGCAGGGAATTGCCAAGTTCTCCAACACGAGCGGCTGGGCGCAGGCATTCAACCTGTGGCATTACCCGGTGTGGTTCCGGGTCTGCGTCGGTGTTGTCGAAACCGCGGCGGCGGCATTGCTCTTGTGGAAGCGAACCGCGTTGGTGGGTGCGACAATCATCATCGTTGTCATGATTGGTGCGATGGGGACTCACGTCTGGTGGGGTCATCCGGAGCAGGTCACGAGCGAGATCCTACCACTGGTTCTCGCAACGGCCGTAGCGGTTGGACGACGCAAGTCTTTCCTGTTGCATCGCTCGACGGAGGCCGCCCGGTGAGGGTGAAGGTCGCGGTGCCCACCGCTCAACTGGTCGAGAAGGCGCGAGATCCCGCTCTGCCCCTGCACGAGCGACACGCCGCGTTCGCCCAACTGGTGGAGCAAACGCAGCACATCGTGTTTGGTGTTGCCCTGGCGTCGCTGCGCGAGGTGGAGGACGCCCGTGATGCGGCACAGGATGCCTTCCTGACGGCCTGGCTCCGGCTGGGCCAGCTGCGCGATGCCTCACTGTTTCCGGCCTGGTTGCGGAAGATCGCCATGACCCGGTGCCTGCGCTCGCTGCGGCGACGGACCCGGGCGGGTGAGATCGCGTTGCCAGATGCGATCGAGGCTGACAGCCGACGACTCGACTACGAGTCGTTGCTCACCGCCGCGCTGGCCACGCTACCGGCGAGCGAGCAGGATGTCACGGTGTTGTTCTACTTCCTCGGATACAGTCAGCCGCAAATCGGCCGCCTGCTACGGCTCAAGCCGGGAACCGTGGGTAAACGCCTGCACTCCGCTCGACTGCGGATTCGGCGCCGGTTGCCCCCCTCGGTGCGACGGGACATTCTGCGCCTTACCCCTTCGCCCTCGTTCGTCCAGCAGGTGCGACTCGGCCTCTTCGATGAATATGTCGGCGACTACCGTTTCGACCGTCGTCCCGACCACGTCGTCTCGATCAGTCGAGAGGGGCAATCGCTCATCAGCCGGGCCGGCGATCAGCGCCACGTTCTTACGTCTGTGGCCGAGGACTCGCTTCTGACCAGCCGCTACGATGGGGAAGGTCGTTTTTACCGAGACCGCCGCGGCAAGATTACCCATTTCGTGTATTACGAGTTCGGCAGACGCCTGGGGATCGCGCGAAAGATCGACAGGAGGAGTGAGCGGAACGGCTGATCGTGGCGATCACATGCACTTCCGATAAACCGATCGGGACCCAGCGAAGGGTCCTCTACTCGGCTACTCCTCGGCGTCCAGCGGCTTCCCATCGGGCCCAACCTGTACTTCGGACTTCTTGCCATTCGTGACCACATGGGCCTCATACGCGACCAGCTTGCCGCCCTTGGTCACTGATTCGATCTTGCCGATCTTTCCTTTGCCGGCCTTTGCCTTGAGTCCCTCCTGTGCGGCGGTTGGCAGGCTATCGAACATGACCTCCTCTTCCACCTCGACAACGGCGCCTGTCTCGTCAATCAGTACATCCCTGCCGTGACCGGCAACGGTCATTTCCGCCTCGTAGTAGGTGTGACCCTTCTCCGTTTCCATCGAGAGGCCCTGGACGGTTGCTCCCGCACTCTGGGCTTTTAACGTCTGTTCTACCGCTGCCGGTAGATCTGCCCGCTGGATCTTCTTCTCCTGGCTCGATGCGCTGCTGACCACTCCCAGCGCCAGGATGATCATGATGGCATTGCTCTGAAGCATGTCGCGTTCTCCTGATTGAGAATTCCTGAGGATCCGCCAGGGGACCTGGAACCGCCGTGATGATGGATAGAGCTTCGACCTGACAGTTGGCTGACACCAGTTAAACCTTCGGCCGCTCAGTGGCATCTCCCTGATGTGGCGCGGTTCACCGTCCCCACATCTCCTTCAGGAATTCCGCATGAACGCTACTCGACCATGGCTTGCCCTCAGCGCCGTGCGGCTCGTGGCCGGGCTGGCCTTCTCGCCCCAGCCCACGATCGCGTATTCGCTGCGGATCGATCCGGGTCATCTCGATGTCGTCGAGGTCGCCATCCGGCTTGACCACGCGCCGAACACGCTGCGGCTCGCGATGAAGGTGCATCCCGAGTACGACGCGCAGTATTGGAGATATCTCGACTCGGTGCGCGTCGAGGGTTCGGCCAACGATCTCCAAGCCGGCGTCACCCGCGAAGACAGCACGCTCTGGCGCGTGACCCTGCCCGGCGG
>DATBGE010000057.1:0-4303 GCA_036558125.1 Gemmatimonadales bacterium | reverse complement strand
CACCGGGTCCGGGACTCATTCGATCAATCTGGACCTGACGCGCCTCCCCGCGAGCGCGGTCCCGATGTACAAAGCGATGTGCGATCAGCAGGACGCGAAGGGGCTCACTGGTCTGGGGGATATGGCCTGCTGGTATAATGAAAAGCATGCCGAGCTGCACGTCATCAAGGGAACCGCGCTCGTCTCCATCGAGCTCCAGCGGAGCGGCGACCCCACCGAGCCGATCAAGGCGGTGATGAAAAAGGCACTCGGTCGCCTGAAATAGCGTCATTTGCCCGACAACTTCGTAATCAGCGAGTCCACCTCCTCTCCCGCTTCCGGCGACAAGTTCCCTCTCGCCTGACGTAACTGAGTCAGCGCCACGTCCTTGGGGAACACGTACTCGATGGCTTGCAGGGTTCTCGCCCGCACCACGCCTCGTTCATCTCCGAGGTGACCGGTCAGTAGCTGCATCGCGCGCTGGTTGCCGCGGACGGCCAAGGCGGCGAGCGCCAGCGCCGGCGTGTCCTGCTGGCCCACCAGCGCGTTCACCTGATCCACGAACGAGGTGTCGTTGAGCTGCGCCACCGCGGCCAAGGCCGCGTCCTGGATCGAGTTCTGGTACGAGGTACTCGCGAGTCCTCGGCGAATGAAGCCAGCCGCGTTGGCGGGATCCAGTCTCGTGAGGACGCTGAGCGCCGCGGCCCGCACCTGGTAGCTGGTGTCCTTCTCGAATGCGGCGGCCGCGATGTCTCTCGCCTGCGAACCACCCTGAACGCCGAGTGAGGTGATGGCGGCCTGGCGGACCTGGGCGGAGGTGTCGTTCGCCGCGGTGACGAGGGCCGGTATCGCGATGTCGCCCGGCATCTTGCCCAAGGCAGTCGATGCCTGAGCCCGGGTGAGGAAGTAGTCGGACGATGTCGCCGCGTCGGCCAGCGCTCGGGCGGCGGTCGAGTCGGTCGTACGTGAAGCCAATTCTCCGATTGCCCACCAGCGATTCCAGAGGTTCTCGTCTCGAGCGAGCTGCTCCGCGAGCCAGGCACTCGGCTGCTCGAACTTGAGCGTCTTGTAAATCGTGTTGCCCACATCGAACACCACCATCTGGGGCGCCGAGGAAATTCCGTCTACCCGAATGGCCTGGCTGCGCTGCTCGAGCCAGGTTCGCTGCCGGACTTCTCCCGACGCGGTTCGCACCCGCACTTCGACCGGCATCCTGAATGCCGCTGGAACGGTGTAACGAAGACCGGTGCTGTCGGCGGTCGCCGTGTCTACCTGGGTCTGCTCGACGGTGAGCAGCACGGCACTGGAAGAATCCCACTTCGCGGTGACCGTGAATTCGGGCAGACCGGCCTGGTACATCCACTCGCTCCAGAACCAATCGAGATTCTCTCCGGTCGCCTCGAGGAACGCCTGCCGCAGATCGTCGGTGACCGCCACACCATAGGCGTGGCTCGTCAGATAGCGGTTGATCCCGGCCCAGAAGCGGTCGTCTCCCAGATACTGGCGCAGCATCTCCAGCACCATCGCGCCCTTGGGGTAGATGTTGTTGGAGCCGAGGGAGGCGAGCGGCATCCGCCGCTGCTTGTCGATGTCGAGGGCCTCTTGGTACTGCCCCAGGTAATAGTCCTCGCCGGCGTGATCACCCTGCCTGGCACGCCAGTACTGACCGGGCATGAAGGTGGCGAAGCCTTCATTGAGCCACATGTTGGCCCAGTTGGCGGTGGTCACGTAGTCGCCGAACCACTGATGGGCCAGCTCGTGGGCGATCAACTCGTACCAATACCACGGCCGGTCGGCGTAGGCGGTGCGATCGGGCATCCAGTCCACCAGCGTCGTGGCGCTGACGTTTTCCATCCCGCCGAAGAAATCGGCCACCGTGGTCTGGGCGTACTTGTTCCAGGGATACGGAACGCCGGTCAGCTTCGAGTAGGTCTCGATCATGTCCGGCGTCAACCGGAATAACGGCCGCGCGAGGGCGCTGTCGGCCCGGTAGACGTAGTAGTCCACCGGAATTGTTCGCCACGTGTCGGCCACCTTCACGAGCGGCGAAACGATCAGCGAGACCAGATACGTCGCCGACGGACGTTCCTGACTCCAGCGCATCGTGCGAGTCCCGTCCGCATTCGGTCGATCGAGAGCGAGTTTGCCGTTGGAGACCGCGGTGAAGCCCTTGGGCACCGTGGCCCAGACTTCCCAGGTCATCTTGTCGTTGGGGAAGTCGTAGGTCGGGAACCAGAGGTGATTGTTGTCGTCCTCCCCCTGGCTCCAGAGCTGCTGCGGCCGGCGCGGTGGCTCGCTGTCGGCATCGATGAAGGTGAGGCCTCGACCGTCTTCGACGCGCCCATGATAGGCCAGCCTGAAGCGCAGCGTGTCGCCGAAGGCGGCGGGTTTGGGGAGATAGACGACCAGCGTGTCGCGCAGCCGAGAGTTGCGTAGCTTTCCCGTCACCCGTCCGCCCTTGTTGACCGCCTCGACCGCCCCGAATTCCAGCAGCTCCCCCGCATCGAGCACCACCGAGTCGAGTCCCGCCCTGAGCGACCTGATCGTCGTGGTGACCACTCCGTCGAAGCTCGAGCTGTCCCAGTCGAATCCCCGCAGCTCGATCCGCTGGTGCACCAGGTCGTAGTCGTGGGAGCGGCTGTAGCGGTCGTTGAGCATCCGCTCCGCGTTGGTCTGGGCAACCAGGCGCGACGCGAGGAGCAGTGCGAAACCGATGAGCAATCGCATGGATTTGATAAGCACGGCGGTTGAGGAGGCGGTGAAAGGGAGAGCTATGGTACTCCGATGCGGGCACCGCAAGCGTGGGTATACATCATGGCGAGTCCTTCGCGACGGCTCTATTCCGGCGTGACCACCGATCTCCACCGTCGCGTGTGGCAGCACCGGCACCCGCACGGCCTGGGCTTCACGACTCACAATCAGATCACCCGCCTGGTCTATTGCGAACCGGCGCGAGACATCGGATCGGCCATCGCGCGGGAGAAACAGCTGAAAGCCTGCTCCCGGGAACAGAAACTCTCGCTGATCGCCTCGGTCAATCCCGGGTGGCTGGACCTGGCGGCGGACTGGTTCCCCGAACGGCCTCGCGCCGAACCGAGGCGGCCGCCGGGCGGCCAGAGGATCCCTTAGAAGAGGGAGATCTGGGCGACCGGACCGAAGGTCTTACGATGATGCCGAGTGGGTCCCAGCAAGTCGATCGCATCGCAGTGCTCGGCGGTGCCGTAGCCCACGTTGTGTTCCCAGCCGTAGCCGGGATAGCGAAGGGCCAGCCGGTGCATGAGCTCGTCGCGCACCTGCTTGGCAACGATGCCGGCGGCCGCGATCGAGTAGCAGAGCGCGTCACCATCAACCAGGCCTTCGTGCTTGAAGCCGCATTCGTGCATGGCCAGCCCGTCGATCAGCACCTGGTAGGAGGTAGCGCCGGAGCGGCGGACCCCATCGCGAAAGATTTTCGCGGCGCAGGTCCGAGCCACGGCGCGCCGCATGGCGAGCGCGGTAGCGACCCGGATGTTGTAGCGGTCTACCTCGCGCACCGACGCGGCGGCGACGGTGATGATGAGGGCGGAGGACTTGATGGTAGGGAGGAGCTCGGCGCGCTGGTTGTCGCTCAGCGTTTTGCTGTCGCGAACCCCCGGCACCGGGACTACCCAGGCAGGAAAGACAACGGCCGCGGCCACCACCGGACCGGCGAGGGGACCACGGCCGACTTCATCGACACCGATGAGGAGACGGCGGCGAGACCAGGCCGCCTCCTCACGTTTGAGGCTGGGCCGGGGCTGCGCCGCCGCCATGGCTCAGCTGTCTTTCTTTTCCTTGATCCGAGCAGCCTTGCCGCTCACCTTGCGGAGGTAATAGAGCTTGGCGCGACGAACCCGTCCTTTGCGGACGACTTCGACCGAGGCGAGGGTCGGGCTGTGCATCGGGAAGACGCGCTCGACGCCTACGCCCGCCGATACCTTCCGCACCCGGAAAGTCTCGTTGACACCGCCGCCCCGCTTGCCCATGCAGAGGCCCTCGAACGCCTGGAGGCGCTCCTTGTCGCCCTCGCGAACGCGCACCATGACCCGAATGGTATCGCCGGGAGCAAAATTCGGGATGTCGGTCCGCAACCCTTCGCGGGCTACTGTCGCCATGCGTTCCATAGTTCCTCGCAATCCGGGGCAGCTCCGCCCCTACGAATGTTTCGCCTGATGTTGCCGCCACACATCCGGCCGTCGCTCGGCCGTCAGCCGCTCCGCCTCCGCCTGCCGCCACGCCGCAATGAGGGCGTGATTGCCGGAGAGGAGCGCTTCCGGCACCGGCCATCCCTGGTACTCGGGAGGCC
>DATBGE010000056.1:0-8053 GCA_036558125.1 Gemmatimonadales bacterium | reverse complement strand
GATGTCGGTGCCTACGACCTTGTAGGGGCTCAGCCGGAAAATCATGATCAGGCCCAGTGCGATGAGCGATCCGCTCCCTGCCGAAGTAATGCCCAGCACGAAGCCCACCGAGAGACCCAGCAGCACCGCGGCGATCTTGTGTCGCGCTTCCATCTCGACATGATCGCGCTCGCGCGCGATGAGCTGCTTGAGGAAGATCGCACGAATGAGCGTGAGTGCGCCGGTGAAGGCGATCGCTCCGGCCAGCAAGAGCAGCATGGTGTGATCGAACTTGGGGCCGCCCAATTCCTTCCGGAGGTAGCCAACGAAATACACCCCGCCGATCGCAGCCGGCACCGATCCCACCGCCATCCACCACGAGAGGGCGTAGTGCACCGTCTTCTGCTTCATGTGCTTGTAGCCGCCGACGGTCTTGGTCACCGCTCCATAGACCAGGTCGGTGCCGACGGCGGTCGCGGGCGGGGTGCCGACGAACAACACCAGCAGTGGCGTCATCAGCGCCCCGCCGCCGATCCCGGTCATCCCCACGAGGACCCCGACTCCGAGTCCGAAGGCGATGACCAGTGCTGGGTTGAAGCTCACGGGCGCCATGTGATTGTCACAGAAGAAGTTGGAAGGCCGGTGCTCAAGCTGGAGGCTGGGGGTGCGACCCGCAAGGATGGGGCCACCTAACCCCTGTCCCCCTTCCCCTGTTGGGAAGGGAGAACGGCGTTCGAGAGCACGAGTCCCGTCGGAAGAGTATTCATGTTGAGCGGGACGGGAGACAAGAAATGTGTTACGCAGCTTGGAGGAAACGCGCTATCATCCGAATCTTCCGACGCGTTCCCCCTCCATCAGGGAAGGGGGACAGGGGGTCAGGTGAAACAAGCCGCCGAGGGGCCGAGCCGCGCAGACATCCAGCTCGGAACCACCTTCGAAAACCGCTACCTGATCGAGCGCGAGCTCGGTCGCGGCGGCATGGCGGTCGTGTATCTCGCCCGGGATCAGAAGCACGAGCGGCCAGTCGCGATCAAGGTGCTGCAGCCCGAGTTGTGCCACTCGCTACAGACTGAGCGGTTCCTCCACGAGATCAAACTCTCCGCAAGTCTCACCCATCCTCACATCGTGCCGGTCTACGACTCAGGCAGCAATGACGGTCAGCTCTACTACGTCATGGCCTATATCGAAGGCGAATCACTTCGCGCCAGACTGAATCGGGAGAAGCGACTGCCGCTCGAGGAGGCGTTGAAGGTGGCCCGCGAGGTGGCCGATGCGCTCGACTACGCACACACCCGCGGGGTGATCCATCGGGATATCAAACCGGAGAACGTGCTCCTGGGCTCCGGTCACGCCCTGGTTTCCGACTTCGGCATCGCCCGCGCGATTGCCGAAGCCGACGTGCCCGACGCGACCGGTGGCCACATCCTCGGCACGCCGGACTACATGAGCCCGGAGCAGATCTCGCGCGACGTGGAGCTGGACGGACGGACCGACATCTACAGCCTGGGGTGTCTGCTCTTCGAAAGCTTGGCAGGGAAGCCTCCCTTCGGAGGTCTCACAGTTCGATCGGTCATGCTGCGCCGGCTGGTAGACCCTGCCCCGTCGGTGCGAAGCGTTGATAGCTCGATCCCTGCCTCAGTCGATGCTGCTGTCTCCCGAGCACTGGAGACCGAGCCACGCGACCGCTTCCCCAGCGCCGCCGAGTTTAGTGCGGCCCTCCAGCCTGAGGCGATCGCGGCCCAACCGGCCGCGGGAACGGCCAGTGCCGCTCCCGAAGCCTCCATCGCCGTCCTCCCGTTCGCCAACCTGAGCTCGGATCCCGACACCGAGTACTTCAGCGATGGGATGACCGAAGAGATCATCAACGCCCTGGCCCAGGTTCCTGCGCTCCGGGTCGCCGCACGGACCTCGGCGTTCGCCTTCAAGGGAAAGAGTGTCGATGCAAGAGAGATTGGCGAGAAGCTCCGGGTGCGGACCTTGCTCGAAGGCAGCGTGCGCAAAGCCGGCGACCAGGTGCGAGTCACTGCCCAGTTGATCAATGCGGCGGATGGTTATCACCTCTGGTCCCAGAACTACGACCGAAAGTTGGCGGACGTGTTCGCGGTACAGGACGAACTGGCTCGGGCGATCTCGAGCAATCTTACCCGCACGGTCGCTACCCCCGCTAAACTGGTCCAGGCGCAGACCAGGAATCCCGAGGCGTACAACCTCTATCTGAGAGGGCGGCACGCATGGGCTCAGGGGACGCCGCCGGGGTTTGCTCAGGCCCTCGACCTCTTCCAGCAAGCACTCGCGCTCGATCCCGACTACGCCCAGGCCCATGCCTGGTTCGGGTACGCCTACGCCATGCTCGGCTTCGAGGAGTTTGGCGCCATGCCGCCGGAGCAGGCGATTCCGCTCGCGAGGGCCGCAGCACTGAGAGCAGTCGAGCTGGACGAGACGGTGGCGGACGCGCACCTCACCCGAGCCATCGTGGCGACGCTCTACGACTGGGACTGGGACCTGGCCCAGCGGGAGTACGATCGCGGCATGGCGCTCGGCTCGAGCGGCCCGTGCCAGCACTGGTATGCTCTCTACCTCTGCGCTATGGGTCACGCCGAGGAAGCGATGCAGGTGATTCGGCGGGTGCAGGTGACCGATCCGCTGTCGGTCGCGGTGCAGGTGAGCGTCGGTCGCTGTCTCCACTTCGCGCGACGACTGGATGAAGCCGATGCGGTGCTTCGCGCCCACATCGAAGTGAACCCGGGCTCCTACCAGGGCTATGTCGCCTTGATCCGAAATTCCTTGTCTCGGGGAAGACTCGAGGAAGCCATTCTGGTGGAGGAGCAGGCGACGAAGGCCATCGGTCGCCGGCCGGTCTTGATGGCCTATGCCGGCGAGGCCCACGGAAGGTTAGGGCATCGCGCCGAGGCCGAGTTGCGCCTCAACGAGCTGCGAGAAATGGCGAGCCAGCGCTATGTGCCGGAGATATTCCAGGGGATCATTCATCTCGGACTGGAGGACTACGACACGGGATACGGTCTGTTAGAGGAGGCCTGCGCTCGGCGCTCGGGGTGGTGCGTGTTTCTTCAGGCGGATCCGGAATGGGATTGGCAGCGGGAGGATCCGAGGTTTCAGAGGGTGGTGAGGCGGGTGGGGGTGCCGGCCTAGAAAGCGAGGCATCGAGATTCCTCCGTCGCTTCGCTCCATCGGAATGACAGCCCCCTCCCTCTTAACAGTACGCCCATCCCTTTTCCAGCACTTCCTACTACGCGACCGCCACCCCGCCCGACACCCTCCGCGCCAGCTCGATCGGATTGGACTCGAACTGCCGGCCGATATCCACCGCCATCGGGTCGGGATAGACCTCCTCGACCCCCGCTTCCACTCCATCGAGAATCCGGTTGGCGACGCTCTCGGGTGACGCCTTCTCCAGCGGAATGTCAGTCGCCATCTCGGTGTCCACCGGGCCGGGATACACTCCGATCACGTGCGTGCCCTGGGCGCCGAGGTGGGCACGCGTCGCCTGAGTGAGAGAGTGGAGCGCCGCCTTGGAGGCGCTGTAGGAGGCGAGGATCGGGAAGGAGGTGAGGGACGCAACCGAGCCGAGGTTGACGATGGTGCCGCCACCGTTCCTGGCGAGAACCGGAGCCAGCGCCTGGGTGACATACAGCGTTCCGAAGTAGTTGACGTTTATCTCAGCATGGGCCGCCGGGAGAATCGCGGGATCGGTGATCTGGGAGCCGATCGCCGCGGCCGCGACGCCGGCATTGTTGATTACGAGCGTGACATCGCTCGCCTTGTTGGACAATTCCCCGACCTGCGCCGCGTCGGTCACATCCAGTGCCAGCGGCACGAGACGGCCGTTGTACCGAGACACCAGGTCCTTGAGCGCCTCCACCTTCCGGGCGCCGGCGTAGACCTTCTTCGCTCCCCGCTCCAGCAACGCTTCCACGATCGCCTTGCCGATCCCTCGGTTGGCGCCGGTCACCAGGGCAACGCTGCCCTCGATCTTCTGTCCGCTCATTGCAGTACTCCTTGTGGTTGAACGATCGGTCAATAACTAGTCAAAAAAGAGAGCCCTACTTGAAAACCTGCAGTGCGCTCTCGACGACCTTGGAGAGTGTCGCCGGGGTTGTTCCGTTCCGCGCCATCACGTTGAGGCCGAACGACTGGCTGACCAGGGACAGGGCCAGGGCGTTGGTGTCGGTTTTCCGGTCCAGCTGGCCTTTAGCGATGGCCCCATCCAGAGCGTGCCGGAAGGCACGAGTGAGGTTCTGCTGATTGTCGGTGCACTTTCCGGCGACGGCCGGATGTTCGCAATCGCCTTCGATGGCAGCGTTGATCAGCATGCAGGACCGCCGTGGCTCCTGGGTCACCGTGGCAATGAGCCCCTTGAAATACTCCCTGATTTCCTCGGCGCCGGCGTCGGGGTCGAGCAGGCATTTCCTGCCCGAGGACCCCGTGACCATATACCGGTCCATCGCCTTCACGTAGAGCTCGTGCTTGCCCCCGAAGGCCCCATAGATGCTCTGCCGTCCCATGCCGAGGTGCTCCTCCAGGTCACTGATCGAGGTGCCCTCGTAGCCTTTGGCCCAGAAGAGCTCCATGGCGCGGTCGAGGACCAGGTCGGGGTCGAATTCACGGGGGCGAGGCATGGGTGGAAAGTAAGAGATTTGGACTGACTAGTCAAGAACAGGTGGTAGGGAGTAGGTGGTAGGGTGTAGGGCGTGGCGTTCTGGCCTTGGGCTGTCATTGCGAGGCACCCTGAGCGAGCACAGCGAGCGAAGGGGCCGTGGCAATCCCGATCCCGGCCTCCACGCGATGAGGGCAGATCCCCTCGGACGCCGTCCCCCCTTCCTCAGTGGGGAAGGGGGACAGGGGGTTAGGTACATCTCCCAATTCTGGCCCGTCCACGGATATTTCAGGCATGCCCTACATCGAGTGCCCGAAGTGCCACCAGCGAGCGCTGAGCATCGCGACCCAGTGCCCTCGCTGCGGTCAGGAGTTCCTCACGGAGCACCCCAAACCCCTGATCGAGGAGCCGGAGGGCAGGCCACAGCTTCGGCTGATGCTTGCTCTTGGCGGGGCGCTTCTGGGGGGCCTTCTGCTGGTCGCGCTCGCTGTGATGCTTGTGGTGGTGGTGGTCAGGCGCCACTCCAGCTCGGATGGACTGGCGCCACCACCCGTCCTTACGGCTTCTCGGGACACGGCACCGGTCATCGATACTCGCGACACCGGACGGGGCACGGCCCCGCGCGATACCGCACCGACAGACTCAGCGCCGCCGCGGGTAGCAGCGTCGGCCAAGGTTCGGGACAGCACACCTCCGGTAGCATTGGCTCCATCGCGAAAGAAGGCGGCACCCAAGCCTCGTGTTGACACCCCGGCAGTCACGCCAGCTCCAGCGACGAGCGCAGCAGAATCATTGACTACATCCACCGCGGCCAGCCCCCAAGTGCAGCGCTACGCCAAGGACTGGGTCAATGTGCGAAGTCGCCGTATGCCTGGCGCTCGTATCGTGCTGGTCCTGAATCGCGGTCAAGCGGTAATGGTCGACTCGCTCAAGCAGCAGTGGTGGCGGGTGGTTGTTGATGGAAAGGGGGTGGGGTATGTGTACCGGGCGTATCTGGACACCATCCCTCCTCGTCGCGGACAGTAAAGCAAGGAGAAGGGAGAAAGGAGACGGGGGAACGGGGGAACGGGAAAAGCCGGAAGTTGTCATTCCGAGCGGAGCGAGGAATCCCGATGCCGTCGCGTCGTCGGCCTTTCCACCTGGCCCCCGTCCTGTCTACCTAACCCCCTGTCCCCCTTCCCCAGAGGGGAAGGGGGGACGCCAACCTGGAGGTAGGTCATCCGGCCGAAGGCCGCTTCCATTAAGTAATGAGCAGCGTCATTGCGAGGAGCCTGCGAAGCAGGCGACGAAGCAACCTCACCCGCTATCCCCGACACGGGGGCTCAGGAAGCGAACTCTAAGGAAGGAGGCTCCTTGCTAAGGAAGGCGGGAGAGGTTGCTTCGTCGGCCGTGACGCGGCCTCCTCGCAATGACGGCGGCCTTAATAAGTCGCTCCGGCCTTCGGCCGGGCCCGTTCCCCGTTCCCTTTTCCCTTCTCCCGTCTCCCGTCTCCCGTCTCCCGCATTACCGCGGCACCTTTGCCCTCAGATCGTCGAACCAGTTCAGCACCACCGCGATTCGCGGTCGAGGACGATTGGCCGGCAGCTTGGTCATGAGGAAACGCTCGCCATCACGGGAGACATCGTAGCTTCGCGGTCGGGTCCACCCAGGATTATCGGGATAGGGTCCGGCAAAGAGCGCTACCGGTTGTGCGACTCGACCGTTTGGCAGGTCCAGGCTCACCGCCATTACTGAATCACCCTTCCGGTAGACCAGCTCGCGGCCCTCGCGAGTCCACATCGGCTCCGATCCTTCCGCCGGTGAGATCTTCCAGCGACGCACCTTCGGATCGGGAAATGACTGGGCGTAGACCTCAACTCGGCCCGACTCGTCGGAATCGTACGCCATCCAGTGGCCATCGGGAGAGATGGCAGGGTGGGCGAGGTTGAAGCCGTTCGCGAGGTACAGGGTTGGCTCCAGTTTGCCCTGCAGCGGAACGGTCCAGAGTTGCACCCCGCCAGTCACACTCAGGACAAAAGCCAGTAGCTTGCCGTCGCGCGAGACGGAGCCGGTGTAGTGGTCGTGCTGGCCGCGCACCACCGGTTCAGCCGGCCGACTCGCATCGGCCGCTCGACGCCAGAGCTCGAAGAGCGGATTCTCCTTGATGTAAATCAGTTCCCTCCCATCCGGAGTCCACTCGGCACCCCAATCTCTTCCGCCTCCCGCCGTGACTCGGGTCCCACCCGAGCCGCCGACATCGAACACCCAGACGTCTCCTGGCGAATTCGGCGAAAGGATATCCACCGCGATCCGTTTTTCATCGGGCGAGAGGCGCGGGTGGTTGTAGCGATCGCTCTTGGGCAGAGCGGGCACCTCGTGGCCTCGGCGATCCACCAGCACCAGATCGCTTTCGGTGATGTAGGAGCTGACCGGCAGGTAGGCCAGGGTTCCGTTCTCCGATACGTCGAACGCTGCGCCACCGTCGGTGGAATTCATGGCGACGCTATCGACCACCGGGACCGAGGCGCCCTTCACCTCCAGACGACTTAGATCGAAGGGCACTGCTCGGATGGCTTCTCCTGCCGCATAGAGCAGGTGCCCGCTGGGGACGTACAAGCCGAAGACGCCTCCTGTCAGCAAGACCTTTCGCTTGCCGGTCTTGATCGAGAGGACCTCGACAGTGGCCCGATCGGTCGGTATCCGGTACGCGGTGAAGATCACGTGGTCGCCGTCGGGCAGGATCTGGGGCCACCAGTGCCCCAGCTCGCCCTTGGTCGTGTCGGGAGCGGTGAGCATGCGCGCGTCGCCGCCCTCTTCGCTCACGATCCAGAGCCCCGTGTTATAGGAAGGGGAATAGACCAGCTTGCCGTTCCTGCCCCAGCTTCCTCCAGCCCAGTCGCAGTCGGCGAGATCGATCGGGGGCCCGCCCTGAACCGGAACCTTCCGGAGCTTCCCCTGTTTCGCGTAGGCGACCCAGCGTCCATCGGGCGACACGAACGGGCGACTGTTTCCCGTGCCCTGATCGCCCTGCCCCGCTCCGGGGATTATCTCCATCCGAGTCTGGTCGAAGGAACGATGCAGCACTTCTTCCCGCCGGTTGACTATCGCCGTCATGAACAAGTTCTTGCCGTCGGGACTGAGTTTCACGATCGGCGTGAAGGTGAGTTCCACTCCTGGATCGAGCTCGGTCTCGAATCGCATCGGACCGGTTGACGCCGGCGACGGCGCAAGGTCTCCCTTGGGAATACCAACCCAGAGGAGGGTGAGCAGAAGAAGAGTCGAGAGCGCCCAGGGAATCTTCGACCCGCCCAACGCAGCCGGTAACGCTCGACTTCCCATTTCGGTCGCGGGAATGCGACCGGACAAGGCATCAGCGAACTGGGCAGCGGATTGCCAGCGATCGGCGGGGAGCTTTTCGAGAGCGCGCGCGACCGTGGCTGCGACGTGATGGGGGACCGTCTTCCTGCTGTTGAGCCCGGG
>DATBGE010000055.1:0-5665 GCA_036558125.1 Gemmatimonadales bacterium | reverse complement strand
GACCAATCCCGACGACCTCAGCGTGCCCATTGTGTTCATGGGGTCCGGGGTGCGGTCGGGACTTTTCACCCGCTCGATCGAGACGGTAGACATCGCCCCGACTCTGGCGGTGCTGCTTCGGGTTAAACCCTTTGAGCCTTTGGACGGGCGGGCAGTGGTCGAGGTCGTGGGGAAAGGATCTTGACCTTGTACAACAACGAGGGATTCCCGCCGCTGCCTTGCTATCCCTGTCCTCACGGGTCGGCCTGCTGCTCCTATGGGTCTACGCTGACGGACGAAGAGGCGCAGGACCTGAGCGAGCGATTCGGCGCCGACCGGGTGTACCAGACTCGCTGGGGCGAGTGGCGCACTCGAGTGCGGGCGGGACGTTGCGTCTTTCTCGAGAACAACGTCTGCACCATTTACGGCGATCGGTCTTACCCCGCGGTGTGCCGGGGATTCCCCTGGGTCGATGCCGAGCACGGCGGCGCCTACGAGTTCGACCGGAGCATTTGCCCGGAATTCGTCCCCGGCAGGAAAATGGTGCAGATCCAGAGCATCAGAAGGCCGGTGCGGCGGCGGACGGCAGGCGGCGAGCAGGTGAGCTGAGCAGGATCTGCGAACTCGGACCTGACAGACTGTCCCTCATTCTGGAGAACTCATGGGCTTGCGCTTGTCGTTCCTCACGCTGACCTCACTATTCGCGTCTCCCCTCATGGCCCAGACCGACGCGCAGCTCGCTCATGCGAAAAAACTGCTTGAGCAGACGATTCTGATCGACGGACACAACGACCTCCCCTGGGAAATCCGAACGGCGGAAGGCGCTCCGCGCGACGTTGCCGCCTATGACCTCCGCACGCCGCGCAAGGGAATGACCGATCTCCCGCGGCTCGCCGAAGGCCGGGTCGGGGCGCAGTTCTGGTCGATCTAC
Organism: Gemmatimonadales bacterium; assembly: GCA_036558125.1. GTDB lineage: Bacteria > Gemmatimonadota > Gemmatimonadetes > Gemmatimonadales > GWC2-71-9 > DATBGE01. Next base: position 4,755 of record DATBGE010000055.1, on the reverse strand, counting down.
ATCCCGGGCGAGATCAAGGACAGCGGATTCGCCCGGGTGCAGCTCGAGCAGTTCGACATCGCGCGGCGGATGATCGCCCGCTATCCCGACCGTCTGACGCTCGCCCTGACCGCCGACGACATTGTCAGAGCGAAGAAGCAGAAGAAGATCGCCTCTCTGCTGGGCATGGAAGGCGGCCACGCGATCGAGAATTCCCTGGGCGCGCTTCGGTCCTATTACGATCTGGGCGCCCGCTACATGACGCTGACCCACAATGTGACGCTCGATTGGGCCGATGCCGCCCTGGACAGCGCACGCCATGATGGACTCACCCGCTTCGGCGAGGAAGTCGTCCACGAGATGAACCGCCTCGGCATGCTGGTGGACTTGTCGCACGTCTCGGCCGGTGTCATGAGCGATGCGCTCAACGTGGCGGAGGCGCCGGTCATCTTCTCCCACTCCTCCTGCCGCGCCCTGGTCGACTTCCCCCGCAACGTGCCCGATTCGATTCTCGCGAGATTGCCCCAGAACGGCGGGGTCGTGATGATCACCTTCGTGCCCGGCTTCGTCTCTCAGGCCGTGCGGGACGGGGAAACGGCCAATGGACAGGCCATCGACAGCCTGCTCAAGGACGTGACGGATACGACCGAACGGCGGCGCATCGCGCGAGAGTACAGCGCCAGTCACCCGGTCCCCCACGCGACGCTAGCCCAGGTGGCGGATCACATCGAGCATGCGCGGCAGGTCGCAGGGGTGGATCACGTCGGCATCGGCAGCGATTTCGACGGCATCGATGCTGGCCCCGATGGGCTCGAAGACGTCTCGAAGTTCCCGGCCCTCTTCGCCGAATTGATTCGCCGGGGCTGGAGCGACGCGGATCTCAAGAAACTGGCGGGCGAAAACGTCCTGCGGGTGCTTCGGCAAGCGGAGGAGGTGGCGAAGAAGGCGCAAGCTCAGCGAGAGCCCTCGACCAAGACGATCCAGGAACTGGACAAGTAGTTCCGAGTTCCAAGTTCCGAGTACTGTTGTACGCCCCAAACTGTTGCGTTTTGGCCTCGTCACGAGTTGCTAGGGTTAGGCAGAGGGGCCGTGCAGGGTGACAATTCCTGTATGGCGACGGTAACTCAGTTCGAGGAACTGATTGTTTGGAAAAAGGCCCGGCGTTTGGCAAAGGAAGTGTTTTTGGCGACTGGACAGCCATCTCTGCGTCGTCAATTCGCGTTGGCGGACCAAATGCGACGCGCCGGCGTATCAATCATTTCAAATATCGCCGAGGGGTTTGAGCGAAAGAGTCCTCGCGACTTCGCCCATTTTCTCCGTTATGCGAAAGCCTCGTGTGCTGAGTTGAGATCGCAACTCTATCTGGCTTACGACATCGGCGGACTAACCACGGAAGATCTTGCTCGCCTTTCCGGGATGACTCTGGAGGTGGGCCGCCTCATTGGCGGACTGCAGTCCTACCTCCACCGAGTCCAACGCACCCGCTAAGACTCGGAACTCGGAACTCGGAACTCGGAACGGCCCCTTCTCGCAACTACTACTCCCCCTACCACCGCAATCACCGCGAATCCGAACCACTGAACCGCGTAGCTCAGGTGTGGCCCGTCATCCAACGGCGCCGGTTCGACGCGGCGGGGGAAAGTGGGAAGGAGCGAGTCGGGACTTTGCAGAATCGCGATGCCCCGGACTGGGTAGGGTAGCGCCTTCCGAATAGCCGCGAGGTCCAGGCGGGACCAGGTGGTTCCACCGTTTGTTCCCAAGGGTTCGCCGCCGCCCGGCTCCGTGGTAATCGCGAGAGCTATTCCCTCGACCCGTTGTGGTCCGGGTTCTCCCAGGCGGTCCAGCTCCACCGTGTTCGCATCCGGTGACGGCACGATTCCTCGAATAACCAGCACTGCCGTGTCCCCCGTGGCCGGGCGCAACGGGGTCACTATCCGCACCGCGGGAACTCCTTCCATCGACTGCCGCCGGATCACGAACTGCGTCTTGAAATCGTAGCTGCCGCTGGCTCGCACCATCCGATTGATCGCGACCCTGTCGGACGCTCCCTGGTCGAGGTCGATCGGCGGGAGTTCCCGGCTCGCCAGAATTCGCGCGTTGGTCGCCCGACGCTCCCGCAGCCGGCTCAGTTGCCAGAAGCCGAGTCGGGCGCAGATGAGTCCCGCGAGCAGAGCGAACCCGAGGAAGGCCAGCCGTGAGCGATGCGTCATCGAGAGTGACATGCGTGTCTGAGCGGGAGGACATGAATTGCGGCCTCGATCCGCCCGCGAGGCCGCTAACGCATCAGCAGATCAAGACTTAGCCGGATGGATCAAGGCGGCCCATCGCTTGCCCGAGGGCACCGTGAAGATCCGTTCGTCAACGCAGACAAAGATACATGACTGGAGTCAGCCGATGCGGCATGGATGCGCGCTCGCTCTGACGATTCTGATGCCGCTGATCAGCTCTGCGCTGCTCGCTCAGGACCCATCGGAAGAATGGGCCGCCGACTCGATGGCGACAGACTCTGGCGGCTCCCGGATGGTGTCGGACTCGAACGACCTTGAGGAAGAAGCCGCTGACACGCTGCTGCGCCGATCGCGCGAGCAAATGGAGTCCGGACCCAATCCCTATCTGCGCGAGATCCGGGATCGAGCGAAGCCGGTGTGGTGGGAATCGATTGCTCTGGGAGCGGGGAGCCGGGCCCTTCGCTATCCGGGTGGGGGCGAGACCTACGGGCCCGGCTCCACCGGCGCAACCCTGAACGCCGAGGTCGGCCGGCGAGTCAGCCGGCATGCCGGACTCGGGCTCGAGTATATCGGCTGGCTGGGTGATTTCCAGGAGGACTTCTTCGGGGCCTTGCAATCTCTGCTCGCGATTGCGCGGGTCCATCCGCTCGGAGCCGTGGGACCGTTTCTCAAAGTAGGCGGCGGAGTGGCGACCTACAGCGTGTACGACATGGTCTACGATGAGCTGGCCTCGTTCGATGTCGGCGTGGCCTATGTGGTGGGAGCCGGTTGGGACATTCCGATGGGTCGCGACCTGGTGATTTCGCCGATCATCGAATGGCAGCACTTCACCCTCGCCGGCGATCGGTCCTATCACGGAAGACTCTTGAACGTTGGCCTGATGATCACCTGGTCGGGCCATGAGAGCGATCTCGACCAATTATTCTCGGAGGAATAGTCATGCGATGGCTTCGACTGATCATCCTGGCCGTCCTGTTCGGCGGCATGACGGCCCCGCTCGCTGCCCAGCACCAGGATTGTCAATGTGGACTTCGCGAAGTAAAGGAGTCCGACAACAACCCCAATCGCCGTTCTGGCATCTGGGCCTCGCTGGGCGCCGGCGCTGGTGTTGAGTCATTCAATGCTTATGACGGCCTCGGCTGGACCAACGGCATCTGGGGCGGGGTGGTGTCCGGAAAGGCCGGACTTACGGTGGGCCAGAATCTCACGATCGGCGGGGAAGGGCAGCTCTGGATCCACGAGTTCCCTCAGTATCGGCGTATGCTCGGTAGCATCATGATCATCGGACAACTCTATCCGGTCGCACGGGGGGGATTCTTTCTGAAGGGTGGGGCAGGTTGGACGCGGGACGACCTGCGCCTCTATTACACGCCTCCGACGGCGATCCCGACTGAGCAGAACGGCTGGGGCTTTGTGGCGGGCATGGGGTACGATGTCCGGATCGCCAAGGACGTCTCGATTACGCCGAGTTTGGACTTCGTGGACCACTACTACGACATCCAGGAAGAGCGGATGCTGAACATGGGCCTGGCCATCACCTTCCACTAGCGGAAACCAGGCCGGTCGCGAGCCGGTGTGTCGGCTCGTGACCGGCTGTAGCAGCCTCGCTACAGTTGGCAACCTCCCCGACTCGTAACTCCTAGCGTTAAAAGGTACTTCCGGCTACGATAGTCCTCCCCGGGACGGCATGTGGAATGCCGTCCCTTCGTGATCATGGTCACCACTCGGTCCTTGTGAACCGCACGGCTCGTCTTTTTCCTCGGGTTGGCCTGCTGACGCTTGGGCTCGCGTCAGCCCAATGCACGAATGACTTCCAGGGCCCCGGTGACCGCGCTCCCGCGAAAATCACGATAGAAAAGGGGGACGGGCAACAAGGCGTTGTTGGGACTCCCCTACCCGACTCAATCATCGTACGAGTCACGAATTCCAAAGGCGATCCCGTAGCTACAGCCGAAGTGATCTTCCGGTTCCAGACGGCGAATCCAGGCAGTGACCTGATCCCCGATACTGCAAGGACCGACGCCGATGGCCGTGCGCGAAGCAAGTGGGTACTGGGTCATACGGCAGGCAACCAGGACGTACAGGCGGAGGTGAAGACTGACGCGGGCCAACCCCTCACGCAGACTTTTCACGCCACCGCACTCGCAGGTCCAGCCGCCAGCATCACCGAGGTCAAGGGAGACCAGCAGACCGGCCAGGTAGGTACCGCGCTGGCCGATTCACTCGTGGTAAAGGTCACCGACCAGTTCGGCAATCCGGTCTCCGGTTACACCGTGAACTGGACTGCGCAGGGTGGTGGCACGGTCAGCGCCGCAACGGTCGTGACCGGCGCGAATGGCCAGGCTGCTGTCCAGCGGGTCCTTGGCAACACCGCCGGAGCTCAGAGCGCCGAGGCTGATGCGGCGGGCCTCACCGGTTCTCCGCTCACCTTCACCCACACAGCCAGCGCCGGTTCCGCCACCGCGATGGTCAAGGATCCGGTCACGGATGGTCAATTCGGACTGGTTGGCGTTGAGCTGACTGATTCCATCGTCGTCATCGTCAAGGA
>DATBGE010000054.1:0-8368 GCA_036558125.1 Gemmatimonadales bacterium | reverse complement strand
GTCCGGTGCGCGGGTGCATGGTGATCCGTCCCAATGGCTATGCCATATGGGAGCAGATGCAGCGCGCCCTCGACCAGATGTTCAAGGACACCGGGCACCAGAACGCCTACTTCCCGCTCTTCATCCCGCAGAGCTTCCTGGCGCGAGAGGCGCAGCACGTCGAAGGCTTTGCCCCGGAAACCGCTGTGGTCACGCACGGCGGGGGGAAGGAGCTGGAGGAGCCGCTCGTCGTCCGCCCGACGTCCGAGACCATCATCTACGCGATGTACGCCAAGTGGATCCAGAGCTACCGCGACCTGCCGGTGCTGATCAACCAGTGGGCCAACGTGGTGCGTTGGGAAATGCGGACCCGGCTGTTCCTCCGGACCACCGAGTTCCTCTGGCAGGAGGGCCACACGGCGCATGCGACGGAAGCGGAGGCCGAGGAAGAGACCCGCCGAATGCTCGGCGTGTACCGGACCTTCATGGAACAGTACATGGCGATGCCGGTCGTCACCGGACGCAAGACCGATAGCGAGCGGTTCGCGGGCGCACTCCGCACCTACAGCTGCGAGTCGCTGATGCAGGACAACAAGGCGCTCCAGGCCGGCACCAGCCACAACCTGGGGCAAAACTTCGCCCGGGCGTTCGAGGTCACCTTCCAGACGGCGGCAGGAGGACTGGATCACGTCTGGAACACCTCGTGGGGTGTGTCGACTCGTCTCGTGGGAGCCCTGATCATGACCCACGGCGACGATGCGGGGCTGGTCTGCCCGCCGCGTCTCGCGCAGTACCAGGTGGTGATCGTGCCGATCTGGCGCACGGACGAAGAGCGCGCCACGGTCACGGGCGCCGCCGAGAAGCTGAAGCAGGAGATCGCCGCCGCGGGCACCAGGGTCCACCTCGACTCGCGTGATGGGATGAAGCCCGGCGCCAAGTACTACGAGTGGGAGGGGAGGGGAGTCCCGCTGCGCCTGGAGATCGGCCCTCGCGATGTGGCGGCTGGACATGTGATGCTGGCTCGGCGAACCGGTGGAAAGAAGACTCCGTTCGCTACCAACGGCCTGGCGCATTCGCTCCGGATCGAAATAGACGCCATGCAACAGGATCTACTGGACGCCGCCCGCGCTCGGCGAGAGCAGAACAGTATCCGCGGGGTCACCAAGGAGCAGTTCCTGGAGTTCATCGGGCGAGACGGTGGATTCGCCTACGGCGGCTGGTGTGGCGACGGCGCGTGTGAGGCCGACATCAAGGAGCAGACAAAGGCAACGATCCGGTGCTTGCCGGACGAGGAGTTCCGCTCGCCGACAGCGCCGGCCAAGTGCATGTGGTGCGATCGTCCCGCCACTACGGAGGCAGTATGGGCGAAAGCGTACTGAACCCGGAGCGGAGGAGTCGGCCCCGGGCCGGGAGTACGCCGGTCGATACTGCCGCGCTCTTCGCCGACGCCGGACTCGAGCGCCGGGGAACATCGCTCATTCTGGGTGACGTTCGCCTCGGAGAGGTCGCCGAGAAGGTTGGCACTCCGACCTACGTGTACAACGCGGCGGTCATCCGGCGGCAGTACAAGATGCTGGACCAGGCTCTGGCGAAGCTACCCCACCGGGTGTGTTTCGCGGTAAAGGCAAACAGCAATCTCGCCGTCTTGCGGGTGCTGCGGGACCTGGGTGCCGGGGCGGATATCGTCTCGGGTGGCGAGATGCGCCGGGCACTGGCCGCCGGATTCCCTGCCGAACGTATCGTCTTCAGTGGAGTAGGGAAATCGGTGACCGAGCTCGAGGACGCCGTTGCTGAAGGGGTCGGCCACATCCACCTCGAATCGAGCGACGAGCTCCAGAAGCTTGGCGCTATCGCGACGGCGAAGCGGAAACAGGTAACAGTCGGGATTCGCGTAAACCCCGACGTCACCGCCGACACCCATCCTTACATCGCGACGGGCCAGGGCGGCATCAAGTTCGGTGTGCCAGTCGATCAGGTGGTTGACCTGGCCGCGCAGGTGCACGCGCACCAGTGGCTGCGGCTCGACAGCATCGCGATGCACATCGGCAGCCAGATCCTCGATCCCAAGCCTTACCGGTTGGGCCTTGAGCGGCTCATCGAACTGGTGGGCCGGGTCCGTGCCGCGGGCATCGATACCCTGAAGAACCTCGACATCGGCGGCGGCCTGGGCATTCGGTACCGGGACGAATCCCCCCTCCTGCCGCAGCGCTTCGCCGAGGCGATCCAGCCGCTGGCCGAGCGCACCGGGCTCACTATGGTCGTGGAACCGGGGCGATTCCTGGTCGGCAGCGCCGGCGTGTTGCTCACCACGGTGCTTTCCCGGAAGCATTCCGGCGGGAAGGAACTGGTTCTGGTCGACGCCGGCATGAACGATCTGGTCCGGCCCAGTCACTATCAGGCCTACCATGAGATCGCAGAGCTCGAGTCCCAGGGACGCCCGCTCGGTCTGGTTGATGTCGTGGGCCCGGTCTGCGAGACCGGCGACTTCCTGGCGCTCGATCGGGAACTGCCCGGCCTCAAGTCGGGTGAGCGAGTGGCGGTGCTTGGCGCCGGAGCCTACGGCTTCGTGATGAGCTCCAACTACAACGCCCGGGCCCGTGCGGCTGAAGTATTGGTCGATGGCAGCAAGTGGGGCGTGGTGCGGGAGCGGGAGAGGGTGGAGAGTCTGTTTGATGGTGAACGGGCGGAGATTTGAACAAAGTACCGAGTACCTAGTACCTAGTACCTAGTGGCGGCGTCGAGAATTTCTGGTTGCTGCCTGCATGATAAGCAAACAACACTGGCTCTTGAAATCTCACCTATGTCGTACTCAGTACTAGGTACTAGGTACTAGGTACTTCTTTTTGGACTCCATGACCCACCACGCCGGCATTCTGATCATCGACTTCGGTTCCCAGTACACCCAGCTCATCGCGCGAAGGGTGCGGGAGGCGCGGGTGTACTGCGAGATCCATCCGCCGTCTCGCTCGGTTGACTGGATCCGGGAGTGGAAGCCGAAGGGAATCATCCTCTCGGGTGGACCCAACTCGGTCTATGGAGACAACGTCCCCACAGCCGAGCCGGCGCTGCTGGAGTTGGGCACGCCGGTGCTGGGCCTCTGTTACGGGATGCAGCTGCTGGCCCATCTCTCGGGGGGCAAAGTCGAGCGGGCGGCCCGCCGCGAATACGGCCGGGCGATGATCGAGATCAAGGGTGGAAAGCTGTTCCACGGCTTCGGCCAGGGCGAAGAGACTCCGGTCTGGATGAGTCACGGCGACCACGTCGACACGGCGCCCCCGGGCTACCGGGTCACCGCATCGAGCGTCAATGCGCCGGTTGCCGGGTTCGAGCACGCCACGAAGCCGCTTTATGGCGTGCAGTTTCACCCCGAGGTGGCCCACACGCCGCGGGGCGGAGAGATCCTGCACAACTTCCTCTTCGAAGTCTGCGGCTGCGTGCCGGACTGGACTCCGGGCAACTTCATCGACAGCGAAATTGCCCGGATTCGCGAGCTGGTGAAACCGGATGAGCGGGTGATCTGCGGACTGTCCGGCGGTGTGGATTCGTCGGTCGCCGCGGTGCTGGTTCATCGGGCGGTAGGGGACCGGCTCACCTGCATCTTCGTGGACCATGGCCTGCTCCGGTTGCACGAACGGGATCAGGTCGAGCACACCTTCCGCCGGCATCTTGGAATCGACCTCAGAGTCGTGGACGCCGGAGCGCAATTCCTCGCCGATCTCGACGGCGTCACCGATCCCGAGCTCAAACGCAAGAAGATCGGTCACCGCTTCATCGACACCTTCGAAGCGGAGGCGAAGAAGGTCGGAGCGGGTGTCGGATATCTGGTGCAGGGAACGCTCTATCCCGACGTGATCGAATCCATGTCCCCGATGGGTGGTCCTTCGGTCACCATCAAGACCCATCACAATGTCGGCGGTCTGCCGGAGAAGCTTCCCTTCAAGCTGATCGAGCCGCTGCGCGAGCTGTTCAAGGACGAGGTGCGTCAGGTGGGCCGCGAGTTGGGGCTGCCGGACGAAATGGTGGGTCGCCATCCGTTCCCCGGCCCGGGACTCGCCATCCGGATAGTTGGTGACATCACCGAGGCTAACCTCGAGATCCTCCGCCGCGCCGACCACATCTACATCGAAGAAATCCGTGCCGCTGGCCTCTACGAGGAGATCTGGCAGGCCTTCGCGGTGCTGCTGCCCATCCGCTCAGTCGGCGTCCAGGGCGATGGCCGCAGCTACGACCAGGTCGTGGCTCTCCGCGCCGTGACCAGTCGGGATGGCATGACCGCCGACTGGTACTCGTTCCCACCCGAGGTCCTGAGCCGGATCTCGAGCCGCATCGCCAACGAAGTGGAAGGGGTGAACCGGGTGGTGTACGACGTGAGCTCGAAGCCGCCCGCCACCATCGAATGGGAGTGACGGGAAACATGTCGAGGAATTTCAAATTGCAAATTGTAAATTGAAAATTGGAATCCGCTCTCACGCGAATTTTCAATTTTCAATTATCAATTTTCAATCAATCACACTCCCTTCTCCTCCAGCATCTCAAAAAACCCCTCCGCGCTCTGCAGCTTCGAGAGGCGTTCCGGGACATCGGGATCTTTCGCGAACTGGGCGATCTTGCCGAGGATCGGCAGGTACTGGTTGCTGACTTCGATCGGCGGGGCGACGATCAGGAAGAAGTGGTGTACCGGGAGGCCGTCGATCGCGTCGTAGGGGACACCTGCCCGGTGATGGCCGTACGCCAGACGGACGCTGTTGACTACCAGCGACCGGCCGTGAGGTATGGCAATCCCGTGTCCGACGCCGGTGGACCCCAGTTCTTCGCGGCGGGCCAGGATCTTGATCAGTGTCGCCGCCGAGCGCTCATCGAGCTTCAGCAGGTCCACCAACTCGTTCAGGATGTCTCCCCGGCTGGTGCCGCTCAGGTCGAGCCGCACGCTGTCCGGGGTGAAGAATTCGCGTAAGCGCATGGAGGCGAACAAGCTACATTGACCTCCGGCGAACTGTCAAACCATCCGCCTCTGACCGGAAGACCCCTCGCACAGCCATCTCCTGCGCCTCACTTTTCCCCTCCCGGTTCTTGTCGTATCTTATTGACCATGAAGCAGTTCCCCTATTCGTCCGAACACCGGATTCCGCTGCTCCTGGCGCCCATGGCCGGAGTGTCGGAGGCGCCGTTCCGTCAGATCTGTCGCGGAATGGGAGCCGATGTGGTGCTGTCCGAGTTCTTGAGCTCGGAGGCAATCCGGCGCCGGATTCGTCGCACCCTCGAGGGCGCGGATTTCGAGGAGTGCGAGCGTCCGATCGGGATCCAGATCTATGGCGCCGATCCTCACGCGATGGCGGAGGCCACGGCTCTCATCACCGAGCACTACAAGCCCGAATTCGTGGACATCAATTTCGGCTGCCCAGTGAAGAAGGTGGTGCAGCGGAACGGCGGTTCGGGCTGTCTCCGCGACTTGGATCTGGTCCAGCAGATCATCCGATCCTGTGTCGCGGCTACTCACCTGCCGGTGACGGTGAAAACCCGAAGTGGCTGGAATGACGACCTGCGTGATCCGGTCGGCATCGCGCTGCGGATGCAGGACGCTGGCGCTCGCGCGTTCACCCTGCACGCCCGCACTCGGACGCAGATGTTCGGCGGGCGGGCCGATTGGGATGAGATCGCGCGGGTGACCGAGGCACTCGACATTCCCGTCATCGGCAATGGGGACATTCAGACGGCCGAGGATGTCCTCCGCATGCGGCAGCACACCAGCTGCGCGGGGATCATGATCGGGCGCGGCGCCTTCGGAAATCCCTGGCTCTTCCGCGATGCCCAGGCCCTGCTGGCCGGAAAGCCCCGTCCAATGGCGCCCGACGCCGCCGAGCGCTTCCGGGTGGCGCTGCAGCACGCCCGCCTCGCGATCCGGCTCCAGGGCGACAGCCGCAAGACCGTCATCGAATTCCGCAAGCACTTTGGGTGGTATACCAAGGGCCTGCACGGGGCGAGCGATCTTCGCGCCCGGCTCTTCCAGGTCGAAAGCATGGCCGAGGCCGAGGCGATCTTCGCGTCCTACCTCGGCCCGATCGCCCAGGTGGCGTGACGCGCGATCAGCTCGAGCGGCTATTGGGCGAGGTGGCCGCCGGGCGCCTGGATGCTGCCGCGGCACTCGACCGGTTGCGGCACTTTCCTACGGAGCAACTGCCCTTCGCCCAGCTCGATCATCATCGCAGCCTGCGGCAGGGACATCCTGAAGTCATTTTCTGCGAGGGGAAGACCGTCGAGCAGGTCGTGGCCATCGCCGAGCGGTTGGTCGCGGCCAGCGGCGGATTTCTGGGGACCCGGGCGACGCCGGAGCAGGCCACGGCACTCGAAGACCGGTTCCCCGAGCTGCAATGGAATCCGCTGGGACGGACCGTCTTCCTCCCGTCGCCCACAGCGATAACTTCGCCGGGCACCGGAGACCTGCTGATTGTCTCAGCGGGAACCAGCGATCTCCCTGTGGCCGAGGAAGCCGCCGCAACCGCCTCGGCATTCGGACTCTGCGTTGGCCGGCTCACCGACATCGGTGTCGCCGGCATTCACCGCCTCCTGAATCAGAGCCGCCGACTGGCTCAAGCGGACGCGGTGATCGTCGTGGCAGGAATGGAGGGCGCGTTGCCGAGTGTCGTGGGGGGGATGGTATCGGTCCCGGTGATCGCGGTGCCGACCAGCGTCGGCTACGGCGCATCGTTCGGGGGATTGGCGGCCCTCCTCGCGATGCTCAACTCCTGCGCCTCCGGGGTCACAGTGGTAAACATCGACAACGGTTTCGGCGCGGCGGTGGCGGCCCATCGGATCTTGGGTGGGAGCAAGCCGTAAGCCTCAGGCCAGAAGCCTTAAGCAATCTGGCTGACGGCCTAAGGCTTATGGCCCAAAGGCACTTTAAATCGAGCCATGCTGCGCACTATCTTCGCAACCGAAACCCCCAAATTCTGCTGGCTCGATCTGGTCGAACCGTCCAAGGCCGACCTCGAGGAAGTCGTCCGGCGCTACGGGCTCTACCCGACCGCGGTCGCCGACTGCATGGACCCGGAGCATCTGCCGAAGGTCGAGCGCTATGACGGCACCAGCTTCGTCATCCTCCGTGCCATTGACGAGAAAGCCGGACCGGGCGCCGTGAGTGTGCAGGCCCTCACCAGGAAGGTGGCGATCTTCTTCGGCCCGGAGTTCCTGATCACGATTCATCGCAAAGACCAGGACTACCTGCAGAAGCTTCAGGCCGAATGGTCGGCCAGGTACTCGGGTCCCAACCCGCCCGCTCAGCCGATGCCGGATCTGCTGATCGACATCATGAACGCGGCGATCGAGACCTACGAAAAGCCACTCGAGGAAGCGGAAACCCAGATGGACAAGTTCGAGGCCGGGTTGTTCCGTACCCAGAGAGTCACCCTGATTCTCCGGGAGATCTACCTGCTGAAGCGGCGGGTGACGCTGGCCAAGCGCATGCTCTGGAAGATGGTTTCCACGGCGACCCGGCTGGGGACCGGAGCGGAGCGCGGCTCGACCCTGTTTCAGGACTTGCGGGAGAATGCGGAGAGCATGCACTTCTACGCCGACGAGCTGCTCGAGGACGTGAACAACCTGCTTCACATGCAACTATCCCTCGCGTCGCACCGCGGCAACGAGGTAATGCGGGTCCTCACGATCTTCTCGGCGTTCTTCCTGCCACTAACGTTTTTGGTTGGCGTGTACGGCATGAACTTCAAGTACATGCCGGAGCTCACCAAGACCTGGGGCTATCCCATGGTCCTGGCACTCATGATCCTCATTGCCCTCGCGATCTTCGTGTGGTTCCGGAGAAAGGGGTGGTTGTGATGGCGCTTGCGATATCCGGTGGCAATCTGGGCTGGTTCGCTGGCGGTGCGGTTGCGGCCGCGGTTCTCCTTCGCTTCCTGAAGCGCTCCGGAAGGGCGATCGGAGGTCCCGGTACCGATCCTTCGCTTCTGCCCGAGCCGGGGCTCGACTGGTTGCGGCGCGCGCACGGTGCGAAGGGCGTCTGGATCTCGGAGCGGCCCCGCCCTGGCGAGGCGACCGTCTGGCACCGCGCCATTTCGGAAAAGACTCTCTCTGAGGCCCACGTCGCAGTGGCGGAGCAGCGGCTGGCGCAAGCGGTTGAGCAGGGAACCAGCGGTGCCGAGCGACTCGAGGCAGGCACCCTGCTCTTCGGCTCGGCGGGAGGGGTTGTCGCCGGACTGCTGCTTCCTGCCGGTGCACCGCAGCCCAGCCTGGATCTCGCTGGAGAAGATCTGCTTCACCTTCTGGAAGGAGCCGCCCGCCGCCCGATCCTGGCGCGCATCGAAGCCGAAAGCGAACGGCCGATCGAGTCGCTCGGCAGCATCGCGCTCCGGCTGGCGTACCAGCTGGAACGGATTCT
>DATBGE010000053.1:0-17144 GCA_036558125.1 Gemmatimonadales bacterium | reverse complement strand
CACACCATCGTGCTCCTGACCGCCGATCATGGCGAGGAGTTCGGCGAGCATGGGATGTTCGATCACGGTAATTCGCTTTACCGGCCCTCGGTTCAGGTCCCCCTTTTAGTCGTCTACCGCGGGGCCGTGCCGGAGGGGAAGGAGTTGGCCCAACCCGTAACCCTGCGGGACGTGGCCGCCACCCTGGCCGACTTGGCTGGGCTACCCGCAGGAGTGGTCCCCGGAGCTTCTTTGGCCCGATTCTGGCGAGAGAACGGTTCCGATGAGCCCCGTACGCAAAGCCCTGTCATTTCAGAGGTTAGCAAGGGGATTAGAACCCCTCCCCAATACCCGGTCAGCCGGGGGGATATGCGGTCTTTGGTGGAAGCGAACCAGCGCTACATCCTGGGTGGGGACGGAACTGAGGAGCTTTTCGACCTAGGGGATGACTGGGAACATCATCCGCTGACCGTGACGGATTCGGTGGTAACGCCCTTTCGAAACGAGCTGAGCAGGTGGCCATGGCGCAGGTAGTCCCGGGAGCCGCGCTGGGTACCGGACATTTGTCCCGTCCCGATCTCGCGGATGAAGCGGGGCCCCTTCTTCCGGGGCCACTGGTCACAGCGCTCTGGTTTGCGCTAACGGCAGGGCTGCTGGAAGGGGCCTGGAGGGTGGTTCAGCGCCTGGGATTGCACCAGTTCCTTCTCGTCCCGTTCGATATCGTCTGGATGGCTCCGACCGTCGATTTTCTCTGGCTGTTGTTGCCGACCCTGCTGCTGATACTGGCCCGTCGGCTGACTCCGGGGAAACTGCCATTCAGCGCCCTGGTCGGAATCCTGGGTGGCCTCGCCGCGTTGCCCCTCTTCCTGCTGGTCACCTCCATGCACAAGGCGGTTGCGCTGGTGCTCGCCGTGGGCGTGGGCATTCAACTGAGTCGGCTGCTGTCAGGACGGGAGTTGGCGGTTGCCGCCTTCATGCGGCGTACACTGCCGCTGCTGGGCATCCTGTTCGCCAGCGCGGCCAGCCTGGTGTTGAGCATCGAATGGTTGAATGAACGTGCCGCATCGAACCGCTGGCCCGCCGCCTCTCGAGACAAGCCCAATGTCCTGCTGCTGGTCTGGGACACGGTACGAAACGATGAGCTGAGCGTCGCGGGATATCCCCGGCCCACCACACCGTTTCTCGAGTCAGTGGCCCGGGAGGGAGTCCGCTTCGAGCATGCGTTCAGTACCGCGCCGTGGACTCTCCCCTCGCACGTGAGCATGTTCACCGGTCAATGGCCCTTCATGTTTTTCCGGGGAACCCGGGCACCGGTGGAGATGCCGACACCGTCCCTGGCGGAGCTGCTCTCTCACGCGGGCTATCGCACCGGCGGGTTTACCGCCAATCTGGCCTTCACGACGCGGGCGTACGGGATTCACAAGGGCTTTGCGCATTACGAGGATTTCAGCCGCACAATGGGGACAGCGCTCGCCTGGTCGCGGATCAGCTGGGTGATCTTGGATCAGCAATGGGTACGCCACATCATCGGGTATTACGAGGTGGTGGACCGGAAGCGGGCCGACATGGTCAACACCAGTTTCCTACGCTGGCTGGACCGGGATGGCTCCAGGCCGTTCTTCGCCTTTCTCAATTATTTCGACGCTCATCACCCGTATATCGCTCCCTCACCGTTCCGGGAACGGTTTGCCCACGCCCCACGGGGAACCTATAAGATGTTTCCGGAGCCGGGGCAGGGAGGCCGTCAGCCGCGGACCCCGGAAGCCCAGCGATACTGGCGCGACGAATACGACGCCCTCATCGCCTCCCTGGATGACGCGACCCGGAGCCTGTTCGCCGAGTTGGCCCGCCGGGGCCTGCTGGACCATACCATCGTCATCATCACCTCGGACCACGGCGAGCAGTTCGGCGAACATGGTAAGCGGTTCCACATGAACAGCCTCTACCGGGTGCTGCTGGAGGTCCCGCTGGTCATGCGCTATCCCCGCGCCGTGCCGCATGACAAGGTTATCGAGACGCCGGTGAGCCTGCGCGACATTCCGCAAACGGTGCTCGCTCTCACAGGAATCACATCGACCGTGGTGCCGGGGCAGTCCCTCACCCGTTTCTGGACCGGAGAGCCGCGTGCCGCGGATTCCCTGATCCTCTCTGAGCTTTCAAACAGGGCGAGAGCTGAGCTGGGTCCCGTCTCGATGATCTCCAACGGCCTTCATTACATTCTGACGGATCAGGACTCGATCGAGCTCTATAATTACATCAACGATCCGTCCGAGACGTCGAGCCTGCACGAGTCGCCCGAGCACACGGCGATCCTGACCGGGTTTCGCCGCCTGAGCGACAGTCTTGCCGCGCTCTGCTCCAGGGCGCGCGCACGAGCGGTCACGCTCAGCAGCGAAAGCGATGATGACCACTAAGAAAGGTGAGCGAGTGACACATTCTGACGTGATGGCCCCAGGCCACGGTGCCACTCCTCGGCCAGCCCGGGCGGAACCGGCGGCCGAAGAGCGGATGAACATCGTGATCGGAGGCCATGTCGATCACGGGAAGAGCACTATCGTGGGCCGGCTGCTTGCCGACACTCATTCGCTGCCCGAGGGAAAGCTCGAAGCGGTCAAGGCGCTCTGCGAGCGCACCGCCAAGCCCTTCGAATACGCCTTCCTCCTTGATGCACTCAAGGACGAGCAGTCGCAGGGCATCACAATCGATGCAGCGCGAGTCTTCTTCAAGACGGCCAAGCGGCACTACATCATCATCGATGCGCCAGGGCACATCGAGTTCCTGAAGAACATGGTCACCGGCGCCTCCCGCGCCGAGGCTGCGCTCCTGGTTATCGATGCCAAGGAGGGAGTGCAGGAGAATTCCCGCCGCCACGGCTACATGATGTCCATGCTCGGCATCAAACAGATCGCCGTGGTGGTCAACAAGATGGATCTGGTCGATTACAACCAGCGTCACTACGAGGGGATTGTCAGGGAATACGCCGAGTTTCTGGGGCGCATCGGCGTTCATCCGGCCTGTTTTATTCCTGCGGCCGGACGGGAAGGCGACAACATCGCGAGCCCATCTCCCAACATGAAGTGGCACACGGGGCCGACGGTGCTCCAGGCGCTCGATCAGTTCAAGAGCGAAGGCCCCGCCGTAGGCCAGCCGTTCCGGATGCCAGTACAGGACGTCTACAAGTTCACCAAGCAGGGAGACGACCGCCGCATCATCGCCGGAACCGTGGAGACCGGAACCGTGCGGGTCGGGGACGAGGTCGTTTTCTATCCCTCGGGCAAGCGAAGCCGGGTGAAGTCCATCGAGTCCTTCAACACGCCGCCTCGTCACCAGGCGGAGGCGGGACAAGCTGCGGGCTTCACCCTTGCAGAGCAGATCTACGTGGTGCGTGGCGAGCTGGCCACAGTCGCGACCGAACTCAAGCCCAAAGTCACTACCCGTCTCCGGGTGAGCCTCTTCTGGCTCGGCAAGCATCCCTTCATCAAGAAGAAGGATTATCTCCTCAAGCTGGGTTCGGCCCGGGTACCTGCTCGCCTCGAGGAGGTCACCCGGGTTATCGACGCTTCCAATCTGAACGCGAGCGATACTAAGGACCGAGTGGACCGCCATGATGTGGCGGAGTGTGTCCTCAAGCTCAATCGAGCGCTGGCCTTCGATCTCGCCGAGGAGATTGACGCGACCAGCCGCTTCGTGCTGGTGGACGACTACGAGATCCGGGGCGGAGGCATCGTCCGCGAGGCGCTGCCCGACCGGCAGACCGAAATTCGGGAAAAGGTGATGCTCCGGAACTACAAGTGGGAGCCGAGCATCATTCAGCCCGAGCGCCGGGCGGAGAAGTACAGCCAGAAAGCCTCTCTGCTCCTCATCACCGGTGCCCGCGAGAGCGACCGCAAGTCGCTCGGCAAGGATCTCGAAGCCCGGCTGTTCGAGGACGGACGCGTAGTCTACTTCCTCGGGATCGGGAATGTGCTCTACGGCGTAGATGCCGACATCGAGCGCAAGTCCGAGAACCGGCAGGAGCACCTCCGCCGCCTGGGTGAGGTTGCCAACCTCATGCTCGATTCCGGGGCGATTCTCATCGTGACCGCGGCCGATCTGTCTCAGGAAGACCTGGAAGTCATCAAGACGTCGGTCGACCCCGACCGGATCGAGACCGTCTGGGTGGGAGACAGCGTGACGACCGACATCACCTGCGACCTGATCCTGGCCGAACAGGAAGCCGAGGAAGAGGGGGTCGAGCGGATCAAACGTCTGTTGCAGGACAAGGGCGTCCTGTTCCGTCCCTGGTGAACATGGCGAACGCTGGGTCCGCGGTCTCACCCGACGCTCTCACCCGGCTCTGCGCGATTGCGGTCAGAGCAGGGCAGGCGGCCATGGTTCACTACCATGACGGGGTCGCGGTCCGCCAGAAGGGGGACAAGGGTCCGGTGACCGCGGCGGACCATGCCTCCCACGCTGTGATCGTGGAAGAGCTGGCGGCCTGGGACCCATCGATCCCGATCATATCCGAAGAAGGCGAAATACCAGGCTACGAGGCTCGCCGGGCGTGGCGCCGGTTCTGGCTGGTGGATCCTCTCGACGGGACCAAGGAATTCATTCAGAGGAATGGCGAGTTCACCGTGAACATCGCCCTGATCGAAAACGGCGTGCCTGTCCTCGGTGCGATATACGCACCGGCGTTAAGCCTCCTTTATTACGCCGGTCAGGGACTCGGCGCATGGAAGCGTGAGGCTGGCGGACCGCCGCAGCGGATTCTCTCTCGTGCGCCTCTGCCCGGTCACGGCCTTCGGGTTGCGGAGAGCCGCTCCCATCCTTCAGAGGAGCTGGAGCAGTATCTCAAGACGATCAAGGTGGCGGACCGGGTACCCGCGGGAAGTTCGCTCAAGTTCTGCTGGGTCGCGGAAGGAAAAGCGGACATCTATCCCCGTCTGGGGCCGACCATGGAATGGGATGTGGCGGCGGGAGACTGCATCTTTCGGAACTCCGGGACGCACGGGCCTCGGCGCTCGTCGCTGACCTATAACCAGCCCGAGCTCCGGAACCAGGGATTCATCGTTGGGCTGGACGACAGCGAGCTGGACACGTCCAGCAGTCACGGCCGGGTGCTCTGGTTTACCGGGCTTTCCGGCTCGGGGAAGAGCACGATCGCCCGCCTCGTGGTCGAGGAGCTGGAACGACGGAATAGTCCCGTCGAGTATCTCGATGGAGACACGATCCGTGACATTTTCCCGGCAACCGGGTTTACTCGTGAGGAGCGCGACCAGCACATCCGGCGAGTCGGCTATCTGGCCAGCCGGCTGGAGCGTCACGGGGTGACTGTGATCGCATCGCTGGTCTCTCCGTATCGTGCCTCCCGGGATTTCGTGCGGGGGCTGTGCCGCGATTTCGCCGAGATCTGGATCGCGACCCCATTGGACGAGTGTGAGCGTCGGGACGTCAAGGGACTCTACGCCAAGGCAAGGCATGGTGAGATCAAGAACTTCACCGGACTCGACGACCCGTACGAGCCGCCGGTGACGCCGGAGTTGACCATTCAGACTACGGGGAGATCTCCCGAGGAGTGTGCCGGGGAGGTCATCGGATGGCTGGATCAGACGTTGCCCGCGGTCGCAGAAGCCGGCAAGGTGCCGCAGCTTCACGAGAACATTTGAGGACTTAGTCATGGATCATATCGAGCAGCTGGAACACAAGAGCGTGCACATTTTCCGTGAAGCCTATGCCAACTTCAAGAACCTCTGCATGCTCTGGTCGATCGGCAAGGACAGCACGGTTCTGCTATGGCTCGCCCGCAAGGCTTTCTTCGGGCATGTGCCGTTCCCTCTCGTGCACATCGACACCTCGTTCAAGATTCCCGAGATGATCCGCTATCGGGATCGCCTCGCCGCCGAGTGGAACCTGAACCTGATCTACGGACAGAACGAAGGGGCCCTGCGGGACAAGCGCACCTTCCCCGACGGCGCGGTAGACCGCATTACCTGCTGCGGCCTGCTCAAGACCGAGGCGCTGAAGAAAACGCTGTCCGGTGAATGGCCCCGTTACCGGTTCAATCACGCGAAGAAAGCGTACGAGGTCGACCGCAATACCGAACCCTTCACTGGGGTCATCGTCGGTGCGCGCGCCGACGAGGAGGGCAGCCGTTCCAAGGAACGGTATTTCTCACCGCGAAACCGGGAGAGCTCCTGGGATGTCGGCGACCAGCCGCCCGAGTTCTGGAACCAGTACAAGACCGATTTCGCGCCGGGCACCCACCTGCGCATCCACCCGCTGCTGGACTGGACCGAGCTGAATATCTGGGAATACATCGAGCGGGAGAACATCCCGACGGTGTCACTCTACTACAACCACGGTGACGGGATCAGGTACCGCTCGCTGGGTTGCGGACCTTGCACCAAGCACGTCGAGTCCGACGCGAGAAACGTCCAGGAGATCATTGTCGAGCTGAAGACCGGCAAGTTCGCCAATATCGCGGAGCGGTCGGGCCGGGCCCAGGACAAGGACGACGGAGGCGGGCTCGAGACTCTGCGTCGTGATGGGTATATGTGATCGGAATACGTAACCTGGTCCTCGGGTCAGCGCTGTCCCTCGTTGCGGCGCCGCTCGGGGGCCAGACGGCAGTCCCTCCCGGAAAACACATACTCGTTCTCACCCACATCACTGTCGTCGACGTCACCGGCGGGCCATCGAGGCCCGAGATGACGGTGGTTATCAGTGATGGGCGGATCGCCTCCATCACGCCCTCCGCCGGCGGTTCCGTGCCCCGTGGAGCGAGAGTGGTCAATTCCGCTGGCAAATATCTCATCCCCGGTCTCTGGGACATGCATGTGCACCTCACCGAGGCCCCAGCCGAGGGTGATGAGAGTGCGCCGCCCGTCAAAGTGGATGCCCGCGCATACTACTTCCCCCTGCTGATTGCCAACGGAGTCCTCGGCGCTCGGGACATGGCAGGGGTGCTCGATACCCTGATCAGCTGGCGAAACGAGATCACAGCGGGCAAGACCCGCGGGCCCAGGCTCATAGTCACGGGGTTCAAGCTGGGGTCGGCCAATCCGGTTGTGCCCGGTGCGCCCGCGCCGGTCCAGACCCCGGAGCAGGTGCGTACCTCGGTGGACATGCTGCGCCAGCACGGTGCGGATTTCGTGAAACTGGATCTGCCTCCCGAAAACGCGAATCTCTATCCAGTCGTCGCCGAGGAATCCAAGCGTCAGAATCTGACGTTCGTAGGCCACGTGCCGCTGACGGTCAATCCCGGCGACGCCGCCGCTCTCGGGCAACGCAGCATCGAGCACCTCATGCAGGTCCCGCTGGCCTGCTCGAGCGAAGAGGATCGCCTGCGCCGCCGGCTGCGTGCCCTTCGGGCCAAGGCCACCTTCCTGGAAAAACTGGCGGGGTGGAGCCTCTGGAATCGGGGTTTACCCCATGAGTACGCGGTTTCGGAGCGGATCGCGGCAACCTACGACAGCGTGAAGGCGGCAGCCCTTTTCAAACGCTTTGTGGAAAACGGCACGTGGCAGACGCCGACGCTGTTCTTGGAGCGGGACCGCGCGCTTCATATTCCGGGCAATGGGCTGGAACTCGAGTCGCGTTACGGGCTTGCCAGCAAGATGCGGCGGCCGAGCCGCCCATTCACGCCGGAAAACAGCGCGCGAAGCGAGGCGTACTATCGCCGGGAGCTGCAGATCGTCGGAGCGATGTATCGCGCCGGAGTTGGCATCCTGGCTGGCACCGATCTTCCGGTCGGCCACGCAATTCCGGGATACGGCCTGCACGAGGAACTGTCGCTAATGGTCGAAAGCGGCCTGTCGCCAATGGCCGCACTTCAGACCGCGACGCTAAATCCGGCGAAATTCTTTGGCCTCACCGATTCCCTCGGCACGGTGGAACAAGGCAAGGTGGCCGACCTCATCGTGCTGGGTGCCGATCCCCTGGCGGACATCAAAAATACCAATCGTATCGATGCTGTAATCTTGCGGGGGTCGCTCATGGACCGGCGGGAGTTGGACGAAATCCTGGACAAGGTCGCTTTGCGAGTTCGTGAAGAAAATCAGAAGGAGGGCGTCACTCAGCCGTAATCATCCGGCTCTACCTTCCAACCATGCTGCTTGGATGTAAGTCCCACCCGACGTGCAGGTTGCGCGCCGCAGTTCCCGTCGTGCCATGACTCCATACGCGAGCTTCTTTTACTTCGGGTTACTCCTGTACCCGTTGGCGATCGGCCTCGTGCTCGCCTGGTTCGGCAAGCTGACGCCCGGGATTCTGTTGGGCCTGACGGTCGCAATGCTGGTCGTGCAGTACTCCCGGATTCAGGTCGAGGGCCCGAACGCCTTGGACAAGGTCTGGACCGTCGCCGGATTCTCGCTATACCAGCTCGCGATTGCCAGTGTGTTTCTTCATGTGCGTCAACGGCTGCAAAGTAAGCCGGCGTTCTGGGTCGCCATCCTCCTCAGCCTCTTGCCGCTTGCCCTCGTCAAAGTTGCCCCGACCACCGTCGGCGTGACCCTGATCGAATTCGTCGGCGTCTCCTACGTAACGTTTCGGAGTCTGGACGTCATCATCGGGATCGAAGACCGCCTGATTACGGCGCTGTCATCCAAGCAGTATCTCCTGTTTCTCCTCTTCTTCCCGACCATTTCTTCGGGTCCGATCGACCGGTTCCGCCGCTTCGCCGGCGACCTGGCCCAGCCCAGGACCCGTCAGCTCCTGCTAGCCGACGTCGATTCGGGAGTACAGCACATCATGCGAGGCTTCGCCTACAAGTTTCTCGTGGCGGCCCTCATCAAGTCTCACTGGCTCGAACCGGCGGAGACCGGGCACGGCATGTGGTCCACGATCTCGTACATGTATGCCTATAGCCTTTACCTCTTCTTCGATTTTGCGGGGTACAGCGCCTTCGCCATCGGTGTCGGGTCCATGCTTGGTATCCGCACGCCCGAGAATTTCCGGCTTCCCTTCCTGGCGCGGAACATCAACGACTTCTGGAACCGGTGGCATATCAGCCTCTCCATCTGGTTTCGTGATCACGTCTTCATGCGGTTTCTCCTCGCTGCTACCCGCGGCAAGTGGTTTCGGAGTCGCGAGGTCGCGTCGGTCGCCGCGTTCTATGTCACCTTCCTGCTCATGGGACTCTGGCATGGGGTGGCGCTGCGCTACGTCGTTTACGGCCTGTACCACGCCACGCTGCTTTCTATACACAATGCCTTCGGGCGCTGGCGCAAGAAGCGGGGTAAGACAGACCCCGGGTTCGGATGGCAGGTGGCGAGCACCGCCTTGACGTTTCAACTGGTCTGTTTCGGGTTGCTGATCTTTTCGGGGAGACTTGGGTGATGCCGGCGAATACAGCGCGACGGATGACGACTGCGGAGCGGGTCATCGACGTCCTGGCGGACGTGGCCGAGGACAACGTGGTCCGGACGGATCCCGATATACCCCTGTTCGAGCAGGATGTGCTCGACTCGCTCCGAACAGTCGACCTGATTCTGGCACTGACCAGGGAATTCGGAGTGGATATCAGCCCGGCCGAACTGGACCGCTCGCTCTGGGCCACGCCGAAACACATCGTGGCCTTCATGGAGGCGAAGGTAGGAGCGTGAGTCTGCTGAAGAGAGCACCGCACCTGACCGCCCTCGTTGTGATGTTGGGGCTCGCCTCCCTGGGACTCGCGGGGTTCACGTTCTACGTCCGCGGGGTGGCCCGTCATGCCATTCATCATTTCGCGAACGCTCAAACCGATTCAAAAATTCTCGGCGTTACGATCATCCGTGAAGCTTTCAGGCATCCCGACATCCTCCCGGATTTCGGGAGCTCCGAGATGATCCGCGGCCGGGGACGTCCCTTCTACGGGCCGGCGTTCTTCGCCAACGCCCCAACTGGATTCGTGCTGTTCCCAGTCGCGGATCTTGGCGCGACGCCCCTGGCCGAGCTGCTGCGGGTGGCCGCCGCCGGCCCGGACCTGCGTGGCAAGCGGCTCATCATATCGTTCACCCCGCAGGTCTTCATCGGGAAGGGTCACGATCGTTTTGATCAGATGTACCGGGGGAATTTCTCACCCCTGCAGGCCACCGTGCTTGCCTTCAGCAATGATCTGAGCCCGGCGTTGGCCCGGGACCTCACCCTTCAGCTGCTGAAGCACGCCGCGACCATCCGGCACGAGCTCCTGCTCCGCGCCGCGCTGAACGCGCGCGCCAGCAACACCCGGTTGGGTCAGGCGACGTATTTCGCCCTCTATCCCCTGGGAATGATCCAGGAAGGGTTTTATCGCATCGCCGACGATTTCCTGGTCTGGCGCACCCTCTCGGATCTGAAGGAGAAAGACCGCCCGCCTCGGACCACTGGAGAAGCGCTCAACTGGACCATGCTTGCCGATTCGGCCGACCGGTACACCCGCGCTCACGCAAGCGGAAATCAATGGGGCATCGAGGACAAGTTCTTTGCGCAGCACGGCCGCTACTTCCTCAAGCAGAAAGGGGCGAAGGACTCCACGGAATGGCTGGCGAATCTGGGGGAAGGATATGGATGGCCCGAGCTCGATCTCCTGCTCCGCCTCCTCAAGGAACGGGGCGCCAAGCCGCTCGTCGTCACCATGCCCAAGCACGGCCTGTTCGACGAATTCGCCGGGCTGAGCGCGTCGGTGCGGAGCCACTACTACGACAAATTCAGCGCTGCGGTCGCCCCCTACGGCTTTCCCGTCGAGACCTTCCAGGCCTACGACACGGTGAAGTACTTCCTGAACGACCCGGACAGCCACATGAGTCCCAAGGGTTGGTTTCGTTATGACCAGCTGGTCAACGCGTTTTACCACGACTCTCTCCGCTAGCCCGTCGCTCCGCGCGACGCTGCTTGCGGTCTACTACCTCGCGATCATCGCGGGGATGTTCGCGCTTTACGGTCGAGGCGGATTCAATCCGCCTGCTTTCGTCTACCAGGCGTTCTAAAAATGGACTTGCTGACCCGGATCAGTCGGTGGGGATGGGCGCTGCCGGACAAAGTCGCCTTTCGCAGCGAAGGCCGATCCATGACCTGGGGCGAATTGATCCGGCGGGCCAATGCGCTCGCCGCGTACCTGGCGCGGGTGGTCCCCGATGATCGCGCTCCGGTGGCACTCGTCGGGCACAAGGAACCCGAGATGCTCGTCGGATTCCTCGGGGTGGCCAAGGCCCGGCACCCCTATGTGCCGATCGACAGTTCGATTCCCGCTGCCCGAGTGGCCAGCATCGTCCGGAGCGCGGGGGCGCCGCTCACACTCACACCGGCCGACATTGCCAAACTGAGCGAGGTTCCCGGCGAAGATCCGGTCCGGCCCGCCACCCCCGGCGATCCGCACTACATCATGTTCACCTCCGGGAGCACCGGAGATCCCAAGGGTGTCGTCATCACCCGGGGATGCGTCGAAAATTTCCTGAGTTGGATGGAGGCCGAACATCACTTCGAGCCGGGCCGGGAAACCTTCCTCAATCAGGTGGTCTATTCCTTCGATGTATCGGTGATGGACACCTGGACCAGCCTGCTCACCGGCGGCACCATCGTCAGCCTCACCCGGGACCAGATTACTAATCCCCGCCAGCTGTATGCTGCGCTCGGCGAGTCCGACATTACCGTCTGGGTGTCTACCCCCACGTTTGCTCAAGTGTGTCTCGCAGACCGGGGCTTCGGCCCGGCCATGCTGCCGCGAGTCCGTCGCTTCATGTTCTGTGGAGAAACCTTGCCCCCGGAAGTGGCTGGAGCTCTGCTCGATCGCTTCCCCGATGCGGAGGTGTGGAACACCTACGGACCAACGGAGGCCACGGTCGCCACCAGCTCGGTGCGAGTCACCCGCGATCTCCTGGCCCGCTACTCACCCTTGCCGATCGGATATTCGATGCCCGGGAGCCAGTTGCTCGCTCTCACTCCGGAGGGCCAGCCGGCCGCGGAGGGAGAGCGAGGCGAGTTGGTGATCGTGGGCCCCAACGTGAGCCCGGGCTATCTCAACCGGCCCGACCTCACGGCGGCGGTATTCTTCACCTATGGGGGACAACCGGCCTATCGCACTGGAGACTGGGGCTATGTGCAGGATGGCCTGGTGTTCTTCCTGGGGCGGATGGACGGCCAGATCAAACTGCACGGCTACCGCCTGGAGCTGGGCGACGTAGAGGCTCACATCGCGGCATTGCCCGGAGTTCGTTCTGCCGTGGTCCTGCCGGTTCAGCGAGACGGCCGAATCGATTCCCTGACCGCCTTCGTGGTTCTCGGGGAGCGGCCAGCAGGGAGCGAGCGGGAGATCGGGGTTCAGCTCCGGAGCCAACTATCGAAGCGTATCCCGGAATACATGCTCCCCAGGAAATTCCGCATTCTCGAAGGCTTCCCCATGAATGCCAACGGGAAAACCGACCGGAGGAAGCTTGCCGAATTGATTACGGTCGGCGGGTGATGTAGCCGATCAGCTCCCCGAAACTCCAGGCAGCCAGAAAGAGAAAAACCACCGGACTGACCGCGATGAAGCGGCCGGCGTTCACCTGCTTCTGGAATTGCATCCGCAGGTGGCGAAGCAGCAGGACGAAGGGGAGGACCGGGCAAAGGGCCGCAAGAACCATGCGGCGTACCGGGCTGGTTTCCCTCGCTCGCGTGTAAGCGAACAGCCGTCCCCATCCGATTCGCTCCGCCAAGACCCCACCGAGCGTCACCCCATCCCTCATCTGGTCCACGGCGAAAGACGGATCGAGCCACAGTACCTCTCCGGCCCGTTGCAACGCCCAATGCACCGTCGTTTCGTGATAGCGGGAAGCCCAGAGCTCCCGAGTCTTTTCCAGCGCGTGTCGTTTGTAGGAGATATTCACATCCGACACGTACGGCCGCGGCCCGGCCTCAAAGGGAAGCTGGTAGCGGCCGAAATCGCAGAAATAGACCGCCCAATTGAGCGGCCGGTCCCGCCCGTTCTGAATCGCTCCGCCGATCACGGCATGCGAGAGTCCGGCGTGCAATTCCGAGACTCGTGCAGCCCAGTCCGAGCGCGGCACCCCACGATCCTCGAGAATGGCGATCAGTGCCCCCCCGGCAATCGCCAGTCCCGCCGCTCTCCGCCGGTCGAACAGCTCATGCTGGCCCGCGGGACTCGGCTTGGGCCGGAGAGTGTCGAGTCGTCCCAGAGCGAGGAACCGAAAGCGCGGGAACCGCCGCTCCAATTCCGCGATGCCTTGCACGCTGTCATCCCAAGGGACGATGACTTCCAGCTCGGGTCCTCCGACCTGCTCGTTCAAGGCAGCGAGGCAGCGATCGAGGGTCGCTCCTCCGTCCACGATCGTGACGACCACCGAAAGGCGGCTCACAACACCGCCTCCGCAATGCGAGTCGCGTTGGCCATGAGCGTGAAGGTGAGGTTCTTGGCCGGCAGGAAGGGAAATCCCGCTCCGTCCGCAATGATCAGGTTCTCGAATTGCCAGCTGCGTCCGTCGGGGCGGCTCCCATGCTCCACCGCGGAGTTGGTCATCGGCAGCGTCCCCGCGTAATGCACGCTCGCCCCCTTGGGGAGAACGCGTGTCATCCCAGGAGGAACGATCCCACCCAGTCGGCCAATCGCCCGCTTGACCGCTCGGATCGCCACAGCTGCGCGGTGAGTTTCATCGGGCGGATCGCGGTATTGCAGCACCAGCCTCGTGCGTCTCCGGTCTTCTACCGGTTCAAGGGTGAGATAGCTCTCGTCCCGGCGTTC
The DNA here is from genome assembly GCA_036558125.1 of Gemmatimonadales bacterium. Taxonomy (GTDB): domain Bacteria; phylum Gemmatimonadota; class Gemmatimonadetes; order Gemmatimonadales; family GWC2-71-9; genus DATBGE01. The sequence continues at coordinate 3,490 of DATBGE010000053.1, read as the reverse complement.
GTCGTGGAGGTTGACGTTGGCAATGCCGAGTCCAGCGCGAAGCGACCGGAACAGCTCGGTAGCCGTTTTCAGGTCCAGCGGAAGACTGGATACGATCGGATGAATGGAGGCCGATTTGAGAGTCGTGATCTGACCATGGACGTAGGACGTGGGAGTGTCGCCCTCGATACCGAACGCGAGATGGTGATACTGGTAACTCGAGGTCTCAACGGGCCGTCCGATCAGGGCCGGGGTGAGAAAGGGAACGTGGATCTGCCGGTTGTCCATCAGGCCCGGGAGCACCGGAATTTCTCCAGTTCTCTGGTAGACGGAGTCGAGGTAGATCTTGGAGGAACAGAGTGCGCCCGCGGCAAGCACCAAGAAGTCGGCTCCCAGCCATTCCAGCTCGCCCCCCTCCTCTGTCGCGACGCCGAGCCGGCTCACCCGGCCGCTGCTTTCATAGTCGAAGCGTTCGGCGATCACGCCAGGCCGGTAATGGAAGTTGGATTCCTTGAGGCATTCCTTGAGCGTGACCAGCGGGCTGTAGATCGAGTCAGTGGGACAGCCCCAGAGACAGCGGCCCAGCTGGTCGCATCCGCGCCGGCCAGCATAGTCGCGGCTCAGAGTGGCTACCCGCGAGCGCCCAAGATAGAAGCGCATACTGCTATTGAGTCGTTCGCGGTGCTTGGTGTACGCGTCGCAGAGTCGCTGGGAGTGTTCGTCCAGCGGCAAGGGATCCAGATACTCGGCGTCGAACGGAATGAACCGCTCGAGGTCGTCCCGGACCGCGCCAATCCCGATGCGACGCGCAACCTCCCTGTAGTGCTCGCGCAGCTCGGCATATCCGAACGGATACTGTGAAAGCTCCGCATCGTTGAAGGGGTAGACGCCGGCGGTCCACGCCTCGGCAAGGCCGCCTCTCGCAAAGGAGAAAACCGGTCGAATCTCCCGGGCGGTGGTGGTGAATGCGCGCGGGGTCCGGAAAACGTAGTCCTTGCTCGGCGGGTGACCGTAATAGGATGACTTCGTGGCGGGGTAAACCACCCCTTCGCCCTCAGGCCCCAGGAAATACGTCGCCGGATCGGGCAGCGCGGTCTTGAGGCCCTGGAAACTGGCCTGCGGCGCGACTGGGTCGGGCCGGGTGTGACCTACGTCGAGCATGGTCACCTCGTGACCCTTGCGCAGTGCGCTCACCGCGAAGTGCACCCCCGAGGCACCCGATCCCACGATAAGGACCCTAGCCATGAGTCACCGTGCCCCGCCGCTGATCGGCAAACAAGGCCGAAACCAGATGGAGCGGGCCAAACATCAGGACGCCCATGAGCAGCGCGAACGAGAAGCCCAGTCCCCGTCCGAGGACGCCCAAGGCAAGAACGGCCGCGCTGCCTTCCCGCGCAGAGTTGAGCCGCAGGTGAGTCGGAGGGCTGTTCTCCAACACCGCGAGCGCCAGCACCAGCTTCTGCCGCAGCATCCCGGTCGGCCGCAGGATGCGGGCGTAAGCGTCGGCGCAGCGCAGGAGGAGGCTCCCCTGAATCGCCGCCCGGAGCAGCAGGCGGTCAACCCATTGGGGAGGTTCCTGCGTCAGATACGGTATTCGCCCGTGGCCCAGGCGGTATTTCTCGAGAACGTAGGCTGTGGGTGCAAGCCCGGTGAGATAAGCGGTGAAGGCTCGGCACTCGTGTGCGAGAGCCTCTTGATCTACGACGGACTCAACCGCCACGGAGGCTCTCACGGAGCATCGCGTCGATCGGCTGCATCTGGGGAATGAACGGCTCGACCCATGGATGAGGAGCCGCGGTACCATCGTTGGCAAACGACGCGAGCTGACCCGCGGTCAAGGGAAGGGCAGGGCCCACCAGGCGTTGCAAGGCCGCGAGCGAGGCCCGGAGGGGTTCGATGGGAATGTGCATCAGCCGGCCCGATCCTCCTCTGACGATGGTGCGGATTCGCTTGAGCAACTCCTCGATCGTCAGAACTCCCGGGCCTCCGACCTCGAATTCGGTAGCATCGAGCGAATGCCGCTGCGCCGTTGCGATGAGCACCCGTGCCACGTCCTGAACCGCGATCGGCTGGACCTTGACCTTTCCCGAGCCGAATACCACGCCGATTGGCGCGCCGGCCAGGCGAGCCAATCCTTCGAGTACCGGGCTCCCTGGCCCGAAGATCATGGTGGGGCGGACAATCGCGTAGTCGAGCCCGCTGGAGCGCACCAGGGCTTCCGCTTCGATCTTCGACTCGGCGTAGTGGTACGACGCCCGATTGCGGAATCGGGCGGCGATGCTGCTTACGAGGATGAATCGCCGAAGTCCGGCGCAGCGCGACTCCTCGAGGAGCTGGCGGGTACCCTCGACGTTCACCGCGCGGAACCGCGCCGCGGAGGCCTTGCCGGTCGCGGCGGCCAGGTGGAGCACTACCTCGTGACCCGGCAGGGCATGAACCCAGGAGGCCATGTCAGCCAGGTCGCCCTCGATGTAGCGCCAACCGGAACGGGGGGGAATCGTCCGAGTCAGTGACTCGCGATCACGAGTGAGGCAGGTAATGGGGTTGAAAGCGCCGCCGGGAAGGCTGCGAAGCAACGCGCGGCCGACCAGGCCGCGGGCGCCGGTCACGAAGAGTGATGTCATGCGTGACTGGCGGGATTTCGAGTGTGATTCAGGAAGCGATGCGCTTGGAGACGGCGACCGCGCGGGCCGATTGGGGCAGCAGCCGGCGCCATAGTTTCCAGCGCAGACGGAATACGCCCTTGATGTCTTCCCAGGCGGTCTTGACGATCTTCACCCGGCTGTCGTCGTCCTCGATCCAGCGGACGGGGAGATCCTTGATGCGGTAGCCGCACTTTTCCGCGAGCACCAACAACTCCGTATCGAAGAACCATGCCTGGTCCTTTACCTCGGGCACGATCTCGGTAACCACTCGGCGGCTCACCACCTTGAAGCCACACTGGGCATCGCTGAAGGAGGTCCACAACACCAATTTCACGAAAATGTTGTAGCTCCGCGAGATGAACTCCCTTTTCACCGACCGGGTGGTCCGGGAGGCCGGAAGCAGACGGGATCCGGTTCCGAGGTCATAACCCTCGAATCGGATTGCGTCCACCAGTTTGGGAAGCGCCTCGAGTTCGGTGGAGAGATCGACGTCGGTGTATGACACGATGTCCGCGTCACTCTGAGTCCAGGCGTGACGCAGCGCCCGGCCCCGGCCCCGCTGCGGCAACTGCACGAACTGCACGTCCGAATATTCCCGGCTCAACTGGTGTCCGACCTCGTCGGTGCCGTCAGTGGATCCGTTGTCCACGATCACGATGCGCCACCGCCAGGTCACCGCGGTGCTCAGGAAGTCCCGCACCGTGGCCACACTCTTGGCCAGAACATGCGCCTCGTTCAGGACCGGGATGACCACATCTACCCGCGGTTCCTGGTTCCCGGAGGTGGGCGGTTCGTTAGTCGATGCAGGTTCGGGCATTCGAGGACCTCGCGTACCAGCAGAGTGTAGCCCCGACACAACACTTCGT
>DATBGE010000052.1:0-5062 GCA_036558125.1 Gemmatimonadales bacterium | reverse complement strand
ACACTTCGTTCGTCGCCCACGCGAGTCCCGAGCTGCTGATACCGCTGGTCGCTGGAATGACCGACCGGATCCGTGTCGGTACCGCTGGTGTCCTGCTTCCCTACCGAAGTCCCCTCAAGGTCGCCAGCGATTTTCGTCTCCTCGCCATCCTGTTCCCCGGACGGATCGACCTCGGCATGGGAAGGGGACGAGCGCCAGACGCCACCGCCGCGGCTCTGCTCTTTGGCAGACCGAGCGACCATTCGGACGACACGTTCGCGCGAATGTTCGGCGATGTGATTCACTTCCTGACGGACACCGTTCCGCCCGACCATCCCGATCGCGGCGCCCACGGAGCGCCGTTCGCCTACGCGCTCTTTATCGAGGGTGGTGACGACCCGGAGATTTTCGGCGAATACCGGCGCAGGTTCAGAGTCGGGCCGCTGGGCGCCAAGCCGCTGGCGATTCTCAGCGTGGCGGGAGTCTGCGCCGAGACCGATGAGGCGGCAAAGGCGATCCGTGAGCGAGACTGCGAAGGCGTGATTCCTCCAACCGCCTTCGTTCCTGCGAGCTATTGTCCTCTGTATTGGACTTGCCGCACATGCCCGAAGCCATTCCGGCGTAACTACACGAGTAGCATGACCGAGGGGGAAACATGAGAAAGCGGAAGACTACCAAGGTGAAAACGGCAGGCCGTCGGACGAGAAAACTGAGCATTGGAAAAGGGACCCTGCGTGACCTCAGCCCCAAGTCGTCCATGCTCAAGGCAGGCGCGGCCGTCGTAGTGACAAGCAGTCCGGACCATTGTGCATCCATTAACCCCAATTGTCTCAAGCCAAAAAAGGTTCTCTAAGCAAGCCGCGACATTGGCGGGACACGTAGCAACAACCTGGGTAGGGACCTGTGAGAAATCGGAAGACCACGAAAGTCAAAGCCAAGCGCCGCCGGACCAAGCGGCTTAGCGTGGGGAAAGAGACGCTTCGCGACCTTGATCCAAAGGCGGCGGACCTCAAGGGCGGCCAGAAGATCATGACCGCGGAATCACAGTGCGGAGCATGCAGGCGGGGGCCAACCATGGCATGCGCAGTCTAGACCTCCATGGCCGTCGCCGCCGGTAAGATCGATTTCTTCGTTCTCCGCACTCCGCTGCTCCCGGTCGAAACTCTTCTCGACTGGAGCGGCGAGCTCAGCGCGCGAACGAGCTACGAGAAGGGCGAGCCGCTCGCGGCCGCACTGGCCGCCGACCGAGCCCTGCTTCGAAGCCGTCTCGCCAGGTTTCTTACCGGGCCCGAGATCCGGGAGGCGATCTTCGTGGCCTCGCCGAGCCTGGATGAAGCCTTCGAGCATTGGGTCCGGGACCCGGATAGCGAGAAAGGCCGCAGGGTGGAGTGGGGACTGGTGCGCTACCTCTGCCGCATGGCCAGTCGGCCAACACCGTTTGGCCTCTTCGCAGGCATCTCCGTTGGCCGGATTGCGAAGCAGACCCGCCTGAAGATTCGTGGCCGTGAAGCGAACGAGCGGCACACCAGGCTCGACAACGATTACCTGTTTGCACTGGTTCAATCGTTGGCCAGCGATTCAACGCTCCGCGACGCTCTTCGATACCGGCCCAACGACAGCCTCTCCCCAGGCGCGGGGCGCTTCCGCTACGTCGAGGCCCGGGTGGACGGCACCCTGCGGACCTATCACCTCGTCAGCTCGGACGATACCCCGGAGCTTCGCTCGATACTCGCCAAAGCGGAGACCGGAGCAACCCGCGCGGAGCTGAGCGAAGCCCTGGTCTCTCCCGATGTCGATCGCCTGGAAGCCGAGAAGTACGTAGACGAATTGATCTCGGCTCAAATCCTGGTGCCGGATCTGGAGCTGCCGGTCACGGGCCCTGAGCCGCTCCCCACGCTGATCCGAGAGCTCGAAGTCCACCCATCGCAGGAAGCCACTGTTCAGACCCTCCGGGCAGTCGACGCGACTCTGGCCGAATTCGATCGTTCCGGAGGAACTGCCCCCGCCCGCTACCGTGAGCTGGCGAAGTCGCTGGAGCCGCTTCCCGCAAAGGCCGAACTGGCGACTCTGTTTCAGGTGGACCTGGTCAAGCCGGCGCCGGAACTGGCGCTCGGAGACGCGGTACTGCGCGAAATCGACCGCGCCATCGAGATCCTGCATGGGCTGGGGGGCCTTCGGGCGAGCGACCCTCTGGCCCGTTTCCGGGAGGCCTTTCTCGAACGGTATGAGGACCGCGAGGTCCCCCTACTCGAAGCCCTGGACGACGAAGTCGGGCTCGGGGCGACAATCGCGGCCGGAGGTGATCCATCTCCACTGCTCCGGGGAATCGGGTTTCCCGAATCAGCGGACACGGAGCACACCTGGGGAAGCCGCGAGCACCACCAGCTGACACTTCTCGGAGCCGCCTTGCAGGATGGACGGGAAGAGATCGTGCTTGAAGCAAAGGACCTCGAAAAACTGGCCATCCCGGGCAAGCATCCCCTGGCCCACTCGCTGGAGCTGCTGATAACCATCCTCGCCCCATCGGCCGAGGCGATAGACCGGGGCGAATTCCGGCTTTGCGTCGACGGTGTCACTGGTCCCCCGGGAGCGCGCTATCTGGGCAGGTTCTGCCACGTGGATGATGGCCTCGCGAAGGAAGTCAATGCGTTGCTCCGCGCCGAAGAGGAGCAACATCCCGAGGACGTGTATGCCGAGATCGTGCATCTCCCCGAAGGCCGGATGGGGAACATCCTGCTGCGTCCTCAGCTGCGAAGCCATGAGATCACCTATCTGGGACGGTCAGGAGCGCCGAGAGAGCGGCAAATCCCTGCCAGCGACCTGCTGCTCTCCCACAAGCACGGGTACTTCGTTCTGCGCTCTGCCCGGTTGGGCCGGCGAATAGTCCCTCGCCTTACTACGGCTCACGCCTACAGCCGCGGCCTCGGCGTCTATCGCTTTCTCTGCCTTCTGCAGGTCGAGCGAATAGCCGACATGCTGGTGTGGAGCTGGGGACCTCTGGCTAACGCGCCGTTCCTGCCACGGGTGCGATCAGGTCGCTTCATTCTCTGCCCCCGACGGTGGACCCTGTCTCAGGATGAGTGCAAGCGGCTCGGCGCGCTGACTGGAGAGGAACTGTTCCGGGCAGTCCAGGAATGGCGCACCCGGAGGCGATTGCCCCGGTGGATCGTCCTCGCCGATTACGACAATCGTCTCGCCGTCGACCTGGAAAACGTGCTGGCGGTGGAGGCGTTTACCCACGGGCTAAAGAATCGGGACTCGGCAACGCTCGAGGAGACCCATCTGGCTTCGGAGGAGCAGGCCGTCGCGGGTCCCGATGGTCGTTATACGCATGAGATCATCGTACCGATTGCGCGGACGGCGACGAGTGCGGTGAAGCTTGCCGAAATGCCACGACCGGCGAGCGCTCCGCAGGTTCAGCGCTCGTTCTCACCCGGCTCGGAATGGCTCTCCATCAAGCTCTACTGCGGCGAGTCGATCGCCGATGAGATCCTCACCGAAGTCATCGGGCCCATCACCCAGCAACTGCTGGAAGCCGGCGCCGCGAAGGGCTGGTTCTTCCTCCGGTACGGCGACCCGGCGCTCCATCTGCGCTGGCGTCTCCTGGGAGATCCGGCGGACCTGTCAGCCACAGCCCGGCCCGCCGTCGAAGAGGCAGCGGCACGCCTGCTCCACGAGGGAAAAATCTGGCGGGTGCAGTTCGACACTTACCATCGGGAAATCGAGCGCTACGGCGGACCCGAGGCGATCCTTCTGGCCGAGCAGTTGTTTCAAGCCGACAGCGACGCCGTCTTTCGGATCCTGGAGCTGCTGGATCCTGGAGACGCAGGACTGGACGAGAGATGGCGCCTTGCCGTTCGCGGCATGGACCAACTCCTGGCCGATCTGGGCTTGGATCAAGCCGCTCGGAGCGAGTACGCCAGGCGGTGGATGGAAGAAGCGTTCGAAACCCCCGAGAGCAGCGCGGGATTGCGGCCTCAGCTCAGCGATCGCTTTCGGAAGGAGCGAGCCCGACTCGAATCGCTGCTCGATCGAAGCAAAGACGGCGACAGCGATCTCGGTCCCGGACTCGCGATCCTCCATGAGCGCTCGGAGAGCCTCGCCTCCATCGGGGCGGAACTCCGGAGGCTGGAACGGGAAGGACATCTCTGGGTGCCGGTCGCTGAATTGGCCCAAAGCTTCGTCCACATGCACGTCAATCGGCTGCTTCGATCGGCTCAGCGGCAACACGAAGTGATCCTTCACGATTTCCTGCATCGCCTTTACCAGGCCCAGGCTGCACGGGCGGGCGCGAAGCGTCCAGCTGAGGAGCTGGCGCAATGAACGCGGGACATGAATGGCAACCGCTCCTCGAAGGTTCGCTTCGGGATCAGGCGCTCGAGACCGTCCGGGACATCGCGGAAGCGCTGAGAAATCCGCCCCAGCCAACACCACTCGGTCTGCTGACCGGACGCGCCGGGATAGCGGTGTTTTTCGCCTACCTGTCGGAAGCCGGCCTGGATGAGGCCGCCGAGGATCTCGCCTGGGATTTTCTCGATGAGTCTGAAGCCGGCCTTTCGGAACAATGGATGGGCGTGTCGATGTGCGAGGGGTTCACTGGTATCGCGTGGGCCCATGCCCACCTGCATCAGGCCCTCTCCCACGCGCGCGACCGGGGTGAGCTCAAGGACCTCGACGAGACGCTCATCGCCCTGCTGCGCGACTGGCCCAGCCCGGATCAGTACGAGCTCTTGTATGGGTTGGTGGGCATCGGTGTTTATGCTCTCGAAAGGCTTCCCCGCCCTCGAGCTCGGACGATGCTGCGACTGATCGTCGAGCGGTTGGAAGAATCGGCCCAACTCATGACGGACGGCCTCGCGTGGAGGTCGCCAGAGAACCCGGATGGCCGGAGCGGCGAATACAACCTTGGCATGGCGCACGGGATTCCGGGCGTGATCGCGTTTCTGGCCCGCACGGCCGCCGCACCGCTACAGCGCAGGAAGGCTCTCTCCCTCCTTGGGGGCGCAGTCAACTGGCTCCGCAGCCGGCGTCTCACTCCTGAGGAGGGTGGTGGGTTTCCCGCTTCCATCACGCCCGGGGAGCT
>DATBGE010000051.1:0-5479 GCA_036558125.1 Gemmatimonadales bacterium | reverse complement strand
ATAGGAAACGGAATCCGGGAGGTGACCGGTACCTCTCCCGAAAGCGCTTCCGGCAATGAAGAGGCGAGCGGCGACGAACAGGTCGTCGTGATTCGTCTGCTGCGAGACGAATGCCTCGTCAGTCTCGACTCTTCGGGCGAGCTACTGCACCGCCGCGGCTACCGGCTTGCGACGGCCAAGGCTCCGCTGCGGGAGACTCTGGCCGCGGCGCTCCTCATGGCGAGCGAGTGGGACGGCGTGCATCCACTGATAGATCCATTCTGCGGATCAGGAACGATTCCCATCGAAGCGGCACTCCTGGCGCGAAAGATTCCGCCCGGTCTCAATCGGCGGTTTGGTTTTCAGCGCTGGCCCGGCTACGACAACACGAAGTGGGCAGCTCTGGTTGAAGCCGCGAAGAAAGGAGTTCTGCCCGATGTGGCGGGACCGATCATGGGTTCGGATCGTGATGCCGGTGCAGTGACTGCGGCCAGGGCGAATGCAGAGCGCATCGGGGTTGTCGCGAATGTGACCTTCGAGAAAGCGAGCCTATCGGCGCTCAAGTCCCCGGGGCTCGAGGGCTGGATCGTCACCAACCCCCCGTACGGCACCCGCGTCGGTGAGCGGCAACGGCTGCGGGATCTCTACGCGCGGCTCGGCGATATCCTCAGGCGCAATTTCCCCCGCTGGCATTTCACGATGCTGGTCGCGGCAGGAGGGCTGGAACGGCAACTGGGCGTCGCACTCCAGCCCGTGCTCGAGACGAACAATGGAGGGATCGGTGTGCGCGCCCTGTCCGCTCGAGGTGTAGGCGATTCGCGTTGATTTCGCGCCGTCGCGCCGTTAACTTCGGCGTAGAAGGGGAGTAGCTTATCTGGAGTCGGGTGACTCCAGACGGTCAAATCGTCAAGACTGCAGGTGTACGTAGCCAAGCCTGCACGGTTTGATCGGATCCGGGCCACAGCCCGCGTTCAAGGCGAGACCTTCGTCCCGGTCGGCCTGCGCTCAGCAGGGCCGGCCTGATTGGACGAGGCCTCGCTTTTTTCATTTTGGAGGAGTCGGAATGAATAACGTGAAGACCTTCCTGCTGATGGGCGCTTTGATGGCGCTGTTTCTCGCTGCAGGACAGGCCATCGGCGGCTCGCAGGGACTGGTAACGGCGTTCGTGATGGGAAGCCTCATGAACTTCGGGATGTTTTTCTTTTCGGATAAGCTCGTGCTGCGGATGTACAGTGCAAAGGTCGTGACCGAGGCCGAGGCCCCGGACCTCTACCGGATGGTGGACCGACTGCGCCAGCGGGCCGGGCTGCCCATGCCGAAGCTGGCCGTCGCACCGCACGAGCAGCCCAACGCGTTTGCGACCGGCCGGAGTCCTCACCATGCGGTGGTAGCCGTGACTACGGGCATCCTCAAGTTCATGCCACCCGAAGAGCTCGAGGGGGTCCTGGCGCACGAACTGGCTCACATCAAGAACCGGGACATGCTGATCTCGACGATCGCGGCGGGATTCGCCGGGGCGATCGGCTATCTGCCTTACCTTCTTCTCTTCACCGGGCAGCGCGACAACGAAGGACGGCATCCGTTCGTCGAGTTGGGCGTGGCCCTCCTGGGGCCGATTGCCGCGATGGTCATCCAATTCGCGGTCTCCCGCCAGCGGGAGTTCGAGGCCGACCGGGTCGGGGCGGAGATTCTGGGTCGCCCCATGCCGCTTGCCAACGCCCTTCGCAGACTGGATCAAATGTCCCATCGGATCCCGATGCAGATCGCTCCCGCGGTGGCACCGTTGGCCCAGGTGAACCCGCTGGCTGGCCGGGGTGGAATTTCCTCGCTTTTCAGTACCCATCCTTCGACCGAGCAGCGGGTAGAACGGCTGGAGCAGATGGCGGGGACGCTGGCCGGTGCCTGAGCACTCGCCTCAGGTCTGGCTGGCCTTCGCCGGCCTGGTCGTCTTCCTCCTCGCCCTGGACCTGGGGGTGCTGAACCGGCGCCCCCACGCCCTTTCCCACCGGGAGGCGATTCTCTGGTCAGCCGGAATTGTGCTGACCGCATTGTTGTTTGGAGTCTGGTTGTTGATCCAGGAGGGGCACCAGACCGCGCTGGAGTATTTCACAGGGTATCTGATCGAGCTGTCGCTCAGCGTCGATAACCTGTTCGTCTTCCTGATCATTTTTCAGTACTTCGCCGTCCCGCCGGAACTGCAACCCCGGGTCCTCAAGTGGGGCATCTTCGGCGCCGTGCTCATGCGCGGTTTCATGGTGGCGGGCGGCGCGCTGCTGATCCAGCAGCTGGAATGGATCATCTACATCTTCGGCGTCATCCTGATCATCACCGGCGTAAGGGTCTTCAAATCCGGCGGGCACCGGGTGGAGCCGGAGCGGAATCCGCTGGTGAGGCTGGCCAGACGTCTGATTCCGGTGACCTCGAACTACTCCGGCCAGCACTTCTTCATCTCGACCCTTCAGGGGCTGTCTGCGACCCCTCTTTTCCTGGTGCTCCTCGTGGTCGAATGGAGCGACCTGGTCTTCGCGATCGACAGCATTCCCGCGGTCTTTGCCGTCACCCGCGACCCCTTCATCGTCTACAGCTCGAATCTCTTCGCCATTCTGGGTCTGCGGGCCCTGTTCTTCGTCGTGGCCGGGGCCATGGAGCGATTCGTCTACCTGAAGCCCGCCGTGGCGCTGATCCTGGTGTTCGTTGGCGCCAAGATGGTGAGCGGGTACTGGATCCATTTGCCGACTCTGGTCTCGCTGGGCGTCATCCTCGCCATCCTCAGCGCGGCCATCGTCGCATCGATGCTCAAACGACCCAAGGAGATCCGCGAGCAGACCTGACCGTACTACCCGGTGAGCGCAGGGGACCGCGGGCCGTATATTTCACGCCGCTGCCATGAGTGACCTCTTCCAGGGAACCACCGCGCTCATCACCGGCGCATCGCGCGGCATCGGCGCCGCGTTCGCCGACCTGCTGGCTCAGCGGGGCGCGAATCTCGTCCTGGTTGCCCGCCACGCCGACAGTCTGCACCCCGTCGCAGAGGGCGCCCGCGCTCGAGGGGTGCGGGTCAGCGTTGTCCCGGCCGATCTCGCTCGTCCCGAAGCCCCCGACGCGATTGCCGAGGCGACAGCGCGTGCAGGACTCACCATCGACCATCTGATCAACAACGCCGGCCTTGGCGGCTCGGGACGATTCCAGGATCTGCCTGTCGCCGAGCAGCTTCCCACCATTGACGTGAATGTGCGGGCGCTGACCGCGCTGGCCGGCCGCTTTCTCCCCGGGATGGTGCAGCGCTCCCGAGGCGGCCTCCTGAACATCGCATCCAGCTCAGCGTTCCAAGGTCTGCAGTGGCTTCCAGTCTATTCCGCCTCGAAGGCGTACGTGGTCACCTTGAGCGAGGCGATCTGGGTCGGACTGCGCGGCACCGGGGTCCGCTGCTGCTGCGTCTCGCCGGGACCGGTCGACACTCCCTATTTCGACCACAACAAGATCGACGCCCCTCCCAAGTGGGCTATGCAAAGCGCCGTGGCGGTGGCTCGAGCAGGCTTGCGCGGCTACGAGCGGAACGACTGCCATGTGCTGCCATTCCTGCCCTTCCGCCTTCTGGCCTGGAGTACCCGTCTCGTACCTCGCGCCCTGGCCGCACGGCTAGGCGGGTGGTACGCCGCACCCCACGACAAATGATCCTGCGACCGGCGGTGGCTCTGGCCACCATGGGAGGGTTACTCATCGGTGGCCCTCTTCATCGGGCTGCGCCAGATCCATTACCTGCTCCTGGGATCGAACGCATCGAGGCGAACCCGAACATCCACCCCTCAGGTCGCCTTAGTGGTCGAACCCTCACCTTATCGCTCGAAGCCCGGACTGGACGTTGGTATCCCATGTCCGAAGGCGGCCCCAGTGTGGAAACCCAGGCGTTCGCGGAAGGGAGCGGCCCGCTTCTGATTCCCGGACCCCTGATCAGGGCCTCTGCCGGAACGGAGATTCGCGTCAGCATTCGAAACCGCCTGGCGGTTCCACTGGTGGTTCATGGGATGACTGCCCGTCCGGCGTCTGGCAATGACTCGCTCATAGTTTCTCCGCGCGGGACTCGCCAGGTTCGATTCCGGGTGAACGAGCCCGGGACCTACTTCTACTGGGGTTCCACCAGCGGTCTGCCCATCCCGGATCGCGATGGGCTGGACAGCCAGCTGAACGGCGCAATCATCGTGGACCCACCCGATGCCAAGAACGTCGTTGCAGATCGGGTGTTCATGATTGGGGTGTGGTTCCGGCCCGGCGACACCAGCGCCGCCCATCCGACGGCCGACCAGGACATCATGGTGATCAATGGGAAATCCTGGCCCCATACCGAGCAATTCACTTTTACCCAGGGTGACACAGTTCATTGGCGCTGGCTCAATCCTTCCGCCAGCTCTCACCCGATGCATTTGCACGGGTTTTACTTCGAAGTCGAGAGCCGCGGTGACGGCCAGCGTGACACCTCCTACCTCCCGGATCGGCGCCCTCGAGAAGTCACCGAGCTGATGCTGCCCGGCGGGACGATGCTGATAAACTGGGTCCCGGAGCGCGCCGGAAACTGGCTCTTTCACTGCCACTTCTCCTTTCACGTCTCGCCCGACGCTTCCCTCCCCGATTCGGAAGTCGAGGACAGCCCGGCAACCGGTGGCAGCGGTCATAACCAGCATCGCCATCGAATGAGTGGCCTCGTGCTGGGGCTTCACGTGAATCCCCGTCCCGGCGCTCCCGCCGTGATGCCACCCACAGAGACAGCGCGCGATATCCGTCTCCTGGTCCAAACCCGGCCCCACCGGTTCGGGCCCAACCCGGGCTATGGCTATGTCGTCCAGACCGGTAACGTGGAACCCGCCCACGACTCGATCGTGATTCCCGGCGCTCCTCTGGTTCTTCAGAGAGACCAACCGGTCCGAATCACCGTGGTGAATCATCTGACCCAACCAACGGCGGTTCACTGGCACGGCATTGAACTGCAGAGTTATCCCGACGGCGTGCCCGACTGGAGTGGAGCCCCGGGCCGGCTCATGCCTCCCATTGCGCCGAATGATTCATTTGTCGCGGAGTTCACGCCGCCACGGGCCGGGACCTTCATCTACCACACCCACCTGAACGAGCTGGAGCAAATGCATCTCGGCCTCTACGGGCCGCTGATCGTGCTCGAGCCGGGGACGACGTTCGATCCCGCGACCGACCACGTCGTGATCGTGAGTCCGGACAGTCCATCGAGCGACAGTACCGGCGGGCTCCTCAACGGCAGCAAGACGCCGGAAGCTCTCGTCATCCGTGCCGGTCAGGCGCATCGTTTTCGGCTCATCAACATTCACGGTGACTACCGTGTGCTGTTCACTCTGGAGGCCGATGGGAAACCGATTCTATGGCGGCAACTCGCCAAGGACGGAGCCGTCGTCGCACCGGGTCTTTCGGAGCCGCGACCGGCGCGACTACTCACCGGCCCGGGCGAAACCGCCGATTTCGAGATTCGGCCCGACTC
>DATBGE010000050.1:0-14099 GCA_036558125.1 Gemmatimonadales bacterium | reverse complement strand
CCTGCTTCACGCACTGCGCCGCTACCACCTTGGCAGTCCGCAGACCGACCCTGCATCGAATCGTTGCCCCCAGATCGTTCCACCAGCCAAGCTCGGCATGCGGGCGCGCCAGCCGACATTCACGATCATGATGAGGAGTCCGTTTTGTGAGGTTCGTTTCACGGTTCGCGCTGACCGCTGTCCCACTCATTTTGCTGGCTGGCTGCGGCGGCAGCAATGCATTGGCACCCCAGTTTCAACCGGAGGTAGTCAACACCCCCAATGCGAAGTTCAGTTTCCAGGCGACGCGGCTGCAGGATGTGAGCGACCTCCTTTCGTACAAGTGGAGTGTTTCGTCGGGCCACATCATCATCCACCCCGCCACCACGACCAGCGGCGGGTCAGTCGGGTTGACCATCAAGGATGCGGCAGGAACTTTGATTTATGATGGTACGATCCCGCCGAGTGGTGACATCACCCCGCCTTCTGGAGCAGGCGGCCTGTGGCAAGTGGAGGTGACGTTCACCAGCTACACCGGCACCATCAACCTCAGGCTTCAGATGCAGTAGAGTGAGAACGAGCAATTCGCCCGCCCCCTGCGGGGGAATATCGCAGGTGAATGACTCCCGCAGCTCGCCAAAGAAACGCGGAGGGACCCTGATTTCCCGCGGAGTACCCTGGCGTCACTTCCCAATCCCCGCCGAAACGCGCAATCTCCTACCTCAATATCCCTGAGTCAGACACTCCACATCGACTATTGTCGCCGTGACCGACGCGGAGCACTACCGCAAGCTCGATCGTGCTGGACGCGAGCATCGGATACGCGTGATGCGGAGGCGCGGACGCTCGCTTGTTGCCGGTCTTTGTCTTAGAGCGTAGTCTTGAAAACGACGCCGATTCGGCCGTCGTCCCTTGAAAACCCACCGAAACTGCTCGAGGCCAAGTGATCCGCTTTGATGCCAGAGCGCTCTATGTCGCGCTCGATCAACAACGGCTTGCCCGGGAAATGTCCTGGGAGCAGGTGGCCGCCGCGATCGGTGTGAGCGCAGCGACGATTGCTCGTACCAGAGACGGCGGACGTCTGGAAGTAGATGGGATGCTGGCGATGGTCTCGTGGTTAGGCGTTCCTGTGGAGACGTTCACTCGGGAAGTCCGGGCGAAGCCGGTGAGGCGTGCACAGGAGTGATGGAAGGTGTCAGGGATCAGGTGTCAGGGATCAGGTGTCAGGGGCCAGGAGCAGGCAATTGTCAATCTGCAATTGAGCAGCTTCCTGACTCCTCACTGATTCGCCGCTTTCCAGGAGCTGTCGGGATTGAACGCTGCAATCCCCACGGCCGCGGTTGCGGTGCTGTCCCCCAGGTCCTTCTGCCGGACCACCCCGTCCGGCCCGACCATGAAGGTCATGACTCCACTCGAGCCGTATTCCGCCGGCCAGGCGAGGAAGCCGAATCCGCCGGTCATGACGCCGTTCACGATCCAGGATTTCTCTCCGCCCGGCGCGTTCGCCCCCTGGCTCTTCAGGACCCTGAAGAGGTACCCGTGATACGGTGCGGTCCGCACATCTTTCCCCCCATAGCCCTCGGCCGAGGCCTCCGCGGCGAGCTCCCCCATCGGACTCTGGGCAGTGTCCTTCCCTGTCGCGGGCCAATAGAGCCCGTTGTGTTTTCCTGAGTCGCTCACGACCCGCTGGGCAAAGACACCCTTGGGGACCCCGTCGTGACTCTTCGCGGCATATTCATGCTGGGCCTGGACGAAAGCGGACGACACTTCAATCGCGGCCAGCTCATTCCGTCCGATCCTCCGGAACAGCACCTCGTCCTTGCCCGCGTCGGTGTCGAACCGCCACTTCCCTTTCTCCTGGACCAAGGGGACCGGCAGCGGATACGACTCGTTCCCCACGACGATCGTCCGGGTATTGCTGTCCCCCTCGAGCCACCACCGCTCGATCATGGCCGCCGTGAGCACCTGGCGCTCCCGGGCCGCCTGGACCTGATCGGCCGGGATCACGAGTGCCCGTGAGCTGGGACCGAAGATGGCGAGGAGTTCCGTCGTGTCGTTTTTGGAGATTGCCTTGAAGAAGGCTTCTGCCGCCGCATCGGGAGTGTCGAAGGTCTGCTGGGAGCTACCGGCGCCCTGGGTCGAACAACCCGATAACGCGACCCCGAGGCTGAGGACGCTCGCCAGATAGAGGGATGAAATCCGCATGGGTCGTTCTCCAGGTCGTTCCGATCGCGTCGCTCAGCGCCGCCGGCCGCCGCCACCCCGGCTGGCTCCCACCGATGACTTCCCGCGACTGCTCGCGGCACGGGTGCTCGATCCGCTGCTGTATCCTCCCAGGGCACTATTCCCTCCTCCGCCGCGTTGGGGCGCTCCACCCACGTTACTGCTGCCCGGAGACGGGCGCCCCCGTGCTTCCGACGATCCGAGGTTGCCAGGCTTGTCGCGGGTTCCGGCACCACCCTGGCCGAGATTTGCGTTCTTGTCGTCGTTGTCCCGCCGGTCTCCAACGTTGGTCTTGTTGCCGACATTGACCTTGTTACCAATGTTGGTCCGGCTGTTGTCGACATTCACATTGATGTTGGTGTTCCGGGGCGCATAGACGTTCGTTCGTGGTCGATAACCCGGAACCGGTCTGACATACGGATACCGAGGCCGGACCGGCACCACCCAGGTGGTGTGGTGGTAGTAAACGCCGCCGCCATGCCAGCCGCAGCCCCACGCGCCCCAGCCGTAGTAGTCGTTGTTGATCGCAGCTCCAATCGCAATGCCCAGCCCGAAGCCGAGTATCGCCGCAGCCGCCGCATTCCCCGACGAGCTCGGCGGCGGCGCCTGCTGGACATAGATGACCTGGGGATCGTATTGCGGGACGTAGACCACCTGCGGGTTGGCTGGCTCGATGACGATGGTCTGGGTCCCGCCCTCGGTGGTGGTAGTGACCTTCTGCTGCTCATTCGTCTTGAGATTCCCCTTGGCCTCGGCCTGGGCGCGCAACCGCTGAACCGACGCCATGACCTGGTCCTTGCTGCTCAGGTACGCGGTGCCGATTTCCTTGGTCCAATCCATGTTGTCGGCCAGCATCTTGACTGTCTCGGGGAAGATCGCGAGCGACGCGAAGGCGGCGTCGAAGCCGGCGTCCATCGCCGCCTGCTGCAGGTCACTGCCGGTGGATTTCTCGTTGCCCAGCCATTTCTGGAACTCCGTCACCTGGTCGGGGCTGGTCGCCGCGGTAAGGACCTGCGCGAGGAGCGCGTCAGGATAAAGCGCGATGGGCGCCATGAGCTTGTCCATGTCTGCATCGGAACTCTGGGCTAGGATGGAGCCGGGACCGACGAAGAGCCCGCTAAGAACAGACGCGACGAGGATGAAGCTGAGGATCGGACGAGAGGATGGCATGGGGCACCTACCGGGACGTCGAGCAGTGCTGGGTTCCAACTCGAATGTACGGAATCCTGCCGTCTCCGCCACGGACCAATGGCCAATCTTCCCTAAAGGATTACTCGCCCTTGGAAAAACAACGGCACGGCGAGCGACTCTGCCCGCCGTGCCGATCGAGTGTTGTAAAGGGACGTCCCTACATTGCGGTATGCGCGTGGGACGAGAAGAAGGCGTCCGCCGCCTCCTTGAGCTCTTCCGGAGTCATGTCCTTCAGGTGCTGGGCAAGCCACCACTTATGGCCGAAGGGATCCTCAAAACAGCCTGCCCGATCTCCCCAAAACTGGTCGATCAGCGGCATGACTTCCTTACCGCCGGCGTTGATCGCCCGTTTCCAGGCGGCGTCAACGTTCTCCAGGTAAACGAAGAAGCTGACGGGACTGCCGCCGTATGACTTGGGCCCCTTGCCACCTTGCTCCGGCATTTCGTCGGCCAGCATGATCGGGGAATCGCCGACCCGGATCTCGGCGTGCATGATCTTTCCATCGGGCCCCGGGAACCTCCCAACCTCTTCCGCGCCCAATGCGTTCTTGTAGAACTCGATCGCCTTTGCTGCGCCGGCGACGAAGATGCTGGGAGTGACCGTGTGATGACCTTTGGGGATAGCTTGTGCTTTCGGTGCCATGACTAATCTCCTGCAGAAAAAGGTGCATCGGCTCCTGCCGACAATCAGAGTGTGCGCCTAATATTTAAAGGTCGCACCGCAGAGGCAACCCACCTTGTTCTTCGCTTTTCCAATGGACATGTCACAATTAATGATCACCGGTGTGATCCTGCTTGCAATATGACCATCGCCTTACACCGAGGGCTCGCATTCTCAGTCGGCAGGTTCAGAATGACGCGATTCGCACTGTAACGGCGTCGTCACGCACCGCGCACGACCAGGTCATAGCGGCAGATGACGGGCCGATATCCGCATCACGGGCGAATCGGATGCGGTGAATCAGGACCTCACTGGGGCCTGGTCGCTCCATCGCGAAGAGGTTCGCCTCCACCTCGCAGAAGCGCCCTCCCTTTGCAATCCCGCTCGTCTTCTTTATCCTCGCATATGCTGGTCCGGAGCATGGCTCCGTCTGGTTCATCATTCGGCTGCGCTTTTCTCGTGATCGGCTTGATCCGGAACAAGCGGGCGCGTGAGTAAGTGGCGCGCATCGCACCAGTCACTGAACAATCGGACTTCAATGGCCAAGGTCGCTGCCGGCCTGCTCCTCTTCCGCCGCGGAACGCAGAGCCCCGAGGTCCTGCTGGTCCACATGGGCGGCCCGTTCTGGGCTCGAAAGGACCTTGGGGCCTGGTCGATTCCCAAGGGAGAGGTGACCCCCGGAGAGGAGCTGCTGGCCGGAGCCCGGCGGGAGTTTCGCGAGGAGACTGGCCTGGACCCGGTCGGTTCGCCGTTCGCGCTCGGCCAGGTGAAGCAGTCGGGCGGCAAGGTAGTTCACGCCTGGGCGCTCGAGGGCGACTTCGACCCGGCGTCGCTTACCAGCAACACGTATTCGGTCGAATTCCCCAAGGGCTCTGGTCAGTTTCGCGAATACCCTGAAGTGGATCGCGCGGAGTGGTTCACTCTGACCGAAGCGCGCAGGCGGCTCATCACTGCCCAGGTTCCATTACTGGACGTGCTGGAGGCGGCCCCTCAGTTTCGCGCTGCGGTGGGAGAGTCATGAGCACATTCCTACACCGGGATGCCCATCCCGCCAGGCCTCGCCTGCTACTTCGGCGGGGCCTGGCTCTTTTTCTTGCCCAGGTAGATGCGGCCGGTGCCGGTGAGAGTGCGGCTGTAGACCGCCTTGCTCGAACCCGACTGGCTGATGTCGCTCAGTCCGTGGGTGTAGCGGGCGGCGATCGAAAGAAATGAAAGGCGATATTCGAGGTCCACCGACAGCCCGAAGTCGAGCCCGGGGATCTGGTCCCCGATATCATTTTCCACGACGTAGCTTGTTCCCGCCGCCGTCTTCGCCTCGTAGCGGTCGTTCGCTCCCGTGATTATTCCGAATGAGGGCCCCGCCCCGACCCGGAATCCCGTCTCCCGCTTGGGCGCCCATTTCAGCAGCACCGGGAACTCGATCAGGTGCAGGCTCCGGCTCATGGTGCCGCCTTGCGTCTGGCTGTCGATCGCTGGGTCTCCGGTCGGTACGGGATCCAGACCTTCGGCGCCGCGACCCGCGATCGGCAGAAATGCGCCCCCAAGGTGGAAATGCTCGGAAAAGCGCCAATCGGCGAAGAGACCGAAGACGGTCTTTGTACTCCGGTCCGCCCCACCCATCCCATCGAGGGTAGCGAAGTTGACCCCGACCTCGAATCCCATGTTGAAAGTGGGAGTGGCTAGCTTCTCGCCGAAGAGATAGCCGATTAAGACCTGGGCCCGGAGCGGTGAGGCAGAAAACAGCAGCAAGGTTGCCGTGACGGCGACTCGAGAGCCAGTCATGCAGGGGCGGGAGACGGTGGTCATGACCACCCGAAATCAGAGATCAAGCCGGTAGACGGCGTTGAGCAGCACGGAGGTCCGACCGATGAAGCCGACCTCTGCGCGGATGGTCCATCGCTTGTTGAGGTCGATATTGCCACCGACAAGCATGTTCCACGGATCGGCGGGGTCCTTCTTGAGCTGATAGTTGATCGTGGTGTTGCCCGGGTTGCTGCTGAGCAGGGCATTTACGATCTGGTCGACCAGAGCCTTTTGAGGTGGCGTGAGGTTCATGTACCACGGTTGATTCTGTACGTTCTGAAGCGCGTTACGAATCTTGTTGACGACCTCAGGCGGAATCGCCTCACTGAGCAGGATGCTTCCGTTGGTCTCGCTCCTGAACTTCTGGTTCATCGTCCCGACCCAGAACGAGGCCCGTTTGGGACCGCCGAGCTTGATGGTCCGGCCGAAGCGCGCAGAGAAGACCCGGCCGAAGACCGGCTCGTCGAGCTTCTCGAAATCGCTCCAACTCCAGTTAATGTCTGCCGCGATGAAGTTTCGCTTAAGTCCCATCGCTCCCGTCAGCCCGACGCCTGCGTAGTTGCCAGGCTGGTCCACTTCGCTCGTGAAGGCAATGGGAGTCGACACCTCCACCTTGGTGTTGGCCTGGGCCCGCCCGCCGAACCCATAGACATTGAGAAACGGCAGCACCCAGAGGTCGAGGCGCAGGTTGGCCGAGTAGACGGTCGAGGTGTTGGTGCCGAAACCGATGAAATCGATCGGCGCGATCGGGTTGGCGCCCGTACTCAGGCCCAGGTCCGTGATTTCGATGCCCTGGTTCATGTAGAGCCCGAGTACATTCAGGCCAACCGGCTTGGGAAGATCAAATCCCCGCTCGATCGCCTTGCGGCCCAGGAAAGGGAAAATGTTGTGATAATCCTTGAGGATGCTATCGCGCTCCTCCTGGCTGAGCGTCAGATCGGGGTTCTGCGCCGCGGCATTCCGAGGAGTGGCGAGCGTCACGAACGGCAGTAGCGCCCACCAGCTCAGGGCGCGCAGGGTGCGACGACAATGGCTGGAGATAAGAGACGACATCCAACCTCACACTCGGCGGAGAGTCTTACTGGCCTGCCATCAGGATGGCGCCATGACGGGGCGCCTTGCTTAGCTTGTTACTACCGAAAAAAGCCGATTTCGTTCGGTCCTTCGAATAATCCTCTGACTAATATGAAGCCGTAATCAACACAGGACTTTGGGTCGGATCGCAAAATACCTCAAACTTTGGGCCTTGGTAGGCCGTCTGCCACCGTCCCTGGAAGAGGCGGTCCCGGCCGAGCAGTTGGGGAAGAGTTATTGGCAACCTCACGCATAAGGAGAATTCGATGAAGGCTGTGCTTTGGGTGGTCTCCGGACTGGCTGTGCTCTCCGTCGTTGCATGTCAGAGGGGGATCAGCCGCGAGGCGGAAACGATGGCTCTCCTCGAACGCGATCGCGCCTGGGCCGGTGCCGCGACAACGGGCAATGTGGACAGCATCGTCTCATTCTGGACCGAGGATGCCCGCGTTCTTCTGCCCGACCAACCGGCCTATGTCGGGACCGAGGCGATTCGAAAGATGGTCACCGCCAGCCTCGCCATTCCCGGCTTTCAGGTTTCCTGGACTCCGGAAAACGCCATCGTCTCGGCGAGTGGAGACCTGGCCTACACCTACGGGACCAACCGGATCACGGTGCCCGATTCCGCTGGACACCCTGTCACGACCGAAGGCCGATACGTCGAGGTTTGGCGCAAGGGAAAGGATGGGCAGTGGCGCTGCAGTATCGATATCAACAATGCCGGGCCTGCCGCGAAACCGACTTCCTAGACACCAGACGCCATCCAGACCGTTCCCATTCCAGGATGGTGACCCATCCTTGATTCCCCCTGGCTGATCGGAGCGGCAGCGATTCTCGCCGGGGCCATCGCGGCGGTCTCCGGCTTCGGCATCGGCAGCCTTCTTACGCCGCTCCTCATGCTGTCGATGCCAACCGCTGAGGCTGTTGCCGTCGTGGCAATTCCCCATTTCGTTGCCACCGGATTGCGACTTGCCGGACTCCGGCGCGAGATCCACTGGCCTACCTTCCGACAGTTCGGGATCGCCAGCGCAGTTGGCGGCCTGATCGGCGCCGCAATTCAGGCTCGGCTCCGCAGTCCACAATTGTCGCTGATTCTCGGTGCCCTCTTGATCATGGCCGGGGGTTCCGAACTGGCTCAGCGTCGTCTTCCCCTGCCCAGGACGCGGTTCTGGCGATTGCTGGGCGGAACGCTCTCGGGTCTCTTTGGCGGAATGGTGGGGAACCAGGGCGGGATCCGCGCCGCGGCGCTCCTCGGCTTCAATCTTTCGGCTCGTGAACTGGTGGCCACGTCAACCGCCTCCGCGATCCTGGTGGACGCCGCTCGACTACCGATCTACCTCCTTACCGCGGGGTCCTCGATCGTCGCCGCCAAGGCGACCGTCGTCATTGCCTCGACTGGTGTGGTGATCGGGACACTGGTGGGAGTCCCGGCTCTTGGACGCATCCCGGCATTGGCATACCGGAGGATGCTGGGAGGGTTGCTCCTTCTTCTAGGTTTATGGTTACTAACCGGTACACTTCGATAACGGATCTCCAAGGAGGGCTCGGTGCCCTTCAAGAGCAAGGCACAACGCCGGAAGTTCGCGGAGCTTCTGGTCAAAGGCGAGATCTCACCCGAGACCTTCGAGGAGTGGAACCGGGAGACCGGGAAGGCGAGGCTCCCCGAGCGGCTGCACGCGAAGCCTCGAAGCAACGCCAAACCCAGACGCAAGAACAAGCGCGCCAAGTCATCGAAGAAGCGAGTCACATCGACCCGGAGATCCCGGTGACATTGCCATGAGCACCCTGCTCTTGTCCCATCGCGAAGTGCACGCCTTCCTCCCCATGGCCGAGTGCATTCAGGCGATGGAAGGCGCCTTCCGGTCCCTCACTGCCGGCCGGAGCCTGGTACCACTCCGCACCGTCATCCGTCTCCCGGACAGCCCGAACGCCTTTGGCGTGATGCCAGCGGTCGTGGGATCCGGCACCAATGCCCAGATCGCCGCCAAGATCATCACGGTCTTTCCCGGGAACGACGCGACGCCGTTCGATTCGCATATCGGCGTTGTCCTCCTCTTCGGTCCCGAGCACGGCGAGCTGCTCGCGATCGCGGACGCGTCATCGATCACCTCCATCCGCACGGCCGCGGTGTCGGGGCTCGCCACCCGGCTCCTCGCCCGCCCCGACTCACAGCGGCTCGCCCTCCTCGGCGCAGGTACTCTGGCGCTGCCGCACCTGGAGGCAGTCGGCGCCGTTCGGCCGATCAAGGAGGTGCTGGTGTGGAGCCGGTCACCCGCTAGAGCGCAGGAACTGGCACAGCGGGCGCAAGAAAAGCGCGGCGTCAAGGTCACCGTCGCTCGCACTGCGCGCGAGGCGGTGGCCTCCGCGGACGTGGTCTGTACCATCACCGCATCGCGCACTCCGGTTCTCGAGGGGAGCTGGCTGTCACCCGGCACCCACGTGAACGCCGTGGGTGCGTCACTCTCGACCGCGCGGGAGCTCGATACCGAGGCGGTGCGCCGAGCCCGGTTGTTCGTTGACCTGCGGGAATCGGCGTTGAACGAGGCGGGCGATTTTCTGATTCCCAGGAGCGAGGGTGCGATCACCGACGATCATATCCTGGGTGAGCTGGGGGACCTGCTCGCCGGCCTGATTGTCGGGCGTCAGCGCCCTGACCAAATCACCCTGTTCAAATCGCTCGGCCTCGCGGTGGAGGACGTCGCGGCGATCCGCCATGTGTATGAGAAAGCCTTGGCTGCCGGCGCCGGCACCCGGGTTACGATTGGTGGCCTGCGCTCCCCTGAGACCCCTTGAGACCCATCCGCTGAACCCGGGAGCCGCGCTGTACTTCCCGCCTTGTGCAGTGTTTTGCCCCAGTGCACTTTGTCGCTCTCCTGTCGCCAGCTCCATGTCATCGAGGTGGCCATGCCACTCCGCCTCATCTTCGGGCTGCGTCTCGGGCCTCCCCGGGCCTGCTTCCGCATGGCCTTCCGTCCCGGCAGGTTCGTCTGGGAAGAAGGTTACGCAGCTCTCGAGCGATCCATCGAGGCGACCATCATCTACCTGACGGCCCTGGATCGCGAGAAACGCATCGCGGTGCTGGGCGGGAGCACTCCGCCACCCTCCAGCCTTATCCCTCACCTGGACGACCGCCTCGGCGTCTGTGATGTCTACGGAGGTGAACTCCCCGATGGGACTCACGATCTCGTCATCCGGACCAGCTTCCGGTTTCCCTACTGGCCGCTGGGGGAGTGGGTGGCGTTTGACGGGGTGCAGCTGGCGCCGGACAACAGCTGGAGGCGCTACACCGAGGAGGAGATCTCGGAGGCCTGGTGACCCTGAAGCCAATGAGCCGCCGCTGGGCGGGTGAGATCTGGGGGGCAGTGGTGGCGGGGTGGGCCTGAAGTGTCTGACGGACCGTGTTGGTGCCGACCAGTCAACGAGCCGGTGTAGGTCACAGAAAACGCGATCGCGTCCCCCGCCCCCTACGAGGGAATATCGTAGCGAGAGGGTTCGGGGTAGTAGCCATTCTGTGTGAGCGCGTCACCCATTTGATGCGCGATCGCGAGTAGTGCAAAGCTCTGCTGAGGCTAACCCGGAAGACGCGAGTACGCCCCCCAGCCCAAGGGGGAAGATTGCAGCCTGGTAGGGGAAAGGAATAACCACAATCGCACAGCACCGAGGGGAACAAACGCAAAGGCGGCTAACCCGGAAAACGCGAGCACGCCCCCCACCCCAAGGGGGAAGATCGCCGAGCGGTGTGACGCAGTGTTAACCCGAGAAACGCCGAACGAGGCGGCAAACTCGCCGACCATTGGACAGCTGGCTCAGACGGCGGACAGGGAGTGCGTGAGGCAAGGTCGCTCCCGACCGCCTTCTCCAGTATCATGTCGGGTAAGCTACCCGCTGTGAGGCGCGACCGTGATGCCCTTCAATCTCGCACAGGCAACCTCGATCCTTGCTCGGACTCCCAACACACTCAGCGCGCTTCTCGGCGGGCTTCCGGACGAATGGGGCCGCGCCGTCGAAGGCCCCGATACCTTCAGCCCGTTCGATGTCGTCGGCCACCTGATCGATGGCGAAGAAACCGACTGGATGCCGAGGGCCCGGATCATTCTGACCCGAGGCCCCGAACCACGCTTCGAGCCCTACGATCGCTTCCGGCATCGAGCCCGCAACGTCGGCCGCACGCTCGAGAGCCTGCTCGTTGAGTTCACCAAACTCCGAACCGCCAACCTCGAGCAGCTCGCTTCCTGGCACTTGACCCCGGCCAATCTCGAGCTTCCCGGACTCCACCCGAGCCTGGGTCGCGTTACCCTCCGTCAGCTGCTCGCAAGCTGGGTAGTCCACGACCTGGGCCATCTCGCACAAATCGAGCGGGTCATGGCGAAACAGTATCGCGACGAGGTCGGCCCCTGGGTGCCATTCCTGCCGATCCTGACAGACCACGAAGTGCCCAGGTCATAGCTTCGAAGAAGGAGAACGGGTTGATACAGGATTCAGGGATCACCGGCGTCGCCCATGTGATCCAGCTGTCGGTAGCGCCGGTCTTTCTCCTCTCGGGCATCGGGGCAATGCTCGCCGTCATGACCAACCGCCTGGCCCGCGTCATCGACCGGGCCAGAGTCCTGGAATCGAAGGCCGCCAGCGATCCCGCCGGGGCGGAAGCGATCCAGCAGGAGCTCGACACCCTGTCCTGGCGTGCCAGGCATATCAGTCGGGCCATAACCCTGTGCACGATTACCGCGCTCCTCGTTTGCGGAGTCATCGCGACTCTGTTCCTGGGCGCCTTCTTCGGCTTTGACGCGTCCGGCCCGGCGGCGCTGCTCTTCGTCACGGCCATGTTTGCATTCATGGCCGGTCTGCTGCTCTTTGTAAGAGAGGTGCTGCGCGCGACGGCCAATCTCCGAATTGGGCGACATCCGACTCGCGAGTAGAGGAATCATGCCGGTCCAACTGACCTCCGACATGAAGGCCGTGATCCACTCCGCGCACCTCTGTTTCGCGGCCACCGTCACCGCCGACGGTCGTCCCAATCTTTCACCCAAGGGAACCATTCGGGTCTGGGACGAATCGAGCCTGTTCTTTCTCGACATCGCGTCACCGGGGACCCGAGCCAACCTCGAGGCCAGGCCCTGGATGGAGCTGAACGTCGTGGACCAGCTTTCACGCCGCGGGTATCGCTTCGCCGGGCCAGGAGTGATGCATACCCAGGGCGCCGTCTTCGATGAAGGGTGCCGCCGGATTTTTGGTGAAGAGCGGGCAAAGTATCCGGTCGCCGGGGTCGTGGTACTCCAGGTCGAGACTGCGGCACCATTGATCTCTCCCGGATACCTTCACGTCCGCGACGAAGCGGACATGCGGGCACAATGGCGAGAGCGGCGCGCGGCGCTGGATCGCGAGTTCGAGGCTTTCATCGAGCGACTGGGGCCCTTCCCCAGGTCCTGAATCGGCAGCGACTCATGAGCCACTCCTTCCGGGCCTTCGTCCTCGAGCAGTTGAAACGGATAAGGCCGGACGTTCGCGACCGGAGTATGTTTGGCGGAGTAGGGATCTACGCCGGAGACTTCTTCTTTGCGCTGATCGCGGATGACACTCTCTATTTCAAGGTTGACGACTCGAATCGGCCCGCCTTTGAAGCGCGCGGCATGGGACCATTCATGCCCTACGGGCCTTCGGGAGAGGTCATGCAGTACTACGAGGTTCCAGCGGATCTTCTGGAAGACCCTGAAGGGCTGAGCTCCTGGGTCGAGCAGGCGATCGAGGTCGCACGTAACAAACGGAGGGCCAAGTCATGACTGCCACCACCACAACCGCCCCGAACGTGAAGCAGGCCATCCCCTTCTTCATGGTCACCAACATCGACGACTCCCTCCACTTCTACGTGGACGGACTCGGCGCGGTCATGACCAATCGGTGGATCCCCGAGGGACGCATCGAGTGGTGCATGCTTCAATTGGGTGAGGCCGCGCTGATGCTCCAGGAGTACCGGCAACGCGAAAACCATCCCGGGAAGCCGGAGGGCCCCCTCGGGCAGGGCGTCTCGATCTGCTTCACGTGTGCCGACGCGATAGCGATCTACCACGAGGTGATGGCTCGCGGCGTAAGCGCGAAACGGCCGTTCGTGGGCAACGGACTCTGGGTGACTTCCCTGACCGATCCCGATGGCTATCGCCTGGACTTCGAGAGCCCTACCGACGTACCGGAAGAGACAGTCTACGAGGGCTAGGCCGCCTTTTTCATCGCGCTGACCTGCGCCATCCGCGGCATGATCGCGACCACCGTCTCATCCATCGCCGCAAGCGTCATCGAGAGCAGCACATTGCGCAACGCTTGGGGAGTGAGAAGGCCGGCCTCGACCAGCGCAGGTCCAGCCTCCGCAACCGACAGCTCTAGCAGGCGCTTCTCCTCCCCCCGCACAAAGGCGGGCTGGTTGAACGCGATTTCAGGCGACGCAAAGCCCGCAGCCATTACCATCTGATACAGCCGGCGGCCCAGCGTATAGTCGACCTGCCGGGTCGGCCCCAGAGCGCCGAAGAGTTCCGCAAAGGCACCGAGCGCTGACGGTGGCTCACTTCCCGCCGACGTCAGGTCTCCATCCTCACAGACCAGGATTCCGCCTGGCCGCAACAGGCGATGCATTTCTGCCAGCGCCGTCTGCGGCTCCACCAGATGCAGTAGCAGATACCGGCAGTAGACCAGATCGAACGAACTGCTCGGCAGCCTGGTCGAGAGGGCACTGGCCTCCACCCAGGAGACATTCGTCAGCTGCAGCTGGTGGGCCAGCCTATGCGCCTGGGCCAGTTGAGCTCGGCTCACATCGACCCCGACCACATGCCCGTTCACCCCAACCAGCTCCGCGAGATCAATCGTCACCTGCCCGACGCCGCAGCCGATATCGGCTACGCGCATTCCCGGCTCGAGGCCGGCGAGTCCTAGGAAACGACGGGTCCCCGGGCCGTACGCCCGATGCAGGATTCGCAGACGATCCGCCCCCGACTCCCCAGTGCCGAGCACATAGCGATCGACTTCCATTGCGACTGGATCCATTTGATCCACCGACATGACTTCCTCCAAGGCTGAGGCGGAAGAATGTCGTCGCGTACCGGGCGATTGGATCGGTTCGCAGACCCACTTCGCTGTCAGCCTTCCTCCTACAGGACGATCGCGGCGATTCCGGGAGCTGCCCAAC
>DATBGE010000049.1:0-11796 GCA_036558125.1 Gemmatimonadales bacterium | reverse complement strand
ACCCAGCGCTTCCCGACGTAGGGAACGTCGCACACGATGCGCGGCGTCGCGAAGCCGGGAAGGTAGCCCATGATGTCGTGCTGCAGCTGCTGCGCCTCGAAGACTCCCAGCCGCCAGTGCTCGGAGTTGGGGATCATGTCGCACATGTAGAAGTAGTAGGGCATGATCTTGGCGTGATCGAGCAGCATGAAGCAGAGGTCGAGCAGATCCTTGGGCGTCGTGTTCACTCCCCGGAGCAGCACGCCCTGGTTCCGCACGTCGCGGAAGCCCATGTCCAGCAGCTTGCGCGTGGCGCGGCCAACCAGAGGGGTCACCTGCTGGGCATGATTCACGTGGGTGTGCAGCGCCAGGTCCACGCCGCGCTCCACGGCCTTCTTCGCCAGCCGCTCCAGCCCCTGCAGTACCGAGTCCTGCAGGAAGTGCTGCGGGATGGCCATCAGGCCTTTGCTCGCCAGACGGATATCCCGGATGTTCTCGATATCGAGCAACGCACTCACGAAGGGCTCGAGTACCGTGATCGGCAGGTTGGCGATGTCGCCACCGGAGACCACGACGTCCCGCACCGTTGGAGTCTTCTTCAGATACTCGAGGATCTGCTGGTGCCGATCCTTCTGAGGGGTGTTGAACTTGAGCTTTTCCACCTGGGGCACGTCGTTTCCGACCAGGTCCATCCGGGTGCAGTGCCCGCAGTACTGGGGACAAGTAGACAACAGTTCGGCCAGGACCTTCGTGGGATACCGGTGGGTGAGCCCCTCCACCTGCCACATCTCGGCTTCGTGCAGGCTGTCGCGCGAGGCCTTGGGGTGGTTGGCCCAGTCGGTTCGCCGGTCATCGAAGGCGGGCGCCATATAGCGTCGGACCGGATCTTCCCAGAGCCGATCGACGTTCATCGTATTGAGCATCTGGGGTGGAATGAGCATGGACATCGTGGCCCGCTCATCGTGGTCCCGCTGGATGCTCGCCGCCAGGTTGTCGGGCAGGTGATGGCCCAACGCCGCCTTGAACTCTTTCAGGTTCTTGATGGTGTGCTTACGCTGCCAAACCGCGCTCTCCCATTCCTCCGGAGTCACGTCCTTGTAGCCGGGCAGACGGGTCCAGTCCGGCTCGACGAACTCAAAGGCCGGCGGGTACGGAATGGGCTGGCCGCTAAGGCGATTGTCTGGAGACTCTTTCGAGATCATGCGGCACCTGTCTCTGAGAGCGGATATACTGATGCTTATTGACTTTGTGAAGCTAATATATAATATATGATCACGCAAGCGTTGCCCTGAAAATCTTACATTTGGCGAGCCCAAAGCATGGAGCTTAACCAGGTCCTGGAGCGACTCGAACGGCCGCGCCGGCGCCAGCCGACCCATGAAATGGTGGCTTCGGTGCTTCGAGAGGCCATCATCACCGGGCACCTCCGGGCCAATGAACCCCTCCCCCAGGACGAAATCGCGGCTCAGCTTCGGGTCAGTCACATCCCCGTTCGTGAAGCGCTGCGGCAGCTCGAATCCGAGGGCCTGGTCACCTACCAGCCCAACCGGGGTGCGACGGTCAGCGCGCTGACCTCGGAAGAGATCCGGGAGATCTACGAAATCCGGGTCATCCTCGAGACCGCTGCGATTCGTCGGGCCGCGACTCGACTGACTCCGCTCCAGCTGGCCGGTGCCCGGGCCCTGCTCGACCGCGCGGAGCGGACTCATGGCGGGGCGCAGTGGGGTGCGCTGGACGTTGAGTTCCACGAAGCCATCTACGGTCTCGATGACCGGCCCCGGCTCCAGGAGTTGATTACCGGTCTCCTGCGCCGGGTGGACCGCTACTGGCTCTCGCACGGGCTCATGCTGAAGCACCGGGAGGCCTTCGATCGGGAACATCGCGGCTTGCTGGAGGCGCTGGAACGTCACGACGGAGAGGCGGCCGCGTCCCTCCTGGAACGGCATCTCACCGGCGCCGCCGGCCATTTGATTCACGAGCTCAAGAGCATCGAGGCGATCGCCTCTGGCACCGCGGCCTCGCGGTCGATAGGATAGCTCCCCGATCCAGCCACCGACTCACTCCTCATCGAGATCACGGTGATAGATGCGATCGGTCCACTACCGATCTAACCGGGGCCATCAGGCATGAAGAGCAAGCTGGTCTCGATGAAAGACGCGATCGCCGCCCATGTGCACGACGGCGATACTGTAGTTATCGAAGGCTTCACGCATCTCATCTGCTTCGCCGCCGGCCACGAGATCATCCGCCAGGGGCGCAAGGATCTCACGATCTGCCGGCTGACACCCGATCTGATCTATGACCAGCTGATCGGCGCCGGATGCGCCAGGAAGCTGGTCTTCTCCTGGGCGGGCAATCCCGGTGCCGGCTCGCTGCACGCCTTCCGGCGCGCCGTGGAGCAGGGAACTCCACCACTCGAGATCGAGGAGTACAGCCACTTCGGGATGGTAGCCCGCATGAGCGCCGGTGCCGCGGGTCTGCCCTTCTGGCCCATGAGGAACTACATGGGCACCGATCTGCCGGTCGCCAACCCACTGATCAAGACGGTGACTTGCCCGTATACCGGGGTCGAGCTCGCAACCGTCCCCGCCTTACGTCCCGACGTCACCATCATCCACGCGCAACGGGCGGACGAGCAGGGGAATACCCAGGTCTGGGGGCTGCTCGGCGTTCAGAAGGAAGCGGCCTTCGCCTCTCAGCGGGTCATTGTGGTAGTCGAGGAGCTGGTGAGTGAATCGGTCATCCGCGCTGATCCCAATCGGACGCTGATACCAGGAATGATTGTCGCTGCCGTCGTCGTTGAACCATGGGGTGCTCATCCGTCCTATGCTCAGGGCTACTACGACCGGGATAACGACTTCTACGTGAACTGGGAGCCGATCTCCCGTGACCCCGAGAAGCTCAAGGCGTATCTCGACGAGTTTGTGCACGGGGTCAGAGACCGCGCGGAATACATGGCGCGCCAGCCCGAGCTCAAAGAGCGACTGAAGGCGGGGGTGTTGTTGTCGGGGGAGGTGAGCTATGGGTTTTGAAGTTTGGGACAGTGCCTTAAGCCTTAGGCCGTAGGCTTCAGGCCTACGGCTTCTGGCTTACGGCCGCTCAGGAAAATGACCAACTATTCGCCTTCAGAAATCATGTCCGCCGTGGCCGCACGGGAGCTCGCGAACGGCGAGGTGGTCTTCGTCGGGATCGGGCTGCCCAACCTGGCCTGCAACCTCGCGCGCGCCTTACAAGCGCCCGACCTGGTACTGATCTACGAGTCGGGGGCCGTGGGCGCCGTGCCAGAGAGATTGCCGGTCTCGATCGGTGACCCCTCACTGGTTACCGGGTCACTCATGGTCTGCAGCATGGCGGACGTGTTCCAGCTTTTTCTGCAGAACGGGAAGATCGAAGTCGGATTCCTCGGCGGGGCCCAGGTGGACCGCTACGGCAACATCAACACCACGGTGATCGGCAAGTACCAGAAGCCGAAGGTACGGCTGCCCGGTTCCGGCGGTGCGGCGGAAATCGCGATTCACGCCCAGCGAGTCCTCATCATCAGCCGGCTCAATCCCCGAGCCTTCCCCGAGCAGGTTGATTTCCTCACCAGTCCCGGTCAACGCTGCAAGGGCAAGTCGCGCCGAGAGCTCGGCATGCCGGGCGCTGGTCCGGTCAAGGTGATCACCGACAAGGGTATCCTCGAGTCGGATCCCGAAACCGGAGAGATGGTGCTCACCGCGATCTATCCCGATGTCGCAGTAGAAGACGTGAAAAGCAGCGTAGGCTGGCCCCTGCGAGCCCGGGATCACCTCGACCTCATTGCTCCGCCCGGGGCAGAGGAATTGCGACTGCTCCGCGACGTGCTGGATCCGAAGGGGCTGTATCTGGGG
Organism: Gemmatimonadales bacterium; assembly: GCA_036558125.1. Classification (GTDB taxonomy): domain Bacteria; phylum Gemmatimonadota; class Gemmatimonadetes; order Gemmatimonadales; family GWC2-71-9; genus DATBGE01. The sequence goes on along the minus strand of DATBGE010000049.1, from coordinate 7,948 downwards.
TAGCTTGGCGATTGGTAATTGAAAATTGGTAATTGATAATTGGCGGTGACCGTCGGTGTTCGGGTAGGTCGCAGTCGCTTCAGCGACCGATAGCCGAGTGGCGGCTTTAGCCGCCCCTGACTACCAATCACCAATTGCCAATTCCAGCGCAGCTCAATCTGAAATCTGAAATTTTCAATTTGGAATCGGCCAGGAGGCCGCCTCCCATCACGGACGCCAAGGCTCTCCCTCGGACTCTGGGCCTCCGCGACCTCGTGTTGTTCAACGTCGTCGCGGTTCTCAGTTTGCGCTGGCTCGCGACAGCGGCGGCTGCCGGCCCCAGCTCCCTCACGCTCTGGGTTCTCGCGGCCCTCTTCTTCTTCATCCCCCAGGGACTCGCGGTCGCGGAGCTGGCGGCGCGGTTTCCGGACGAGGGTGGGATCTACTCCTGGGCCAAGCGGGCCTTCGGGGACTCACACGGTTTTCTCTGTGGCTGGTGTTACTGGGTCAACAACCTGCTCTATTATCCCAACCTGCTCATATCGACCGCCGTCATCGCGACCTTCGTGGTGGGCCGGGGCAATACCGACCTGGTGAACAACTGGTCCTACGTCCTCCCCGCGACACTCGGCATGTTGTGGTTCGCCACGTTCCTGAACATCGTCGGGTTGGGGACCGGGAAGTGGCTGCAGAACGTGGGCGCGGTCGCGACCTACCTGCCCGGCATTGCGCTGGTCGGCTTCGGGGTCTGGGCCTTTGTCCATACAGGCTCCGCGACTCCGATTACGACAAGATCCCTGGTGCCCGACCTGGCCGACTTTTCCTCCATCAACCTCTGGGCGACCATCGCCTTTGCCTTCGCCGGCCTGGAGCTTTGCTCGGTCATGGCAGGAGAGACCAAGGACCCGGCCCGCACGCTTCCCAAGTCCATCTTTCTGTCGGCGCCTTTCATCATTCTGCTGTACCTCGTCGGCACGGCTTCGGTGCTGGCATTGGTTCCCGAGGACAAGATCAATGTGGTTTCCGGATTCCTCCAGGCTGTGGCCGCGGGAGCCGAGTCTGCTGGATCCGTCGCGGCCTGGCTGGTTCCGGCCACAGCACTGCTCTACGTCATCGGGAATATCGGCGGTATTGGAGCCTGGCTTACCGGTCCGGCTCGGGTCGCCTTCATGATCGGCATCGATCGCTACTTCCCGCCGGCGTTCGGGAAGATCCATCCCAAGTGGCAGACACCCTACATCGCGATCCTGGTGCAGTCCGCCTTTGCGACCCTGTTCCTGTTTCTCTCGGTCCTGGGGAAGGGGACCACGGTCGAGAAGGCCTACCTGATTATTCTCGACACGATGCTGCTGATCTACTTCATCCCCTACCTGTACCTTTTCACCGCCTACCTGATCTTCACCCGTCGCAATCCTTCACCTACCGCCCGGGGTATCAAACCGTGGCTGGTGGCGCTCGCCGGTCTCGGCCTTACCCTGCTCGCGATGGGGGTCGCGGTCGTGCCACCAAGCGACACGCCGAGCGTCCTTTTGTTTGAGCTGAAAGTGGTGGGAGGCGCGGCGGCGTTTGTGGTGATCGGGTTGGCGCTGTATTGGAGGGGAAGGCGACGGGAGGCATGAGACAATGCGGGAACAGGGAACAGCCAATTTTCAATTTTCAATTTTTAATTTGCAATTGCTAAACGTCTGATGGCTGACAACAAGGTTGTCTACGTCCTCGTCTTCGACGGCTACGCCGACTGGGAACCGGCCTTGGCCATGTGTGAGGTGAGGAAGAGCGGACGCTTCGACCTGCGAACCGTCGGCTTTGGTCGGGAGGTTGTGACCTCGATGGGCGGGCTTCGGGTAACTCCGGATCTCCCGCTGGCGGAGGTGACTCCGGACGGCGCGGCGCTGCTGATCCTGCCGGGAGGGGATATGTGGGAGCAGAAGCCGCCCGGACCAGAACTCACCAGGGCGGTCGATGCCTTCGACGCCGCAGGGGTCCCGGTTGCGGCAATCTGTGCGGCAACCGTTGCCGTGGGTCGAATGGGGATGATGAAAGGCCGCCGTCACACCAGCAACAGCAAGGCGTACCTCAGCGCGCTGGTTCCGGGATATCAGGAAGAGAGCCGCTACAGCGATGCCTGGGCGGTTCGGGATGGCCACCTCATCACCGCGAGCGGCATCGGTAGCGTGGAATTCGCCCGGGAGATCATCCAACTGCTCGACATCTATTCGGAAGCGGACCAGAAACTCTGGTGGGACATCTTCAAGCATGGAAAGATGCCCGCCGAATGAAAATCGTGGGCCTGATCGGCGGGATCGCTCCGCCTTCAACGGTGGACTACTATCGCCTGATCATCGCGGTGTATCGCGAACGAAAGGGTGACGGGAGCTATCCTCAGATCCTGATCAACAGCCTCGATCTGGCCAGGCTGAAGCGTCTCTTCGAGGCCAATCGGCTAGCCGAGGTGGCCGACTGGATCACGATCGAGATCGAGCGCCTGGCGCGGGCCGGGGCCGACTTCGGGGTGCTGACCTCGAACACGCCGCATCTCATCTTCGACGAGCTGGCGCGCAGATCGCCGATTCCCCTACTCAGCATTGTGGAAGCGGTGGCCGATTTTACGCAGAAGAAGGGTCATAAGGTGCTCGGCCTGCTGGGGACTCGCTTCACCATGGAAGGCCGCGCGTATCCCGATGTCTTCGCCCGCCGGGGGATGACGGTCCGCGTTCCGTCGCCGGAGGACCAGGCCTATGTTCATGACGCGTACATGCAGCAGCTCGTCGTGGAAGACTTGCGCCCCGAGACCCGGGAGGGGTTCCTCGCCGTGGTTGAACGCCTGAAAGGCGATGGAGTGGATGGGGTGCTGCTCGCCGGCACCGAAATCCCACTCCTCATGCGGGGAGCCCGGGATGTCGGCATCCCACTTATCGATACCGCCAGGATTCACGTCGAACGGGTCGTGGCTGAAATCCTGACATGAGCCAGCCGTAAGCAATTGACAATTTACAATTGAAAATTGGCAATTGGCGGTTCCCTATTCGCTGCCTCCGAGACCCATGACCCATCTGCGTTCATCTGCGTTCATCTGCGGCCTTCTATTGCTGGCCTGGAACCCCGTACTCGCCCAGCGCGAGCCGGTGTTGAAACAGATCAAACTCCCCCACAACTACTACTACCGGGAGATGTATCTGCCTCAGGTGACGAGCGGCCCTTCTTCGGTGGCGTGGTCTCCCGACGGGAAAGAACTCGTCGCCGCGATGCAGGGATCGCTCTGGGCTGGATCGGTCCCGAGCACAGCCTCCCGGACCATGGACGTCGAGCAGATCACGACCGGTGCCTACGATTACCAGCCGGACTGGTCTCCCGATGGGCGCCGCATTGTCTACGCCTCGTATCGCAATGATGCGGTGGATCTCTGGGTGGTGGATCGGCAAACGATTGATGCCCACCCCCTCGTCGCCAATGGAGCGGTGAACGTCGAGCCGCACTGGTCGCCCGATGGCAAATCCATCGCCTTCGTGTCCTCGTCCTACGAGGGGCGCTGGCACATCTTCGTGATCCCGATCGAGAACGGAATGGCCGCGGGGCCCGCGGTTCGTCTCACCGAGGATCGTGACAGCGGCCTTCCCCGGTACTACTACAGCCGGTTCGATCACTACCTCTCGCCGACCTGGTCTCCCGACAGCCGGGAGCTGATCCTCGTATCCAATCGCGGGAAGATCTGGGGAAGCGGCGGATTCTGGCGCATGCGGGCGACCCCCGGCGCCGCGCTGCGGCCGCTCTACGACGAGGAGACCACCTGGAAAGCTCGGCCGGCCTGGTCACCCGACGGGCGGCGGGTGGTCTATTCCAGCTATCTGGGCCGGCAGTGGAACCAGCTCTGGCTGATGACCGCGGATGGCGGGGATCCCCTGCAACTCACTTACGGGGATTTCGACGCTACCAATCCCCGTTGGTCTCCCGATGGGCGACGCATCGCCTACATCTCGAATGAAGGGGGCAACACCTCACTCTGGATGGTTGATGTTCCAGGCGGAGGGCGCACCAGGATTGAGATTGGCAAGCGCACCTATCGTGAGCGAGTCGGGCGGCTCAAGATCACGGTGGTCGATGCCGCCACCGGACGGGAACTCCCCGCCCGAGTCTCGGTATCGCTTCCTGACGGACGCAGTGTCGCCCCCGACGATGCCTGGCGTCATGCCGACGACGCCTTTGACCGGCATGAGCGAGCCTACGAATACGGCTACTTCCACACCTCCGGTAATTCGACGCTTACCATGCCGGCGGGCGAAGCCACCATCGAGGTGACCCACGGCCCCGAATACCGGGTGTATCGAGAAAAAGTGACTGTGGCGGAGGACCAGCTCACGGCGCGACTGGTGCGGCTGGATCGTCTCGTCAATCTGCGCACCCAGGGATGGACCAGTGGTGATCTTCACGTCCACATGAACTACGGCGGTCACTACCGTGCGACACCGGCAACATTGGCGTTCCAGGCCCGCGCCGAAGGTCTCAACGTGGTCGAGAACCTGATCGTGAACAAAGAGGACCGGATGCCTGATGTGAGCTATTTCAGCGGCCGGCCCGATCCAGTCTCACGTCCCGACCTCCTGATAGTTCACGATCAGGAATACCACACCAGCGTCTGGGGCCACACTGGGCTCCTGGGCCTCACGAAACACCTGGTTCTCCCAGGCTATGCCGGATACGCCGGAACTCCGGCCGCGAGTCTCTTCCCCGACAACAGCTTCGTCGCCGAACAGGGACACCAGCAGGGGGCGCTCTTCGGTTACGTTCATCCCTTCGATGAGTACCCCAATCCGGCGGACACAGCGACGGCCCTCACCAATGCGTTGCCGATCGACGTTGGCCTGGGCGACATGGACTACATCGAGGTAGTGGGGTTCAGCGACCACCTCACGACCGCGCGGGTCTGGTATCAACTGCTCAACTGCGGTTTTCGGATTCCGGCCGGCGCCGGCACCGACGCGATGACCAACTTCGCCTCGCTGCGGGGACCTCTGGGAACCGACCGGGTGTTTGTCCGCTCTCCGGTCCCGCTCGACCATGCCCGCTGGCTTGCCGCATTGAAAGCAGGGAAAAGCATGGCGACCAACGGGCCGCTGGTCTCCCTCAGGGCCAATGGTGCGGAGGTGGGTCAGGAGGTGAAGCTGCCTGCTACTGGAGGCGATCTTCGTTTCGAAGTCTGGTTCCGGTCCTATGTTCCCGTGGACCACCTCCAATTGATCGGTAATGGCGAAGTTGTGGCGGACCTGCCGCTCAGCGGAGATCACACCGCCAAAGACACCGTGGTCAGCCTGCGGGTCACGAAGAGCGGTTGGTACACCCTTCGGGCCTATGCCGACCGCGCGACCCCGCCGGTGCTCGACCTGTATCCCTTCGGGACCACGAGTCCGATTTACCTGACGGTTGGCGGAGTCACTCCTCGTGATTCTGCGGCGGCGGACTATTTCATTGCCTGGCTCGGCCGGCTCGATCAAGCCGCGAGGGCGAGCGAGGCCTGGAACAGCGAAGACGAGCTGAATACGGTGCTAGGACGGATTCAGAAGGCGAGGGAGGAGTTTGAGAAGAGGCGGTAGGCGGACTGGCGGACACAAAAGCGGCGGACGAAAGGCGGCGGACCTGCGGACAAAGAGTAGGCGACAAAGGCGACCGGCGACGACTCTAGACTGGGTTCATAAAGCATGAGGCTGTTCACTGGGATTCTCTCAGCGTCCATCGTCTTATCAGCATTCCCGCTTCAGGGCCAGGAAGTCACGGCCATCAAGGCTGGGCGCCTGGTTGATGTAGACCAGGGAGAGGTCCGAACGGGTCAGGTCATTCTAGTGCGCGGCGAGAAGATCGAGGTGGTGCAGCCATCCTCGGCCCCGATTCCCAAGGGCACCAGGATCATTGATCTCTCCGGTTACACGGTGATGCCTGGTCTCATCGACTGCCATACCCACCTCGAGGATTCGATCCAGGGCGCCAGTCCTGCCGATCCTCTGCTCACTTCTGCGGCTCAAAATGCATTCATCGGAGTCAGGCAGGCCCGCGCGACGCTTCTGGCGGGCTTCACCTCGGTCCGCGACGTGGGAACTTTCCGGGCGTTCGTGGATGTGGCGCTCCGGAACGCCATAAACGACGGCACCGTGATCGGCCCGCGTATGGAGGTGGCCGGGGCGTACGTGACGGTTTCGGGAGGTGGAGGTGAGGTAACCGGCCTGGCGCCCGATGTGGTAGTGCCTGCCGAGATGCGTAAAGGCGTCGCCAATTCGGTTCCCGAAATCCGCCAGCGGGTGCGGGAGATCCTGAACGGTGGCGCCGACTTCATCAAGATCATCGCCACCGGAGCCGTACTTGCCGCTGGAACCAATCCCGGGGCGCCCGAGTACAGCGAAGAGGAGATCCGCGCGGCGGTGGAGGAGGCGGGCAACTACGGGACCTTCGTCGCGGCGCATGCCCACGGCGCCGAGGGCATCAAGCGCGCGGTTCGCGCGGGGGTGCGGTCGATCGAACATGGCTCTCTGGCGGACGACGAGGCATTGCAGCTCATGAAGGAGCACGGCACCTGGCTGGTGGCGGACATCTACAACGGCGACTATATAGACTCGGTCGGTAGGCGCGACGGCTGGCCTGAGGAGGTGCTGCGCAAGAACACCGAGACCACCGAGACTCAGCGTGCGGCCTTCCGAAAGGCTGTCACGATGGGGGTCAAAATCGCCTACGGAACCGATAGCGGGGTCTACCCTCACGGGCTTAACGCGGCGCAGCTGCCCTACATGGTGCAGTACGGGATGACGCCGATGCAGGCGATCCAGTCTGCCACGATCCGGGCCGCCGAGCTGATGAAGTGGGAGGACAAGGTGGGGTCGTTGGCTCCGGGGAAGTTCGCCGATATCATCGCGGTTCAAGGCGATGCCCTGGCCGATCTGCACCGGATGACGAAGGTTGGCTTCGTGATGAAGGGTGGATCGGTGGTGAAAGGAACCCCGGCGGGGAGGTAGACGGAAATGGCCTTGCTGTGGCACAGTGTGAGGGGGCTTTTGCTGGTGGCACTGACCATGGCCTGCCACCACAACAAGGACACCGACGTGGAGCCGACGCCGGGCGATATCCTGCTCATCGTCGAGAGTCACCACCAGATCGACGTTGTGATCAACCTGATCCATGACGGCACGACTGAGCGTCTGGGGACTGTGCCTCCCGGCGCCACTCAGAGATTTACGGTACCGGTTCGCCGGCTGGGACCCGGTGGGAGATTTCACCTCGGCGCCTTCCATCTCGGTGCAACCGAAGGCTATGTCACCGAAGAGCTGAATGCGGAGGGAGGCGAGGAAATCAGGTGGAAGCTCGAGAAATATCTGGCGCAGTCCGTGGTGCACTACCAGTAGCCTGCCGCTGCCCCTAATACACCGCGATAGAAGACCGATCCAGGGTAGACTCGAGCGTCCACACGATGAGGGCGCCAGGGCGGATACTGATCGCCTCGGAGACGAAAGTCGCGTCCCCTCCGACAGGGTCGGCCTTGAGACGGGCGGCCTGGTTGGTTCCGAACTGCCGGAAGGGGACCACGAAGCTGGATGTCTTGTTGGAGCCGGCCAGTCCGAGGCGGTTCCAGGTACCGCCCCGGGAGATTGAGATCGTCGCGTCCGACCAGTAGTGGCTCTCTATCCTTACCGCGAGCTCTCCCGAGCTGGGAGAGACGTCATCGGTATCTGATTTTCCCCCGCAGGCGGCCCAGCCGAGCGCAGTGGCCCACAGGGCTATTACTCGGATTTGGTGCCCCACGACATCAAGGTCCTTCGACCGTTCTAAGATGGTTCGTCACGGTTTCGTCGGATCGCACTTGGCCGGGTCGTAATTGGGGTTCTGGTCCGCCTCGGCTTGCGGCACCGGGAAATTGACCCCGGTCCCGTAATTTCCTCCGCGGATGTAGCTCCCCACCGGGAAGACACTGTTCACATTGCGCCCATACTGG
>DATBGE010000048.1:0-52804 GCA_036558125.1 Gemmatimonadales bacterium | reverse complement strand
TGACCCAGCGGCAACCGGACATAGTCCACCATGGTCTGGATCTCGTCGAACCAGAGTCCGACACCGAGATCGTGTAGCCGCAATGCCAGACCGGCGACCAACAAGCCCGCCAGCACCATTCGAGTCGCAGAGCTCGGCATTTCCGGAGAGGACTCGCTCGCTGCCTCGTCAGTTCCAAGCGGAAGGCGCGAGGCCAGGGCACGAATTCCCGCGTGAAGTGCCAGTGTCGCCTTGAATATCCAGACCCCTGTTTGAACCGAAGCCAGGTGGGGTGAGCTTCCAGCCAAGGCAGCGGCCGTCCACTGCACAGGCAGCAGTACGGCGACGACTAAGAGCAGCAGGGCGGTGGCTTTATTTCGTTCCATTATGGAACTTCGGGACTAGGGCACGATACTAACATTCGGGGCGGTGACAGGAGCAATGTCCGTTCCAGATCGTAGTTTAGCACGCCTTCAAGGGATGGGCATCCGATCCGGCGTGTGGTTCGCTCGCTCTGCTGAAAGCCGAGGTGGCTGCATTAGCACCGTTCCTGCTGCAACTCCCGGGTCCATGGCCTCCCCTCTGACAACCACAGAGCCTCAGCCTGCTTCCCGTCGTTTCTGGGTCGGACTCCTGGTCGCGACAGCGGGCTGGCTCGCCTACATCCTGTCGCTCGAGTTTCTGAATCCGAGGCTGGTTCCCTCCTGGCACGGGTTCCTCCATACGGCGATCGTCCGGCGTTTCCCTACGCCTGGCTTGATTCCCGAGAATCCCTTCTTCGCCGGCGAGCCGCTCAAGTACTACTGGTTTTTTCACTGGATGGGCGCTGGAGTCTCGAGTGCGTTCGGAGTGGATCCCCTCACCGCGCTCCGTATCCTGGTGCTGGCTGGTCTTGTATTGGTGACTGTCGCGGCGGGTCTGGTCGGTCGCCGGGTGTACGGTTCGCTTGGCGCAGGACTCTTGATCGGCGTCTTCGCGCTTGCGGGCGCCAATCCGATGGGTCCCGTGATCGCCATGGGGCGCCACCTGGTCCAACACCGTCCGCTGCTCGAGCGTACCGTGGACTCGGCCCAGCTCGAGACGGTTCACGTGAGCGACGATCTCGCCGACAGTCTGATGAGCCGCCCTTTGCTCCCGGCGATGTATCTCGGGGCGGATTGGCGGAACGGGCAGAACATCGCCTGGTTCGCCGATATCTCGTCGCGAGGACTCGCTCTCGGCGTCATGATGCTGATGCTGTACTTCCTGCTCGACCCTCGCGCCGGTCCCGTCTCGCTCGCCGGCATCGCGATCACCGCCGCGCTGGTTACCGCACTTAATCCGATCGTTGGTCTTGCTGCCTGCTTCCTGCTCGCTGGCAGCGTAACCGCGTTGCGCGTCCTGCACCGTTGGCGGGGAGGCGATGCGGGTCCGATCGCGCCCGCTATTGCCCGAAGTGCAGCACTGTCAATCGGTGCACTCGCGGCTCTACCCACCTACTACCACCTGTTTGGGCAGGGAGGCTCCGGCCGGATCTCCCCGGTAGACCTGCTCGCGCTCAAGGTCGTGGTGATTGCGGCCAATTTCCTGATCCTGCTGCCGCTCACAGCACTCGGCATCAAGTCATCTCGAGGCGCGGCCTCGTCGGGACTTCAGGCTGTCGCGTCGGCCGGCATTCTCCTATTAGGGCTTGTTCCACTGATCCAGCTGGAGAAGGGCAACGAACACAATCTCGTCAACGCGGCGTATGTGCTCCTCGCTGTGCCGGCGGTGGCGTGGCTGCTGAGAGACATCAACGGTATCTCACGGCCTCCTCGGGCACGGCGTTCCCGGCTCCTCCTCGCCGCGCTGGTCTGCCTCCCGATGACGATGGGGACCTGGATTTCCTTCCATGGACGGCCTCCGCTGCCGTTTCTCGCCCAGGCCGGTGTGCTCGAGCGGACGCCTGAAAGCGAGCCGGTCGCGCAGCTCTATCGGTGGATCGGAGCCAACACCGATCGCGACGCAATTTTTGTCGTCGATCCTTCGGATGTGGTCAAGATGTCGGGCAATGTTTCGGAGCTGCCCGCATTCACTGGTCGTGCGATCTTCACCGACCAGCCGAGTTACATGACGACGCCCTATCCCGATGCGGATCGGAGAACCGTCATATCAGGGAAGCTGATTCGGGGAGAGGAGCTGACGGTGGAGGAGACAGGGTACCTCCACGGTCTCGGGCGTCCGCTTTACGTCATTACCTGGCACGCCGACGATTCGGGCCTGCGGGAACGGCTCAACGGGCGCTACGGTTCGCCCGCGTTCAGTGCGGGATTCGTGGCGGTGTTCGCACTGCGCCCGTAAGTCCCGCCCTACCCGTTGCGGTAGCGCCAGAAGGTCCTGGTGCCGATGAACCAGTCTCGCAGTCCGATCTTCTTCCCCTCGGCCTTGGTCCGGGGGAAATATCGGATCGGTACCTCCCTGATGTTTTTCTTCCGCGCCAAGAGACGTGAAGTGATTTCGTGATCCAGTTCGAACCCCGTGGTTTCCAGGGGGAGGGACTGGATCAGCCGTGTCGGGAAGAGCTTGAGCGCGGTCACCGTGTCGGTGAGATAGCGGCCGGTACAAAGCAGCGCCACGAAACTGAGACTCTGCCCGCCGAGATACGCCATCCAGCCTTGGCCGGGATGCTTGGCCGCGAAAAGGTTCACCAGCCAGCCATCGTTCGGCCGCTTGAGGTACCGGCTGCCGTAGACCGCGTCCACGCCTGCTTCCTGGAGCTTGCGAAACATGGGGATGTAGTCGGCCGGCTCGTACTCCAGGTCTGCATCCTGGATGATGAGATACTGGCCGGTAGCAAGCCCGATTCCAGTACGCACCGCCGTCCCTTTCCCTCCATTCTTCGGCTGGTTGTGCAACCGCACCGCGGGAAATGAAGCGACGATCTCCGCGGTGCGATCCTTCGAGCAGTCATTCACAACGATGATTTCTTTGTCCAGCTCGAGGATGCTCAGATCGAGCGCCAGGATGCGCTCGAGCAGAGTGCCGATGAATCGCTCCTCGTTGTAGGCCGGGATTACCACCGACAGGACGGCGCGCTCCGACATGGTCAAGCACCCCGGCCCAGGAACGCGGCGACTCGTCCCAGATCCTCTACTGTGTTGATGCCGATTGCTTCCATCGGATCCACCGCCGGAAAGGTCTGGATCGGGCCCTGAGCTGCAAGCCAGGGGATGAAGGGAAGGAAATTCCGCTCTCGGGTGCTCGTTCCGACCGGCGCCGTTTCGGCGAACCGGGGAAGCAGGTCCCGGTAGGCGGTTCCGCTCAGACCGAACAGCCCAATGTCGCTCTCTCCCACCTCAGGCATCGGGTCTCCCTCGCGTCGCTGGAGCACTCGGGTGATTCGTCCTTCGGTATCGCGCTCGAAGTGGATATACGGATTGATCCCCGTGAGCGTCGGCATCGCGAGTTCTGCTGAAGACTGATCAAGCATCTTCGCCAGCCGTTCGGCGGTTGCCTGTGAGACGGCGATCTGGTCGCACCATGTGATCCAGACCTGATCGGCTGACTTGAGCGCCTGCGAGCGCGCCGGGACCAGGATGGCGTCGAGCATCCCGGTAGGGGATTCCTGAATTGCCAGCTCGATCGGGAATCCTGTAGCGAGACAATGAGATCGCACGATCGCAAGGGCCTCGGGGCTTACCACGATCACGAAGCGATCAACCAGACTGCTGTACCGCGCGAGGATGTAATCGATCATCGCCCGGCCATTCACCGGGACGACCACCTTGGGCAGTGCCGATCCCAGGCGGGAGCCGCGGCCGGCGGCCGGAACCACCATCACTCGCCGCATTGATCCAAGTCTTCCAGCTGTCCGGCGAGAGAGCGCAAGTCGGCGAAATTCCCCAGGAACCGGGGGCCGGAGTAGACGACGTTGGCCCGCACGGCCGCCGACCAGGTGCCCGCTGCGGTCGCGGCCTTGAGACCCGACAGGCTGTCCTCGACGACCAGAGTCTGGTCGGGAGATCCCGCTGAGCGCCGCATCGCTTCCAGATAGGTGTCGGGGGCTGGCTTCCCCTCGCGCACATCGTCGCTCGCGACCAGCACCGGAATCAGCTTCATGATGCCGATCTGGTTGAGCAGCAACTCCGCGGTATCGCGTGAGGCACTGGTTCCCACCGCAATCGAGGTCCCTGCCGCCTTCAGTTTTTCCAGGACTTCTCGGGTATCGGGGAAGGTCACGGTTTCTTTCTGCAGGTATGTGCGGGCCCGCTCCTGCTTGAATCGGATCCACCGCTCCAGCTGTTCCGGCGTGGGCTGTATGGCGCGGGTAACCTCGCGGATCACCTCGCCGGTTGGCCGGCCCATGATGGACTCATAGCGTGGTCCTTCGACCCTGATCTCCTTCCAGAGGTCCTGGTAAGCGCGAGCGTGACAGGGTGAGCTGTCGGCAAGCACACCATCCATGTCGAAGATGATCAGGGAGAATCGGGCCATCCGCGCGTTACTTCGAGAGCGACACGGTATCCCGCGGCAGCACCATCGGGTCCGTTTCGGCCCGCGGAGCGGAAGGCCCGGCAGGCGCAGCGGGTAGCGCCGACCAGCGCAGCCGTAGAATCGTCGCCAGAGACCGGAGTCCGTCTCCCATTGTGGTGCGGCGTACCTTCTCGGGCGAAATGGGGAAGTAGTACACCGGCGTTTCGAACACCTCGGCCCGCTGGCGGAGCAGGTTGGAAAGGAGCACCTGGTTGAATTCCCGCTGCCGATAGTCGAAGGGGCCGTTGCGAAGAAAACTGGCACGGACCACCCGCGCGCCCGAGAGCGTATCCGAAATGAAGCGGCCGTACAGCGTGAAGTACGCCAGGCTCAGGACATGGGACCCTATATAGCTGACGATGCTCTTGAGCGTTTTGCTGCGGTACACGAGCTGGTAGGCGGCTTTGATGTCGTTCACCGACAGACGACGGCTTCCCCATACAGCATCGAGCCGCCCACCCTCGAGGTGCCGGGCCAGGCTCACGATATCGTCGCCCCTGTACATCCCGGAGGATTCGAAGAGCAGTACGTAGTCGTATCCCGGGTCATTCACCACTCGGGCAAACGCGGCTTCGATGGACGACCCCTGGGTCGCGAGATTCCGCACCTCGAAGGGCAGGGAGCTCCCGAAGTCTCCGTCGAACGACTCGTGGCCTTCATAGAACAGCGTCACCACGACCGGGAGCTGATCCATGCCGGCCCGCACCATCTCGATGATGGTCTGCCCGGTCTTGTTGAGCGACTGGCCCTCCACCAGCAGCACCGCGAGCCGCAGCCGCTCATCGCGTCGCAGGAACGACTTGATGAACGGGGTAAGGACCTTCGTCGCGTCGTGGCGGCCGGTTACTCCATCCTCGTAATTCCCGATCCGGACCAGTCGCGGGTCCTCGATACTGTCGAGGTGTCCGAGCGGAACGTACGGGGCCCCGCTTTCGCTCTGACCGGGATCGTTGATGAAGTAGTGGGTGATGAGACACGGAGTGGGAATACTCAGCTGGCCCTTCTCCCGCAGGTAGAAGAGCGCTTTATCCACCAGATCCACCGCACTGCTGCCCGAAATCTCCGCGTCCTCGTGCAGGTTGGTGATCAGGACCTTGACCGCCCGCAGATTCCGGGCGATGGCCTTGCCAATCCCAGGCGTGAAGTACGAGGGAAAGAGACTCGAATGCTGGGTACCCGGAGCGAACACGATGATGTCAGCCTCGGAGATCTTGCCGAGCAGGCGCGGGTTCGGAACTGGCTTGATCGAATTGGCGGCTAGGAATCGCGACAAAGCAGCCGGCCCTTCCCTCGCCAGCCTGGCTCGCTCCTCGGCGGTTGTCAGTCGCGGGAGAAGGTAGATGTCCTGCAGGTACTGGGGCTTGTCGGCGGTCACGATCTCGGCCTCAGTAGCGAGCAGCTTACCATCACCGTCCACCGCGACGAGGCAGGCGTTCGCGCCATCCGTCACGTTTTCGATCATGCCGGCGGGAATGCCCATCAGCCCGGTGTAGTCCTCGACCGCGCGGTTGAAATCGCGGCCCACCTCGAGGAAGCATCCGGCGAAGACCAGATTGCCCAGGCTGCAATCAGCGAAGCTGAATTGGTAGCCGGTCCTCGCGCGCTCCTGCTCGAAGCGATCGAGACGGCTCGCCAGAAGGTCTGCGGTGCGACGATCGATCCCGCCTACCAGGTTCCGCAACTTGTTCTGGAACTCGTCCGTCGTGGGCGGCGCACCTTCGTGAAGCTGAGCAAACGACGCCCTCGCCTGCTCGAAGCCGTATCCATCCGGAAAACGGAGATCGAGCAACTTGACCAGCCGTTCATCGCAGGTGTGCAACTCGGTCGCGAGCCGTGACGCGTTCTTCCGGAAATCGGATGGCCCGAGACTATCGCCTAGGAAACGACGCACCTCCCCGGTGGACAAGCCGTCATCGTAGCCATTGATCGCGAGAGTGAGCGCGATGCGCTCGCTGCGAATGAGCTCCCTGGAGAGCACGCTCGACCCGCGTCCCCCGGTGAAGAGGACTACGCGTACCGGGTTCTGGGAGGTGGCCATAGCCGCTCGAATGCTCGGCGTGGAAGCTGGATCAGGCGCCATCGGGGGCCGCAAACGGTGTGCCGGGCACCCGGGTATGCCAGGCGAAAAAGAAGTCCTTATACCGCATCAGCCACAGGAGATACAGCAGCAACGTGCCACTCTTGACCAGGCTCACCCCGAAGAGAGCCGCGTTGCTTTCGATCACCACATGAGATCGGAAGAACATCACGAAGATCAGGTTCTGGAAGAGTGCCACGACGAAGATGGCCAGCAGCAGTCCCCGCGCGGGACGATTCAACTGCGGCCCCGCCGCGATGATACAGGCGAGCGGGAGAAACAACACCGCGAGATAGTGCTCCCACACCACCTGAGAGAGCAGCAGGCAGAAACTCGTCGCCAGCAGGAAGTTGAAATGGCGGCGCTGAGGCTGGGTCCACTGCTGCTTCCGGCTTCGCACGGCGAGCCAGATGAAAATGCCCAGTACCGCGACCTTGAGACCGGTGCGCAACAGGTCGGGAAGGGGACCCCCAGCCCCCGGGACCGGAGCCGATTGCTGAATCGGTCGAAACGCATCGGCCAGGATATACAGGGAGCTATTGAAGAACCACGGGGAGGGTCGTTGGCTCCCGCGCAGCAGGACGTCGATGAATTCGCGGTGCAACGGCCAACCGATCAGCACGACCGAGAGCAAACCAGCCGCCCCAAACACTCCGGCGATCGCGAAAAACAGCCGCCGATCCGAGAGCAGTACCAGCAGAGCAGGAGCGATCAGAAACGCAGGCTTGAACAGCACCGCGACGAGCAACCCCAACGCCGTGGCGATCGGCTGGTTCCGCTGGTGGGCCACGAGGGCAAGGAGGAGACAGAGGAATACGAACGGCGTGGTCTGCCCGCCGACCCGGTACATCGTCCAGAGCGGCTGATACACCAATGCAGCCAGTGAGGAAACCGCGGTGAAGCGGGCCTGGTCGAGCGGTGAGCTCGACACCGTGCCCCGCAGGTGTCGGTACAGCAAGACGAGACCCGCGGCGTATGCGAGACTCCCGGCAAGCTTGAAGAGGATGAGAGCGACTTGGGGGGAGAAGACGCTCAGCGGAGCGTAGAACCAGGCCGAAATCGGCGCTCCCCAGAAGGCCATACCTCCCTGAGGTGCCTGACCCCCGATCGACGTTGTCGGGTCGTAGATATTCATCAACTGACCCGCTGCCGCCCTGCGACCCGTATCGTAGAAATTCGCGAAGTCCCAACCGAGACCGGCGGGAACCAGAATGCCCGTGATTGCCACCACAACGATGCCGACACACGCCGCGATGGTGATGGCGCGCCAGATCTGAATTTGGGCGGCTTCCGAGTCGGGTAAGGTCAGGGTGCTTTGTGCGGTCATGGAGTCCGGGTTCCGGTCGGCTGCGTCGTGCTGCAAATCAGGGTCCGCACGCCTCTTGCTGCAGAAGGTCGCTCCAAAGAGCTTAATAATCGACCGGATCGGGACTAGAATCCAGCTTGCAAAATATTGCCACTAAATCGGTTAGAGAACATCCCTCGGGCACGGGAGATTTTGCCTGGCTGGCTACTGCCCGCCAGACCATCCCCCGGTTCTTCCGGCTGACCGGTTGCCTGCGGCCTACCCTCCACATCCCTGATCTCCGCCGCCTGGAACCTGCGATCCTCACCGACCGAGGGATTCGTGCTGTGCTCTGGGATGTGGACGGCACCCTGATGGAACATCACGGAGATCGAGTGGATCCCGAGTTGCTCCCTGCATTCGATCGGCTTCTTGCTCAAGACGGGGTCCAGCACGCCATCCTCTCCAACTGCGGCGAGAAGCGCTTCGTCGAATTAGGGAAGATTTTCCCCCACCTTCCAGTGCTACGCGCCTATTCCCTCACCGGCCGGGTGGTACGCCGCACCCTGTTGCAGGGACAGGACCGCTGGAGCGACCCTGCTGCGCAGGCATTTCACCCGCACCAGGTGCAGCGTCTCAGTAAGCCCAGCGATCTGCTCTTCCGCTGCGCGATGGAAGAGTTGGGGATTGCTGATCCTCGAACGCTGATGATGATCGGCGACCAGTACTTCACCGATGTCGCAGGCGCGAATCTCTGTGGAGCCGCTTCGGTGAAGGTATCAACGTGGCGACGGGATAGTTTTCCTCTGGCGCTGCGGCTGTTCCAGCGGGCGGAGCAGTTGATCTTCCTCGTGCGATACGGCAGGGAGGCATCGGCCTGAAACCGCACGGGGTGGTGCACAACGTCGCTCCCGGACGGGTTGGGGGCCTGGAGAGCGTCGTTCAGGCCCTGGCGGGCTCGTGTGGGTTTCGCGCTCGCTAATGCTCGCTTCTTGGCATAGGGTGGTGACCTGATGACAGCTCTGGAATATGTGCTGGTAGGGTTACCCTTGGCCTTTGCGATATATGCCTACCTGGGGTATCCAGTCCTGCTGCGCTTCTTGAGTCTGTTTCGGCCGGTGAAACCACGACCGGCGGACCCCGAGCAATGGCCTGGCATCAGCATCAGCGTGCCTGCCTACAACGAGGAGGCTTCGATCCGTGGGACCATCGAAAGCCTGCTCGCGCTCGACTACCCTCGCGAACGCTGCCAGATCGTGATCATCTCGGATGCATCCACCGATCGCACCGACGAAATCGTAAGCGAGTACGCCGATCGAGGCGTGGACCTGCTGCGACTGGGCAACCGCAGTGGCAAGACCGCTGCCGAGAATGCTGTAGCCTCGCGTCTCCGCGGCGACATAGTCGTCAACACCGACGCGACGATTCGAATTCCTCCGAAGTCTCTGAAGCCGCTGATCCGGGCCTTCCAGGATCCCACGGTCGGCGTAGCGTCGGGCCGGGATCTCAGCGTGGGAGACCTGAGCGTGGTGGCCACCAGCGACGAGTCCCGCTACGTGGGCTACGAGATGTGGCTGCGATCGCTGGAGACCGCGTGTGGGTCCATCGTGGGCGCCAGCGGGTGCTTCTATGCCATTCGCCGGGAACTGCATCAGGGCCTCTTCCCCGAAGCATTGAGCCGGGATTTCGCGTCGGCCTTGGTCGCCAGGGAGCATGGGTTCCGGGCGGTATCGGTCGATGACGCGGTATGCCTCGTGCCCCGAAGCGTTTCCCTGTCGCGCGAATACCATCGCAAAGTTCGCACGATGGCCCGAGGGCTGGAGACCCTCTGGTACAAGCGTCATCTGCTCAATCCGTTCCGCTACGGTTTCTTCGCCTGGATGCTGGCGAGCCACAAACTCTGCCGCTGGCTGGTCTTTCTTTTTGCTCCACTGCTGTTCATCGGACTGGGATTGCTCAGCTTGAAATCGTCTGCTGCCACTTTGCTGTTGCTTGGGGGAATTCTGGTGGTGGTGGGTGGTGTGATTGCTCTGCGCTGGCCGGAAGGGAGGCCGATGCCGCGTCTCCTGGGGATCTGTGGATTCGTCGTCGCGACTCATGCTGCGGGATTGCTGGCGTGGGTGAAGGCCTTGCGAGGTGAGCGCAACCCGATCTGGGAGCCGACCCGGCGGGCGGCTTGATGAACTAGGCGGGGAGCGAACGAAAGACGGCGGGAACCAGGTCCGCGGCCACTCGGCTCGCCTGGTCTACTGCCTGGTTCTCGGTAACCTTGTCATTCAGGAACACCACAACTCGCACTAACGCTTCCTCCGACCTGCCCCGAAGTGCCGCGTCCCTCAGCAACTCCCATTTTACCTGATATTCGCTCGCCGCGACCCGTCCCCGTCCCTGGTACCAGTAGAACACCAGGGCCTGTTGATCCTTGTTTTGGAGCAGGTACCGATTGACTGTAACGACCCCGCTGGCCGTGGTCAAAGTAATCGGTGCCGCCTCCAGAGCCTCCCACCCGGATCCGGGAAGACAGTTCTTGGGAGAGTGAATCGTCTTCCCCTGAGTCTGGTGGTCGTAGTAGCCGACGTACACGCTGAGGGGAGACGGACCTTCCTCGGACACCCGGAAGATGTAGGACGTCATACCCGCAGCGACCCGCTCCTCTTCGGCGATCTCCAGATCGCGTCCAGTCCTACCTCCCAGCGTCATCGGGATCGAGTCGAGCGCCTCGGCCAGTGGCATGTCCCGCTGCCGGTTCACGCCGAGTGTCAGAAGGCAGCCGGCGCCGAGCAGAATGGCGGGGATCCAGCGAGTCAGTGCGATCACGCGGCCTTCCTTTCCGCCATCCATCGTTCCACTAGCGCCACCACCCAGGTGAAGCCGCCCAGGAGCAGGAATGCGATAACGAACAGAAGCCACCCTTCACTCAGGTGCATGAATCCTTCGCCCAGATCCGGCGAGACGAAATAGACCAGGAAGCCGGTCAGGAAGACACGGAAGGCGTTGACGACCATCGCTACAGGAATCGCCGCGAGGACCAGCAGGACGCGACCCGCCGGGTGACGCAGCCAGAGACCGCCCACCAGGACTCCGAGGCTGAGCAGCGCTGTCAGAGAGCGCAGACCGCTGCACGCCTCGGTGACGAACAGCTGACGTCCCGGAAGCTGGATGACGTTGCCGGACAGGTTCACCGGAACGTGACGGAAGTCGAGTAATGCCGCTCCCCAGCGTGAGGCGCGCAGTTGAAGCGGCAGGGCCAGGCTGCTGGTGACGATGTCAGGCAAGGGGATGGACAACCCCAGGAGGATCACTGGGAGCCACCAGTGCAGCAGCTGTCGCCACCCGAACCAGAAGAGCACCAGCCCCGCAGCGCCCATCAGGAGCGAGAGGCGCATGGTGAATAATTCCGCGGCCAGTCCCGACAGGTACCGGAGCAGCACCGCCCCCGTGAGGACCAAGGCCCCGCTTACCCGAGCGGGCCGGGCGGGCACCAGCCCGCTACGCCACGCCAGCCAGATCGCGAGCGGCGCCAGCAAAAGGCCATGGCCCGCCTCGGGGTCGTTCCACCAGTCGCGGACGAGGAGGATTGCGGGTTTGCTGAAGAGGATCGCGAACGCGATCGCCGCCAGAACCGCTGGAGTATGATCGGCGAGTCGGATCGTGGGTGTGGAGACCGGCTCTGCAGTCGCCGCCACGGGGTATTTACCAGCCGCCCCGCTTGAAGAGCACTACCGGGAGGGTCTTGACCATGATCCGGATGTCCTCGAGCAGACTCTGGCGGCGGAGATACTCGAAGTCGTACTGCAGCTTCTTCCGCACGTCGTCGAGGCACTCGTCGTACTGCCGGCTGACCTGCGCGAGGCCGGTGATCCCCGGGCGGACTCGCTGCCGGGCCTCGTAGTGCGGGATGCTCTTCCGCAGCTCGGTGAAAATGCTGGGCCGTTCGGGACGCGGCCCCACGATGTTCATGTCGCCCTTCAGAACGTTGAACAGCTGGGGCAGCTCATCGAGCCGGTAGGCCCTGAGCCAGCGGCCCACCGCAGTGACCCGCGGGTCTTCCCTTGCCGCCCACACTGCGCCGGACAAGTGCTCGGCGTTCACGCACATCGTGCGGAACTTGTAGATCAGGAAAACTCTGCCGCCGAGGTCGTGAGCCCGCTTGTGCTGTTCAGGGGCCGTTCGCGACCAGCGCCGGTCCAGCCCCACACGGGTCTGGGTGTAGAACACAGGACCGCGGGAGGTCAGTTTCACCGCGAGTGCCAGGAAGAACATGAGCGGCGACACGAACACCAGGGCCACCAGGGCCAGACTGAAGTTCATCGCCCGGTTCAACGCTTCGGAGCGAGCTCGCGGCTCTACCGCCTGGTCGGGTTCGCCGACGAGGCGGAGCCATCGATCTCGGGTGGTTGGAGTCTTGACGCGTGAACCGGTCGCCGACGCCATTGAGGATCCTGGAGTCATCCGTGTCTAGTTGAAAATTCCGAACAGCCTTCCAAGCCCGTAAAGACTGATGATTAGGGCCGGAATGATCGCGAACGTGCGAAGAGTCTGAAGCCAGTCGGTCGTTTTCTGGGTTCCGACGGTGATCTCATCACCTGCCCGCAAGTTAAGCGCATCCAACGTCCGCCCCACGGTAACCGCCTCGTAGAACACTTCCTTCGAAACGATCTCTTCCTCGCCCCGCTTCACGATCGAACTATGCAGATCGGTCGAGTTGCCGATCCCTCCCGCGGCCTGAAGAGCATCGCTCAGAAGCATGCCGGAGTCCAGCTGGTAGAAGCCCGGCTTGCTGACACCCCCGAGTACCGAGAGGCGGATCAGAGACCGGGCCTCCACCTCGGGGTTCTTGATCCACTTGGACAGCTGCTGCTTCAGGTACTCGTTCGCCTCGGACCGGAGCACACCGGTCATCGGGATATCACCATAGTTGGCCAGGGAAATAATCTTCCCAGGACCAACCGTCATCGTTCCGGTCAAGGAGGAATCTCCTGTGACCTTCATGGTGATCTGATCCCCTACCTGAAAATCCCCTTCCCGTAAACGCTCTCGGATGAGAGCTGCTTCGGCCCGCTTTTGATCGCGGAGCTCTCCGCTGTAGCCGTCGGAAGCAGCTATCTGTTCGGCCTGAGTCAGGGCTGATTCGAGATCGGCGCGGGTGGCGATTGGCTTTCGGCCAGCGTCGTCGACGGGGAGCGAATCCTGTCCGGTTAATCTGGCTGGAACCAAGGCCAGTAAAACCAGGAGAAAACGCCAACGCCGCGAAGGCACCACCCTCGATCCCAAAGTCATGGACCCGCCTCCGTTGCATCCAATATGCTAGCCGTCGCGCCAATCGCGACTGGTAGGGGAAGACTTAAACTAATTTGCTGCAATACTTTTACCGAATAGTGCACGATCTGCGCAACACGGCCTCTGCTTTCTGTGGGCCCTGCGCCGCACTGATTGCAGCGCCTACGCAACGAATAGGCCGTCGTGGGACCGCCATGGCCCGAATTGCATTCCTAGGGTCCCTTGCCTAGGAATACCCCCTCTAATCACCCGGAGGATTTTGGCGCAACTCGTTGTGGCGGCACCGCTTCGCGGCTTGCTCCCTACTGGGCCGCATTGCGCCCTAAGGCTAAGTGCCTTATTGTCTTAAGCGCGTTGGAAGCATTCGCATGAGACCTGCAGGCACCGTGAAGCGTAAGGCGCCGCTCCCCTCGCACTACCAGACGTACCTGAGAAGGGGTCGGCCTAGGCCCTCAGCAACGAGAGTCAATGCCCGATCGCGACATGTCGCAGCGTCCCCCGCTGGTGTTGATCGCTAACGACCAGGAGTGGTCGGCTCGCTCTCTCGAAAGCATCCTCGCTCCGAACGGCTACGCCGTGCTTCGAGCCTACACTGGTATTCAGGCCTTGGAGCGTGCTCGTACCGCACGGCCCGATCTTGTTATCCTCGATGCCCAAATGCCGGACGTTCACGGAGTAGACGTTTGCCGTGAGCTCCGCAGCGATCCCCGATTCAGCGCCACCACTCCGATCATCATTACCACCGCGGGACCTTCCGGGCGCACTCAGCGTCTCGAGGCTTACCGGGCCGGCGCATGGGAGTTCCTGGGCCAGCCGCTCGATGGGGAAGCCCTTCTGCTCAAGCTGGAGACTTTCCTCAAGTCAAAGCTCGAGGTAGATCGAATTCGGGATGAAAACCTGTTGGATCATCCGAGCGGGCTCTATAACATGCGGGGGCTTTCCCGCCGCGCTCGGGAGATCGGGTCGGAAGCCGTGCGGCTCCGCCAGGCGCTCGCCTGCGTTGTATTCGCCCCGGAGCCGGGAGCCGAACCGGAGACGACCGACACTCTCGCTTTGAAAATCGCCGAACAGGTAGGGAAAATCCTGCGGGAGAGCGGTCGGGCGTCGGACGCGATCGGACGCCTGGGCCCCGCGGAGTTCGCCGTGATCGCCCCGGCGACTGAGGCTCAGGGCGCCGTCAGAATGGTCGAGCGCTTGGGAGATGTGCTGGAGCGAATGCCGGTTTCGAATGGAACCGGCAACCATACGCTGCGGGTTCGGGCGGGATACTGCGCGGTTCCCGATTTTGCGGCTTCCCCGGTAGATGCTGTCGAGATGCTGCTGCGCGCGACGTCGGCGCTTCGCCATCTGCGTGCCGAAGGCAACAACGACCGGGTCCGTGCCTTCGAACAGCTTCCGGTAACTCCCCTCCACTAAGCTCCGTTCCCGTTTTCCGACTTCCCTGCCAGTTGCGGGGCGGCGTCCTCGTCGGCGGTATATCCGTACAGGTAGGAATAGTACCGGTAGATGCCCTGGGCCTGGATGTCGTTGAGTACCGCCCCCAGCACACGAACGGGCAACCGGTCCAACAGGCGCAGTTTGGCATCCGCCATCTGGCGATCGGTTTCGCCGGAGCGGAAGACCAGCATCAGGTGGCCGGTCGCGGTGCCGAGGACGAAGGGATCGATCCCGGCGCCGAGTGGCGGACTGTCTACGATGACCACGTTGTATCGGCTCTTCACCGCAGCAATCAGGTTGACCATGGCGGCGGATCCCAAGAGCTCGGGGCCATGGTGGCGCCGGGTTCCGCAAGGGATTACCGACAGGCCTTTGTGCGGGCTCGGACGGATGATGCCGTCGATCGTGGCTTGCCCGGTGAGATAGTCGAGCAGCCCTGGGCGGCGGTCTACCCCAAACATCCGGTGCAACTCGCCCCGGCGGATATCACCGTCGATCAGCAGCGTTTTGTAGCCGGCCTCGCCGAAAGAAACAGCAAGGTTGGATGACACGAGTGACTTGCCATCACCCGCGCCGGGACTCGAAACGGTGAGCAGCACCGGGCCTGCTGCACCATAGGAGTGGGCCAGGTTGAGTCGGATGGTCCGGAAAGCCTCGACCACTTGGGAGGCCTCCTCCGGCTTCAATTCGCCTCTCTTGCTCTTCCGGATCGCGGGGATCGCGCCGAGGATGCTCAAGCCAAGCTCGCGCGACACCTGCTCCGGATAGCGGAACCGCTTGTCCAACTGGTCGAGCAGCAGGGCAAGGCCCACGGCAAAGCCCAGACTGGCCGCGAAGGCCATGAAGATGATCTTCGGCGCGCTGTTGCTGGTGGGCTTCTGGGGAATAGTGGCCCGATCGAGGATCTTCAGGTCCGGGATCGCGGAAATCTCCGAGAGCTTGGCCTCTTCATACCGTTCCTGCAGCGTCTTGAAGAGGTTCTCCGCGGCCGCAAAGTCCCGCTCCAACCTCGTTTCAGTGGTGGCTCGTGCAGGAACTTGCTCCAATCCCTTCCCTGCAACATCGATGCGCTTCTCGAGGTCCGCCTCCTGCACTTTCAACTGATCGATCAAGGCCTGGGCCAGCGCCGGGATCGTCTGAGTCTTGAGGATATCGAGGTTGGCGAGATTCGTCTGAATCCCCCTGTACTCGTCGGTATAGCGATAGCGAAGCGCCCGGGTATCCGCCTCGAGATTGGACACCTCGGTGAGGGCTCGAACCAGATCGGGCGCCTGACGTACGGCTGCGATCGTCTGGAAGGCGTCTACCGTGATGGCGCCCCCCTTGGCTCGCTGAAGCACATCCTCGATCTGTTTCCGGTCGGTGCGCAACGCTTCCAGTTGCGTCTTCTTGGAGAAGAAGTCCGTCGTGACCGCTCCCGAGGTCTGCGCCAGGCCTCCAGGAACCGGTACTCCTTCCGTAGGCTCGGTAATCGTCCCGACCCGGAAGCCCTCCAACTTCGACTCGGCTTCCTTGAGGTTTCGGGCGGCGATCACCAACTGAGAGTCGAGTGCCAGACGCATCTCGACCAGCTTGCTCCGCTTCAACTCGGCCGCGATGTCCACGAACTGGTCGGTAACTGCGTTGAGTTGTGGGGCCAAGACATAGCGCTCCTCACCATTGAGCGAGATGCGCAGGAAGTTGGCGTCCTCGGCCGCCATGGAAGTCTTGAGGTTGGTCATCAAATCATTCGAGACTTCGCGCGGGGGCTTTAGCGTGAACGCGATAGTCTTACCCTTCCGTAGCTGCTGCGCCGTCGGTGCCCAGCGCCAGCCGAGCTTCTCACCGATCGAATCCCCCACCGCTCCGGAGGCGATTTCCGCCCCACTGCGGGAGAGAATCCAGCGAGATCCCGTCGGGTCTGTCTTTATCTCGAAATCGCCGGTGTGGAACTTGTCGGCGATGTCGAAGCCGGTGAACGCGATGCTGTCGGCCCGGTCCTTGGGCGTCAGGTAGAGGCGAAGCCGATGGACTACGGGATCAAACACGACATAAGTCTTGAGCAACTCGATCCAGGCTTGCTGACCAAGGAGCTGTCCAGGCCGGATCGGGCCGGTCTTGCCGCCACCATCCTCGATCCAGATTGTGGCCTTCGCCGTGTATATCGGGGGCAGGAACCGGGTGGCAACGACGCCCCCGGCGGTTCCCAGAAGGACGATCAGGATCATCAGCCACTTGTAGCGCCGAAGCGCCGCCGTATAGCGACCCCAGTTGACCTTATCGTCATCCACCGCCGGCGCACCAACCGCAGCCGCCATGGTTCCCGCCTGGGGAACCATTTCGATTTCAACGTCCGGCTCTTCGGGCGATCGGTTAGCGGGGATCAGAGTATCGGCCATGTGCTCCGGATTGCTTAGGAATCGAGCAACTGCTCGTCATCAAGTCGCACGACCTCACGCAAAGTCGGTACCGAACAGGGTTTTGAAGGCGGCCGAAATATACGGGGGGCCTGATTGCGAGGCCGTGACAAAACCGTCCCGATGAGAGATGGCCCGTGTGTGGCGACGTGGCACCAGTGTTGCGTGTCAGCCACAGCACTAATAGTGTCATACTACATGGTGTTGCTTGATTTGTGCTATAGGGTGTGGTACTAAAGATGCTGTGAATGACCCATCCCGCGAGTCCTGCGGGGACTCGCAAGCCAAAGTGTCCGAGCACGACTGCGCGCCGCAGTTGGAGGACCACACGCGCGGACGTGTGGGTCGGGCGCATCACAGGAGCCGTGCAATGGGATCGAGCATCGCTGACGCGAATCGTCGACCGGAACCCCCGCCAGGGGAGATCGGCGGCCGCGATCCGCTCGCTATCCCGGGCGAGGTCAAAGCCAGCATCCGAATTCTCGTCGTTGATGACGAGCGGACTCTGCGGGAGAGTTGCGCCAGCGTCCTGCAGATGGATGGCTATAACGTCACACTGATCGGACGGGGGGAAGAAGCCCTCGATACCGTCAAGCGCCGCAAGTTCGACATCATTCTCGTCGATCTCTATATGTCCCAAACGTCCGGAATGGACATTCTCCGGACGGCTCTGGAACACAATCGCGATACCATCGTCGTCGTTATGACCGGCAACCCCAGTGTCGCCAGCAGCATCGAGGCGCTGCGGGCCGGCGCCTGGGATTATCTCCCCAAGCCATTCTCTGCGACTCACCTCCAGGTACTGATCGGCCGGGCCTCCCACGCGGTGATGGTTGCTCGAGAGACTCGGGACCTGCG
The DNA here is from genome assembly GCA_036558125.1 of Gemmatimonadales bacterium. Lineage (GTDB taxonomy): Bacteria > Gemmatimonadota > Gemmatimonadetes > Gemmatimonadales > GWC2-71-9 > DATBGE01. Next base: position 35,001 of record DATBGE010000048.1, on the reverse strand, counting down.
TTTGCAGCTGATGAAGCAGAACGGGCACAGTGACAAGATTGCGCTCATCGGGATCTCGCCGCTGTTCCGCAAGGCCGTGGATCTGGCGCGCAAGGTGGCCGCTACCGATGCTTCGGTCTTCATCAGCGGGGAGAGTGGTACGGGTAAGGAAGTAATCGCCCAGTTCATACATCAGCACAGCCGCCGGGTTGGCCGGGCGATGGTCCCGATCAACTGCGCGGCCCTTCCAGAGCCGCTGCTCGAGTCGGAGATGTTCGGCCATCGGAAGGGCGCTTTTACGGGCGCTGATCGCGACAAGCCAGGCTTGCTGGAGACCGCCAACGGCGGGACCCTCTTCCTCGACGAAATCACCGAGATGTCGATGCCGCTGCAGGCCAAACTGCTGCGGGTCATTCAGGATGGCGTCGTACGCCGAGTCGGGAGTGAGAGCCAGGACGCTGTGGTGGATGTCCGCTTCATCTCCGCCACCAATCGGGATCCCCAGGATGCGGTGAACTCGGGTGTGCTGCGAGGCGACCTCTTCTATCGCTTGCGGGTCGTGCCCATCAAGCTGCCGCCACTGCGCAAGCGGCCGGAAGACATTCCGCTGCTCGCCAATCACTTCCTCACCTATTACTGGCAACGCCATCGTCAGTTGGGCGATCGGGTGCCGAAGCTGAGCGAGGCGAGCATCGTGTTCCTCCGCTCCCGGCCCTGGCGAGGCAATGTCCGGGAGCTGCAGAACGTCATCGAGCATGTGGCGGTACTGGCCGAGCCTGACCAGGTCATCCAGCCTAACGATATTCCGATCTACGAAGACGCCAGCGAATGGCCATCCGACGGGGTCATTTCCACCGCGGTAATGGACGATGCGTATCACCTGGCCAAGGACCGGGTCGTCGCCCAGTTCGAGAAGGAATACCTCACGCGGCTGATCGGCCGGGCCGGCGGCAACATGTCGAAGGCGGCGCGGCTGGCCAGCATCGATCGGACGACTCTTTACCGCCTCATGGACAAGCACAACTTCCATCGCGACGAGTTGTCGGGGACGCCTGAGTGACCGTATGGCGCTCACTCGACGAGGCCGTGAGCCACGTCGAGGCTGGATGGCAACAGGTCGTCGAAGACAGCCCAGCCCAGGAAGAAGTTCGTACCCATCTGGTGCAACTCGCCGGGGCGATTCGCGCCGCCGCGGACGGCAGTGAGCCGTTGGCGGACGAGGTTCCTCGCTCCGTCCTGGCCCGCCGCCTTCTCGAACTGATCCGCCGCGAGCTGCTGGAAAGAATCCGCCAGGATCCCGATCCTCCTGACAGCAAATCCATCCTTGCCGTTCTGGGCGCCATTGAGCAGGTGCACGCCCGGCTGGAGCCGGACTGGGCACAGCACTTCGCCGATCGCCTTTCGGGGCCCGACGGCCTGGAGCTGGTGGTGGAGGTTGCGCACGACCTCCGGTCCCCACTGACTTCGATCCTGTTCCTGGCCGAGACCCTGCAACGGGGGAGGAGCGGAAACATCAACGCGGTGCAGGAGCGCCAGCTCGGCTTGATCTACAGCGCCGCGTTTGGTCTCAGCTCTCTCGCGAGCGATGTCATCGAGTTGGCGCGGGGCGGCGACCGCCTGGTAGATCTCGATCCGATCCCATTCTCGATCAGCGATATTCTGGAATCGGTGAGAGATATCGTGCAGCCTATCGCGGAGGAGAAGGGTTTGGCCGTGCGGTTAGAGGCTCCCGAGTCGGACTTCCGCGTCGGTCACCCGGTCGCGCTGTCGCGGGTCCTGCTCAACCTGACGACCAATGCACTCAAGTTCACCTCGGAAGGTTTTGTCGAGGTGGCAGGCAAGCAGCTGGACGACACCCGGGTGGAGTTCTCGGTGCGGGACACCGGGCGGGGAATTCCCTCGCAGGCGATGCTGACTCTGTTCGAGCCCTTCCGCCGGCGTCAGAAACAGGGTGAGTACGCGTTCTCCGGCGCCGGACTCGGTCTTTCGATTTGCCGGAAGCTGGTCGAGGCTATGCGCTCAACCCTGCGAGTCGAAACGGCACCCGATTTTGGCACCCGGTTCTACTTCGAGCTTGCCCTTCCTCTGGCGGACGATCACTGATGACCAGCCTGCTGCATGTTGTCGGGGCTCGGCCGAACTTCATGAAGGTCGCCCCCGTGCTCCGCGCCGCTTCCGTACTGCCGGGCACCCGGCAGTGGTTGGTTCACACTGGCCAGCACTACGACGCGGCCATGAGCGACAGCTTTTTCGCCGACCTCGAACTGCCGGAGCCGGAAGTCAACCTGGGTGTGGGGTCGGCCAGCCATGCGGTCCAGACCGGGCGGATCATGATCGAGTTCGAGCCGGTTCTCGATCGACTGAAGCCGGATTGGGTCGTGGTCTATGGCGACGTGAACTCGACCGTGGCCTGCGCCCTCGTCGCCTCCAAGAAGAGGGTGAAGGTCGCTCACGTCGAGGCCGGGCTGCGCAGCCGCGACCGGGAGATGCCGGAAGAGATCAACCGCATACTGACCGACCAGCTCGCTGACCTCTGCCTCACGCCCAGCCGCGACGGCGACGCCAATCTGGCTCGGGAAGGCGTTGGTCCGGAGCGGATCCGCTTCGTTGGAAACGTGATGGTCGATACGCTGCTTCACCTCCGTAGCCGGGCCCGGGAGCTTCGGGCACCCGAAACCTATGGAGTGGCAGGGAAGCCCTTTGCGTTCGTGACCCTGCACCGGCCATCGAACGTGGATCAACGGGAGACCCTCGCCGAACTGTTGAAGGCCTTGGACGACCTCGCCGGGCAGATGCCGGTCGTGTTCCCCATCCATCCGAGGACCCGGCAGAGGATCCAGGATTTTGGTCTCAGCGACGTCGCGCGCCGGGTGACGCTACTCGAGCCGCTGGGTTACCTGGAAGCCCTGTCGCTGGTGGAAAAAGCCAGCCTGGTCCTCACCGACTCTGGAGGTCTCCAGGAAGAGACCACAGTGCTGGGGGTACCGTGCCTTACCGCCAGGCCGAACACAGAACGCCCGGTTACGGTCACCGAAGGAACCAACCGATTGGTTGCCTCGACCCGGTCGGCGATCAACGCCGCCGTAGCGGACGTACTCTCCCGCCTGGGCAATGGAAGCTTTCGGCCGGGACGCCCCGAAGGGTGGGACGGCCGGGCGGGTGAACGCATCGCCGCGGCACTGGTCGAGCCCTCTGCCCTACCAGCCGCAGGGGCTCGTCAGTAGATTGCTCCCCGCACGGACGCGAGACGTTGAGTTTCGCGACCGGCACTCCCGGACCGGCCGACCCGCCCAGAGTCCGCGACGATCGGCGACCCGGCCGATACTTCGCGCCACCTCACTTGGTCGAGACCACTTTGCGGCCACGCCGTAATCCGGGGGTTCGCGCCCCGCGGCATTGTGCCGCCGTACAAGATTCTCCGAGCGTCTCTCTGCGGCCGGCGATCTCCCGTGGTTCCGGGTCCGGGCAGATCTCCGTAGCAGCGCCAGAGACGCGAGGAAGCCGGAGTTCAACCTCTCGTGAACAAAGCACCCATCCGTACCATTCGCGGGGGCGAACCGCCCCTGCACGCTCCGAACGCCGCCTTACTGATCGACTTCGATAACGTCACGCTTGGCATCCGTTCCGACCTCACCAAAGAACTGAAGACGCTGGTTAGCAGCGACCTCATCAAAGGGAAGGTCGCGGTGCAGCGGGCGTACGCCGACTGGCGCCGCTACCCGCAGTACATCGTCCCGCTCTCGGAATCATCGATCGATCTCATCTTCGCGCCGGCGTTTGGCACCAACAAGAAGAATGCAACCGACATCCGGCTCGCAATCGACGCCATCGAGCTGGTCTTCACCCGCCCGGAGATAGGCACATTCATCCTGCTCTCGGGTGACAGCGACTTCTCGATGCTGGTGATCAAACTGAAGGAGTATGGGAAGTACGTGATCGGCGTCGGGATCCGGGAATCGGCTAGTGACCTCCTGATCCAGAACTGCGACGAGTACTACAGCTACAGCGACCTGGCGGGACTGACCAAGGAGACCGACCTCCCCTCGGCGCAGCGGGACCCCTGGGTTCTGGTCAAGGACGCCGTCGCAATGATGGCGCAGAATCACGATGTGATGCGCTCGGACCGGCTCAAGCAGGTCATGCAACAGATCGACCCGAACTTCGACGAGAAGAACGCGGGCTTCAACCGGTTCAGCAAGTTCGTTGTCGAAGCGGGGCAGAAAGGCCTGCTTCGCGTGAGCAAGATGGACAACGGCCAGTACGAGGTCGCTCCACTGGCCGAGGCCTTGGCAGTTCCTGCGCCGCCAACGGAGGTGGCCGCTTCCAACGGCGAGCGCGGTGGTCGCGGTCGAGGGCGGGGCAGGGGCCGTGGCCGCGGTGGCCGGCGGGATGAGCCCAGAGCGGCGGCGGAGCCATCGCCGGTCCCTGCGGCAGCTCCCGTGGCTCGCGGCAGTGGGCTCACGTTGGCTAGTGCCTTTGACCTGATGCGGCGCGCTCTCGCAGAGCTGCCGCGGCCGGTAGGGCACGAGCCTCTCCGTCTAAGGATGGCGGCGCTGAATGGCCGGATGGACCCGCTGATCGAACCGGCGCGTTTCCACCGGCTGCTGCGCCAGGCCCACGATGCCGAAGTTGCCGACGTGAGAAAGATCGCGGACGACGAGTACGAAGTACTCTCGCGGCCGTCTGAGGGCCAGTTGATGATCACGGCGGAGCGTCCGGTTCCCGAAGGTGCTCAGGAGCAGGCCCAGCCGGCCGGTGGCCCGAGCAATGGTTCGGCCCGAGGTGGAGTTCGCTTCCGCCGTGGGTCCCGGCTTCCCGCAGCCACCCGGGAGATTCCGATGGTTGGCGTGGTCAGTCTGGACGAAACTCCCGCTCCCCAGGAGTCCGCAGCGTCGGGGGAGAAGCCCGCCCGATCCCGACGGGGAAGGGCAAAGGCAGCTCCTGAGGGGGAGGGGGAGGCCCCCTCCACGCCTCGCAAGAAGACGAGCCGACCTCGAACCCGAAAGGCGGCTGAGTGAGCCGGATCCGACGGGCAGCTCCGCTGCCCGTTGCCTTTTTCGGGAGAGAGACGGTCGACGTCGCGCGCGAACTCCTTGGGGCGCGACTGGTCTCGAACCTCAGGGGAGTTCGTACGGCAGGACGTATCGTCGAGGTCGAGGCATACCTTGGCGCCCAGGATCCCGCTTCGCACGCGTATGCCTACCGTCGCCACAGGCAAAACGAATCGCTCTACGGACCCCTCGGAAGCTGGTACGTCTATCTCTCCTACGGGATGCATTGGTGTGCCAATCTGGTGGCAGGACCGCAGGGCGAAGGGTCGGCGATCCTGATTCGAGCTCTCGAGCCGCTGGAGGGCTTGTCGGTGATGCGGCGCAGGAGGGGTGGTGCGCCTGACAGGGAATTGTGCGCCGGGCCCGGTCGCCTGACTCAGGCGATGGGCATCACCCGCGCGCTTGACGGGCTCTCCATGCCCAAGGCTCCGATCGTGATTGTGTCGGATGAGCAGCCGGCAGAGGGATCCATCGCTACGACCCGGCGGATCGGGCTCACCAAGGCTGCGGATTGGCCGCTTCGTTTCGCGATCCGAGGCTCGCCCTGGGTGTCGGGTCCGCGAATTCGGTAGTTACCGCGCCCCAAAAAAAGCGGGGGCGATCGTCCGGATCGCCCCCGCTTCTGTTGTCAGGACTGGCTCAGTAACCGCTGGTCACGTCCTCGCGAGCCGAGCCGAGGCTGATTCGGATGCCACCAGCCAGCGCGAAGGAAGCGCCAGTCAGCAGCTTGCCCGATCCGGGTCCGGTCATGACCTGAGCCTGGCCGAAGAGAGCGACTCCGCCGGCCTTGGCCTGCAACCCGATGAGACCGGTCCCGAAGCCGTAGCTGCCCAGAGAATTCGCTACCGAGGTCAGGCTGTCTTTTTCGACCTGGGTGACGGTGTTCTGGGGATACTCGCTCCCGGTCTGAAGGATCCCGAGGCCGACACCCAGAAACGGCTGCAAATGGCCGCGGAAGGGGTAGGCAACGAGAATCGCGGAGTACTTTCTCAGATCGTTGAAGGTGACGTTCCGCACTCCACCTGGGGCGCTGGGATCAGCGAAGGAAGTCTTCTGATCCTCCGCGATGCCCTCATCAAACGAGAGGAGGAGGCCGGTCCGCCGAGCCATGATCAGGAAGTGCCCGCCGACCGAGGGGATAGCACCCCTGGTCTGATTGGGCGTTTCGAAGATGATGGTCCCGCCTTGGGGGCCGACATACCAACTGAAGGCGTCCCCACTCCTCTTCTCCTGGGCACCCAGCTTGGGCGACAGGGAAAGAGCGGCCAGCGCGACCACCGGGATGATGCGACTTAGCATGCGCATCACGATACCTCCTGGGATTTCGGCGGCACTTGGCAAGGGGCAAATCCGCCCCTTGCTGGCATCCTACCGTGCCCCAGAAATGGTTAATTCCTGATGCCTGGCTGATGCCCTAGATTATTTCGTTGTTTCGGCTTGGGCAACTAGGTTAATAAACTACTTGAAGTTTCGCCAGCCGACGATCTCTTGACACCACCGAACATACACCGATAGTGCCCGGTTGGTGACACCTCACACTATCGCAAGGCGTCGGCCAACCTTCCGGATGGCCTCCAAGGCCTGGTCCAAGTCGGCCTTCGTGTGTGCAGCGGAGATCTGACAGCGGATCCTGGCTTGGCCCTGCGGAACCACGGGATACCCGAACCCGGTTACGAAGACACCCTCCTCCAAGAGTTGCCGGCTCATCTCGATTGCCCGAGCGGTTTCCCCTAGAATCACGGGGATAATAGGAGTCTCGCCCGGCAAGGGCTTGAAGCCTGACGCGAGAAGTTGCTCGCGGAAGTACCGGGAATTCTGGCGCAGACTCTCGACCCGGTCCGGGTGCTTTTCGAGGTACTGGATGCTGGCCAGAGCACTGGCTGCGACGGTCGGTGGGAGGGCATTGGAGAAGAGTTGAGGTCTGGCGCGCTGCGTCAGATAGTCGCAGACCGCCTCGGTAGCCGCCGCGAAGCCACCCGCCGCCCCCCCCAGAGCCTTCCCGAGGGTGGAGGTGATCATGTCTACCTCGCCCACTACTCCGAAGTGCTCAGGGGTTCCCCTACCGGTCTTGCCGAGGACCCCGGTCCCATGGGAATCGTCCACCACCAGGGTGGCCCGATGACGGCGGCAAATCTCGATGATGTCCGGTAACCGGGCGATGGCACCCTCCATTGAGAACACGCCGTCGGTAATCACCATCCGGGTGCGGCGATCTTTCGCTGCCATGAGCTTTTCGTCCAGATCGGTCATGTCGGCGTGCTTGTAGACCGCCGTCTGACACCGAGTGATCGCTTTGGCCAGCCTTACCCCGTCGATGATCGAGGCGTGGTTGAGCTGGTCGCTGATGACGATGTCTTCTTCGCCGAGGAGGGTCGCCGGAACGGCTTCATTGGCGTTCCAACAGCTCACGAAACTGAGGGAGGCGGCGGTTCCCACCAGGCGGGCGCAGGCAGCCTCCAGTTCCCGGTGCACCGTGAACGTCCCGCAGATGAAGCGAACCGACGCTGTCCCGGCGCCATAGTGGTCGAGCGCTGCCTTCCCCGCCGCCACGACCTCGGGCTGGTCGCTCAAGCCTAAATAGTTGTTGGAGGAGAGCACGATGACTTCGCCCCGCCCTTCCATCCGGACCCGGGGTGCCTGAGGGCCCTCGATGTAGTTCAGGTGCTTGTAGACCCCATCGCGGCGAAACTGATCGAGCTCCGCCTCGATGCGGGAATCGAGCGAGGATTTCATGCGCCGATCTCCAGGATCACCTTGCCGGCCTGGCCGTCCTTGATGACCTGAATGGCCTCGGCCATCCGATCAAGGCCGAAGCGGTGGGTAATAACAGGACGGGGATCAAGCTGGCCGGATCGGACCAGGCGTCGCATCACGTCCCACGTTTCGTACATGCGCCGTCCGGTCACGCCGTACAGCGTGAGCCCCTTGAAGATCACATCGCGGGCGAAATCCACCTGGGTGGCCTTACTGGGCGTCCCCAGCAGGTTGACCCGACCGCCGAGGCGGGCAGCGGCAAATGCCTGGGCGTGGCCGGAAGGGTGGCCGCTCATCTCGCAAACCAGGTCTACGCCGTCCCCATTGGTCAATTCCTTGACCCGGGCCACGACGTCGTCAGATGCAGGATTCAGGGTGACGTGGGCGCCCATTCCTCGGGCAAGCTCGAGGCGACGAGGATTGAAGTCGCTGGCGATGACGAGAGCGGCCCCCGCGGCCCGGGCAACACCAACGGCGAAACACCCAATCGGGCCGCAGCCCAGCACCAGGACGCGGCTTCCTACCACCATCCCGCCCTCTAGAACAGTGTGGACCGCGTTTCCGGTCGGGTCCATGACGGCGCCGACCTCGGTGGGAATTCCATCCAGCTTCATCACATTCGCGGCGGGCATCGCGATGTACTCAGCGAAGGCGCCATCGCGATCTACGCCAATGATTTGGGTGCGCTGGCAGAGGTGTGCTTCGCCAATCCGGCACTGGAGACAGTGTCCGCACACTATGTGGCCTTCGGCCGTGACGAGGTCGCCAGGCTTCAGTAATCCGGCTGAAGCAGCTTCTCGTCCTAATTTGGCGACTTCCCCCGCGAACTCGTGCCCGATGACGACCGGGGGCTTGAGCCGCGCACTGGCCCAGGTATCCCACTCCCAAATATGGAGGTCGGTTCCGCAGACACCGGCGTGGTGGACCTTGATCAGCACATCGCTCGGTCCGTACTCGGGGGCTGGGACATCGCGCAGCTCCATTCCGGGGCCTGGGGCTGGCTTTACGAGGGCGCGCATTCTTTCAGGTGTCAGGGGCCAGGTGTCAGGGGTCAGGGGGCCTCACTGGAGGTCAGAGGACCGCGGCTACCGCGGGAGGAGAAGGTAACCCATCCCCTGATCCCTGACACCTGACACCTAGAGGATCGCCCTCGTCATCCCGCCGTCTACCGAGAGCACGGTCCCCGTGATGTAGCGGGCGGGTTCGGACGCGAGAAAGACAACGGCGGCGGCAAACTCGTCGGGAGTGCCGATCCGGCGAATGGGCAGACTTTCTCCCATGTCGGCTAGCACCCGATCGACGGGTCGGCCGTCCTTCCGACCGCGGACTTCGGCGAGCTCGCGGAGGCGATCGGTCGCAAACAAGCCCGGACAGAGGACATTGACGGTGATGCCTTCAGCGGCCACTTCATCGGACAGTGCCTTGGAGAAGCCGAGCACGCCGGCCCGCGCAGTCGTCGAGAGAATCAGGGCGGACGATGGCTGGCGTGCCGCGACCGAAGTCAGGCAGAGAATTCTGCCCCAGCGCTTGGCCCGCATGTGACCAACGGCGGCACGGCTCAGATGCACGGCCGAGAGGAGACTGGTGTCGAGGGCGGCCTGCCAGGTCGCCTCGTTGTGGGCTTCAAATGGTCCCGGTTGAGGCCCACCGGAGTTGCAGAGCACGATGTCGGGACCGCCCATCGCCTCGTGGACTGCGTTGACAAGCGCGGAGCATTCAGCGGGACGACTTACATCCGCCGGGAAGCTCTGTACTTCCCCGCGCGATGAGAGCTGGGAGACCGCGCGCTCCAGCTTCGCGCGGTCTCGCCCGTTCAAGGCGACCCGAACTCCTTCTCCCAGCATTCGCTCGGCTACGGCGTAGCCCAGTCCGCTGGAGCCTCCGCACACCAGAGCAACCCGTCCCCTCAGTCCCAGATCCATTGTCAGCTCCCCACGCTGCTACAGACCGTATTCCCCCCAACGCCGATCCACGAGACTGACAGTGGCGGGATCCATTTCCAGTGGCAAAGGGTATCCCTCTTTCCACGTGGCGTCGATCCCAATCGGCCCGCGATAGACCGGACGGGCTCCAATGAATTCCTGAGAGGTGAAGAGCATGTCCCGCCCCGGGTCGAACCGGGTGAAAATCCCCCAGAGGAGGCTCCACTCTTCGGAGAGGTCTACGTCGTCGCTCACCGCCACGATAAAGCGAACGGGGCCAAGCTCCTTCCAGGCCAAGAGCTTCTGGAGCACATCGCGAGGTTCCTGCTTCACCACCACGACCAGGAAGCCCCCGTCCAGCAGGCGGTGGCGCAGGACTCGTCGGTCCATCGCCGACGGTGTGGACACGTCCCGAGGTGGCGCTTCAGTCGTCAAGGGCTCACCGGTCGCATCGAGCACCAGTTTGCTCCCGACGTGCATCCGGTACGAGGTGTAATCCAGAGTGTCCAGCGGTGCGATGGGCAACAGCAGCATGCGCTCGCTGGGCTCGAAGCGATACCAGAGCTCGCGGAGGAGGTTGGTGAAGTTTCTCGGATTCACGTCCTCGCGCACCATGATCGCGACTTTGGTGAGCGAGAGCTGCCCGGTGCCCAGGAGGCCCAGCGCCGTCTTCAGCACCTCTTTGGGGTGCCGTTCTTTCAGTGAGACGCCGAGGAGGTTGTGGAAGCTGGCGTTCTCGAAGGGATAGAGATCCACGATGTTGGGATTTACCAGACGGATGAGCGGACCCACCATCTCACCCACCGCGATTCCCATCGCTTTGTCCTCCTGGGGCGGCTTGCCGACGACTGTCGCGGGGTAGATCGCATCGCGCCGGCGGGTCACCCGCTGGACGTGGAAGACGGGGAACTCTGAGGCTTCCGAGTAATGACCGAAGTGATCGCCGAAGGGACCTTCCATCCGGCGCTCGCCAGCCGCGACATAGCCCTCGAGGATGAATTCGGCGTTGGCCGGAACCAGCAGCTCGTTGGACTGGGCTCGTACCAGCTGAGTCGCTTCGCCGCGGAAGAAACCGGCGAAGCCCAGCTCGTCGAAGTCTTCGGGTAATGGAAGGATCGCGGCCAGCATGAGCATCGGGTCGCCGCCCAGGACGACAGCCGCCGGCAACCGCTGTCCCAATCGCTCGGCCTCGTAGTGATGGGCCCGCCCACCCTTCATACTTTGCCAGTGCATTCCGGTCTGATCGGCGCTGTACACCTGGAGCCGGTACAAGCCGTAGTTTCGGCGCCTGGTCACCGGGTCCTGGGTAATGGTCGGACCAAAGGTGATAAAGGGCCCACCATCGCGGGGCCAGCTGGTTACCGCGGGGAACTGATCGAGCCGGGGCGCTTCGACCACTTCATGAACCGGGGCGCGCTTCACGACGCGAGGGTGAAGGAACCGGCCGCGCGAAAGGACCTGCCGCGATTCCCAGAGCGTCTTGAGCGAGGGAGGATTCAGGCGGAGCAGGGTTTCGACGAGTTCCTGCCCGATCTGTTGCGGGTGACGGCCGAGCGCCAGCTCGATCCGCTCCATTGTGCCGTAGAGGTTCATGACGAGAGGGAATGAGCTTCCCTTGGGACGCTCGAACAACAGAGCGGGTCCCTGACGTCGTATGACCCGCTGGACGATCTCGGACGCCTCGAGCCGGGGATCCACTTCCGCAGGGATACGGCGAAGCAGGCCGCGACCCTCCAGCGCCCGGATGAAGGAGCGGAGATCGGGGAAGGGAGGTCGGTCGCGGGGTGTCAGACGAAGAGGCGGTGTCGTGCTGCGGAATTACGCGGTGGCGCCGCGGGATTGCCGAGTGGCGGCTCGAAGCTGCTCGGGTTCGGCGGGCTTGCTCACCAGAAGGCCCGCTATCTTGGCCTGACGTCGTTTTTCGCCTGGCGCCGCCTCGCGGTGCCAGCCGCTGTAAAACGAGACGAACGCCGCCGGTGCTAAAGCCCGGTTACTGGGGAGCAACAGGTGCGCGCCCCCCGGCTCGGTATGATCCTGGAAGGTGAGCAGCACCTCCCTCCGCTCCCGAGGGGAGAGCGGTTCCAGAGTAGCCGTGTCCACCACGAGGACGTGGGTCCGCGCGATGACTTCGGTCGGCCAGCGGCCAGCCGGTGCCACGTAAGTGGTGCACCACTCGCTCAAGCCTTCCTCCGCCACTCGTGATTCCACCTGATCCACGTAGGTCATATCGCCGCCAATGTACACGACCGAGACCTCATGGGCGGCCAGCAGGAGAGCCAATGGTGTCGCATCGGGACCTATCACGACCGCCGTGTCTCCCTGCTCCATCCGGGGAAGGAACTGGAGAGGGCAGCGGCGATCGATGCCCCAGTGGGTAGGCTCCCGCTGGGCGGCGCGCAGCTCCTTGAACTGGGAAACCCATCGACGATAAGAGGGGAGCCGGAGCCGGCGATTGATGAGCCGGTCCACGCAATCGGCCATGAGCACTTCGGTCAGTACAAACTGAGCTTCCTGCGTGGTGCCCATTTCGGCGAAGGCCTCGTTGGCCAGGTTCAGCAGCTCGTTCCGCCGGAGACCGTTCTTGTAATCTTCGATGCGTTGCAGGATGTATTCGTGGTACAACTGCTTGAGCGACGGCAGGGGCCGACGGGGGCGTTGCTGCTCGAGTTGGAGGGCGCTCAGCATAGCACGCGTTCGACCACTTTGGCAGGTGAGTGGCTACAAGCTCATAGAGTATAAAGGGATAGTCAATAAGGCGGCGGTTAGCCGTTAGCCGTCAGCCGTCAGCGGCCCTCAGCCTAAGCCCAAAGCCTGGCCGATGGCTGAGAGTTGAGGTCTGAGGTCACTCGACAGTTAGAAGCGCTCCTTTCAAATACCCCGTCTCAGGGATTGAGAGGATTTCCGGATGGTCGGGAGCCTGAGCTAAGAGCTGCCGAAGAGTGACTCGACGACCACTATCGGCGGCGGCTCCAGCCAGCATGTCCTCGAATGCCGGGCGACCGACGTGGTAGGAGCAGGAGGCAGTGAGCAGGATCCCGCCTGAGTTCAGGACCCGAAGTCCCCGCAAGTTGATCTCGTTATATCCTCGCAGCGCCTGGGGGACCGCACTCTTCGTCTTGGCGAATGCCGGCGGGTCGAGGACAACGAGGTCGAAGCGCCGCCGCTCTCGCTCCCAGCTTCTCAGAAGATCGAACGTGTCTCCTTCGAGAAACTCGATGTTGGTCATGCCGTTGAGCCGGGCGTTCTCCTTCCCCCGCTCGAGAGCCTCCGCACTCGAGTCGAGAGCGACGACCCGTCCGGCCCGGCGGGCGAGATGGAGCGCGAAGCTGCCGTGATAAGAGAAACAATCGAGCGCCTCCCGGCCGGGCGGACAGCAACGGGCGGCGAGTATCCGGTTTTCCCGCTGATCCAGGAAGGCACCAGTCTTCTGTCCGGTCCACGGTGCCGCGAGGTAGCGGACTTCACCTTCCCGCACTTCGATGGCCTGGGGCACCTCGCCATAGACCAGCTCAACCCGCTCCAGCAACCCTTCGTGCCGCCGAACCGCCACGTCATTGCGCAGCAGGATGCCTTCCGGGGACATCGCCTCGACCAGCGCGTGGACGATCGTCTCCCGCTGGGTTTCCAATCCCGCCGAGAGAAATTGGGCCACGACCCAGCGATCGTAGCGGTCCACGATGAGGGAAGGGAGCCCGTCGCCCTCGGCATGCACGACACGAAACGCGGTCGCGTCTATGCCGGCGCGACGGCCCAGCGCACGGGTGAGCTTCTCGCGCCACCAAGCGCGGTCGATCACGCGTTCCCGTGTTTCGAGCAAGCGAAGCCGGATTTCCGAGCGGGGGGAGCAGAGTGCTATTCCGAGGAACTTCTTTCTGCGGTCGAGGACTCGGCAAAGCCCGGCCTCCGAAGGGGATTCCGTCACATCGCTGCGATAGATCCAGGGGTGACCGCGAACCCAGCGTGAAGCGCCCTTGGTGGTGACCCTCGCCAGCGGGAGATCGCCGGTCGTCTCGCTCACTTTGGGGGCTGGGCTCGGTCTGGCCGCAGCACGGTGGCTCGCCGCAAGTAGCAATGCTTGATTTGATCCGGCGCGAGGCGGCTGTAGGCGTGTACCAGGACGCGGATACAGCGAGGAAGAGACCCTGGGACAGGTATCTCGGTCGCGTGCAGGATGGCGACCTGGTCCCAACCATAGGGTTGGGAGGCACGGGCCGGGAAGGTCGAGATCAAATCCTGAGTCACCGTGAAAACGGCGCTCACGATATCGAGCGGATCGATGCCGTTGGCTTCAACCAGCGAGCGCAGCAGCTCGTCGGTCGCGCCCAGTATCTCCTCGGGACGATCCTGTTCGACGGTGGTGGCGCCACGGAAGCCGCGCAGGCGGAGCGGGAGAGGCTCGGACATGGTGCAGAATCTAGCGAATCACCTGCGACTGATGCTCGTCACCGATGATCTGTTGCTGGGAGAGCGGGACCCGGTGGCGGTATGTCAGGCTGCGGAGCGGGGAGGAGTCACGGCGGTCCAGCTGCGACTCAAGCAAGCCTCGCCGCGGGCTCTGCTCGATGTGGCGCGGCGGCTTAAAGCCGTGCTCCGGGTGCCGGTGATTGTGAACGACCGTCCCGACGTCGCCCGCGCGGCGGGATGCTGGGTGCACCTGGGTCCCGATGACGTACCGGTCTCCGTTGCCCGGCGCCTCTTCACCCAGGGCGAGGTCATTGGAGCCTCGGTCGGATCGATCGCCGAGGTGGCGAGGGGAGAAGAGGCCGACTATTGGGGAATCGGGCCGCTCAATGGCAGTGCGACCAAGCTCGATGCCGGTCCGTCCCTCGGCATTGCCGGGTTTCAGCGAATCGTCGCTCAGGCCGGAGGTCGTCCCTGTGTCGCGATCGGCGGTGTGAGACCTGAGGACGTGGGACCGGTGATTGCTGCGGGAGGGGTGGGTGTCGCGGTGGTCTCGGGGATTCTGGGTGCGGTGGACATTGAGGAAGCGGTGAGAAAGTACCTAGTACCTAGTACCTAGGACCTAGGACCTAGTACGGAGGACTGCGGACTAATCTTTTCGTCTTCGGACCTCCCTGATCGCTCGGTTGTGCTCTGCCAATGTCCGGCTGAAGATGTGATAGCCATCGGGCCGGGCAACGAAAAAGAGATAGGGAACCTGGGCGGGGTAGAGTGCGGCGCGGATGCTGGCCAGACCGGGTGAATTCACCGGGCCAGGAGGGAGCCCGGGGTGAAGGTAGGTGTTGTAGGGTGAATTGGTCTCGTAATCCCGAAAGTAGAGTCGCGGCTTCCGCTGACCGGTTCGCAACTGCAAAGCGTACTGGACGGTCGGATCCGCCTGCAGCGGCATCATCAATCGCAAACGATTGGCGTAGACCGCCGCGATCACCGGCCTTTCCTCGTCGTGTCGAGCTTCCCCTTCCACGATCGATGCCAGCGCCAGCACCTGGTGCCGGGTCCAGCCGAGACTATCGAGCCGCAGGTCCCACGACGGGTCCCACTGACGCAGGAACTCGGCGCCCATTCGGTGAACCAGCTCCCGTGCGGTCACCGCCAAGGGGAGCTTGTAGGTTTCGGGGAGCAAATACCCCTCCATCGTCGGCGCCGGGACACCGACCGCGCGTCGAGCCACCGGGTCGCTTGCCGCCACCAGTACGGAATCGGAGGGAATGTGCAACTCGTCCTGCACCATCCCCGCCAGCTCCAGCAGGGTGATCCCCTCCGGGACGGTGAAGCGAACGACAACAACCCGCCCGGAAGCCAGAATTGTCAGCACTTTCCAGGCGCTGGATCCCGGCGGAATCTCGTAGGTACCGGCCTGCAGGCCGCGATCGATCCGCCGAATCCGGGCGAACAGCTGAAACCAGGTCCGCGAGCCGAGGAGACGGTGAGCTTCCAGGCTGTCGGCCACGACGCCAAGGCTGGCTCCGTTGGGGATGGTGACTCGCTCGGGTGCTGCTGGGGGAGCGGGAGAACCGCAACCGAGAGAGAGCCCGGCTGCGAAGGCAAGGCAGATCACCAGGACCATTGCCTGACGCGCCCGGGGTTCGGAACTCACGTGGTTCCACCTTTCCGCGCATCCAGACACCCCTGCAACAGAACCGACGCGGCCATCGCGTCAACCTCTTCCTTCCGTCCTCGAGTGGAGCCGCTCTGCTCGCGAATCAGCTTCAGGGTTCTCGCGGTGGTGAGCCGCTCGTCGCTGAGTTCGACCGGCAGACTGGTACGCCGGGCGACGAGTTCGGCCAGCTCGCGGGCCGCGGTACTCGACTCCGATTCTCCCCCCTCGGGAGAGAGGGGGAGGCCAACGACGATTCCGACCGGTTGAAACTGGCTGACGAGTTCGAGGAAGCGGGCGATGGGGAAGCGCTTTCCCCGGCGGCGGGTGAGGGTTTCGAGCGGGGAGGCGAGGGTCTGGGTCTCGTCGCTGAGCGCGAGGCCGATGCGCAGTTCTCCCCAGTCGATGGCGAGCAGGCGGCCGGTGCGGGGCAGAGAAGTCATTGCTGATTGCTGATTGCTGATTGCTGATTGAACAGGGTCTCGGCCCCCATCGGTTCAATCTTCAATCTGCAATCTTCAATCATCAATCACTACTGGGCCATGGTCGCGAAGAACTCCTTGTTGCTCTTGGTGCGCTTCATACGCTCGAGCAGGAATTCCAGGGCCTCCACCGGGGGCATGTCGGCGAGGAAGTTTCGCAGCAGGTAGACCCGGTTGAGCTCGTCCTTGTCCATGAGGAGCTCTTCCTTCCGGGTCGAGGTGCGCTGGATGTCGATGGCGGGATAGATCCGGCGATCGGCAAGACGCCGGTCGAGCACCAGCTCCATGTTGCCGGTTCCCTTGAACTCTTCGAAGATCACTTCGTCCATCCGGCTGCCGGTGTCGATCAGTGCCGTGGCGATGATGGTTAGCGAGCCTCCGCCGTCGATGTTGCGCGCGGCGCCGAAGAACCGCTTGGGTTTCTGGAGCGCGTTGGCGTCCACGCCGCCGGAGAGGATCTTGCCGGAATGCGGGACTACGACGTTGTGGGCCCGGGCCAGACGGGTGATCGAGTCGAGCAGGATGACCACGTCCCGCCCGTGCTCCACCAACCGCTTCGACTTCTCGATCACCATGTCGGCGACCTGAACGTGCCGGTCGGCTGGTTCGTCGAAAGTAGAGGAGATGACCTCCGCCTTCACATTCTCCTGCATGTCGGTGACTTCTTCCGGCCGTTCGTCGATCAGCAGGACGATGAGGACGACTTCGGGGTGGTTCTCGCTGATGGCGTTGGCCAGCTTCTGCATCAGGATCGTCTTACCGGCCTTGGGCGGTGCGACGATCAGGCCGCGCTGTCCCTTGCCGATCGGTGACAGGAGATCCACCACCCGCATCGAGAGATCGCCGGTGGCCCGCTCCAGGCGGATGCGCCGGTCGGGGTAGCGAGGCTTGAGGTTGTCGAAGGCGATCCGGTGCTTGGTCTTCTCCGGCTCCTCAAAGTTGACGTTCTCAACCTTGAGCAGGGCCAGATACCGCTCCCCTTCCTTGGGTGGCCGCACCTGCCCCATGACCGTATCACCGGTGCGCAGATCAAACCGCTTGATCTGGCTGGGCGAGACGTAGATGTCGTCAGGTCCGTAGAGGTAGTTCCAGTCCTGGCTGCGAAGGAATCCGTACCCTTCGGGCAGGATTTCCAGCACACCCTCCCCGCGGATTACGGTGTCCTGGTCGAGCAGCGACTGCTCGATCCTGAAGATCAGGTCTTGCTTGCGAAGGCCTGAGTAGTTTGTGATGTTGAGTTGCTCGGCGAGCGCGTGCAACTCTGCGACCGACTTCTGTTTGAGCTCGGCGATATCCACGGGTGGGCCACTCCGCTGAGGAGAAGCGCTACGGTCGGCCGGCGGCCGGGTCTTTGGGGCAGGCAATGGAATTGGAAAGGCGCCAGAAAATGTTGAAACCGGACTGGGCCGGCGATGGTGTTACTGAGGGAAGAATGGGGCGAACGGGAGAGTGCTCAAGGCTGACGGAAGCGCCTCATAATAGAGACACCCATCCATCCCGTCAAGAGCAATCGTGGATCCGCTGACCGGGCATTTTCTTGCCTGGCGTGTCCTCCGGAGCGCGGACCGGGAAATCATTGAATCCATCATAGCGCCGGAACACCGGGGTCCCTCCCCCAGCCTTACCGCGTCGCTCCGGGACTGGCACGGCGCGCACTACTGGGGTTCCCCCGATCACAGCGAGCTGGTGTTGATCCGCCCGTTGCGCCCCGCTCGACGGGAACGCTGGCTGCTGCATCTTGCGCTCTTTGCCGCGACCCTGGTCTGCTCGCTTGGCGCGGGGGCCGCGCTGCAAGGACGCTTCGATCCCCCTATGGGCTACGGGCCGCTCGCATGGATCAGGGCTGGCCTCCAGTTCTTCACCTCTTTCGCTTCGGGGTCCACCGAACAGATCCTGAGCGGATGGACCTTCGCGGTTCCCCTGTTGGCGATCCTCCTGATCCACGAGCTGGGCCATTTCGTTGCCGCCCGTCGATATGCGGTAGACGCGTCTCCCCCTTACTTCCTCCCCGTGCCGCCAACGCTTTCGCCGATCGGAAGTCTGGGCGCGTTTCTCCGTCTGCGATCGGTCGTAGTGGACCGGCGTCAGCTTCTCGACATTGGAGCTGCAGGCCCCCTGGCGGGATTCGTAGTTGCCCTGGGCGTGCTGATCTGGGGATACGCGACTTCCCAGCCGGTCCCTTCAGGCGACGGACCACAGGGCCTCATCGTGAGTTTTTCCCCGGGGTACTTCGTGGTTGGCGAATCGCTGCTGCTGCGGGGGCTCCGCGAGCACTACTTCCCTGGGGTAACGACGATCAAGCTGAGTCTCCCGGCATTCGCGGGATGGGCAGGGAGCTTCATCACCGGGCTGAATCTTCTCCCACTGAGTCAGCTGGATGGTGGGCACGTGAGCTATGGTCTGGTCGGCAGGCGGCAGACCCTGGTGGCCTGGCTTGCCGTCCTGGTACTGCTCTACCTGTCCTGGCATACGCCGGCTTGGCTGATCTGGATTCTGCTGACGTTGATGGTTGGAGCGGGGCGGTGGTCTCACCCGTCGGTCTTATCTCCGGACAGGCCCGTACCGAGGAGCCGGGTGGTAATTGGTTGGATTTGTCTGGCCGTTCTGATCCTGACCTTTGTACCTGCGCCCTTCGGTCAGTGAAACATTGCGCGCGGAAGCCCATTATCTATATTGGGTTACGTACCCCATCCCACAGCGCAAGCGGACCAGGATGCCCATGCCCATGACAGAGGCCGAGCACCTTACAAAGCTCCGGCATGACCTTGCCAATCCGCTGTCCGCCCTACTGGCGGAAACCCAACTCCTCCTCCTGAATGAATCCAAGCTCGATGCTGAGACCCTGACCAGCCTGCGGGAAATCGAGGCGTTGGCGGTCAGGATGCGGACGATTCTTCGGGACGGATAATCCCCGGCTCCGTGTCCCGACGCCCCTGGCTGCGGAGCCAGAGGGCCCCGTTGGCCAGATAAAGCATCAGAAACAGAGCGCTCACGGTGCTGACCCCGACCCGGAGTGCCACCCCGCCTTCACTCGTGGAAACAAATCCTTCGATACTGCCAGCGATCATCAGCAAGACGATCACGGCACCGATCATCCGAACCGCCAGCCGTCCGTGCAGTACCAGCGCATCCGCCCGCGTCAGGTCGCCGGGAGCGATGAGCGCGCGTCCCAGCAGGAAGCCGGCGGCTCCAGCAACCCAGATGGCGAATAACTCCAGTACGCCGTGCCCGACGATGAAAGCCCAGAGGTAACCGAGCAGGCCAAGGTTGGCGAAGTGAGCCGAGATAGCTCCGATCGAAAGGCCGTTGTAGGCCAACAGGACCAGGGAGCCGACTCCGGCGAAGATCCCGCCGGCGAAGCAGTAGAAGGCGACGGTGATGTTGTTGGTGATGATGCTGGAGGCGACGATCGGCCGCTGGCGCGCGTCCACCTCCACGTAGCCCTTACCCTGGCCGATTCGAGCGGCGCCGGCCTGGGCTCGCTCCAGCATGACGTCGGGAAGGAGCTCGTCCGCCAAAGCAGGCCGTTCCTTCAGCAGGAGGAATCCCGCCGCCGCCGGGACGGTGAACGCTAGGAACGCAATCAGTACGTAGCGCCGAGCCTGGACCACGGCCGCCGGACACTCCCGCATCACCACTTGCCAGATCCGGTTGAGCGAGCTGTGCTCGTCCCGGTACAGCGCGTTGTGTCCAGAGACGACCAGCCGTTCGAGGCGGGCGAGGGTTGAGGGGTCGGCGTGGTAGGTGCGCGCCCGGGCCAGATCGGCGGCGACCTCTCGATAGCGAGCGGCGAAGTCCGGCAGTTCCCGGGCGTTGAAGGTGTCGAGTCCTTCCCGGGCGGCGCGGTCCGCCATGCGCTGGAAGGTCTGCCAGCGTTCGGACTTCCGCGCCGCCATGCGTTCCGCGACAGTGGCTTGTCCACGGCGTTCTGCAGCCTGCGGCTCTCCGCGGGCACCGAAACGCCCACGACGGCGGGCCAGCTCATCGCGATACAGGTCGGCCAGGAACGACTCCGGGGACGCGGCCCGATTGGGATGGCGGTCGGCGAAGCGCTGGGCGAGCCGAGTGGCAAGCCGCTGCCGCACCTCCGGCGTGAGCGCGGAGGCCCGTTCGCTGAATTCCCGCAACAGGCGGAATTCCTCGTCTCCCAGTTCGGGAACGCCGACTTCTGCAGCCGATGGGTCTCCCACTCCTGGCGGTCGGACAGCCACCTCGGTCGGCCGGTCACGAACCACGACAGTCCCGGCCACGAGATCCCCAAGCCGTTTGGCACGGGGATGGAGCGCGACCAGGATTCCGCCGATCAGGTAGGGTGGAGGAAGGAAATCGGCGGCTCGAATCAGGTTGCGAACGGCCGCGGCACCGAAGGTGACTGGATGCCCGGTATCGCGCACCACGCGAATCCCGAGACGGCGTTTGCCAGGAGTTTGACCGTTACGAAGGCCCTCGAAGAAAGCGAAATAGCCCCAGAGCGATGCGAAATACACCAGGGTGAAGATGGCGCCGGCCCATTCCTCGAACTGGAATGACAGCAGTGCGAAAATGACCAGCAACGCGATGGACCAACCGGTCAGGATCAGCGTATCGAGGATCGCCGCAAGCGCACGCGAGCCGAGGCCCGCGATCTCGTAGTCAAGGACTACGTGCTCGGGAGTCTCGACCTCGAGGTGCTGGCGAAAATCCAGCGGCGCCCGTGTTGCCATGATCGATGATCCGTTGAAATCCCTTCCCAAGTTCTCCCCACTCCCGCATCTTGGAAAGTCCAATCTCTGCTCCGCTCTCCCACCGACCTGGAGCCGTCTATGAACGCACCCGCCCTGCGGCCGTTGTCCACGGGGGAAATACTCGACGTCTCATTCGGGCTCTATCGGCAGCGGTTCGGGCCACTGGTGAAGGTCGCGCTGCTGACCGCGGCGCTACCCATGCTCATCGGGATTTATGTGACGACGGCGGGCGGGCAGTTCGCGAATCTGGGCCTCTCCATTGCCAACCTGCTCATCAAGACCGTCCTCGATCTCCTCGCCCTCGGCGGCACGATTTTCATCGTGTCAGAGAGCTACCTTGGACACGACCTCAGCGCCACGGATGCGTTGAAGCGATCGGTCCCGTTTCTCGGCAGGCTGGTTGTTCTGAGCATTCTGCTGGGTCTCGTGATCGGTCTCGGGTTCCTGCTATTCATCATTCCGGGTTGCGTGTTCATGGCGGGGCTGATCCCTTCCATACCGGCTCTGGTGCTGGAGAATCAACAGAGCGGCCTCGAAGCCATGGGGCGGGGTTGGGGACTCTCCAAGGGATTCCGGCTGAAGCAGTTCGCCATCGTCACGACGGTCTTCATCCTGCAGATCATCCCCGCAATGGCCGCGAGTTTCTTTCTCCCGGTATTCTCCAGTCCCGCGGCTGCCTATGAGCTGGAAGGCGCAGGTGGAAGCGCCTCGATCATTCTCGGCATCGCGGGGATCCTGCAAATTCTGATCTCGCCCTTCGTATACTGCACGATCACCGTGGCCTACTACGATCTGCGGGTCCGCAAGGAAGGGTTCGACCTGGAGCTCCTGGCGGCCCGGCTGCAACCCGCGTGAACCAGGCTCCCGCCGACTCGCTGCGCGCGGTCCTCGATAGCGTCTTCGCGGCCCCGGCCTATCAGTGGGTCGAACCGCCCAGGCCCTTTGCATTCCTGGGCCGGTGGTGGCGGGGGCTCGAGGATTGGCTGGCGGCGTTTCGCGAAGGCAACCCGCAGTTGTTCGAGGTGTTTTTCTGGGCCCTCGTGCTGATCCTGGTCATGGTGCTGGTCCACGCTTCCTACGTGATGCTCCAGACCATCCGGGCCGCGGGAGTCTCGAACGAGTCACGGGTTCCGCAGGCGCTGGAGCAGCATGACGCGGCCTGGTACCGGCGACGCGCGGAGCACCTGGCCTCCGAGGGAAGGTTTCTCGAGGCGATGCCGCTGGATTTCCTCGCCCTCATGCTCGAGCTCGATGGGCGGCAGGTGGTGCGCTTTCAGGGGAGCAAGACACCGGGCGAGTATGCCGCCGAAGCCCAGTTGCCGGAAGACCAGCGTGCCTTGCTGCGCGAGGCGGTGCGGGGACTGTACGGGCATGTGTTCGCCGAGATTCCCTGCGGGCCCGATGAGTATCTGGCCTGGCGCGATCTCACCGAGGGCAGGCGCTATGCGGCTGCGCAGTGAACTCGCTCTGGGCGTCGCGGTGTTGCTGGTGCTCGCCGTTCTGGCGGCCAGCATCGGGCAGCGGAGCAACCGCACTCCCTCACAGGATTTTCGGCGATCGACCTATCTCGCGGGCCCTCATGGCGCCCGAGCCGTGGCCGACGGTCTCCGCCGGCTCGGGATCCAGGTCAAGCAATACCGGCGACGGTCGCGGGAGCTGATCGACCTCGATACCCCGCCAGATCGCTACGCGTTCGTCGTTCTGGATCCGAGCGAGAATATTCGACCCGGCGAGCTGGATGATTTTCTGGAGCTGGGGGAGCGAGCCGACCTGGTGCTGGCCGGGCCGGGAGCCGCCCGGCTCATGCGGTGTTTCGGGTATGCATACCAGGCGCAATCCGGCGACTCGGTGCAGGCCATCGAGCCCGGCACCACGGTCTCGGAGAGATCCCCCTGGGTCGAGGCGGTGTTGGGTGCTTCGACCGTGCGAGTCGTGACCGATTCGTCCGCCCTGGCCGACGCGAGTCTCGCGGCATGCGGGGTCCCGACCATTGCCTTCGCGGAGACTCTGCTGGTCACTCGCACCGGCCGAGTCGAGGCGCTCCGACTTCACCGGGCAGACGTGGACCGCAGGGTGACTCTGGTCGCTGACGGTCATCTCTTCAGCAACGTCGATTTACGGGACAGCGATGCAGGCCCGTTCGCCCTGAGCCTGTTCGCGGGGCGGTACGACACCGTGATGTTCGAAGAATCCCATCATGGCTTCGCCGCGTCAGGCTCACTTGCCTCGGCCGCGCTGCAATGGAGCAAAAGATCGCCGTGGGGATGGGCCGCGTGGCAGCTCGCGCTGGTGGGACTCATCGCGCTGCTCTTCGGTGCAGTACGGTTCGGAGCGCCCCGTCCCGCGATTCCCCGCAAGCGACGTTCTCCGCTTGAACATGTGAGGGCCCTCGCCACGGCCCTTGCCGCGGCTCATGGCCATGATGTGGCGGTCGCGACGATCATCCGCGGGCTTCGCCGCCGGCTCTCTCCCGGTGGCCAGTCCGACCTACGGGCCGATCCCCAATGGCTGGAGGCTCTGGCCCAGAATGCCGAATCACCGAAGGCGCAGGCCGCCGTGCAAACCTTGAAGCAGGTCACCCAGCCAGGGCAGCCCGTCACCGGGGTGCTGCTGGCCGCCAACGCCGTGGAGGATGTGTGGGAGGAACTAGGCCGGTGAGTCCCGATGAACTTGCCGAACATTCCCGGGCGGCCCAGCGGGTCCTCGAGGAACTGCGCCGAGTGGTACTGGGACAGGAGGCGGTACTTCGGGAAACGGTGCTGGCGCTGATCGCGCGAGGGCATGTCCTGCTCGAGGGCGCTCCGGGTACCGCGAAGACGCTGCTGGTGCGGGCCTTGAGTCAGGTTCTCGGTCTCGAATTCCGCCGCATCCAGTTCACTCCTGACCTGATGCCGTCGGACATCACCGGTGTCAACCTGCTGACCGGCCACGGGGAATTTACCTTCCGGCCCGGCCCGCTCTTCGGTGATCTCATTCTGGGAGACGAGATCAACCGGGCGCCGGCGAAGACTCAGGCGGCGCTGCTCGAGGCGATGCAGGAGCGCAGCGTCACTGTGGATGGAGTCAGCCACGCACTGAATCAGAGCTTCACGGTCTTCGCGACGCAGAATCCCATCGAGTTCGAAGGGACCTACCCTCTCCCCGAGGCCGAGTTGGACCGGTTCCTGATCAAGAGCCTGCTCAACTACCCCTCGGCGGAAGCGGAGCTGGGAGTGCTGCGGCGGGTCCTCGATGGGTTCGAGGCCGCAGAGCCGGCGAGCTTCGGTGTCTCCCGGGTGCTCGACGCCACCGGCCTCGGGCGACTCCGCGAAGCGGCGCGCTCGATCCGGGTCGAGCCAAGCCTGCAGGCCTATATCACGTCATTGGTCCGGGCCACCCGCGGCGCTCCCGCGCTGACCCTGGGCGCGTCGCCACGCGCCAGTGTGGCCTTGCTGAAGCTATCCCAGGCAGCAGCCCTGCTGGATGGGAGAGAGTACGTGGTACCGGATGACGTGAAGATCAACGCGCCGGCAGTGCTGAGGCACCGAATCGCGGTAGCACCAGAGCTGGAGCTCGAAGGAGTCACAGCAGACGCGGCATTGCGTACTCTCATCGAACGGATCGAGGCGCCGACGGGAGGGCAGCAGGGCTGATGGTTCTTCCCTCAAAACGCTGGTTCCTGGTCGCTGCGGTTCTGGCAGGGATCGCGCCCTTGGCGGTGATCTGGCCGGCGGCGGCGGTGGGACTGCTGGTGCTGGATGCCATCTGGGTCATCGCCCTGGGAATCGACGCCTCACGAGTCCTGGCTTTCAGGGTCGCCGATCTGGACGTGAACCGGGTCGCTCCGCCCGCCTTCTCAGTCGGACGTTCACTTCCTGTCTCCTACGACTGGCGCCATCCGCTTCGCTCTTCGTTGAAAGTGATGGTTCGGGAGGAGATCCCCCCTGAGCTCGAGATTCGGGGAGATCCCACTCGGGTTCTGGTCATCCCTCCTGATGAGGGTCTTCGAGAGACCATCACGCTCAACCCGAGGCACCGGGGGAAGAGCGAAGCCGGAACGCTGGCGCTTCGCCTGCTCGCTCCCTGGGGACTCGCGTGGCGCCAGGCGACCAGGCATTTGCCCTGGCGACCGACGGTGTATCCCAACCTGGTGGGCGCTTCGATGCGTTCCTTGCCGACCCAGGCCCAGCGGCGGCGCGAGGCGGGATTCCGCAACGTCCGGCGACTCGGCGAGGGGAGGGCATTCGAGAGCCTGAAGGAGTGGGTGCCGGGCGAGGATACCCGGACCATCGATTGGAAGGCGACCGCTCGCCGCGGCAAAGTGATGGCGAGGCAGTACGAAGATGAGCGAAGGCAACAGGTGCTGATCGTGATTGACGCGGGACGGATGCTGACAGCAGAAGTCGAAGGCGAGGCCCGACTCGAAAGTGTGGTGCGCGCCGCCCTTCACCTCGCCCACAGCGCCGTGGACCATGACGACAACATCGGGCTCATGGTCTTCGCGGACGAAGTGCAGCAGTTCGTTCCTCCCGCGCGGGGGCGTCGGGCCCTGCGTGCGGTGCTCGATGCCCTCGCCTCAGTCGAGGGGAAGCTGGTGGAACCGAACTATCCAGCCGCGTTCGCCTATCTCGCCGGCCGCAACCGGAAACGGGCGCTCACCGTGCTGTTCACCGATGTTATCGATCGTACCGCGAGTGAGTCCCTTGTTGCCCAGGTCGGTACCCTGCGTCCACGGCACCTTCCCCTGGCGGTTGCCCTGCGAGATCCAGCGCTGGAGAAACTGGCGGTCCGGCGTCCTGCTACCGTCGGCGTCGCCTACGAGCGGGCGGCCGCGGAGGACTTGCTTCAGGCCCGGGAAGACGCGCTGACCGACATGCGGCGCCGAGGGGTTCTGGTGCTGGATGTCCCGCCCAATGGGGCGAGCGAGGCGGTGGTGGAGCAGTACAATCGGTTGAAGCGGCGGGGAGTGTTGTAGGAGACGGGAGACGGGAGACGGGAGAAGGGAGAAGGGAGAAGGGAGAAGGGAAAAACAAACGGGAGACAGGGCGATCCGCTTTTCCCGTCTCCCGTCTCCTGTCTCCTGTCTCCCGCTATTCAGGCCAGGTCGGCGTCTTCCCCAGGGACCGCACTACCTCACGGTCGAACTGCGCGGAGAGGCACTCGCGCGCCGAGTAAGGCCCTGGAACGTAGGACCGCGATTCGACACCGTGCTGGCTCTGCTCGCAGATGTGCCAGTCCTGCCGATTGGTCATGTCCCAGAAGGCGATCCCGTCTTCAGGATCGAATTTCGGGTTGTTGAGCGAATCGGGGTGGAAGAGCCAGTCGCACAGGATGCGGGTGTGTCGCTCGTCGATGGGCCACAGGGTGTGGAACATCACGTAGTCGGGGTGCAGACTGAGCAGCATGTTCGGGAAGACCGAGTAGTAATACACCCGGTTGAGCTCCTCATCGGGCAGATCCGCGACGTTGATTCCGCAGGACCGGCCACTCATCGTCATGCTCCCGGTACCCTCGTTCAACACCATGTAGCCGCCGAGGAGCGGACCTTCGATCAGGTCGTTCTCGCCGCTGGTCGGAGGGGTCAGTTTCGCCAGCGTCGGGTGCACCGGCGCGCAGTGGTAGCACTCCGAATAGTTCTGGACCAACAGCTTCCAGTTACAGTTCACATCGTAGACGATCTGGCGCGAGCGCGTGAGGTTGGGGAGGTTATAGAGTGACGCGCGCTCGTGGATCGCTTCGAACGATTCGCTGAGTGGCGGAGCTTTTCCGGAGAGGTCAATGAAGAGGAACCCCTCCCAGGTATCGACGGCGACCCGATGCAACGGATAATTCGCCTTGTTGAATCCCTTGATGTCGTGGGTCGACGGGGCCCCGATGAGGCGGCCATCCAGACCGTATGCCCAGAGGTGGTAAGGGCAGGTAATCGTCTCGGAGAACTGGCCGCTATGCTCCTCGCAGAGCCGGGTTCCCCGGTGCCGGCAGACGTTGTAATAGGCCCGGAATGTTCCGCCTTCGTCCTTGAGGACGATCACGCTTTCCCGCCCGACATCCTGCACGAAGTAATCGCCCGGGTTGGGGAGCTGGTCGGCGCGGCCGACACAGAGCCAGCGCCGGTAGAAGATGTTTTCCAGTTCCTGGGCGAAGAGCTCGGGCGAGGTGAAATACTCGCGCGGCAGAGTCGTCTGCCCATCGATATTGATCTGATTGCGCTTGACGAAAGTGGCCACGGAGATCCTCGTGAGCAGTCTGCTGCATAATCTGCCACCGGGGCCTGACTCTGAAAAGGGCGGCCTGGTCTTTCACCTGATCCCGCACACCCACTGGGATCGGGAGTGGTACCTGCCGCTGGGGGCGCTGCGGACGCGACTGGTCCGCATGGTGGATGATCTGATCGACCGGCTCAATCGCGAGCCCGAGTATCGGAGCTTCTCCCTCGACGGTCAGGCCGTGCTCCTGGAGGATTACCTCGCGATTCGTCCCGAACGGAGAGTCGAGGTCGAAGCGGCGGTACGGGAGGGCAGGCTCAGCACCGGACCATGGTACGTCCTCGCGGACGAGCTGGTCCCCTCGGGGGAAGCGCTGCTGAGGAATTTGTTGCTCGGCGGCTCGGCGGCTCGGCGGCTCGGCGGTTCAGTGCCAGTCTTGTACTCGCCTGATGCGTTTGGGCATCCCGCCGTGCTGCCTGCGCTCGGATTCGAGTTCGGCATGGAATACGGCGTGGTTTGGCGCGGCATCACTCCCAGGAAGGCCGGGCGCGATCTCTTCTGGTGGACGGCGCCGGATGGGCGCCCGCTTCTCGTCTACCATCTTCCGGCTGCGGGATACGAAATCGGGTCGGTGCTGTCGGGTGCTGCGACTCGGCTCGCTGCGGCCTGGAAAGGGGTGAGGGACGAGCTCGTCGCCCGTGCGGCCACGCGGCACGTCGCCGTCTTCATCGGCGCCGATCATCATCGCGCGCCGGCCGACCTGGTATCCATCCGAGGCGGCCTCGCCGCGATTGAGGCCGGCCATCAGGTCCGGATCTCGACGCTTCAGGAATTCATGGAAGCGGCCGCCGTCGAGGCCGGAGACCTGGCCTGGGTCGCAGGAGAGTTACGCGATTCCTACGGATACACGTGGACCCTGCAAGGCACCCACGGCACTCGGCTCCCCCTTAAACGGTGGAATTCCGAGATCGAAAACCTGCTGGCTCGGCACGCCGATCCGTTAGGTGCGCTAGCCGGCTGGCGAGGGATGGACTCCCAGGCTCCACTCCTGCGACAGGCGTGGCGCGAGCTGATCCAATGCCAGTTCCACGATTCGATTTGCGGTACCTGCAGCGATGACGTGGCGAAATCGCTCGAGACGCGCTTCACCGAGGTGGAGGCATCGGCCAACGAAATCGTCCATGGGGCCCTGAATCAGGTGGTCGGCCACGATCCCGATCGAGCCCGGGTGCAACCGGAAATACGGCGTCCCGCGCTGGTGGTGTGGAACCCGGTGGCTCGCAAGCGCTCCGGTGTGACGACCGCGGAAATCACCTTCTTCCGGCGCGATGTTCTGGTGGGCCCACCGGGTGCGCGGAAGCCCGCACGCGGACCCGGCTACAAGTCATTCTCGCTTCGCAACGCGGCGGGTCAGTCGATTCCCGTGCAGGTGGTTGACGTACAGCAGGGGCTCGAACGGATCGACGCTCCCTCGCACTACCCGGATCAGGATCTGGTAGACGTGGCCATGGTTGCCTTCCGCTCCCCGGAGCTGGGTGGAATGGAAGCGGCCATTCTTCACCAGGGCGCTCGCGGCCGCGGAGTGATGCCTGGGGGGGTGCGAGCAAGCGCACGAAGCCTCCGTAACGAGGAGCTCGAGGTGAAGGTCTCCCCCGATGGCACCCTCGTGGTACAGGGACGTCGTGCTACCAGTCGCTTCGCCGGGCTGCTCGCACTCGAAAGCGGAGGGGACCAGGGCGACACCTACACCTACTGTCCTCCGAAGCGTGACCGCATCTCACGCCCGCACGGCAAGGCTCGATTGCTCACGCTGGCCAAGGGGCCGTTGCTGGGAGCCTTGTTGATCCAGCAACGGATGGGGTGCGGCAGCGGTGGCGCGAGGAGCAAAGGATGGGTCGAAGCCGCTACAACTCTGGAGCTTCGTTCGGAGGAGCCTTTCCTGCGACTGATCGTGCATCTCGATAATCAGGCTCGCGACCACCGGCTGCGGCTCCGACTCCCTACGGGACTGCGCGGTGCCGAGAGTGTGGCTGGCACCCAGTTCGGAAGCATTCGCCGGCTACCCGGTTCAGTTCGCAGCGCCAGGATCGAGGCTGTCCGGGAACGGGGGGCACTCCGGGAGAAACCGGGGACAACCGATCCCGCGCAGCGATACGTCGCGGTGGCCCAAGGGCCGCGCGGAATCGCCCTGCTCGCCCCCGGTTTCTTCGAGTTTGAGCTCACCACCGACGGCGACTTGCTGCTCACAATGTCGAGATCGGTCGGAGAACTTTCCCGCTCAGATCTCGACTGCCGTCCCGGCCACGCCGCCTGGCCTATGCCCACCCCACTCGCGCAATGCCTCGGCAGCTCGCGGCTCGAATTGGCTCTGGCCCCGATCACTGAACAGGACACCGCGGCTCCCTCCCGGCTGGAGCGGATGTGGGAGGACGCCTTCGTCGGACTGTCCACGCGCTGGCTCCGTTTCTATTGCGAAGCTCAAGGCGGGAGGACTGCCGGGGACGCAATCGAGTTGCAGGGCGACGGTCTCGTGCTTTCGACGCTGAAGCCCGCTGAAAGCGGCGAAGGCATCGTCCTGCGCTGCTTCAATGCCCTGGAGTCGCCCGTCGAGGGCGCAATTCTCCTGGGGAGTCCGGCACGGTCGGCGGCGAGAGTCCGGGCGGATGAATCACACCCGATTCCCCTCCCGCTGGAGAGAGGCGGCCGCCGGATTTCCTTCCGGGCCGAGGCTCGGGCTACACTTTCGTTCCACCTGCTACCCGCCTGATCAGTCCATTTCTCAGCATTCCCCCCGATCTGGAGAGCAGAATGCGCGTAATTGTCCTGGTGTCTCTGAGCGCCGTGATCGCTTCCGGGTTAGTTGCTCAACAGAAAGAAGTGTTGAAGGTTCCCGGCGCGGTCGCCGGCCTCCCGTTCTCACCAGCGATCCGGGTGGGCAACATCATCTATCTCTCGGGGCAGCTGGGGAACAAGATGGGTACCCGGGAGCTGGTATCCGGAGGGATCGAGGCCGAAACCCGTCAAACGCTGGAGAACATCAAGACGGTGGTTGAAGCAGCCGGCAGCTCGATGACCAACGTGTTCAAGTGCACGGTCTTCCTGGCCGACATCGCGGACTACGAGGCGATGAACAAGGTGTACTCGAGTTTCTTTCCGAAAGACCCACCGACTCGATCTACAATTGCAGGCAGTGGATTGGCGTTGGGCGCGAGAGTTGAAATCGAATGCATGGCGGTCAGTACCTAGTACCTAGTACTTAGAAAAAGCCGGATCGCACTGGGTACTCGGTACTAGGTACCAGGTACTTGTGCTTTGACGATCAAGTCTGGTCGATTGGTCACGATCCCATTCACCCCATTGGCCCAGAGTCGGGTGGCGAGGGCGGGATCGTCCACCGTCCACACATGAACTGATGCTCTACGGTCGTGGGCGGCACGGACAAAGCGGCGGGTCGGGACCGGCAGGAATTTGAAGCGATCCGGAACAGCGAAGCAGCGGCAGGCCGGGTCGGGGTCGCCCCAGCGGAAATAGAGGCGGGCGATGTCGCGCCGCGAAGCGCCGAGGTGAAATGGCGGCGTGCGAAATGCCCGAAGCGACCGCCAGTCCGAGCCGGCGAGGACCGCCCGATCCGTGGCGCCGGTCTCCCGGAGCACTCTCGCGATCGCCTCCTGGGCTTCGGGTTCCTTCACCTCGATCAGCAGCGGTACCATGGCAATCTCTTCAATAACCTCGCGTAACCGGGGAATCCTCAGTCCCTTTCCGCGCCACGGATAGTCCCGGCTATCAAGGCTGAACCGAAAGCCGGCATCCACCCCCTCCAGTTCCTTGAGTGTCCGCAGACGAAGCGGGCCGATGCCATCGGTGGTGCGCTCCAGAGTCGGGTCATGCAACACCACCGCTTCGCCATCCCGAGTCACTCGCACATCGAACTCCAGCGCGTCGGCGCCCTGCTCCAGGGCGAGCCGGAAGGAGGCCATCGTGTTTTCCGGCGCGTACCCGGCCGCGCCTCGATGCCCGATGACGGGTCGGGCGGCGGGATCAAGCAGTAGCGCGGCCGGGCCCATGCTGACGCAACGCGTCGCCGATCAAAGCTGTAGCCAGGACCACCAGTACCAGCGCGATGCCGGGCGCCACGGCAACCCAGGGTGCGTTGACCAGGGTATCCCGTCCCGAGGCGATCATCCCGCCCCATGACGGTGTGGGAGGTTGTACGCCGAGTCCGAGGTAGGAGAGGCCCGATTCGAGCATGATGGTGTTGCCGAGACTGAGTGACGCCGAGACGGCGACGGGACCGAGCACGTTGGGTACCACATGGTGCCACAGGATCCTTCGCTTCCCGGCACCGAGTGCCACGGCCGAATCGACGAAGGGGCGGACCACGAGCGCGCGAGTCTCGCCGTAGACCAGCCTCGCCAGGGTCATCCAGCCGGTGAAGCCCAGGACGAGAACAACGAGAGTCGCACTGGGGCGCCACAAGGCAGCGAGCAACAGCAACAGCACTACTCGCGGCAACGCGAGGCCAAAATCGGTGACACCCATGAGCAGGATGCCTACTCGCCGCTGCCAGAGGCCTGCCACAGCACCCACCGCGACTCCAATGATCACCGACAGCAAGACCGCCAGCACCCCGGTCCCCAGTGAGATCCTCGCTCCATAGGCCAGACGGGCCCACACATCGCGCCCGAAGCGGTCGGTACCCAATGGGTGAAAAACACCGTGTTGATCGGTGCTGAACGGAGGGAGAAAACGAGTTTGGACGACGTCTCGTTGCAGTCCGGGATCGGTCGTCGTGATTAGTGGTGCCGCAATGGCGGCAAAGACAAAGAGCGCCAGCACCAGCATGGCCGCCTTCCCGATCGAGTCGAGCGATCCCAGCCAGCGTGCGACTCTAGCCATGACGCACTCTGGGATCGGCCCAGGACACCAGCTGATCGGCGAGGAGGTTGCCCAGAACGACCAGCGCCGCGCTCACGGCGGTCGCCGCCATGACAACGGGATAGTCTCTCGCCACAACAGCCTCGATCAGCACTCGACCTACTCCGGGCCAGGCAAAGATGCCTTCGACAAAAACCGCTCCGGAAAAGAGAGCGGGCAGCGAAAGACCCAACAGCGTCACCACCGGAATCAAGGCATTCCTGAACATGTGCCGGTACCGAACCGAAAACTCCGCGACACCCTTGGCCCGAGCCGTCGTGACGAAGGGAAGCCCACGCACGTCGAGCATTGCCTCACGCACATAGCGCGCGATCCCTCCGGCGCCGATCAGGGTCAGGGTTATGAGCGGCAGCGCGAGATGACGTAGCCGATCTACCAGGCGGCCCCACGGGCTCAGAAAATCAGCGTCCACTCCGGCGGCGCCGAATGCCGGCAGCCATCCCAGCCGATAGGTAAAGAGCAGAACCAGCATCAGGCCCAGCCAGTAACCCGGCATTGCGTAGAAAGAAACGGTGACTGCGGAGATCGCCGCATCGGAGCCGCGCCGAAGTCTCGACTGCAGGGTGCCGATCGCGATCCCGGTCAAGTAGCTGAGCGCGAGGGACAGGACGACCAGCAATGCGGTAGCGGGCCATGCGGCTCCCAGCATTGCGCTTACCGGCCGTCCGGTCGCGATGCTGGATCCCCAGTCTCCCCGGACGAATGCACTCAACCAGGTCGCGTACTGGACGAGGAGGGGACGGTCGAGTCCAAGCGCTGTCCTGAGGTTGGCGATTTGTTCGGGGGTCGCTGCGGGTCCACCCAGTTGAGTCGCGGGATCCCCGGGAGCGACATGAAGCAACAGAAACGTCAGGGTGACGACGCCCAGGAGGACGCCGATTCCCGAGAGCAGGCGGGGAAATATTCGGGGGAAAGTCTTCGGGTCGATTTCAGGTCACCGTTGTGAGAACTGTCGCCCAGTGAGTAGAGTCACGGACGCCATCTGGCATTTCGGGGAAGTTGGAGGCGAAGTCTCCCCTATCCGAGGTAAGAAATGTTTCGAAACCTGTCCGTAGGTCCGGCGGCTGCGATCGTCGGAGCTGTTTTCGTACTCGGTGTTGCCGGCTGTTCGAGCGAAACGACCGGCATGAGCAATGAGACGCTGTCTGCTGCCGAGGCGAATGATGTCGGTCAGGAAGTGGAAGCACAGGTTGCCAGTGTCGTCGGCGCCAGCACGATCGTGGGGGTCCTGAACCCCGGTGCCGCCATCCCGCCCCAGGGCGGTTTTGGTCCTCTCCGCACCGGCTCCAGCGGCTGCCCGGGCATCGCGCCGTTTCCCCCTGCCGATACCGATGGCGACCACATTCCGGATAGCGTAACCGTCAGCTTCACCTTGCCGGAGTGCAGTTTCAGCGGCCCCCACGGCAGGACGCTCGAGGTAACCGGGGACGTGACGGTGACCGATCCGTCCAGCACTCTGGCGGGTTTCCGGGTGCGCTTCGAAGCCCTGCAGCCCAAGATAACCTTCCCCAACGGGTCCTTCTTCATGCAGCAGTTCGACGGGATCCGGCAGCTGCTTGCATCAACGGACGGATTCTCCGTCAGCGACAGCATCACAGCCAGCTTCGAGTCTTCCGAGCGAGGCAGCGCGTCGCTGGCCAATGCCTGGCAGGTGGACTTCACCGTGGACCAGGGAGGTTCGTTTGCACCTCACACGCCGCTGCCGAGTGGAACCGCTGATATCAGTGGGACCACGGTACGGACCCACGGCGACGTCAGCAAGACGTTCACCATGACGACACCGGTTCCTTTGCACTACAACGCGGGGTGCGCCGAGGACCAGAAGATCGACTCGGGCGAGATCGACGCCACGCTCGTAGGCCTCCGGGGTACGGCGACGGTGACGGTGACCTACACCGCCTGCGGAGTTCGCCCGACCGTCACGCTGGTATCGACGCCCGCAACGACCTGACCGTCAGGGTTCTCGCCGGCGCAGGCCAGGGCGAACAGTGCAGGGGCGGGGTCGTTGACCCCGCCCCTACACATTTCTGCTCGCGTCTCCCACCTTTGGGGCGTGTCGCCCCGGTCCTGTCTCATTGCGGGCCTGATGGCCATCGCCGGCTGCCGGGCGGCCGCGACGTCGCGCGGCTCGACGGTTGTGTTCGCGTCCGGCGCCGATCTCCAGAGCATCAATCCCCTGCTGACCGTCCATCCATTGGCCCGCCAGGTACAGCGCTACGTCCTTCTGACGACCCTGGTGGGCTACGACAGCGCGCTCCAGGTACAACCATACCTCGCGCGGTCCTGGACCTGGTCGCAAGATCACCGGGAGCTGCAATTCCACCTGGTTCCGGGAGTCCTCTGGCATGACGGGGTGCCCACGACCGCGCACGATGTCGAATGGACGCTCGACGCGGCTCGGAATCCCCGAACCGGTTATCCTCGGCTCGCCGACCTCGCGGCGCTCGAAAAACTCGAGGCACGGGACGACACGACTGTCATCCTTCAGTTCTCGAATCCCCAGGGATCAATCCCTGACGTTCTCACCGACTTGGCCATTCTTCCTCGCCACCTGCTCGACTCGGTGCCTCTCGACCGGATGCGACAGGCGGCCTGGAACCAGCACCCGGTGGGAAATGGGCCGTTTCGCTTCGTGTCTCACGAAGCCAATCGGAAGTGGGTCTTCGAGGCTGACTCATCCTTCCCAGCGGCACTCGGCGGGCCCCCCAGGCTCTCGCGGCTGGTCATAGCCGTCGTGGACGAACCGATGACGAAGCTGGCCGCGCTCGCCTCAGGTGAGCTCGATTTCGCCGGCATTCAACCAGCCCACGCCCAGTTCGTGAAGAAGAACCCGCGATTGGCGGTGTATGATTACCCATTGCTCTTCGACTACGTGCTGGTACTGAATACTCGAATCCCTCCATTCTCCGAT
>DATBGE010000047.1:0-10772 GCA_036558125.1 Gemmatimonadales bacterium | reverse complement strand
GGGAATTCCCCGGCGGCGTGCAGGAGGTCCTGCGGCAGGACTCCCCTGAGTCCCCCTACGACGACGACCTTGCCCTCACCCTGGTGCTGGCCGAGGAACTGCTTCAGCCCGAGGTCGACTTGGGGCGTCTTGCTCAGCGGTGGATCAAGTGGATGCGGCGGGATGGGCGGGGGATCGGGATCTGGACTCGAACGGCGCTGGAGCACATCGCGCAGCATGACTCTCCGCCGGGGAGCACGGGTGGGCAGGCGGGGAACGGACCGTTGTCACGCTGTCTCCCGGTTGCCCTCGCGGCCCACCGCACGCCGGCCAACCTGGTGAGCGGGACCTATCACACCGCTATCCTGACCCACCCCGACGAACGGTGCGCGTGGGCCGCCGTGGCCGTGAATGTGGCGGCCGCGAGATTTCTCGCCGGGAAGCGAGACTTCATCCCCGACGTGATCGAGGCGCTGCGCAACAACGACGCGCCGGACGAGCTGCTGGCCGCGGTGCGACGGGTGCCTCTCGAGAAACGGGAGGACCTGACAGTCCAGGGCCCGTCCGCGGGATACGCGGTTCACGCGATGGAGATCGCGTTGTGGTTTGCCTACCACGAGCCAAACCTCCGGCGAGGTTTGATCTGGCTGGTGAATGCTGGAGGGGACACCGATACCAATGCGGCCATTGCCGGCGGCCTCATGGGAGCCCGGGATGGCGAGTCGGCGGTGCCGCCGGAATGGATAGCGGCGGTACCCGGTGCGGAGCAGATCGGCGCGGTGGCGGAAAGACTGGTGGGCACAGGGCAGGTGAGTTCCACACACCTTCATGATGCGGAGTCGCGGTGCTAAAACTCGTCTACAAGTGGCACAAATGGATCGGGGTCAGTGTCGGCGTGGTCCTCGCGATGTGGCTCTTCACCGGCATCATCATGGTGACCGGTCCACGACCGCCGAGTCCCCCGGCTCCTCAACTCGATTTCACCAGCGCGGTGATTTCGCCGGCGCAAGCCGCGGCCAGGAGTAGCGCGCCGGTCACCGGGATCGACTTGATCGTGCTCGGCACCGCGCCGGCCTACAAGCTCTCGACCGCTTCGGCAACGGTCCTGATTGACGCCCGGAACGGAGAACCGGTCGTGCTGAACGACTCACTCGCCATCGTGATTGCGAGGCAGGCGTCAGGCGCCTCCGCGCCAGCCAGGGCCACGCGCCTTGCTTCGGGCAAGAGTGCGTCGGGATACCGCGTCGCGTTCTCCGATGAGGCAAAGACTGTGGTCGAGATCGAAGCCAGCGGCGCCACGCGGGTTACCGACAAGCTCAAGCGATTCAGGAATGTGATGGGCGGGCTGCACACCTTCGGAGTGTTGCGCGGGATAAATGCGAGCCGAAATACGATCCAGGTATCGCTCAGCGTCGTGGCCGGGACCACTCTCGTCAGCGTCCTCACCGGATACGTCATGGCCCTGCCGCGCCGGCGCCGTTCTCGGATTTCTCCCGAGACCTGAGCCGCTAGCTGATCTCCTGTTTCGCACGAAAGCGTCGGACCCGGGTGGCGTTGCCGCATTCGCTCGAAGAGCACCAGCGGCGGGATCCGTTCCGGCTCCGATCGAGAAAGAGCCACCCGCAGGGATGGTTGCCGCACTGGCGGAGCCGCTTGAGGTCGTCGGCGCCGAGCAGGTCGGTCGCGGCGATAATGACGGGGTAGAGAGGGCGGAGAAGATCGGTGCTGTCGGACGGCCAGCCGAGTACCGGACGCCCGTCGGGGCCGGGAGTGAACCGAGCCGCCTCCAGCGCCGCGATGCGAGCGGAATGAAGCTGGTCCAGGTCGGCCTGGGCCGGCAGCCGTCCCTGCGAAAGCGCCGCGAACACGCGATAGTCGGCCTCGCGGAGCTGCAACACCTTCGCCAAGGCCTGTTCCGCCTTGCCCGGATGCTTGTCCGCCAGTTGCAGCAGCGCCGTCGCTTCCTTAGTCGACAAGCCCGCCGCGTGTCTCGCCCAGGCGATGAAATCTTCGTACTCGGTCAGCCACTCGTTCCGGTGATCGCTCGCGTGCCAGCCCGCGGTGTTGGCGAAGTCGAGCGCCAGATGCCCGCTGATGAGGGCGAGAGTCGCGGCGCCGCTCATCGGGTCAGGTCGCGAGCCAATAGCTGACCTTCACCAGCAGGGCATCGGATGCAGGAGCACTCCACAGGCGATTCAGATCCTGGTGAAGGTCGAAAGGTTGCGTGGTTGGATCGGAGCCTCGGCGAGTCCATACCCAGTAGACTGTTGAGCCCGGTAGAAATTCCCACCGAAGAACGAAATTCAGGTTCAAGTCCCGCTCGGAAAATGCCGGCTCGCTGAAGGTTGCGGTAGTCGCGGTACCCTGATCCACGATGTACTGACCCGCCTGCACGTCGTGGGTGATTCGCGCCGGGGCGATTGCGCGAACTTGCCTGGCGACCACTTCCTTGAAGCGGCCATACTGCCCACCGCTCAGGAATGCCTGAGTGTAGAGTTGCAGTGTGAGTTTCGGTGAGAAGGCATAGGTCATCCGCGCGGTGAGCGAGGTAGTGGTCTGCTCCAGCCGGCCGAGGAAGTACCGGCGCACCCCGGAGGCATCGATGGGCTGGTCCACATACTGCCATCCCTCCGTGGCGTGCGCTACATAGGGCGAAATGCCGAGCTGCAGGCGATCGGTCACGAAGCCGCTGAAGTCCACCGAAAAGCTCCCCACCAGCGATTCGCTCGTCGATTCCTGCTCTCCGCTGCCAGTCACTGCGATCTGCCATCGTTTCCGAGAATCGGTATAGCCGGTTGCGGTGATCCGATTCCTGGCCGGGACCGGGAGCGCCGGTCCACCGCGGAGCACCTCGGGATCCGTCACCGGGAATTCGTGATCCAGAGAGAGGGACCCTCCCCAGTAATTCCGGAAATCGAGCGAGCCGCTCAAGTTGGCGATCGCCGCCCGTTGGGCTCCATCGAAGGTCCAACCAATGCCTAGCTGATTCGACCCGATCGACCACCGTCGGATCGTATGGCCCGGCCGGTACACCCGGTATCGCCAGGTTCCGGCGAGCAATAACCAGTTGGCGTTGCGCTGAAAGCCCTGGTCGTTCATCTCGAACCCGGGCGTCACGACCCGACCGGCGAGATCCCAGAGAAGGCTCCCATCCACGCGTGCGATTCGGGCCTGGGCAGAGCCGCCGGTGAGACTCGGGTGACTGGAACTGCTGTCATCCGGATCCGCGAGGTCGGGGCGCCCGTAGCCATGCCGGGGATCGAGCCGGATCGCTTCGATCGCCTCCGGACTCCCCTCGACCCGACTGCCGAGCGCAAAGCCGCTCACCTCGTAACGGTCGCTCGCGAATCGATGGCGGAAGTCGCTGCCAAGTACAATCGCCGAGCTCGGCAGCAACGAGTCGAGACTCGGCGGCATGTTCAACCGGTCCACAAACGTCCCCATGACTCCAATCGCACTCGCGCCGTTGCGAAACTCGCGTGTGGTCCGGGCGACGGTGAAGCTGGTGAGAGGCTCGACGGTGAGCGTACGGTGCGCCCCGGCGGGATCGACGTACCTGGCATCCTCCTCATCAGTCACCGCGGAAAAGATTCCTCCGGACCATTCCCCCACCCGGCCGGAGAACCTCCCCGCGCCGAGCAGAGTGGTGGCCTGGGGCACCTCGGCGCTGAGCGCAGCGTCGGGGACCGAGCCGTGGGGTGGTCGTCCGATGCGGCGGGAGTAGAAGGGACTCTCCTGTTCGAATGAGGTACCGCGGGAAGCGAAGCTGATTTGAGAGTTGAATTGAAAGACGTCGGTGCCTTCGAGGAAGAGTGGTCGCTGCTCGGGGAAAAAGGTCTCGAACGTTGTGAGGTTCACCTGCGACGGATCGGCTTCGACCTGGCCGAAGTCAGGATGGACCGAGACCCCGACCAAGGTTGAGGGCGTGGGGCGGAATCGGAGATCACCCCCTCCGGTGGCATTCTGGGTTGTGCCAGTCGGACTCCGGGTTCCGCTCGCCGCGCCGTAGGGAACCAACTCGAGACTTCCCGAGTGCCGAGGGACGGTGAGTCCATGGAGCTGGTTAAAGTGGGAGACTATGCCTACCACCGTGGGCAACCGTGGCGACCAGTTGTCCGACTCCCCGCGGTGAGGGGTGTAGCGATAGACGTTGATGCCCCAGGTGAGCGGGGCACCCACCGTGCTCCGCCCCAACGCCACCTGAGACCATGGAATCCTGTACTCCGCGGCCCAGCCCGCCGAATCGATCCGCGCGGCACCACTCCAGACTCCGTTCCACGCGGTGTCGAAGTCGACGTCGTTGGCCCAGGTGCCATCGACCTGGACGCCTCTGGGATTGAGACCGAAGCTGTAACCTGACCGGCGGTCAAACCGGGTGTCGACCTCGACGAACACCCAGTCGGAGGTGTTCTCGTCGTCGCGACGGGGATACGGCGCCAGCACTGAATCGGGACTCGGATCGAACAGCCGGACGGCGACGTAGACCGCTTCGTTGTCGTACATCACCCGAACTACTGCAGGCAGGGTTGCCAGCGCGCCCGGGTTGGGACTGGTCTGCACGAAGTCGCTATCGGCCGGAGCATCGCACCACACGGGATCGTCGAGCCTTCCGTCGATGACCGGCTGACTGCCATTTAGCGCGGTCGCATGGAGGACTCGCGGACCCGCGGCGCCTGCGACGCGTACGCTGTCCTTGATCGCGCTGGTGTCCGGCATGATCCAGCAGCTGCTTTGGGCAGACAGGGAGGGAGGGAGACTCAGGCCCAACAGGACGACCAACGGCGGCAGGAGGCGCACAGGAAACTCGCCGGGCTGTAATGTGCTAAAATCGTTTTACACATTACAGCACCCCTTCACGCCTTGCAACCCTGACTGTTGCGTGGCGGAACGTCGGGATTCGAGGAATGGACTTGCTCGGGATGAACCGACTGGCGACTCTACAGCGGCTTTCGCCCGACCAACCTCAACCCTGCCTTCCTTGAGGAGTCTCCCGACTGTGAAATCTTCGCTATGCGCTGCCGTCGCACTCGCGATCGCTTTGCCGCTCCAGGCTCAGGTCCAGGTCGATACCGCCGGGGCTGGAGCCCTGATCGATCAAGCCATGAACCATTCCGAGGTCATGGCCAACCTGCAGTATCTCGCCGATGCCATCGGGCCCCGGCTCACCGGCTCCGCCGCGGCACGAAAGGCCAATGACTGGACGGCTTCCAAGTTCCAGGGGTACGGCCTCACCGCGACGCTCGAGCCATGGAACTTCGGCGTGACGTGGGAGCGGGGCCCGATCCAGGTCCGACTGCTCGAACCCTTCCCGCGCCAGATTACCGGACACAGCTGGGCCTGGACTGCCGGCACCAACGGCAAGACGCTCGTCGGCACCGTGATGCGGGCCAACTTCTCGACGCCGGAGAGCCTCGCGGTCTACCAGGACAAGGTGAAGGGAAAGTGGATCCTTCCCACGGCACCGTTCCCGGTTTGGAATACCGACGGCATTCCGATGACGGCGGCGGATTCCGCGGCGCAGCAGGCCGAGCGGCAGCGCCGCTTCCAGCCGCCGGCCGACACGTCGCAGGCCGCGATGGAGAAGCGCCGCCAGTTCGGGTTGGACGCGCTCTACATGCTGAAGAAGGCGGGGGCGCTGGGCACGCTGACCGATGGGGCCAAGGAGCACGCGTTGATGAACATGAGCGGCTCGCCCAATCGGGTCTCGACGCTGCCGAACATCGTGATCTCGCACGAGGACTATGCGATGTTGGATCGCCAGCTCCAGGCGGGAATGACTCCGAAGGTCGAAGCGCGGGTGGACAATCAGTTCGGCAAGTCGCCCGTCACCCAGTGGAACACTGTGGCCGAGATCAAGGGAAGCGAGTTGCCGGGTCAGGTAGTAATCCTGGGCGCTCACCTCGACAGCTGGGACCTGGGCACCGGCGCCACAGATAACGGAACCGGGTCAATGGTCGTCCTTGAGGCGGCCCGGGTCATCGCGCAGTCCGGTCTCAAGCCGCGTCGCACGATCCGCTTCATCCTGTTCACCGGGGAGGAAGAAGGTCTGCTCGGCTCCAATGCCTATGCCGCGACCCACGCCGCCGACATGGACAGCATCCAGGCGGTGCTGGTGCTTGATAACGGTACCGGTGCGATCACCGGCCAGGCGCTGCAGGGAAGGAACGACGACCGGGCGTTGTGGGATTCGTTGTTGGCCCCGGTCGCATCAATGGGAGCCAAGGAAGTTCGAGAGGGCAACAAGGGTGGTACTGATCACCTCTCCTTCATTCCTTACGGCGTACCAGCCTGGAATTTCGATCAGATCTCGCGGGGCTACAATCACACTCACCACTCGCAAAGCGACACCTACGAGCACGCGGTAGGCCCGGACCTGATGCAGGCGTCGGCGGTGATGGCGGTGACGGCGTACGAGCTGGCGAACCTGGACCAGCTGTTGTCGCGAGGGACCAAGCGTCCCGCGACTCCGCCGGTCGTGCTGAAGCCGTCAAAGGGGTTGGCGGGGGATTAGATGTGAGGATGTGGGGACTTGGGGATGTGATTCCAGGTCAGCAGGGCGGAGTGCAGGAAGTCTCAAGGTCGCGATAGGCTCGTCAGGGTCTGGGAGATCTTGGGACTTTCGTGCATCGACTCCTGCAACTCGAAATCAGACGGAGCGGCCGAAGGATCTTGGCAGAAGCGGGGCCCCCCCCGGAAAAGAAGATCTGTGAAATAAGGCGTCGGCTCCAACCCCAAATCGCGCAAGGGTCAGCCAACAAACGCAACCGTCCGGAACCGACAGGTCACCGCTCCTTCGTAACGCGGGTGAACCGGGTTTGGGCATCCTCCATGATCGGCTGCAGCGCCGAATCCGCATCGCGCCACCAGGTAAGGAATCGCCGGTAATGCTCGGCCGCTTCGTCCTCCTCGCCTTTCGCCTCACTGATCCGCCCCAGGTAATACTCGGCTGGTGAGGTGTAGAGATCGTAGGGATGGAAACTCCTGAAGTAACGTGCCGCCGCATCGAATTGCCCACGATCAAAGAGCACGCGACCTACCCGATAGCGAAGGTAGGTTTGAGGTTGCTCACGGGTGTAATCGGCTGCCGGCAGCTTCCGGAGGGCCGCCTCGAAATCTCCAAGACGGGTGGAATCGCCCCGTAGCAGCTCCCCATATGTGCTCAGGGCCGCCGAGTACGCCTCGGCGTAATCCGCTCCGGTGGTTTCTCCCTCTCCCCGCAGACCCCTAGCGCGTGATGCCAGTGCTTTGCCGCAGCGTTCTGCCTCGCTCCGGTCCCTCTTCTCAAAGGCGATCGCGCCGAGCCAGAACAGATCGGTGGGAGATGCCCGTTCGGGTGACGCTTCGGCCAGAACCTTCGTGGCCTGTTGTGCCCTCACCGTGTCAGGAAAGTCCGACAAGTGCAGCATGATCTCGAATCGCGCGGCGAGCTGTCGTGGGCTAGGCCACTCGGGATCGTAGCCCATGGCTCGGGCGACGTGTGGCGCCACCGGAGACTCGGCGACTCGAGTCAGCACTTGTCGCGCCGCCTTGATTTGCCCCCGGGGGACACGAACCAGCATTAGCCTAAACAACGACACCGCAACGACGAAGGAGTCGCTGGTGAATTCCAGGTACCGCTGATGCACGCGGGCCATGCGGTCGAGAGCAATCTCCGGTGCCGCCAGTGGCGCCTGCAGGCAGCCGAACATCGACGCTTCCGCGCCTACCGTGTCGAGCGCCTTCATGGCGCGACCGCGTGAAGGGTCATCCCCCCACACCAAGTCGTAACTCAGCCGGTAGGTGCAGCCCTCCTGGTCGCCGGGTCCGATGTGGTTGTTGTACCCGTTGATGAGCTCCAAGGCTCGTGCACTGTCGAGGCTAAGGAAGGCCAGCTCGATCAGGTGTTGATAGGTCTCCCCCACATACGGGTTCAGGGCGAGCGCACGCTCAAGTGGTTCCCGCGCTGCATTGGTGGAGCGAAGCAGGACGCCACCGTTGTGGGTCAGCAGGTCGCCCAGGAGATACCATCCTTCCTGATCGTCGGGATAGCGCCGGGTATATCGCTCCACTTCGGCAACGCCCTCCGCGGCATCCAGAAAGCCGGCGCGAAAAAGCGTTGCTTCACGTTCCGGCAGGCGTCCCAGCTCTGACTGGAGTCGGCCTTCGTACCGCTCTGCGAGCTCAGGGTCGCCACCTCCCCAGGCCACCGCGTCGCGCAGGTGATACATCGCGTTAGCGAAGGTCGAGTCGTACTGCAGAGCGCGCTGATAGCCCTGAATCGCCTCGCTATAGCGAGCCCGTCGGAAATGACGTTCGGCCTCGA
Source organism: Gemmatimonadales bacterium (assembly GCA_036558125.1). Classification (GTDB taxonomy): domain Bacteria; phylum Gemmatimonadota; class Gemmatimonadetes; order Gemmatimonadales; family GWC2-71-9; genus DATBGE01. The sequence goes on along the minus strand of DATBGE010000047.1, from coordinate 2,491 downwards.
GGTAGGCTTTGAGCGCGGGGAGGGACCTGGTCGTTACTCGACTCAAGTCCACCTGCTGGAAGCCCGTCCCTGCCGGGACTAAACCGTGGCGGAGCAGCTGGACAGAGAGTTGCTCCACCAGTGCGGTCACACTGTCCGGATCGCCGTCTACCTGGACTGAGCCGAGCGAGGAGTTGTCCGTGGTCGCGTGCGCCTCGGCGGCGACACGGATTCCGTCACGGACCTGGATAACACTACCAGTCACGTAGTAGCTCGCCATGACGTTGCGGGCCGTCTCGAGCGCGATGTCCGCAGCGGGAGGATCTCCCTTGCCTCCATCCTCCTTTCTCAGGGCCTGCATCACGGTTGCAGGATCGATCGTCCTGAGTCCCTCGACTCCATCGAGACTGAAGGAGAGGAGGTCGACTATGCCTTCGCGCCAATAGTCGAGATCGGTGCCGACGGTTCGAAACGGGAAGATGGCCACCGCTGGGTCGAGATCACCCGTTGGGATGACGACGTGCGACCGTCTCAGTCGCGACCCGATCACGACGAGTCCGAGGAGGATCAGCGCGACGACTCCACCGACGATGAGATTTCGGCGAGCGCGGGGCGAAGGTCTCGGACCTGGCTCAGTTGGAGTCCCCGCTTCTTTGACCGACCGACTCAGTTCGTCAGCGAATTGCGCGACGTTGGTGTAGCGATCAGCCGGAGCCCGCTCCAGCGCACGCGACAGCGCACGGTCCACCCCATCAGGCACCGCGTCGCGGTCCACCCGCACGGATGGCGCCTTGGTTGCCAGCCGTCGCGCGATGATCGCCTGCGCCGTGGCCCCGGTATGCGGTGTTGTTCCCGCCAGCATCTCGAACAACACGACAGCCAGGCTGTACTGATCGGAGCGCCCATCGAGCTCCGCATGCCCGGCACTCTGCTCCGGGCTCATGTAGGCCGGCGTCCCCAAGACTAGTCCGGTGCTGGTCAGTGACTCCCCACCGGCCTCATCGATCGCCCGGGCAATCCCGAAGTCGGCTACGACCGCATGACCCGCTTCGAACAGGATGTTTTCCGGCTTGACGTCGCGGTGGAGCACGCCGGAGCGATGCGCGTACTCGAGCGCGTCCGCCACCTGGCGGGTGATCTCGATCGCATCGTGGATCGGCAATTGTGTCTCGCGATTCAGGCGAGCGCGGAGGCTCTCGCCGTCAACAAACGGCATCACGTAGAAGAGGAAGCCGTCGGCCTCTCCGGAATCCAGAAGCGGCACGATGTGGGGATGGGCCAGGCGAGCGGAGATTTCGATTTCGCGGAGAAAGCGCGAGGGCCCGATCGCCCGGGCCAGCTCCGGCCTCAAGACCTTGAGGGCGACATTACGGCGGTGCCTCACGTCGTGGGCCAGGTAGACCGTGGCCATCCCGCCGTGACCGAGCTCCCGTTCGATCCGGTAGCGGTCGGCCAGGGCGGACTTCAGGGGTTCGAGGGAGTCGTCCATCGCTGCGCCCCCCGTCAAGGCAGTTGTTCCCTGCCTACGAAGGAAACGGAGAGGCCGGGGCCCCCCCCGCAAAAAAGAAGTTCGGACGAAACTGGTGTCCCGCGCAAACCTGAACCTTGCAGGGACTTAGCGAGCCGACGCGATCAGGTCGGCTCGTTGGAAGGAATGATTCAGTCGATTTTGGGAAGCCGCACCGTGCAGGTGGTGAGAAATCCCCCCCTGATATTGTAGATCGTGGTGACTTCGAGCGACTGGGGCTCCAGTACCTGGAAGAGATCCTCCGCGATCTTGGCGGTCGCGTGTTCCTGGAAGATGCCGACGTTTCTGTAGCTCACCACGTAGTACTTGAGACTCTTCAGCTCGACGCAGCGGTTCCGCGGCATGTACTTGACGATGAGCTTGGCGAAGTCCGGCAGCCCGCTATAGGGGCAGACGGCACTGAACTCGTCGGTCTCGGTGACGATCTCCTGGTCCGGACCTTCGTAGCCGAAAGTCTCGAGCACCCTGGTGTCCACCTGCTCGGGACCCACGAACGACAGGGTCTTTCCTTCGGCAATGGCCATTCCTTCTCTCCCTTAGACGTTGATCACCGGCTCGGCCAAACTACTCGCGGACGATCCCCTCTTCCAGCCAGCGGAAGTGATCGTCCAGCACGTGGCGCGCGGTAGTATAGGTCGCCGTATCGGTGTTGTGCCATAGGTCGTGGAACTTCTGCTCGACCCGGAGCCTCGACTGCTGGGCAAAGACGTCCGCCAGCTCGCGGGGGCCGGTCTCCCGGGGATTCTTCTTGAGCATCGCCTGAGCCCGGCTGCAGGCCGCGGCGATCGCGAGCAGCTCCGCTCCGATTTCAACCAACCGGCCCAGCACCGCCTGGCGCTTCTCGAGTTTGGGGCCGAAGCGCACCATGCAGTGGAAGAGCGAGCGGGCGAGATGTCGAGATGACCGCTCGACGTAGCGCATGTGCGGAGCGAGGCGGCCGAATTCGCCGAAGCCGAACCACCCTCGGAGGCCGAGCCAGAGCTT
>DATBGE010000046.1:0-35712 GCA_036558125.1 Gemmatimonadales bacterium | reverse complement strand
CTTTGCCATGATGCTGGCGGCGATAAGCGGGATCGATGGCACGGTACCCGTCACATCGCGCAGCGCGTAGAGGCGGCCGTCGGCCGGCGCGATCTCCGCGGTCTGACCGACCATCGCGACACCGATCCGCTGGACCTGGTCTCGTGTCTCCGCCAGAGAGAGGTCGGTCCGAAATCCGGGGATCGATTCCATCTTGTCGGTGGTCCCCCCGGTGTGTCCCAGCCCGCGGCCGGAAATCATGGGAACCGCGACCCCGCAGCTCGCGACCAGCGGGGCCAGCACCAGGGACACCTTGTCGCCCACGCCGCCGGTTGAATGTTTGTCTACCCGGGGAACCGTCCAGGTGCCGAAATCGAGGGTCTGTCCCGAGCGGAGCATTGTTTCGCAGAGGGTGGTGAGCTCTGTCCCGCTCATGCCCCTGAGTGCAACCGCCATGAGGAGCGCCGACATCTGGTAGTCGGGCACCACTCCTGCGGTGAATCCTTCGACCAGCGCGGTCCATTCGGCGGCAGTGAGCTCTCCGCCGTCGCGCTTGCGTTCGATCAAAGGCTGGATCACCATTCAGCCGGCCGTACCTCACTGGTCCAAACGCGGAGCGAACTCATCGTGACACGGCGCATCCTGCTGTTGATCGCCGGCCTGACGATCGGGTCGAAGCTGCTGCTGGCTCAATCGGTAGAGGACCACCTCGCCGCCGGCCGCGAATTCACCGCCAAGAACCCGCCGGCGGCGCTTGCCGAATTCGAAGCAGTGCTGGCCGTTGATTCCACCAACTATGAAGCGAACTGGGGTGCGGCTCAGGCTCTGGTGGATATCGGCAAACGGACGCCCGACAGCGTGAAGTCGCGAGCGCGGGATTCCCTCTACGCCCGGGCCGAGTCGCTGGCGCGGGTCGCGGTCAAGGCCGATTCGACCGGCCCCGACGGGCACTACATGCTCGCCGCGGCGATCGGGCGGGCGTCCCTGACCAAGAGCAAGAAGGAGCGGGTCAAGCGCGCTTCGGAAATCCGGGGCGAGGCGCTCATAGCGCTCTCCCTGGACCCGAACCATGACAAGGCCTACCACGTGCTCGGCCGGTGGAACGCCGAGATCATGCGGCTTTCCGGTCTGACTCGCTTCTTCGCGAAGAACTTTCTGGGCGGCGCGGTGTTCAACGCGGCGTCCTGGCAGGGAGCGATCGATAACATGCAGAAGGCGGTGGCGCTCAATCCGGAAAGCGTGTACCACCGCCTGGACCTGGCCGAGATCTATGTGGACGTCGATCGCTACAGCGACGCCAGGCAACAGCTCAACGAGATCGCCGAACTGCCGGTCTTCGACGCCGCCGACCCGGAGTATCAGGCCGAGGCGGCGGCCCTGCTGAAGCAGATCGCCAACAAGAAGGACAAGGACTAAACGGTCTCAGCCGCGCAGCCGGTCCTTCACGTCTCCCAGAACTTCATCGGCCCTATCAGCCGCTGCCTCGAGCTTCTCCCGGAGCTGCTTCCGGCGCCGTCTGATGGCATGGCGCGCAGCATCCCGTTCAGCGGACCACGCCGAAGCTGCCTTCTTCTCGATCGCTCTGGCGCGCTTCCGCACCAACCGCCGGGTTTCCTCGCCGCTGGCGGGGGCAAAGAGCAGAGCCACAACGGCACCCACCGCCGCCCCGATTACCAAACCTGTCAGAAAGCCGCCACCCTCACGGCCCCCCTTGTCTTCATCGTCAAGCATCTCTCGCCTCCATGTAACGGACCGTCAGGAAATTACCGTCAAGAACCTGACCAAGCTACTCGCGCTTGACCCCCTCAACTCCTCCGGCGAAACTTCGCCATCCCATACCGGATGAGTCCATGACCGTGACTTCGGCAGCGGCTGTCACCGCTGAGGACGCCGAGCGCCTTCAGGCCCAGATTCGGGATCTGGAGCACGAACGGAAGCATCTCCTGGCCATCATCGAGATTCTCCAGGAAATCGCGGGGTCGCTCCACTTCGTGGACATCATGCAGTCAATTACGCGGCGACTCGGAGAGGCCTTCGGGCTGGACCGCTGCTCGATCTTCCTGGCCGAGCGGGACGGCAAGACCGTCCGGCTCGTGGCCAGCTACGAGGATCCGGGCATCCGGAATTACATGGTGGACATGGACCGCTATCCGGAGCTGGCTCAGGCCATCCGGACCGGTCGCACGGTCTTCATCCCGGACGTGGAAAAGGATCCTTCGCTGGACCACGTGCGCGGCACCCTGCAGTCCCGCCGGGTCAAGGCCATCACCGTCGTCCCGATCACGTGGCGGGGGGCTGCCATCGGGGCCATCTTCCTGCGCACCTTCCGGGACGGGCCCACCTTCTCGGAGAGCGACGTGGCCTTCTGCCAGGTGGTGGCCAGCCTCACGGCGAAGTCGCTCCGGAATGCCCACCGGTTCGAACGGCTGCAGCAACGGGTAGGCGAGGCGTCGTCCCCGAACCACCGGGCAACCGAACGGGAGCGCGCCGCGCTGATCGGCTTCCTCCGCCGGCTGCTCGATGAATTCGCCGCCCGGGAGGGCCCGTGGAGCGAAGGCATCCTGGCCAAGGCCAGCGCCGAGGAAATCGAGCGGCTGGTCGGGGTGGCGCTTACTGTTCTCGGGCAGGAAGCCGCCGCGCGCTAGTTGAGGGGGAGTAGGTTGTAGGTGGTAGGGAGTAGGGCGTCATCCCTATGCCTCCCGAGTCACCCCCTACCCCCTACTCCCTGCCTGCCCGTTCGCCCGCACCACTCGCCAATGACGCCCTCCGCCCGCGCCGACGAACTCCGCCAAGCCCTCAATCGCGCCAACCACGCTTACTACGTCCTCGACGCGCCGGAAATCAGCGACGCCGAGTACGATCGGATGCTCCGAGAGCTGCAGGCGCTGGAGCAGACCCACCCCGAACTGCGCACCGCCGACAGTCCAACCCAGCGGGTCGGGGCCGAACCGGCAACAGCCCTCGCCAAGCACGCCCACCTCCGGCCGATGTTCTCCCTGGCCAATGCCTTCACTAACGAAGAACTCGAGGCGTGGGAGGCCAGAAATGCCCGCCTCACCCCGGAAGTGAAAGCCGGCGGCTATACCACCGAGATCAAGATCGACGGCGCCGCCGTCAGTCTGACCTACGAACGGGGCCGTTTCCTGAGCGGTGCAACCCGGGGGAATGGCATGGTGGGAGAGGTCATCACCGAGAACCTCAAGACCATCCCCGATGTTCCGCTCATCCTGAAGGGCTCCGGTCATCCCGCCCTGATGGAGGTTCGCGGCGAGGTGTACATGTCCCGCCAGGCGTTCGAGCGCCTGAACCGGGAGCAGGAAGAGGCTGGAGAGCCCCTCTACGCGAACCCGCGCAATACGGCAGCGGGCACTCTCAAGCTGCTCGACTCCCGGATCACCAAGCGCCGTCGACTCCGGATGTTTGCCTTTCACGTCGAGGTCATCGAGGGGAAATTCGCAGCCACGACTCAATGGGAGATTCTCGAAGCGCTCGAGTCGTGGGGATTCCCGGTGGAACCCAATCGCAAGCGCCATCGGACTCTTCAGGAAGCGCAGCACGAGGCCGATAGCAAGGAGCAGTCGCTCCGTTCCCTGCCCTTCGAGGCCGACGGCATCGTCGTGAAAGTGGATCGTCTGGCCCTGCACGAGGAGCTGGGCATCGTCGGGGGACGGGAACCGCGCTGGGCCATTGCCCGCAAGTTCGCCCCCGAGGTCGCGGTGACCAGGCTGCTGGAGATCAGGATCAACGTGGGCCGGACCGGGGCGCTGAATCCTTACGGCAGGCTCGAACCGGTCGAGGTAGGCGGCGTGACCATTTCCAACGCGACGCTCCACAATGAGGACCTGATCGAGCAAAAAGACATCCGGATCGGAGACTGGGTAGAGGTCATGCGGGCCGGCGAAGTGATTCCACAGATCATCGGACCGATCCGCGAGCGGAGGGATGGATCGGAAATCCCCTTCCGGATGCCGGACAAGTGCCCGGCCTGCGGGACCCCCGTCGAGCGCCCTCCCGACGAGGCGATGCGCTACTGCCCGAACGCCACCTGTCCGGGCCGGGTCCTCGAAGGAATTGTCCACTTCGCGTCACGCGACGCGATGGATATCCGAGGGCTGGGATACGAGAGGGTGCGCCAACTGCTCGATGCGAAGCTGATCAAGGATGTCTCGGATCTCTTCCGGCTCAATGCGGAGCAGCTGGTCGAGCTGGAACGCTTCGCGAAGCAATCCGCCAACCAGCTGGTCGCCGCGATCGCCGCATCGCGAGATCAGCCCCTTTCGGTCGTCTTATTCGGCATCGGAATCCGTCACGTCGGGAAGAACATCGCCCAGCTTCTCGCGCGGCGCTTCGGCAGCATGGAGGCGCTGATGAACGCCTCGGCCGAACAGATCAACAGCGTTCCCGGCGTAGGTCCGACCATCGCCGAAGCAGTCGTCAGCTTCTACGCCGAGCCACGCAATCGCTCGCTCATCGAGCGGCTGCGGCAGGCCGGGCTTCCGATGATCGAAGCCGGCGCCGTCGTGTCGGGGGGACCGCTGAGCGGCAAGTCCTATGTTTTGACGGGTACCTTACCGACCCTGAGCCGGCAGAAGGCCGCGAGCCTGATCGAACAGGCCGGGGGGCACGTGACCGGCAGTGTGAGCAAGAAGACCGACGCACTGGTCGCTGGAGAAGAGGCGGGGAGCAAGCTGGAGAAGGCCAGGAGCCTGGGGATCGAGGTGATTGATGAGGCGGAGCTCATCAGAAGGGTCGAGGGGAAGCATTGAAAATTGACAATTGCAAGTTTTCAATTGGCAATCGCTTGATCACCTACTGACCTTGCGGTACCACCCCCGACATTCCTACTTTGCGCCAACCCTAATCGCGGCTTCTCCGATGACCGCCACCGCTCTCCTCGTCTCGCCCAACTGTCTCGCCCTGAGTCGGCGGAGCTTGCACCAGCTTCGCGCCAGCCTGGAGCGTGACACCGGGCTTCAGACAGCGGCTTACCTGCAGGAGGCCGGATTTGCCGGCGGAGAGGCGGTCTTTCAGGCCTACCGGGGCTGGCTCCAGGGTCGCTATGGCATCGACTCCCCGGCCGGGCTCGATGTGCGCCACTTGGGTGAGACCCTCTCGGGCTTTTTCCGGGAAACCGGATGGGGCACCCTTACCGTCACTCCCATCGCCCCGGCGGTCATCGCTCTCGACTCCTCCGACTGGTCCGAGGCGGATGCGTCTGCCGGGGCGCAGTACCCTTCCTGTCACCTCTCCAGCGGCATGCTGGCCGACGTTCTGGGCCGTGTCTCCAATTCCACGCTCGGCGTGATGGAAGTCGAGTGTCTCTCCAAGGGGGACGACCGCTGTCGCTTCCTCGCCGGAGCGCCGGAAACCCTGCAAGTACTCTACGAGCGGATGGCCGAGGGACATTCCTACCGTGAGGCCCTCGGAATCGGAGGCTGAGCGGGAACTGGAGTGCTCGGAAGTGCTCGATGTGCGCGTACAACATTCGCAGCAACAAACGAATCGATCACGACCCCGCGGCAGGGATTCGGAGGTTTCTGAACCTGGTGCGGGAAGTAGTAATTGTGCTGATCGGACTCGCGACGTTGTACGGAGTCTACCGGTTGGTCAGGATCTATCTCTTCTGATCAGGAAACTGTCACCCCCTCCACCAGCATAGCCGGTACCGAGGTACTCCCCCGCCATGGGGCATCCTGCCCCAGCGTCGTGATTCGTCCCAGCAGTTCGTAGGCATTCCCCGCAACCGTGCCGCTGGCGATCCGCCCCACGACTTCGCCCTGTTCAACTCGATACGCCGTGGCGATCTGGTTGGCGAAGGTACCGCTCACGAGGTTGCCCTGCCCGACTCCGTGGAGCCGGTCTACCAGCACTCCGCTGGAGATGAGACCGAGGAGATTGGGAAACGAATATTCGCCCGGTGCCACGACCAGGTTGCTGAATGCGGCCTGAGGCTTCCCGAAGATTGTTCTCCGGCCGTGCCCGGTGGGCTGAGTGCCCGCTCGCCCCGCCGATTCCAGGTCGTAGATGAACTCCTGCACGTTCCCCTGCTGGACCAGCGATGTGCGGCGGCTCACCACACCTTCATCATCGATCGGTCTCGACCCCGGTCTTCCATCCAGCAGCGGGTCGTCGGTGAGCGAGAAGCTCGACGCGAAGGTGATGGCACGGCCCCGGACCATGAGGGGGGAGACGCCATGCAGGAGGGCTTTGCCCTGCAGCGCCGCGTGTAGAGGAAGCAGAAGCGCCTCGGCCCCGCTCGGCGTGAAGCAGACCGGGAGCGCCCCATGGAGCGACTCGGCCGTCCGCTCGGCCCATTGCAGTCGCTGCAGTATCCCGCCGACGAGCCACTCGAGATCCGCATTGCCCGGAAGGTCGCCACCGGCCCAGTACTCACGAATGGTCAGCACATCGTCTCCGCGGATCCGGACCAGCTCCGCGCCGAGGCTCACCGACGACACGTCATAGCCGGCATCCACTCCGGCGGTATTCGCGACCCTGACCGATCCGACCGAGCGCTCGACCGAGACGCGAATGTGGCAACCATCTCTGGTGAGGCGGTCGTGGATGCCCTGCCCCAACTGGGCGAGCTCCTCGAGTGTAGCGACCGCCGCGCGAGGATAGTGGGTCGTAACCTGGGGCAGCGGTTGGGGACGGGGCAACTCGAGCTGGACTTCTTCGCCCACCGCCGCCGACGCCAGCGCCATCTCCAGCAGCGGCTCCGGCTCGGTGTCGGTGGTACCGGCGAAACCCATCCGCCCGCCTGCCACCACCCGGAGATTCACTCCCCGCTCCTGCAGCCGACCGGCCGACTTGAGTCGACCGCCGTCGAAGCCGAGCGTGAGCGTCTCGTCCGATTTGAAGGTGAGATCGGCTGCCTGAGTCCGGCGCGCGGCTCGCTCCAGCAAAGTGCCGATCACTGGCCACCACCCACGGCGACTTCGGACAGGCGGATGTGGGGCGCGCCCTCCGCCACCGGAAGCGGTACCTGGCCTCCCTTGCCGCAGCCGCCTCCGAGCTGGTTCCAGCGAAAGTCTCCGGCCACGGAATCCACCCGGTCCAGCGTCTTGAACAGGTTGCCAGCCAGGACAATCGGTTTGACCAGCTCCGCGAGCTTCCCGTCCCGGATCATGTGTCCATAGCCAGAGGTGAACGAGAAGTTTTCGAGGTGAGTTTGCCCGCCCAGGGCGTCGCAGCAGTAGACCCCGAACCGGATGCCCTTGAGCAGGTCATCCAGCGTGCCTCTGCCGTTCGCGATGTAGGTGTTGGTGAGCCGGACGATCGGAGCATGGCGGAAGGAAACCGCTCGAGCATTGCCGGTGGGCCGTTCGCTCATCCGCGCGGCGGTCTCCCGGGAATGAAGCCGGCCCACCAGCACGCCGTTCTGGATGAGGAGGGTATTCTGGGTCGGCGTTCCCTCGTCGTCGTAGGGGAGTGAGCCACGAAGGCCAGCCGCGCTGCCATCATCTCCCACCGTCAGCAGCTCGGAGCCGAACCGCCGTCCGATGGTCATCATCGCGCGGGCTTCGGCGTTGTCCGCGATCACGTCGGCTTCGCTCATGTGGCCGATGGCCTCGTGAACCAGGACCCCGGCCAGCCGGGGATCCAGCACCACCGGGTAGGTTCCGCTGCGGACTCGCGGCGCGGTGAGCAGCTGGATGGCACGGCGGGCTGCGGTGCGAAAGAGCTGATCGCATTCCTGGACCGAGCGCCACCCGCCGCGCACTCCGATGGATTCGAGGCCGCGCTCGACGACTCCTTCGTCCCGCGCCAATGCCACGGCCGAGAGTGTCACGTCAGGACGCAGCTCGTAGAGCATGGTCCCGTCGGAGTTGGCAAACCAGTACTCGGTGACTTCATCGCGATAGGCGGCCTGGGTGTCCACGATCCGGCGGTCCACCGCGAGCATTTCCTGGTTCAGCCGGTCCAGCAGCTGCTGCTTCTCCGCGAGGCTGATTCCCCGAACATCGCCGTCCAGATCGGCCCGCACGTCATCGCGCCTGGCGGGTAACTCGGCCAGCCGAATCGGCTGATCCAGCCGAACCGCGAGCGATAGCTCGTGGGCCCGGGCGACCATGGCGTCGAGGTGCTCCAGGCCGTTGAAGGACACGGCACCCCAGCCGTAACCGCGGGACATGCAGCGGACAAAGCCGCCCAGGTCGAGGCTGCTGTTGGCGCCCTCCAGCCGGCTGCCGCGGTAGGCGACCGCAGTGAGCCAGGAGCGCTCCAGCCGGATTTCGGTGTAGTCGGCGCGGGAAGACGTGATGGCGTCGGCGAGGCGATTATGCATTCTAGAAGGCTCGAGGCTCGACGCGTTATCGACCTTCCCGAAGCTTTCCCACATATTCCGGCCGCACTACCAGCTCACCGCCCTGAATGATTTCGCGATCCCAAGGCAGGATGATGAAGTTTTCGGACTCGAAAGCATAGTAGTCGGGCTGGTACGGCCCGGTCTTGAAGGAAACCGCCGTCTTGACCGTTGCAGGCTTGAGCGCGCGGACTTCGCTCAGCGCCAGTTTCATCGTGCTGCCGGTATCGCAAGTCTCATCCACGATGAGGACCCGGCGTCCCCGGATGGTGGAAGGGGGACCGGCGATCAGCACCGGCTCTTCCCCTTCGTCCCTGCGAGTAACAACCATCGAGGTGAACTCGCGCTGCAGGATCGAGGCGACCACCACACCGGGAATCACGCCGGCCTTCGCCACTCCCAGCACCACCTCGGGATCAAACTCCCGCGCAACCTTGAGAGCGAGGGCGCGGCAGATTTCTCCGAAGAAGGGCCAGTCGACCTCGAGCACTCCGCGAGGGCCTGAAGAAGTGGGGGGCTTCATGAGCAGACGTTCTTTCGCCTCATAGTGCCGCGGTGGACCAGTAACCTACTGGTGCACTAGCGACCCATCAACCGCGTTGCGGCACTTTTCTGCGGGGACTATCTTACGGACGCACGCCCAACCCCTTTCTCCTCACCGCTTTCCTCAAGGATCCGTCTGACGCGATGAGCATCTGGCGGCGGCTATTCGGCAGCGGAAAGTCGGAAGCACTCCGGCCCCAACGTCTGGACTATCTCAATGAGGCAATGGCGCTCGAGCGTCAGGGCGACTTCGAAGCCGCGTTGACGTCCTACCGGCTTGCCCTGCGAGACAACCCCAACGATCCGCGCATTCTCCAGAGCATGGCGATCGCCTTCACCAAGACGGGCCAGCCGGAGGAAGCCATCCGCTTTTATCGCCGGGCCCTGCAACTTGATGGGAACCTCTCCGGCGCCCACTACGGCCTCGCGTTCCGCCTCAAGGCCAGGGGCGATCTTCCCGAAGCTGCTCAGCATCTCCGGGCCTTTCTCGCCCGGCCGCCCAAGGGCCCCGACGCCGACCGATGGGTGCAGCACGCCGAAGGGGCGCTGCGGGAAATCGAGACGGAAGCGGCCTCGGAGTCTTCGTGAGACAGTTCCGCCACGTCGTGGCGGTGCTCGCCGTGCTGTCGTGCAGCGATGTGACGAGCACCGGAAATGGGGTGATCGCCATCCAGGTGCGAGTGCCCGCCGGTGCCGCGGTGGAGCCGGGCGATACGCTGACCCTGGTCGCGGAGGCGCTGGACAAAAACGGCGACGTGGTCAACGAGCCGGTCTACTGGCGTACACTGGATCCAACCCTGCTGACGATAGTGGACTCCATCGGGCTGCTCACCACCGATAGCCTGACCGGGACGGGCCAGGTCCAGGCCTACGTGGGCAGCCTGCTTTCTCCGCTCATCGACATCGGTGTCCATCCCCCGTCTGATACGCTGGCGATCGTCGGCCCCGACACGATGACGGTGCTCGATGCCGACACCGCTTCGGCCCCACTCGATGCCGCGGTGCAGACTCTCGTTCCACCCGGCGGAGTGCCCGGTACGTCGATCAGCTATGTGGTTTTCGACAGTCTCCCCAGTCTCGGGCTGGTGCACTTTCAGGGTGGCGGTATGTCGCTCCGCGCCGAGACCGGCACTGACGGAAGCCCGCTGACCGACGTAACCATTCGTCGCACCAACGGGGTGGTTCAGCCCGACAGCGTCATCGTTGAGGTGTTCGCCTTCCGCCCCAGTCAGGCCGTCGTCCCAGGCTCCGGCCAGCGATTCATCGTGAGGTTCCAATGACCTCCCAGCGAACGCTCAACGAGATCTTCTTCGGCGCGATCGACCGATATCCGGCCGGTGCGGTCGCGATGCGGGCCAAGCTCAACGGGACCTGGACCGACTTCGATTACCGCCTCGTGCTGGACCAGGTGCAGTGCCTCGCGGCTGGGCTTCGCGAACTGGGTCTCAAGCCCGGCGATCGGGTTGCCTTGCTTTCGGAAAACCGGCCGGAGTGGGCCTGGACCGATTATGCCTGCCTCGCGGCGCGCTGCGCGGACGTGCCGATCTACCCCACACTCCCGCCGCAGCATATCGGATACATCCTGCGCGATTCGGGCGCCGCGGCCATCATCGTGTCGAGCAGCTCCCAGCTCGAGAAGATTCTCGCCATCAGGCACCCCGACGTCACGCCGGCGCTGCGTCACGTGATCGCCATCGACCAGGATGCGACCGGACGGGACGTCCTCTCCTTCAGCGATGTGATCGCCAGGGGACGGGCTGCGCTCGCCAAATATCCCCGCTGGCGCGAAGAGGCGCTGGAGGTGGGTCCCGACGATCTCGCGACGCTGATCTACACCTCGGGAACGACCGGAGACCCCAAGGGCGTGATGCTGACTCACGGCAACATCACCTCGAACGTGGTGGCCTCCATGAGCGTCGTGGAGGTCAAACCCCAGTCGGACGAGTGCCTCTCCTTCCTGCCGCTCTCCCATGTCTTCGAGCGGATGCTCGGCCACTACTGCATGTTCCACTGTGGGGCAATCATCAACTACGCCTCCAGCATCGATGCCGTCTCGGCTGAGATGAAGGAACGGAGGCCGACGATCGTGGCCTCGGTGCCGCGACTGTACGAGAAGATCTATGCCCGGGTCCTGGAGGGCGCGCTGGCGGGCTCGACGGTGAAGCGCCGGATCTTCTTCTGGGCAAAAAGAACCGCGGAGCGCTGGGCGGAGTACACCCTGGCACGCAGGCCGGTGCCCGGAGGCCTGAGCTTCAAGAAGCGAATTGCCGATCGCCTGGTGTTCGGCAAGCTGCAGGCGGCGACGGGAGGTCGGCTCCGGATCTTCGTGTCCGGGGGGGCCCCGCTATCGGCCGAGATCGCGAAGTTCTTCTACGCGGCAGGACTGCCGATACTGGAGGGATACGGGTTGACCGAGACGTCGCCGGTCATCGCCGTCAACACCTTCGACCACCTGAAGCTGGGCACGGTGGGGCGGCCAATCCCCGGAGTCCAGGTGAAAATCGCTTCGGATGGAGAGATCCTGACCCGGGGTCCTCACATCATGAAGGGGTATTACAACAAGCCGGATGCGACCAAAGAAGCGATCGACGCCGATGGCTGGTTCCACACCGGAGACATCGGACTGCTCGACGCCGATGGATTCCTCAAGATCACCGACCGGAAGAAGGACATCATCGTCACCGCCGGGGGCAAGAACATCGCCCCACAACCAATCGAAAACCGGGTCAAGAGTAATAAGTTCGTCTCGAACGCTGTCATGATCGGGGACAAGCGCAAGTTCCCCGTCATGCTCGTCGTGCCCAACATGGATAACCTGAAGGCTTGGGCCCAGGCCAAGAATCTCACCTTCGCCGACGAGGCGAGCCTCGTTCAACTTCCTCAGGCGGGAGACAAAATCGAGCGGGAAATGAAGAAGGAGTTGCGCGACCTGGCCCACTTTGAAATGCCGAAGAAGGTGATGCTGCTGGCCCGCGACTTCAGCATCGAAGGAGGAGAGCTGACACCGACCCTCAAGGTCAAGCGGAGAGTCGTAGAGCGGAACTATCAGGTCCAGATCGAAGCGCTTTATGCCGAGCCAGTCGGCGGCTCGCACGATGTCTAGCGGTCCCGCTCGCTAGCCCTTTCGCGCCACCCACCAGCCGCCTGCATCGCCCAGCAGCTCCACCTCCGGCAGCCGCGGCGGAGTTCCCTCCCCGACGACTCTGAGGCCCGGGAGCACGCAGCGAGCCGCCTCCTTCTGCCACTCCGGGTTGGATCCGAGATCACCACCCAGCACCACCCCACGCAAGGATCGCGACTTGATGGGTGCCATTGGTCCATGGAGGACGCTTACTGAAGGGGACGAGGTCCACGCTTCGGGTGGATTAAGCGCCACCAGGTGTACGCCGGGGAGAGCCGTCTCCAGACCCTCGGCAAACCCCGAGGCGCCGCCGAAAAGCCCCAGATATCCACCCGGGCCCTCGAGCCCCAGAAAAGCGACGATTGCCTCCGCTGGGACCGAGCTAGTCAGAGCAGGGGCCGCCTCCCCAGTGCGCCCGCTCAGCTCGAAGACCGCAACACCGCGATTGATTCGGAACTCACGCTGGCAGATCGGGCAGCCCAGCACACCGCGCACGATCATACGCCCGTCCATCTCATAGGGGACGAGCACGAGAAAAGCCTCTTCATGCGGGGCGGGACAGCGGAGGTGGTCGGTGAGTTCGATGAACACTTGGGTAATGGTGACGGGTAAGTGGTCGGGGGTCCATGGTCAAAGGTCTAGGGTCTAGGGTCTAGGGTCTGAGGTCCCAGGTTCGAAAGACGAGTCAGCAATACAAACGCCCCCTCGGGACGCGAGGTCATCGATTATCGACCTCGACCTCAGACCTCAGACCTCAGACCTTAGACCTCAGACCTCAGACCACTACGGCTTAAACACCACCCAGCTCAGCTTCCCCGCCTCCACCGTCACCCTGCGAAAGACCTTCTTCCCCTCGATCTCCGTTCCCATGATGTAAACCCCCGGGGGGACATCGCCCACCGCGAAATGCTCTCCATACAACGGGTGGGGATGGGCCTTATCGCCGTAGGTCTCGGCGTAGGAAAAGGGTGTTTCGATCGGCTCCGGCTTCACCAGCCCGTAGATCCGGGCTTGGGGAACCGGCTCTCCCGCAGCGTTGAAGACCTGTCCCGCCACGATTCCGGTCCCGGGCAAGGGTTCGATCCACAACTCGGGATTGGTGGTATAGAGAGGGAACCGCTGCAGCGAATCCACGATGGCCGGAACCGAGTCGGTCGGCGACGCGTGCACCTCGAGGTGGAGATGGTCGTTTGTCGCGCGGCCGGTGTTGCCCACGTAGGAGATCACGGCCCCCGCGGCGACCCGCTGTCCCACCTTCACCGCCAGCGACGAGTTGTGGTAGTAGACCGAGAAGATCCGGAGCTTCCCATCGGCACCGGTCACCGTGGTGTCGTGCCGGATGGCGACGGTAAGGGCGCCCGCCTCCGCCGGCCCGGCATACACCACTTTCCCGGCGGCGATCGCATGCACCGGCGTCCCATCGGGATTATTGAACTCGACCCCCTGATGCTGCTGGAAGTTGCCGCCCATCGTCGAACCGTAGCGATAGGTCTGATCGATATAGGAGTTGTCCGACCGGTCGATGGGGCGCGCGAACCAGGTCGTCAGGAGAGCGCGTGGGGGATCGGCCGCCTTGGAGGCGCGGGTGTAGCACGGCATGGTGTCGGTCGCGAGGCGAAGTCCGCATTGCGTTCCCTTCACGGCTTGCCCTTCGATCACGATGCGGTTCAGGGGAGCGAAGGCGGCCGTTGGCAGGCTCTGGCTTGCCCAGCCTTCGGCAGTGGACGTGACCAGCTCGTTCCCCTTGGGTGTCGTCACCAGGACCCCCCGTCGATCGAGCCCCAGGCGCTTCACATACTCGTTGTTGAGAATCTCGAACGCGGTATCGGCCGGTCCCTTCGCAGGGGGGCCGGCCTTGTCGCCGAGTGCGATCCAGTGGTGCCCGCCGTCGCTGGTAACCTGGATCCCGTCGGCCGTCCCGATCCACACCGTATCACCCCGGGTGGCGATGCCGTTGGGAGCCACGTACTGCCATTCGGGACCGAGCTGCTGCAACGTCCAGTTGGTCCACGTGGCCCCGTCATCGCTGGAAACTCCCCAGCCATTCCCCACAGTGCCGTACCAGATCTCACCCCGGCTCCCGAAGCCGAAAGCATGGACAAAATCCCATGAGAGGCTGGTCGCGGTGGTGTCGCTCCGAATCCGTTCCCACGAGTTTGCGCCAGGGCGGAGGCGCAGGATGCCCTGCCCGTAGGTGCCGACCCACAGTCCGCCGCGCGGGTCTCGCGCCACCGTGAGGACGTGGACGCCCCATCCGGTCGAATCGGGAAGGGGCGGCAGCTTGACCTGCGCCGGGAGCGACGAAGTGCACAGCGTGCTTCCCAGGAGAGCTGCGCGCCAGGTGCTTCGCAAAGCGAGTCGACTCATGGATTCCAGGTGAGAGGAGTGCGTGATTCGATTCGGCTACGGCTCAGCGCCCGCTCGCCGGCGTGGGCATGAGACGGATCCATTCTACGGTAGCGCGCGACG
Organism: Gemmatimonadales bacterium; assembly: GCA_036558125.1. Classification (GTDB taxonomy): domain Bacteria; phylum Gemmatimonadota; class Gemmatimonadetes; order Gemmatimonadales; family GWC2-71-9; genus DATBGE01. Next base: position 21,295 of record DATBGE010000046.1, on the reverse strand, counting down.
GCCGAGTCGCCGCGAACAGGACGGCGGCCGCCACATCTTCCGGGTGCAGCATCTCGCTCCGGTGCGGCAGCCCGGGCCGGTGATCGGGATCGATCGGATCCCAGATCTTCGTGTCGGTCGGTCCTGGAGAGATCAGGGTGAACCGCACTCCGGTGCCCCGATATTCCGCGGCGAGCGTTTCGTGCAGGCCCCGGAGCCCGAACTTGCTCGCGGCATATGCCGCGTTCTCCGGATAGGCATGATGATCGGAGACGCTGCCGATCGTGAGGACCAGGCCGTCCCCGGCTCCGGCCATCGCCGGGAGAAATCCCTGGGCGACGAAAAACGGCGCCTTCAGGTTCGCCGCGATCTGTTGATCGAGCTCGGCCGGGTCGGTTGCGCCAAAAGCCTTGAGCAGAAACGCGCCCGCATTGTTCACCAGGATATGGGGCGTACCCAAGTCTCCCAGAATGCGGGTGCTGGCGCGAACAACATCCGTGGACTGGGTCAGATCGCAGGCCACATCGCGGAATCGATCCCGGGTACCGTCCTTGAGACTGCGGGCCAGCCGAACGACAGTAGCACCTTCCGCGGCGAGCGATTGAGCCACGGCGAGACCGATTCCGCGTGAGGCGCCGGTCACCACCGCGAGCCGCCCCACCAGACCGCTCATTCGAGCGGGCGCCCATGCACCAGACGGAGAAACTCCTCGCGGGAACGAAGGTCGCTGCGAAAGATGCCTCGCACCGCGCTGGTGACGGTACGGGAGTTCTGTTTTTCGACGCCCCGCATAGCCATGCAGAGGTGGGTCGCCTCGATGAGCACTCCGACGCCATGGGGCTGAATGATGTCCATGATCGCATCGGCGATCTGGTCGCTCAAACGCTCCTGCACCTGCAGCCTCCGGGCGAAGACCTCGACGATGCGGGGCAGCTTGGAGAGGCCGACGATGCGGCGATCGGGGATGTAGGCCACGTGGGCCCGGCCGAAGAACGGCAGCAGATGGTGCTCGCAGAGGGAATAAAGCTCGATGTCACGCACCAGGATCATGCTCTGGTGGTTCTCCTCGAAGACCGCGTCTCCTACCGCGTCGGCTACCGACATCTCGTAACCGCGGGTCAGCCAGCGTAGTGAATTTTCCACTCGCTCCGGAGTCTTGAGCAGACCGGGGCGCTCCGGATCCTCACCCAAAGCGCTCAGGATGGTGCGGACTTCCGTCTGGAACGACGTCGTCCGCGCCCGCTTAGCGACCTTCATATTCGACATAGTTCCTCGGCGTTTCCCACAAACGGATGCGCAGCAGGCGGCCGGCAGGGAGCTCCGGAGCCAGCACCTTCCAGCAGACAGCGGCGATGTTTTCAGCCGTGGGAATCAACTCATGGAACCAGGTGACATCCAGGTTCAGGTTCTTGTGATCGAGCTGATGGAGCAACTTCTCCTCGACCAGGTTCTTCAGTACGTTGATATCGATGACGTAGCCGGTCTCGGGGTCGATCGGCCCCTCGACGGTCACATCCATCTCGTAGTTATGCCCATGGTAGTTGGGGTTGCTGCAGACACCGAAGATCTGCTGATTCCATGCGTCGGAGCGAGACGGATTATAGAGACGGTGCGCCGCATTGAAATGGACGCGCCGGGTGACGGCCGCCAGAGGCATCGGTCAATCCAGCCAAAGAGTGGTGGAAGATGTCAACGACCTACCGGGAGTCAAGCCTGAGCGCCGGAAACAACGAAGCGCCGACCAGGGGCCGGCGCCTCGAAGCAACTACGGCGACATCGGAGAGGGTTTATTGAAGCCCGACGAGAATGCGTGGCGCCCTCACCATAGCGTCTGTCTTCCCCCGGGGGGCCTGACATCAGTCACGGTATTTGGGCCCTTCATCGGACCTGTTGGCTCAATAACGGGTCTCCCCGATGCCGTCGAAGCACAAGATAGGAATTCCATGCCTCATCGTCAATCACGACTTCGGAGGTCATGATGGCCCTCTTGCCTGTGGCTGCTGTGCTCTCGCTCACGCTCTGGATTTGCTTCACTTTTCTCTTCCCGTTGGGGCCCGCAGGGAGCGCCGTACACCTGCTGCTGGGACTGGCCGGAGCGCTGTTTGTGAGGTGGTGGGGGTTGAGGGAGACGGGCAGGGAGACGGAAGACGGGAGAGGGGAGACGGGAAAAGCAAAAACGTGAGATGTGAGATGTAAGAGGTGAGAAGGGGTCGGCGAAGTCAGCAACCTCTCACCTCTCACTTCTCACGCTGTTCCCGTCTCCCTTCTCCTGTCTCCCGTCTCCTGCAGTTCAGATCTCCCAGTTCGACATCACCACCGCACCGGCGGCCGGAACGACTTCGGGATGACCGTTGAGGGTCATGCGAAGATCGGTCCAGTGGGTACGGTAGCCGGCCTGGATCAGTCGCAGGTACGCGTTGCAGTATCCGGTCTGGCAGCGCAGGCTGAGTCGCCGCAGGCCCAATCCCATCGCCGCGGTTTCCGCGGCTCCGATCACCGCTTCGAAGCTCTCCACATCCTCCGCCACCAGTTTGAGAATTCGCAACTCGTCCTGGGGGCGTCCCGCCGCGAGCGGGGCCGAGTGGAACAGCGCGAATCCGCCGAGCGCGCCGCCGTCTCGCCGGACCAGTGCCACATCGCCGATCTTGAGCTCGAGGGTGAGCTGGATCTCGCGAGCGAAGTCGATGCCCGGCGCGAGGCGCGTCGTCAGCGTGCGGCATTCCAGCACCCGGTCCACCCGCGCGGCCGCCGCGTGGGAGGCGAGTTCCGGGGCCAGTCCCGGTTTGCGCGGCAGGTCACGGGTCAGCGTGATGGTGAGATGCCCGGGAAGGAATCCCAGCCTGCTGTAGAAGCCGATGTTTTCGATGGTGCGGGGCATGGTCTCGAGCCCGATGGTCTGCACCCCCTTCTCCCGCAGCCAGTCGATGCCCGAGCGGATCATCTCCTTGCCGAGACCAATCCCCTGACGGTCGGGACGCACGGCGAGCGGGCCCATCCACCCTTCGCTGCCAGAGAAGTGCACGACGTTGAACCCCACCAGCTCGCCATCGCCGTCGCGCCAGACCATCGCACCGTCTCCCGCGTCCTCCAGCGCGTAGCGCCAGATCAGGGGATTGAGGTGGGGTACTCGCACTCCGAGCAGCCCGTCGCGCCGATAGCGATCGGTGAACGACTCCGAAAAGACCCGGTTCAGGGGCTCGATGTCCTTGACCGTCGGCCGTTCCGGACCGTAGAGATCGCGATCAAGCTGCCAGGCCATCCAACACTCCTTCCGGCTCGTCGTGCACCTGCGCGACGCCGCGATCCGCGTCGTACTCGACCCGGATGATCCGATCGAAGCCCGCATCCCGCATCGGTTCGATGTGGGTGATAAGAATCACCTGGGGGAAGCGATCCGCCAGGCTCCGAAGCAGCTCGATTACGGCGAGGCGGCGCTCCTCGTCCAGCGAGCCGAGGATCTCATCCAGGAACAGAATCGAGAGCGGCTGGCCGGCACGGTCCGCTATCATCTGGCTGATGGCGAGCCGCAGTGCCAGGTTCGCGATGTCTTCTTCACCGCCCGAGATGACCGGCTTGGCCTCACCGCCATCGAGGAGTGTCGCCATGTAGTCCTCGTCCAGCTCCATCTCGGTATACCGGCCATTGGTCAGGTCCCGAAGGAATCCGCTCGCCAGCTCCGAGAGGTCGGGGCGCAACTGGAGATTCAGCTCGGTCCGGAGATCGGTGAACGCCCGATCCAGCTCGTTATGCAATGCCAGTGATTTCGCCGCCTGACGAAGCTCTTCTTCTCGCGCTGCCCGCTCGGCGCGGCGTCGTTGCACCGCTGCGAGAGCATCTTTCGCCGCCTCAACTTCCACTAATGCGCGAATGCCCATCATTTCCGCTTCGCGGCGCTCCTGCTCGACGGCCTCGTGGGCGCTCCGGGCCTCGAGGAAGGAGGCCTCGGTGTAGCCCAACGAATCCATCCGATGCCGCAATTCCAGCGCGTGCGTCTCTACGATCGAGAGTTCGCGCTCGGCCGCTTCTGCCTCTCCCACCAGAACCTCGGCCCGCTCTGCCATCGCCCGATGCCGCTCGGCCTGCAACTCGAGTGGCTCCAACTCCCCGATCAGCCGACGGACTTCCGCGTGGCGGGCGGGATCGTATCCCTTGGGTTCCTGGGCCACGACACTTTCCAGCTCCCGAATCCGCGCGATCAGCCGGCCCTGCTCGCGGGCCAGCACCGGGCCTTCCTGCGCCAACGCCTGTTGTCGTCCACCTTCAGCCGCGGCCGTCGCCGACTCCTTCTCCAGCGCCTCGATCTGGCGATCGAGATCCTGCAGCTCCGGCGGCTCATGCGCCAGCTGCTCGATGCGCTGCTTGTAGTAATTGCCGTTGAAGAGCACGTCCTGCAGCTGGCGATCCAGCATGCCGACGACGTTCTCGTATTCCTTGCCCAGGGGACGGGCGCAGGTCGGGCAGATTCCTTCGGCGCCTGCGGCGGTGATCCGCTGCTGCTGTTCCTTCAAGTCTTTGTACTGGTCGAGCAGACCCTCTCGCTTGGTTCTCGCATCCTGGAGGTCTCGCACCCAGGCGGTCCGCTTCTCCTCGGCTTCCTCGCTGATTTGGGTCAACTGGCGGCGGACCTGGTCGGCTCGTTCGACCCCGTGCGCGACCTCTTCGGGCGGCGGAAGCCGATTGATACGCTCCTCGACCTGTCTCAACGAGCTGCGGACCTCGAGCAGTTGAGCCGTGGCGGCCCGGGCGACCGCATGACGCTCTGCCTCGCCGTCGAGTTTGGAGCGCTCGGCGCGCAGCGCCGCCAGCGGTTCAAGCGAGGCCCGCATTGCGTCGAGACGGCCGCGCGCTTCGTTCGCGGCGACCAGCTGGCGATCGAGGCGCTGGAAGGTCTCCCGCGCAGCCTGGACTTTGTGCTCCGCCAACCGGAACTCGCCCTCGAGGACTCGAATCTGCTCCTGAAGCCGCTGACTGGCCTCCCAGCGCGGCGTAACCTCGGCTCTCCGCTGTTCGGCTCGCTCGTGATTCTCTTGGGCCCGAGCAACGGCCTCCTGCGCACCGTCCAATCGGTTCTGGGCCCGCTCTTCTTCGGCCGCAAGCTCGGCGGGATCGGTCAGGCTCGACTGAAGCGCCCCAACCCTGGCCCGCACCGACAGACGATGCTCCCGCACTCGCTCCTGCGCGAGCTGCAATCGATCGTAGCCGAGGACACGGGAGAGGAACTGGGCCCGCTCGACCGGGCGCATAGCGGCCATGACCGCGAGCTGCTTCTGCCCGGTGAAATAGGTATTGAAGAATTCCTCGCGGGCCATGCCGAGCATCCGGCCGACCCGCGCGGTGACCTCGACCAGACTGTGAGCCACCGGGGTGGGATCCCCATCCTGATACAGCTCGGCCGTGCTCAGCCCGCGCACCACGCGATAGCGATGGCTTCCCAGGCTGAACTCCAACTCGACTCGAACCGGTGCCCGGGGAGAAGCGCTTCGCCTGCGGATCGTCTCCTTCGTGCCCCGCGCCGCTTCCGCTCCGTAGAGCCCCCAGGCGATCGCCTCGAGCAGTGTGGTCTTCCCCGCCCCGTTGGGTCCGACGATCCCGGTGAGACCGGGGCCCAGGACCAGCTCGGTGTCCTCGTGCTGGCGGAAGTTGACGAGACGCAGGCGTTCGATGTGCATCAGCCGCCTTGAGCCCATTCCCGCTCGATCGCGGTCATGATCTGGGTTCCGGTCTGGACCAGCGCGTCACGTTCGATATCGGGCGGCAGGTCGCGACGGTTCAGATAGGTCTCCACGATCTCCGGCAGAGTCTGTCTGCGACCGGGAGCGCCGACTCCTACCTGCCGCTGAATCTCGGGTCGGCGGAGATCGAGCTGGTAATGCAGCGCCTGGGCCTTGTAGGCCCGGACCGTCTGGTAGTTCATCGCGCGCCCCACACTCCGGGGGACGTTATACACTACCTGCCGCACCACCTCGTCGGTGATCCCGCCCGGTACGTTGGCAACCGCCTCCGCGACGAGAGCATCCAGCTCCGCCGCTACCAACCCGATCCCGTCCAGCTTGGGCAGGTCAATCACCCGTCGCGCCAGCGGTACCGGCTTGCGCTCGGCCTTGCCTGATTGGAGATCGACCAGGAGCCAGGCTTTCCCTTCGACTTTTCGTTCCGCTTCGTCCTTGAGCTCACCCCACGGGTTGGTGCTCACATAGTCCAGGGAACCGCTATACCACACTCGCGGGCCGACCTGGTGCTGGACGTGGTAATGACCGAGGGCGACGTAGCTCCAGTTCTCCCCGGTCAGCTCATCTGGTTGCAGCGAGGCGCCTCCGAAGTCCACCGCCGAGCGATCGGCGGGGAATACGCCCTCGACTTCGCCGTGAAGCACCAGAACCTGATATCGCTCCGTTCCATCAGGCCGGAACTTGGGTCGCTCGGGACCGACCAGGGCCTCGTGGGACACCGCCATGACCCTGAGGTTCAATTCCTTGAACGGGATCGATTCCCAACCCTGATCGACGACATGCACGTCGAGCGTCTTGAACAGCTGGAGGATCGATCCAGTCTCCTGCGATCGCGGCGAGTCGTGATTCCCGGAAATGAGAACCACGGGAGAGTCGGGCAGCGCTTGTCGCAGCCGGTACAACTGCTGGTATGCGACGAGAATGGCCTGGTTGGTCGGGCGGACCGAATGAAAGAGGTCGCCCGCGATGATCACGATCTCCGGAGCGGCCGCAATGACGCCATCGATGGCGCGACGGAACGCATCGGCGGCATCGGCTTCCCGCTGATTCAGGCCGGTCGGGGTCTGCCGGTGATACTGGCGGAAGCCGAGATGGAGGTCGGCGAGGTGAGCGAGTTTCACGGGCTGAAAGGTAAGTGACGACCTGCGATCTGTAAGAGGTTAAAGGGCACCCTTGCCGTGGCGGGAAATCGGGGATTATTTGAGATATGTTGATATCAATGCATCTGGCCCCCGAACCATGCCGGCCTTGAACCGCCGGCGGCCCGCCGCCGTCTCCCGGCTACCCGACATCACCAGCATCGTGGTCGGCCTCCGGCGCATCGTTCGGGCCCTGGAGGTCTATTCCCACGATGTTCGCCGGACCTACGGCCTCACGGCGCCTCAGCTCTGGGCACTCAAGACGTTGGCCAAGACCGGTCCCCTGACGACCGGACAGCTGGCCCAGGTGCTCCTAATTCACCCCAGCAGCGCCTCGCTGCTCGTGGACCGCCTGGAGCGACGGGGCCTGGTCAGCCGGGTACGACTACAGAACGACCGTCGCTTCGTCCGCATCGAGCTGACCGAGCGAGCGGTGAGCCTCTGCGCGGTTGCTCCTGAGCCGACCCAGGGACGTCTCCTGTATGGGCTGGGCGGCATGCCCCAGAGACGGCTCCGGGCCATTCGACGCGCGGTAGATGATCTGGTAGGCGCTATGGAAGCACAGGACGTGGACGCTCGATTCTTCTTCTCGGAAGGCTGATATGGCCAGTTCTCACGATCAGGCAGCGCCGGGCCCCGATCTCCGTCAGGGCGTGCCGGATGATCGGATTCCCGATAATGGAATGCTCCTCGGTCACTTTGGCGACGACGCGGTTCTCATCGCTCGTCGGGGGGCCCGCTTCTTCGCGGTGGGAGCCAGGTGCACCCACTACAGCGGGCCGCTCAACGAGGGAATTCTGGTGAATGACACCGTGCGCTGTCCCCTGCACCATGCCTGCTTCAGCCTGCGGACCGGAGAAGTCTTGCGAGCCCCGGCGCTGTCGCCGATTCCCTGCTATAACGTCAAGCATGAGCTCGGCATGATCTACGTCACGGGGAGGCGCAGCGACACGGTGTCGGCGCCCGCCATCAGGACGATTTCCCCGAAGGCGCCGTCGCAGGTTGTCATCGTCGGCGCGGGTGCGGCCGGTGCGGCAGCCGCACTCACATTGCGCCAGGAGGGATACCCCGGCCGGATCACCATGATCGGCGCCGAGCCGGCGGAGCCGTACGACCGCCCTAACCTCTCGAAGGACTACCTGGCGGGAACCGCCCCGGAGGATTGGCTGCCGCTCAAGCCGCGGGAGGATTGGGACCGGTTGCAAATCCGGATGGAGCTGGGCAGTCCGGTCACTCGGCTGGACCCCAAGATGAAGACTCTCTCGCTCGAGAACGGCCGATCTTTCAGCTTCGATGCCCTCCTGCTCGCGACCGGCGCCAGTCCAGTGCGACTCAACCTGCCGGGCGCGGAGCAGCCCCATGTGCATTACCTGCGATCTCTCTCCGACTGTCGCGCCATCATCGCGGCAACCGGCTCGGCGAGAAATGCGGTCGTGATCGGGGCAAGCTTCATTGGGCTGGAGGTCGCCGCGTCGTTACGGGCCCGGGATATCGCGGTTCATGTGGTGGCGCCGGACAGCCGCCCTCTGGAGCGGGTTTTCGGTCCGGAGTTGGGTGCCCATATCCAGCGGCTCCACGAAGAGAAGGGCGTCGTCTTCCGCCTGGGCAGGACCTCCGCATCGATCGCCGAGAAGAGCGTCACCCTGGACGACGGCAGCGTTCATCCCGCGGACCTCGTCGTTATCGGAGTCGGAGTGCGGCCCGCGACGGCTTTGGCCGAGCGAGCTGGGCTGGTGATCAACCAGGGAGTCCAGGTCGATCAGTTCCTCGAAACCAGCTTTCCGGGCGTATTCGCGGCGGGAGACATCGCCCGCTGGCCGGATCCACATACCGGGAGCCTGATCAGGGTCGAGCACTGGGTGGTTGCCGAGCGGCAGGGACAGACCGCGGCGCGTAACATCCTGGGGGCAAGAGAGCCCTTCGAGGCGGTGCCCTTCTTCTGGAGCCAGCACTACGATACGAAGATCAACTACGTGGGTCATGCGGAGCGGTGGGACGGGATCGAACGGCACCACGGACTACCGCAGGGGGGATGGGAGGAGCGCTACATGGCGGGTGGAGTTCCCCTTGCTGTGGCCACGATCGGCCGGGACCGGGAGAGTCTCGAGGCGGAGTACCGTCTGGAGCACCTCCGGACCGGGCGCCAGGTAGCGCAGGCGGGTGGAGCACCCGTCGCAGCGCGGGAGCGGCAGTCGTGAACCTTCGCAGTGAGACGCTGCCGCTCGAAGGATTCGGCATGAAACCGACCACGGCCCAGGTCGAAATCCAGGTGCTGACTCCGGGGGAGCGTTTGAAGCGAGGGGCGCTAGGACCGGCGGTCGGACTCGGCATGGCGCTGCTCACGCTGCCGATTCCACTGGTGCACCTCTTCTTCCCGCCCGCCGCCCTGGTGGCGGGCGTGGTGTTTGGAGTGCGCCGCGGCCTGACGCGAGAACTCTTCCACCGGGCGACCGGGGCCTGTCCCTTCTGCGGCGCAGAGCAGCGATTGGGACTCACCGGTTCCTCCTACCGGGTACCGCGCGCCGTGAAGTGCAGCCGGTGTCTGCAGCCGCTTACGCTGCAGGCGGCCTAGACTTCGTGGCAGAGCACTCATCCTCATCCGGCGTGATCGCGCCGCTCGAGACTCGCGCGGCGGATCGTCGTCTCCTCTTCGTGTGCGCCGCCGCCGTGCTCATCGCTATCGGAGCCGGCCTCCTGGCGGAAGCGCTCACCGCCCTGATCGCCCTGATCACCAACATCGCGTTCTACGGCAGGTTCTCCGCCCGGTTCACCTCTCCAGCGGCCAACGGGTTGGGTCCCTGGGTCATGCTGGTTCCGATCGCCGGCGCGCTGATCGTGGGAGTCATCGCCCGATACGGCTCGCCAGCCATCAGAGGCCACGGCATTCCCGAGGTAATGGAGCGGATCCTCCGGAACGAAAGCAGGATCGCGGCTCGAGTCACCGCGCTGAAACCCATCTCCACCGCCATCTCCATCGGGACCGGGGGCCCATTCGGCGCCGAGGGACCGATCATCGCGAGCGGCGGAGCCTTGGGCTCGATGGTGGGCCAAGTGCTCCGGGTGACGGCGGACGAGCGTAAGACCCTGCTTGCCGCGGGCGCCGCGGCGGGGATGGCCGCCACCTTCGGAGCACCGGTCTCCGCCACCCTGCTCGCGATCGAGCTCCTGTTGTTCGAGTACCGGCCTCGCTCGCTGGCTCCCGTGGCGCTCGCCACCGCCGCGGCCACCGCGATTCGATACCTCTTTCACGGCATCGCTCCGGTGTTCCCGGTGCCGGACATCATCGCGCCGCCCGGCGGTGAAGCGTTAACAGCCTACGTGATACTGGGTGGCGTGGTGGGACTGATTTCAGTGCTGGCGACTCAGGCTCTCTACCGGATCGAGGATGCCTTCGAACGGTTGCCGATTCACTGGATGTGGTGGCCCGCGCTCGGTGCCATCGTGGTCGGCATCGTCGGCTGGCTCGAGCCCCACACGCTCGGCGTCGGGTACGACAACATCGAGGGGATCCTGGCCGGAATGGTCGTCGGAAAGGCCGTACTGGTACTGGCGATACTCAAATTTGTTTCCTGGGCGGTGGCGCTGGGCAGTGGAACGGCCGGTGGAACCATGGCTCCTCTCTTTACCATCGGTGGAGGAGCCGGCTCGGTGCTGGGAAGTGTTGCGATCGCTGTCTTCCCCGGCATCGGATTGGATGTGAGGATCGCTGCCCTCGTCGGCATGGCGGCGATGTTCACCGGCGCCTCCCGCGCGGTTCTCGCCTCAGTCGTATTTGCGTTCGAGACGACTCGTCAGCCGCTCGCCCTCATGCCGCTCCTGGCCGGCTGCACCGGGGCCTACCTCATCTCTCTGCTCCGCATGCAACACACGATCATGACGGAGCGGCTGGCCCGACGCGGGATCCCCGTCATTACCGAATATTCTGTGGACTACTTGTCACAGGTGTTCGCGGGCGATCGTGCCACTCGCAAGGTGATCAGCCTGGGAGCGGAACAGACTCTCGAGGAAACCCGCGGCTGGTTGGTGAGCGGAGCGGGAGGTGCCACCCACCAAGGGTTCCCCATCGTAAACGGCGATGGCACCCTGATCGGATTGCTGACTCGCAGAGACTTGCTGGACCCAACGGCGTCCCCCGCTTCAAAGCTTCGGGAATTGGTGCGTCGCCGCCCGGTGGTGGTCTATGAGTGGAATTCTCTCCGTCAGGCGGCGGATCTCATGGTGCACGAACGAGTGGGAAGGGTGCTGGTGATTGCGGACGACGGCAGCAACCGACTACTGGGGATACTCAGCCGGAGCGACCTCCTCGCTGCTCACGAACGCCGGCTCGATGCTTCATTACGGGCGGAGCCCACCATCAAACTGGCGTTTCCGACCTAACGCTCTCCGCTCGAGCGGAGATACTCCTCCACCGCGCGAATTCCGTAGAGTAACCGATCCCACCGAGTATCCGGGGTACTGACAGGCGCCCGTTCGGCGAGGATCCAGCGCGAGAGCTCATCCACGTGGGCCACCGTTTGATCGGTCGGCGCGGCCTCGACCCGAACCAGCCCGTGCAGAGCGTCTTTCCCTTCCCAGGGCCAGAGCCGCAGTCCCCAGGAATACACCGGTGAGATCTCATTACCCGGCGGCACGAAGATCGGTGAGCGACTGCCGGCCGGCATATGCCGGTATTGCTCCAGATCGCTTCCCTCGAACGGAAAGGTCGGATGGGTCTTCACGACCCCGATCATGCGGGGATCGCAGGCCCAGAGCGGATTCAGGGCCAGCGGACCGTCAACGATGAGCCAGGCCGACGAGCGGTTCCGGTATTTCAGCCCGACTTCCATCTCCAGCCGGCTGCGCGCCTGGTCCACGACACGGCTCGCGAGCTGGAATTCCTGAACCGGATGGGCCGGCGTGTCTTCCGACAGCGCTACGGTCTCGTGGTCGTCCACCAGGTCGCCCAGGGAATCGAGCACCGATGGCCGCGCGATCACCAGGCGGCGGCGCGCTTCCTCCGCGGGATAGAGTTTCTTCTCCCGCCGCTCCATCACCGCTGCCGCGACTTCCGCGACGACCACCGGAGTCGTCGACGCGTAGGACATCACCTCGTAACGCTGAGTCCCTTCGAGAAAGGCCACCAGCCCCGGCCACGGCTCAGGCGCTCCCACTGCCCTGGGCTCGAACGGTCCCGGCTCGACCACACGAGCGAGCCGGATCACCGTCTCCTGCGAGCGCGCTTCGCTGGCCGCCGGAAGCCAGGTCGCTGGGGTGAATCCCCTCGATGCAACCACCCGGCGGAGCCGAGTCCAGGTCATCGTCGCCATGCTCAGGCGGCCTGGGACGCGGTAAGTCGGTTCACCAGATCGAGAATGCGGTCGAGGGCTTTCTCGAGATCCTGATCGGAAACGGCGTAACTCATCCGGACCCAGCGATCGTCGCCGAACGCCGCTCCAGGTACCATTGCGACTCCCGCCGCCATGGCCTGGTCGCAGAAGCTGGTCCCCGTGAGTCCCTTGGTGATGCCGTCCACCCGGAAGAAGAAGTAGAACGCGCCGTGCGGCTCGACGAACTCGACGCCGGGCGCCGAGCTCCGGAACCTGGCGACGACGCGATCGCGGCGATTCCGGAACGCGATCACCATCCGCTGGACATCCTGCTCGACCCGCTCGTCGCTGAATGCCGCCGCCGCGGCCCACTGCGCCGGGTGGTTGGCGCCGGTGGTAGTGTGAGACTGAACCGCCGCCATGGCCTTGGCCAGGTGCATCGGCGCCAGCGCCGCTCCAATCCGCCAACCGGTCATCGCGTAGGCCTTGCTGGCCCCGTAGATGACGACCACGCGCTCGAGATACTCGTCGGGAAGGTCGAGGAACGAGGCCGCGGGCCCATTCCCGTAGCTGATCCGCCGGTAGATCTCGTCGGCGATGATCCAGATCCCGTGCTTCTTGGCCCAGGTGGCAATCGTCTTCACTTCGGCCGCGGTATAGACCGCCCCAGTCGGATTACAGGGCGAGCAGAGGATAAGACCGCGTACCAGCTTGTCGGTGTTCTTCTCCAGGTCCTGGACGCTGACTTTGAGACCCCACTCGGGATCGCCCGGGACTGCGATCGGCTCGGCCCGGCAGAGATGCACGATCTGGGGATAGGACACCCAGGCCGGAGACGGAATCAGAACCTTGTCCTTAGGGCCGAACAGGGAGAAACAGGCGTTGAAGATCGCCTGCTTGGATCCCGAGCTGACCACGATCTGGTCCGGATTGACGGGACGGCCACCCGACATCAACGAGAGGGTGCGCGCCATGGCAGCACGGAGCTCGATGATGCCGATATTCGGCGGATACCGGGTCAGACCCTTCTGGATAGCTTGTACGCCTGCCTGTGCCGCGATGCTCGGTGTATCAAAGTCGGGCTCCCCTACACTCAAATCCAGCACATCCTCACCTGCGGCGCGGCGACGTTTGGTCTCGGCGCTGATGGCGACGGTCTCGGAAGGTCGGATATAGGCGAGATTCTGCGAAAGTGCGTCGGGCATCGGCACAACCCTGCAAAAGAATGATGGGCGAGGCTTGCGGACCACGCGGGAACACAAAAGTTCCTCGTAGGCAGGAGTATGTCAACTGGTCGAATGATGACAATCTTGCTATGTTCGGGCCCGCTACTGTATGGCTGTTTGACAATCCAGGGGATGTCATGTCAGGAAACTGGGACTCGTCGCTTCCGGCGCCGCTCGCGGCCCTTTTGGAGGCCGCCGGCTACGCTCCGAGCGATGCCGCAATTCGTGAATCGACTGTGCCGGCACTCCGCGGCACCAATGTGGTGCTGCTGTCTCCGCCGTCCGCCCGCTACGCCATTCCGGCGATTGCCGGACTCCTCGGCTCGGTGAAACCGGAGAGCCGCGTTCTCGTGCTGGTGCCCGCTTTCGCCATTCAGGAATGGGCGGACGGACTGGTGCCGCTCGCCCGCGCTGCCTCACTCACGCTGCAGACGGCGTCGACACCCGCCCGCGCGACCCGTCGATTGCGTGAGGGAAGTCTTCAGGTCCTCCTCACGACTCCCGAGGTTGCGCTTCAGCTCTGTCGCCGCAGCGCCCTCAAGGCGGAATCGCTGAGCCACATTGTCCTCGCGTGGCCCGAGAGCTTTGAGAATCCCGAGACCCTCACCCAGATCCTGCAGGACGCGAACAAGGACGCGCAGCGGCTCCTGGTCCCGTTGTCCCCTGCGCCGTCGCGTGATCTCACCGACCGTTACGCGCGCCGTGGAGTCGTAGCCGGACCCTTCGCCGCTCAGGCCCCGACCCGAAGTACGCTGCCGGTGCAGTACGCCATCACGGCGTGGAACGCTCGCGCAGCTGCGCTCCAGAATGTTCTCGAGATCCTCGATCCGACTTCCGCGGTGATTTGGGCAGCCGATCTCGCTTCCGCCGAGGCGGCGCGGGGCGTGGCGGGCGACATGACCGTGGTGAGCGGCGACGCGCCGGCCGCGGACTGGGTCATCTGCTACGACATTCCCGATCCGCTGCGGCTAGCCCAGCTCGGTTCGGCTGGAAACACAGTGCTGCTCTTGCCGGCTCATGCGCTTCCCTATCTCGAGTTGGTGACCGAGCGCCCCAAGCCGCTCCGGCTTTCCGGTGTGACCGAGGCGGCAGAGTCGGTCGCCGCGGCGCGGCGCACCCGGATCGAAGCCGCCATCGAATCGCCGGGACTGGGCAACGCGCTGCTCGCGATTGCGCCGCTCTTCGAACGGCGCGATCCAGCGCAGGTAGCGGCGGCCCTTTACCAGCTTTGGAGCGGAACCGGCGAAAAGGTGGAACCAGCGGCTCCGGCAGCACCGCCGACTCCCGCGACCGCGCGGGTCTGGGTGAGCGGTGGAAAGAAAGACGAGGTTACCCCGAACGATCTGGTCGCCGCGATGACCCGCGAACTGCGGATGGACCGAACCCGGATCGGGAAGATCGATGTCCGGGAGGTCTATTGCCTGGTGGAGGTTCCGGCCGAGGATGCCGAGGAGGTCGCGCGGCGGATGAACGGCCTGACGATTCGCCGCCGGCGGGTCACCGCGCGGGTGGATCGGGGAGTGAAGTCGAAGGGGCCGGGAAGGAGGTAATGGCAGGACATTCCGCCATTCCGCCATTCATCATTCTGCCATTTCGCTACCTCTTATTCACCAACTCCTTCAGCCCCTTGCCCGCCCGAAACACCGGCGCCACTCCTGCCTTGATTGAGATCGCCCGGCCGGTCCGCGGATTGCGGCCGGTGCGAGCCTTACGCTTCCGGGTTTCGAAGTTGCCGAACCCGGTGATCTGAACCTTCCTCCCCTTCTTGAGTTCGGTGCAGATCACGCCTCCCGGTGCGAACAGCGCTTCGACGATCTTGGCCGCCTCGGCCTTGGACTTGCCCAGGCTCTTCGCGACGGCTTCAACCAGTTCCTGCTTGTTCACACAAGGCTCCTTCTTGCGGATGGGTATGTTCGGGGCGGGGGCAGAATATGCGAAGAAGCACGGAATGATTGCAAGCCGTCACCGCTTCGCTTGACCCTATTCGCAAGGCCAGCCATTTTCCGCCGCACCCCGAACCGAGGCGGCCGATGTATCACGGATCGCGTCCGGGTTGGATAGAAGTCATCTCCGGCGTAATGTTCAGCGGAAAGAGTGAGGAGTTGATCCGGCGTGTGCGTCGTGCGATCATCGCCCGCCGCCGCGTTCAGGTGTTCAAGTCCCACTTCGACACCCGCTATGGCGGGCTCTACAGCGTTGCGAGCCACGACGGGCGCGAGCTGGAGGCCACGCCGGTGGATTCGGCCGCCGAGATTTTCCGCCTGGTCCGTCCCGACACCGAGCTGGTGGCGGTGGACGAAGCGCAGTTCCTCGATCCCGAGATCGTTACCGTGGCCACGGCACTCGCGGCCCGCGGTGTCCGGGTCATCGTGGCCGGGACCGACACCGATTTCCGGGGTGAGCCCTTCGGTTCCATGGGCAACCTGATGGCGGTCGCGGAAACGGTGGACAAGCTCCAGGCCATCTGCGTCATCTGCGGCGATCTCGCCACCCGCAACCAGCGGCTGGTGGACGGGAAGCCCGCCCGCTACGACTCCCCCACGATCATGATCGGCGGCCGCGAATCCTACGAAGCCCGCTGCCGGCACTGCCATCGGGTTCCGCGGAAGGATGAGGATCAGACGGCCTTGTTGTAGCCGGAAGCAATCCATCGTGATAGAGCGCCATAAGCCATATGCCGTAAGCCACAGGCGACCGCCGGATAGCCTTCGGCTTAAGGCCTAAGGCTTACGGCTCTGTACGAGCGATGGGAGTCAGCCCCTCGATGATCCACCTCGCCCTCACCGGTAACATCGCCTCCGGCAAGTCCACCGTCGCCGAGCTGTTTCAGAGCTGGGGTGCGGTGATCATCGACGCCGACCAGATCGTCCGGGAGCTTCAGCAACCCGGCGCTCCGGTACTGGCGCGGATCGCGGCGAGATTCGGCTCCGATGTAATCCTGCCTGACGGGCAACTCGATCGGGCCAAGGTTCGCCAGATCGTGATGCGCGATGCCGAAGCCAGAGCGGACCTGAACGCCATTGTTCATCCCGAAGTCCACCGCCGCCGGGCCGAGCTGGTGGAGGCGGCGAAGCAAAAGGGAACCCGTGTCGTGGTGAGCGACATCCCGCTGCTCTTCGAGTCGGCCGATCCGGCAGCCTTCGACGCCGTTGTCCTGGTCGATGCCCCAGAGCCGTTGCGGCTCCAGCGGTTGATGGAATCACGCGGGCTTCCGGCCGACGAAGCCCGGCGAATGCTCGCGGCACAGATGCCGGCCTCGGAGAAACGGGATTGGGTGGGTGGAACGCCGCCACGGGCTCCATTCGTGATCGAAAATGAAGGCGATCGCGCGGCGCTCGAGCAACGGGCCAGAGCAGTGTGGGACCAGCTCGTTCCTGCTTGACGGACCCCCTCCCCTCCTCTATCCTCCCCCCACGCAATTTGCGGAGCCAACGTGCCCAACATTCCTTCTGACCTGCTCTACACCCCCGAACACGAGTACGTCCGGAAATCGGGCGACGTCGTCGAGATCGGCATCACCGACTACGCACAGGGCGAGCTGGGCGATGTCGTCTTCGTCGAGCTGCCCAAGCCCGGCGCGACCTTCGAGCGCATGGGGGTGTTTGGTACAGTCGAGGCGGTGAAAGCGGTGTCCGAACTGTTCTGCCCGCTGAGCGGGGAGGTGGTTGAGGCCAACACCGCCCTCGATACCGACCCGGCAGCGATCAATCGTGATCCCTACGGGGCCGGATGGATGATCAAGCTGCGCCTCCGAGACCCGTCCGAGCTGTCGTCGCTTCTCTCCGCCGCCCAGTATCAGCAGAAAATCGGCGGGTAGGTTTCTCGATGCAGTGTTGTCGGCTTCTCCTGGCGCCTCCGGCTCTGACTGCGGGGCGCCGTTTTGTTCCCGTCTCCCGTCTCCCGTCTCCTGTCTCCCGTCATGGCTGAACCAACCGCCTACACCCTGCTTCGCACCGACCGCTTTGTCTCTCGCCACATCGGGCCCCGTCGAGACGACATCGAGGAAATGGTGCATGAACTGGGCTTCGACACGCTGGACGCTTTCGTCGACGCCGTCGTCCCCGCGGACATCAAGCTGCCCGGGCCGCTGGACCTGCCGCCGAGCAGAAGCGAACGCGAGGTGCTGCAAGCTCTCCGGGGGCTCGCCGCCCAGAACCGGATCTTTCGCTCTTACCTCGGCATGGGGTATTACGGCACCTTCACTCCTCAGGTGATCCAGCGGAATATCCTGGAGAACCCCGGTTGGTATACCGCCTACACGCCCTATCAGGCGGAGATCGCGCAGGGCCGGCTCGAGGCCCTGCTCAACTTCCAGACCCTGGTGGCAGATCTCACCGGCCTGCCGGTCGCCAATGCCTCCCTGCTCGACGAAGCAACGGCCGCCGCCGAGGCGATGCACCTGACTGAGGCGGTCGCATCGCCCAAGGGCAAGCCGGTATACCTGGTGGACGCGTCGTGCCATCCTCAGACGATCGCAGTGGTGCAGACCCGGGCCGAAGTTCGCGGAGTCGAGGTGCGGGTCGCGGCGCCAGAGACCTTTGAATTCGGGGGCTCGGTAATCGGTGCGCTGATCCAGTATCCCGCCACCGACGGCGCGATCCGGGATTTCCGCGAGTTGTGCGACCGGGCTCACGCGGCAGGAGCGTTGGTGACCGCCGCGACCGACCTGCTTGCGTTGACGATGTTGACTCCGCCGGGCGAATGGGGAGCCGACATCGCGGTCGGCAGCTCGCAGCGCTTCGGCGTCCCGATGGGCTACGGCGGACCTCATGCCGCCTTCTTCTCCACTCGTGAGGGCTACAAACGCCACATGCCGGGCCGGATCATCGGCGTCTCGAAGGACACCAGCGGGCGGCCGGCGCTGCGCATGGCCCTCCAGACCAGGGAACAGCACATCCGGCGCGACAAGGCAACCAGCAATGTCTGTACGGCCCAGGTGCTGCTCGCCGTCATGGCGAGCATGTACGCGGTTTACCATGGGCCCGACGGCCTGCGCCGGATCGCGGAGCGGGTCCACACCCAGGCGACCTACCTCGCCGCCGCGCTACGCCGGCTGCGGTATCACCTGGTCCACCACGATTTCTTCGACACCGTCTGCGTCGAGGTGAAGCCGGCCAATCTTCCCCGGATTCTCGACGCCGCGCGGGCCCGTCACATCAACCTGCGGGTGATCGACGGAAACCGGATCTGTGTGGCACTCGACGAGACGGTTTCGGTGGGAGATCTGTCCGACGTCATCGCGGTGTTCTCCCTCGATGTCGCCCTGCCCTACATGCTGAGCGACGTCGGCGCCGCGGCCGAGCCGGCAATTCCGGAAGGCCTGCGCCGCACCAGTGCGTATCTCACCCATCCCGTCTTCCACAAGTGCCACTCCGAGACGGAGATGCTCCGCTACATCAAGCGGCTCGAGGCGAGAGACCTTTCGCTCACCTCGTCGATGATTCCTCTGGGATCCTGCACCATGAAGCTGAACGCCACCACCGAGATGATGCCGGTGAGCTGGCGCGAGCTGAACCGGCTGCATCCCTTCGTCCCGCGGGATCAGACCGCCGGTTACCAGTTGCTCTTCAGCCAGCTCGAGTCACAACTGGCCGAAATCACCGGCTTCTCCAAAGTGTCGTTGCAACCGAATGCGGGTTCCCAGGGCGAGTTCGCCGGCCTGCTGGTGATCCGAGCCTTCCATCGCGCCCGGGGCCAGCACAACCGGACGACCTGCCTCATCCCGATGTCCGCCCACGGGACCAATCCTGCCAGCGCGGTGATGGCGGGACTCGATGTGGTCGCAATCAAGTCCGATCCGCTCGGCAACATTGACTTGGCGGATTTGCGGGCCAAGGCGGCACAGCACAAGGACACCCTGGCCTGTCTCATGGTGACCTATCCATCGACCCACGGCGTCTTCGAGTCGGGCATTCGTGAGGTCTGTGAGATCGTGCACCAAAACGGCGGGCAGGTGTACATGGATGGCGCCAACATGAATGCCCAGGTTGGCCTCTGCCGTCCGGGTGATTTCGGCGCCGACGTCTGCCACCTGAACCTGCACAAGACCTTCTGCATCCCGCACGGCGGCGGCGGCCCCGGCATGGGTCCGATCTGTGTCGCACCGCATCTCGCTCCCTTCCTGCCGGATCATCCGGTGGTGCCATTGGGTCACACCAGGAGTTGCGGCACGATCTCGGCCGCGCCCTGGGGGAGTGCTGCGATCCTGCCCATCTCCTGGGCCTACATCGCCTTGATGGGGCAGGAGGGACTGGCCCAGGCGACGAAGGTCGCGATCCTCAACGCGAACTACATCGCCCACCGGCTGAAAAACCACTACCCGGTGCTCTACTCCGGCAATCGTGGCCTCGTCGCTCACGAATGCATTCTCGACATGAGGCCGTTCAAGGCTTCGGCGGGAATCGAGGTGGAGGACATCGCCAAGCGGATCATCGATTATGGATTCCACCCGCCGACGGTGTCGTTCCCGGTGCCCGGCACTCTGATGATCGAGCCGACCGAGAGCGAGCCCCGCGAGGAGCTCGACCGCTTCGTGGATGCGATGATCGGGATCCGGGAGGAAATTCGGGAGATCGAGGAAGGCCGGTCGCCCAAGGGCAACAATCTCCTGACCAACGCCCCTCACACGCTGGTTCAGGTGATCGAGGACGCGTGGGATCGTCCCTATCCGCGCGAACGTGCTGCCTATCCGATGCCCGGCCTCCGGGAGTACAAGTCCTGGCCCACCGTGGGACGGATTGATGCGGCCTTCGGTGACCGCCACCTGATCTGCACCTGCCCGCCGGTGACGGCGTACGCGGAGCCGGAAGCAGTCGGGGCGGGAGCGGAGTGACGGCAACACCGGGAACAGGGAAAAGGGAACAGGGAACAGGCACAACCACACACAGGTCGCCTGTTGCCTCTTCCCCGTTCCCCGTCCCCTGTTCCCTGTTCCCCCTGTTCTCTCCCGCGCCCGGCTGGCTCAACATGGCGCGGGACCAAGCCATGCTGGACCGGGCTGAGGCTGCTGAACGTGGGTTGCTGCTTCGGCTCTACCAATGGGATCCTCCCTGTCTCTCCTTCGGCCGGAATGAATCGGTCCTCAAGCGCTACCATCGCGATCAGATCGAGACATTGAAGCTCGACGTTGTACGCCGGCCCACCGGTGGACGCGCCGTCTGGCATGAGCACGAGGTGACGTACGCGGTAGCGGGAAGGGTTGCCCAGTTTGGCTCGCTGAGCGCCGCCTACTGCGCGATTCATCAGTTCCTCGCTGCCGCCCTGCGCCGTCTGGGCGCCGAAGTCACCCTTGCGGGGAAAACTCAGGTTCCCGGTCTTTCACCGGGCGGCTGTTTCAGTGCGCCGGTTGGCGGCGAGATCATGTTTGGGAGTCGCAAACTGGTGGGCAGCGCTCAGCTGCGCCAGGGCGATGCCTTCCTGCAGCACGGAAGCATTCTCCTTGAAGGAACTCAGGAGATCGTGACCCGGATGAGCCGGGTGCCGGCTTCCGAGGGCAGCGAGAGCTCGCTCAGAGAGGCGCTGGGCCGCAGAGTCTCTTTCGAGGAGATCGCCGACGCCATCATGGAAGAATCGGGCGCCGAACCGATAGAGACAAAGTGGCTCGATCGCGCCGCTTCTCCCCACATCGAGCACTTTCGATCCCCGGAGTGGACCTGGCGTCGCTAAACCGAACACCCACCTATCCCCCGCCGTAGCTTTATCCCCCCGTTCGTCACTACTTTAGCTCAATGCGACGTGCTCTCGTCGTGCTCGGTTCTTCCATCCTCACCATCGCCGCACCCGTCCTGGCTCAGTCAACCTCGGCCGGGCGCGGCACCGTCGTGATCGTCACGGCCCGTGAGGCGATGTCGCCCATCCCGACGCTCTTTAGCGGTGATGCGGCGAATCGTGAAGTGTCCGACCTCATGTTCCTCCGG
>DATBGE010000045.1:0-8184 GCA_036558125.1 Gemmatimonadales bacterium | reverse complement strand
CAGGACAATCTGGAGCCCCGCTTCGGTCTGGTGTGGGACGTTGACCAGAAGCAGGAATGGATTGTCCGAGCCGGCGGAGCGCTCAGCTACGGACAGCTCGACCTCTCCACTTTGAGCGAGGCCGTTGTGGCCGACGGTGGTCTCCGGGTACGCCGCGGTCTGGGGACGTTCAGCTCCTGGCCGGTGAATCCGGATACGGTTGCGGCTGCCCCCTTCGTGGGAGACCGGATCACCTTCATCGATGACCGGTACAAGACGCCGCGCGCCGCCAAGCTCGATGGCAGCGTGACGAGGACCCTGAGCTCAGGCGTAGCGATCAGCGTGAGCGGCGGGTACCACCACACCGATTACCTGATGCGGCGCAGCGACATCAACCTTCCGAACGCGCCGCTGGCGTTGACCTCCGAGGGGCGTCCGATCTACGGAACCCTGGTGCAGCAGGGCAGCATGATCACGGCGAGTCCCGGCAGCAACCGGCGCTTCGGTACCTTTGATATGGTAAGTGAAATGGCGTCCACCGGGTTCTCGGACTACTACGAGGCCGGAATCGAGATCGCGCGGCGGCCCCTGGTCGGCTTGTCCTTCGCCGGCTCCTACACCTACTCCCACACTACCGACAACTGGTCATCCGCACCGGCTTCCGGAGACCCCGCGGACCAACTCAGTCCCTTCCCCAACGATCCGGTGGGCAGCGAGTGGATTCGGGGACGCTCCGACTTTGACATTCCCCACCGGGCGCGGATCAGTGCCGCCTATCGTACTGCCGGGAAGTATCCCATAGGACTCGGCCTCCGCTATCGCTTTCGGTCCGGGTTGCCATTCACCCCTGGTTTCCGCGCCGGGGTCGATGCCAACGGCGATGGGTCAGGCCGCAACGATCCGGCTTACCTCGATCTCAACACGCCGGGCATGTCTGGTGTGGTCTCCCAGAACGCCTGCCTGCAGGGCCAGGCCGGATTGCTGGAGCGGAACAGCTGCCGTGAGGCGTCCAATCATGCCCTCGATCTGAGCGCCAGCCTGGGAATTCCGATGGGCTCCGCCGGCAACCTGGAACTCACTCTCGATGCCTTCAACGTGGTCGCCACCGAGACCGGCCTGGTGGACCGGGCGCTCCTGCTGATTGATCCCAGCGGGAGCATTACGACCGATGCCCAGGGGAACGTCGTCCTCCCCCTCGTCGCCAATCCGCATTTCGGCAAACTGCTCATCCGCCGCGGTGAAGGCCGCGTAGTTCGGATCGGGCTACGGGTGGGGTACTGATTCCATGACCTTGTTGCGTGCTCTCACCCTCGCCTGTGTCGCTGGCGCCCTGAGCCTGGCCTGCGACAATGCCGGGGAGTCCTTGTCGCATGGGGTTGATGCTACCGCCCTGATCAACGCCGGAGCCTTCTTCGATCGCGACGGTTCCGGGACCTTCAACGCGCCTGATACGCTGTTTGCAGGAGTAAAGGTGAACCTGGTCTCTCCTGGCGGAACCATTCCGGTCGCGACCGGCGTCACCGACGCCGGCGGGCTGGTTGACTTTGCCGGTGTCAGCGTCGGTCGGTACACCGTGGTGGTGGATACGACCGGGTTGGGTGGGGACTCGCTGGTCGCCACTGGGGCGATTCCCTCCGAGGTCACGATCACTGCGGTGAGTGGTCCTCAGAGCATCGCGGCGAGTTTCGGCTTCGCGATTTCCAGCATTCGGGCGGTGCGCGGTCTTCCCGGAGGCACCCGGGTGCTGGTGAAGGCCGGAGTGCTCGCCGGCCGGACCACCTTTTCCGACACGACTGCCTACGTCTCCGATACCTCGGGCACGATCCGCCTCACCAACGCGACTGGCTCAGTCTCCGCACCGGGCGACAGCGTTCGAATTGTAGGGACCGTGGGAAACCGCAGAGGACAGCCGGTGATCAACAACGCTCAGATCTTTGCTTACTTCCTGATCAATCCCGGCGATCCGCCGCCCCAGCCGGTAAGCGCTTCCACCCATATTGCGGCGACCGCAGACGGAGGTTTGCTCGATGCCGCCCTCGTTGCCGTGACCGGGGCGACCATCATTGATACTGCCACCGTCGGCAACGACTTCGTCATTCAGGTGGACGACGGTTCCGGACCCCTGGATGTGGTTTTCGATCCCAACATCGGCCCTCCAGCCCCGCCCGCCCCGCTCGGCGGTACGCTGTCGGGGAATGGCGTTCTGGTGCCGGTTACCGGATCCACCTGGCAGCTCAAAGTCCGGGCCGACGCGGACGTGACCATCAACTGAACCCTGACGGAACCCTTTCGTGTCTCCCAACCGATCGAATCCAGAGTTCACTCTGACCTGGCAGATCTTCACGGTCCTCGGTCTGGTGTTCCTCTTCGTTGGAGCGGTGACCCTCTTCGCCCCACTTTTTCCGCTTCGGATCGGGGTCATCGAGTGGGAGTTTGGGACGGCCAGCGAGTTCTTCGATAGCGTACCGATTTTTGGTTTGGGCCTGGGATTTCTGATGGCTGCAGGATTGGCTTCGGGTGCTCGGGTGCGGGTTCGGACCCTGGCACTGGTGTGTATTTTTCTTGCACTTCTGATGTGGTTCACTGCTGGCTTGTACGCCACCGTCGTTCCCCAGGCGTACAATGCCGCCCCCTCCCCAACTGCCCTCACGGCGATCAAGAAGGCGGTCGGAAAAGCGGCAGTCCAGATCCTGATTTACCCAGTCGGATTTCTCTGGATGGGCATCTGGAGCTGGCGTCGGACCCTCAGCCGCCATTCATGACAGGGCCGTAAACGCGAGCTAAGTTGTTGTGGCAACACAACAACAGCTATCACATTCGATCCCCTAGCGGGTCTCCAGAATTTGGAGTAAATCTATGCCTCCCAACGACATGCTTAAAATATTTCAGACTCGTAACGCTGGCCCGAACGGTGCTCGTACAGGGGAGTGCGGACGAGTGGCACTCAGGGAGGGGCTCCGATGAGCGCCAAGATTCTCGTTCAGGAAGGGAAAGGGCGATCTGCATTATCGCCCGCACCGGAAACGGCGTGGTCCCTTCTGAGTGGTGTAGGGTGGCTGTTCTCGGTGGTAGCCGCAGCCGATCTGGTCTTGGCCTGGTACCCGACCTTACTCGGCAACGCTGAATGGGAATTCGCCACAGCGACGACAACTCTTGAACACCTCCCACTGCTGGCTGTCGGTCTCTCTTTGGTCTTTGGATCGGCCGTTGCGCGGGGAGCCCGGGGGACGCTGAGAGCGGTTTCAATCCTCCTGCTGGTGTTGGCGATCTGGGTGGTTGTGACGGGGTTTTTGCTGGGGAGAAACATCGGGGCTGCAGCGGCATCGGTCACGGACCCGTTGCTTCGAGTTGGGCTGAACCGCTCGATCCTGCAGTCGCTGGTACAGGCAGTCGGTTATCCCCTGGCATTTGGGTGGCTTGCAATCAAGGGCTGGAGACACGCAGGGACAGCGTGAGAGTCAACATACACTTGAGGTGTACCATGGTAACGCGAGGTAGGCTCTTTCTGGCCGCAGCGGCGCTGTTGATGGCGCTGCCGGGCGTCGCCAAAGCCGACGGCTTCAAGAGCTATCGGGTATGCGGCGGCAGTGCCTTCACGACCTGCGCGGCGGTTCGCATCACCGTGGTCGGCAACAACGTCACGGTTGATGTCTGGAACCTCTCGGGAAACACCGCCGCGAGCTACGGCACCCAGACTCCTGCTGGCACCATCTTTAACGGCATCGGGTTCTATCACGTCCCGGCCGGAATCGATGCGGTCACGGGCAGCCTGTCAGTCAGCGGCCCGACTAACAACGGGAAGCTGCCGGCCTCAGGCATCTGGCACATGAAGAACAATGGGTCGGTCATGTTTGGCGTGGACTTCAATCTCGCCACGGGTTCAGCCAATACCGCCGGGATCAAGAGCGGCTGCGCTACCTCAGCGCAGACGCCGAGCACCGGTCCGCGGATCTTCGTGAACCCGTGCAGCAGCAACCTGTCGAACAACGGCTGGACCCGGTTCTCCTTCCAGATCACCGGTGGAACCTGGGATCCGGCGAAGTCGGACATCTCGCTCCGCGGGGTTGACGGCGTAAGCGGCAAGTCGACGGAGTGCATGACGGGCACCAGCCCTGCTGGACGCCCGGCAACCTGCACCACGGTCACTCCCGAGCCTGTCAGCATGACGCTGCTGGCCACTGGTCTTGCGGGCATGGGTGGTGTCGGATTCTTCCGCCGCAGAAAGAAGAACCAGCCCGCTGCCTGATCAGCACCTCAAGACTCTCACGTCCCAGCCCCGGGTGGAAACACCCGGGGTTTTTTTGCCCGCGAGCGATTAGCTGTTAGCCGTTAGCTGTTAGCTTTTGGCTGATGGCTTACGGCTGACGGCTCTAAGTCCGCTAGATTCCGCCCGTTCACCGTTCACCGTTCACCGTTCACCTCTGCCAACGCCATTGCCCGAACTGCAGACCCAGCTCTTGCCGCCCCTTACCAACCCGCCCCACATCTTTTCCGTGGATGTGGAGGACTACTTCCAGGTCAGCGCGTTCGAGGGCGTAGTGGATCGGTCTACCTGGGACTCCTATCCCAGCCGAGTGGAGCGAAACACCGACGTGCTGCTCGACCTCCTCGCTCGGCACGGCGCGTATGGCACCTTTTTCACCCTGGGATGGGTGGCACGTCGTTTCCCAGACCTGGTGCGGCGGATTTCCCGAGCCGGCCACGAAGTCGCGTCGCACGGCTTCTGGCACCGCCGCATTCCAACCATGACCCGGGAACAGTTTCGTGAGGACGTGAGGGAGGCGAAGCACGCGCTCGAGGATGCCTGCGGCGAAGCCGTCCTGGGATATCGGGCTCCAACCTTTTCGATTCTCCCGGGATTGGAATGGGCTTTCGATATCCTGCTTCAGGAAGGCTACCGCTACGACTCCAGCTTGTTTCCTATCTGGCGTCCGGGAGGCTACGGCTACGCCCGGGCAGCGATGGTGCCTCATGTCATCATCCGTGATGGCGGGAGTCTGCTTGAGCTGCCGATGACAGTCACCCATGTCCTTGGACTCAGGACCCCAGCCGCGGGCGGGGGATACCTCCGGCAATTTCCTTTTGGCGTCATTCGCCGAGCCTTCCGCGACTATGCCGAGCGAGGTGCGACGGCAACATTCTACGTCCACCCGTGGGAGGTTGATGTTGATCAGCCCCGGCTGGAGGCAGGTTGGCTCACCCGTCAACGGCATTACGGCGGGCTGGGTCGCACCTTGCCCCTCCTCGAGCGACTGCTGCAGGAATTCCGCTGGACCAGCGTTAGAAAACGATTCGGAGACCTGCCTCAGATGGCGGCTTCAGGCCAGCGAGCCGACCAGAGCGCCAGCGCGTGACGGTCCGGGTTGAGGCGTTTCGGGGATCCTCCACCGAATGGGACGCGGTGGTGCGAGGCTCAACTGGCTGGACCCATTTCCATCTCTACGATTGGCGCCGAGTTTTCGAGGAGGTCTTTGGACACGAGTGCATCTATCTCGCGGCGCGAGCTGAACAGGGCACGATCGCAGGAATCCTCCCACTGGTCCGGGTTCGCAGTGTCTTGTTCGGCCACTATCTGGTCTCAATCCCCTTCCTCAATTACGGCGGCCCGCTGGGCACCGCGGAGGCGGTTCAGGCGCTCGCCACCGCCGCCGCCGAACGCGCCGCACAGGACGGGGTGAAGCTCCTCGAGCTCCGAAGCCGGCAGGAGCTGCCTCTCGATCTTCCGGTCTCTCATCGCAAGATCACAGTCGTGCTCGATTTGCCACACGAGGGATCGCAGGCACTCTTCAAGAGTTTCGACTCCAAGCTCCGCAGCCAGATCCGGCGCCCGCAGAAGGAAGGGGTCGAGGTTCGTTTCGGCAGAGAGCAGGTCGAACCTTTCTTCGAAGTTTTTTCGGCGCACATGAGAGATCTGGGAACTCCAACCCAGCCTCGCCGGTTTTTCGAAGCCATTGCGGACACCTTTCCCGATGCCTGGTTTGCCTGTGCCTGGTTGGGTGAGAAACCGGTCGCCTGCGGAGCCGGCTTCCGGTGGGGCGGGGAGTTCGAAATGACCTGGGCCTCGTCGCTCTACGCCTACAACAAGCTCGCCCCCAACATGCTCCTCTACTGGGCATTCATGGAGCGGGCGATGGAGCAGGGGCTCACCATATTCAACTTCGGCCGGTGTACTCCGGGCTCCGGGACTCATCGCTTCAAGCGTCAGTGGGGCTCGCGCGACGAGCCACTCTGGTGGTACCAGCAGGGGCGCGGAGACACGACTGCGACTCCGTCGCCCGACCAGGGAGCGTTTTCCTGGGGCCCGCGACTCTGGCGTCGGCTGCCACTTCCGGTCGCGACGGCGCTGGGCCCTCGGATCGTGCGTTACATCCCGTGAGGTTTCGACGGGTACCTCCGGTCTACTCCCCGCTTGGTGTGCGCGCTTTGTGGGGAGGCGCTCGCGCGGCCCTGGGAAACGCGGAAACAGCCCGGCAGTCGGTGCTCGAATGGATCGATCAGACGTTTAACCCACGTCAGGCGATCCTCACCGACAGCGGAACCACGGCGCTCACCCTCGCGATTCGAATTGCTCGACAACTTCGGGGAGGTGGCCCGGTTGCCTTGCCCGCGTACTGCTGCTACGACATAGCGACCGCGGCGGACGGCGCCGAGGCCGACGTCCTGTTGTACGATCTGGATCCTCACACGCTGGGACCCGATTGGGATTCACTAGAGCGGACGCTTGCTGTCGGGCCGGCGGCCGTAGTGGTGGCGCACCTGTATGGGCACCCGGTTGACATCCATATGGCGCAGACACGCGCGGACTCGGCAGGCAGCCTTCTGATAGAGGACGCGGCCCAGGGAATTGGCGCCAGCTACGAGGGCCAACCTCTCGGGTCATTCGGTGCGATGTCTGTGCTCAGCTTTGGCCGGGGCAAGGGGCTGACGGGGGGTGGAGGAGGTGGCCTTCTGGCGCACCAGGACGACCTTCTCGCTCTGGTTGCGGAGCAGGCCGGCACCCTGGGCAGTGCCGAAGTCGGCATGGCGCAGCTCGCCAAGAGCTGCGCCCAATGGGCCTTGGCCAGGCCGAATCTCTACGCACTTCCCGCCGCAATTCCGTTTCTGCGCCTAGGTGAGACCGTTTACCGTCGCCCCCATGCCGGCGCCGCACCGACTTATGCCACGGTCGGCATCCTCGAGCGCACGATGCGCGGGCAGGACGAGGAGGCAAAGCGCCGCCGGCTCAACGCAGTCGCGCTACTTTCGGCACTGCGTACCGATGCTTCTGCCCGCGGATTCGACATCCCAGCCCAGGGGCAACCGGGATACCTCAGGCTTCCGCTACTGGTCTCCAAGGGAGCGGTCCAGAATTGGCGGACCAAGCACACACGCCGGCGAGGCGTTCAGCCAGGCTATCCCAGCTGCCTGGCTGATCTGGAGGGCTTTGGTGGGCGGATCAGCAATCCCGAGGAACGGTTCAGTGGCGCACGTGAACTCACAAAAGGCCTTCATACCCTTCCGACGCACAGCCTCCTCGAGCCGCAAGACATCGAAGCTTTGTCGGCCTGGCTCTCGGGCCTATGAGTGCCTAGCGGCGAAGGCTTCGATAAAGCGCCTCGTGGCTTGCCAACCACCGCTCGGCGCTGAAATCGGTTGCCAAGCGCCGAGTTGCCGCGGCGGCCCGAGTTCGAGCCGCGGCAGGGTTCCCAACGCACTCTCGAATTGCCGCGCCCAGGGAGGCAGGGTCTTCAGAAGGGACCAGCAGCGCCTCGGCAGGCGTCACCACGTGGGGAACCCCACCTACCGCGGTGGCCACGATGGGGACCTCCGCCGCCATGGCCTCGAGCAGGGTCATGGGGGTACCTTCGCTTCTGGAGCTCAGCACAAATAGATCGAAGGCAGAGAAGAATCGTCCCGCCTCCGGTCGTGCCCCGCAGAATCGTACCTGCTGGTCGATTCCCAGCTCCGAAGCAAGGGACTCCAAACGGGCGCGTTCTGGGCCCTCGCCGACGATGGCCGCCTTCACGGGCAAACCGCGACAAGCCGCAATGGCCCGGAGGAAGACGTCACACGACTTCACCGGAATGAGGCGGGCCACCCAGCCGACCACCAGATCCTGAGGGGCAAGGCCAAGATCAGTCCGAGCCTCGGCACGCGATAATGGAGGAGCGGAGGGGACCCACCCATTCTGGATGTAGTGGACCCGGGAGGCTGGTACACCGGCGG
>DATBGE010000044.1:0-3666 GCA_036558125.1 Gemmatimonadales bacterium | reverse complement strand
GAGTACTGGTCCGACTTCCCGGTGATGTCCTTGGCCGCGCACTGCTCGGGGCTCATGTAGGACGGCGTGCCGACCGCGATGCCCGTCATGGTGAGCCCGCGCGACTCGGCGACCTTCGCGATGCCGAAGTCGGTGACGACGGACCAGCCTTCTTCGTCGATCATGATGTTGGCCGGCTTCACGTCGCGGTGGACCACCCCGCGGCGATGGGCGTAGCCTAAAGCGCTCCCCACCTGCTGGAGGACGGCACGGACCATCGGGAGGGGCATCGCGCCGCGGTCGCGAATGATGGATTCCAGCGACCGGCCGGCGATGAACTTCATGATGAAGAACAGGGTCTTGCCCTGGCTCTTCACGCCGTAGATCGGAATGATGTGGGGGTGGCTGAGCGAGGCGGAGGTGCGCGCTTCCCGCTTGAAGCGCTCGACCATCCCTTCGCCCATCATCATCAGGGCAGGTGCCATCATCTTGATGGCCACCTTGCGGTCCAGGGCGATGTCGTGGGCGAGGTACACGGTGGCCATGCCACCGCGGCCTAATTCCGTCAGGATTTCGTAGTCGCCGATCGTGGCCTGCTTGAGGAGGCCGAGCAGGACCTCATGCTCGTCCCGCTCCTGGGCGGCGGGCATCATCGCAGTAGCCACACTGCCCTGCTCGCCGGAGATATCGGCGCCGCACTTCATGCAGAAGCGCGCGCCGGGGGTTATTGCCTCTCCGCAACGAACGCAGGTCGGACCAGTGGCCATGCCAATGACGGTGATGGGTGCCCAAACCTAAGCAAGAAGCGTGAAACCCGGAACCTGAGGCACTGCCGCCGCTTGGCTAGCGACGGGCGGGACTCGCTCTCGCAAAGAGCCCACCCGGCCACTGCTCCACCCGACCCGCCAGCTCAAGCGTGAACAAGCCGGCGAGCGCATCCGGGACCGGCAACTCCGCCCGGGCGGCCAAGTCGTCAATCAGCAACGGCACTGAGCCCAGGGCAGTAAGTATCCGCCGCTCGGTCGGTGTGAAGGTCGACAGGGACAGATCCTCGATCGGCGGACCGGCGGACCGGCGGACCGCTTCTCCAAATACGTCCGCCTCGCGCGCCCTGTCCGCCTCGTCCGCCTCGTCCGCCCCGTCCGTCTCGACCGCCCTATCCGCCCCGTCCGCCTTACCGCCTTCCCGCCCTACCGCCTCTGGATACAGCCCCAACAAGTCGGCCACTTCCAGGATTGGCATCGCCCCATCCCGGATCAAGCGGTTGGTACCGACGGAGGTATGGCTGGTGATGTTTCCCGGAACCGCCAGGACTTCGCGTCCCTGCTCCAGGGCGGCGTCCGCCGTGATCAGGGCACCCGAGCCTGAAGCTGCCTCGACCACGACGGTGGCGCGGGCCAGCGCGCTGATCAGCCGGTTCCGTCTCGGGAAGGTGTAGACGCTTGGGCGCTCCCCAGGCGGAAACTCGGTGATCAGCAGTCCCTGGGCGGCGACCCGCTCGTAAAGCGCACGGTTGGCCGCGGGATACACCACACCCAGCCCGTTACCGAGGACCCCGATCGTGCTCCCACCGGCGTCCAGGGCTGCCACGTGTCCAACTGCATCGAGGCCCCTCGCCATCCCACTGATGACCACGATCCCGCGCCGCGCCGCCGCCGTCGCCAGAGTTCGGCAAATCTCGGCGCCGTAAGCCGTGTGGTCTCGGCTGCCCACAATCGCAACCGCGGGACAATCCAGCAGGCCGCAATTCCCCAGCAGAAAGATCACGGGGGGTGGCTCGCCGATGGTGCGGAGCAATGCGGGATAGTCGGTATCCAGGAGCGTCATCACCCGGGCGCCCATTTCCTCGGCCTGACGCAACAGGCGGTACCCTTCCTCTGTTCGAGCCTCGCGCACAGCCGTGGCCGCGGCGCGGGAAAACCCGGGTAAGCCACTTAAAAACGAGAACGGCGCCGCATGGGCGCCGAGTGCAGTGGAGAAGGCTTGTAACAGAGTGGCGAGACGATGGGGACCAATGCCCGGTGTCATCGCGATGGCCAGGAACATGGCCCGTTCGTCGTCTAGGTTTCCCATTCCTCCTCCACTCCCAATTCATCTGATCCGCGTGTCGCTTCCTCCTCGGCTCGCACTTCACCGACCGCCTTCCACAGGTATTCCTTCAACTCCTCGAGCCCGGTTCCCGCAGCGGATGACACCGCGATCATGCCGCGGGCATCGTCCAGTTCCAGCCGTGGCAAGGGATCGCCGGCCGGCAGCAGGTCTCTCTTGGACAGCACGACGATGTGCGGCTTCCGGTAGAGGGCATCGCTGTAGAGACGGATCTCGTTGCGAAGTCCCTCGTAAACAACCTGAGGATTCGGAGCGTCGAGCGGTACCAGGAAGGCGAGCAGACGAGTTCGCTCCACGTGCTGGAGAAAGCGTAGCCCAAGTCCCTTTCCCTGGTGCGCACCTTCGATGATGCCGGGGATGTCCGCGACGACGAAGGTCCGGTGTCCGCTCAACCCGACCACGCCGAGGTTGGGTGCCAATGTCGTAAAGGGATAGTCGGCGATCTTGGGCCGGGCGGCGGAGATCACTGAGAGCAGCGTGCTCTTGCCGGCATTCGGCTCTCCCACGAGTCCTACGTCGGCGATGAGCTTGAGGGTGAGCTCGATCTCCCGCGTCTGGCCCTCTTCACCCGGTTCCCATTCCCGCGGCGCCCGGTGGGTGGGTGAAGCGAACCGCGCATTGCCTCGGCCACCACGACCACCCTTCGCCACCAGGAGCTCGTCGCCCGAAGCCAGCACTTCGCCGATCACTTCGCCGGTATTCACATCCTTGAGGACGGTCCCCGGCGGTACCGGCAGGTACACGTCCTCCGAGGACGCGCCGGTCTGGTTCTTTCCCTTGCCGTGCTCCGCTCGCTCCGCCTTCCATTCGGTGCGATAGCGGTAGTCGAGGAGAGTCGCGAGGTTGCCGTCGGCCCGCACGTAGACTGACCCGCCGCGTCCTCCGTCGCCCCCGTCGGGCCCGCCCTTGGGCCGGTACTTGAAACGAGCGAAGGAGCACGCGCCACTGCCACCGGTGCCGGCGGCGACTTTGACGATGGCGTGGTCGATGAACATTGGAAGTCGGGAGTCTGGAGTCGGGAGTCAGGAGTCGGGAGTCGGGAGTCGGGAGTCGGGAGTCGGGAGTATGGCAGCGAAGGACTTGAGGACGTTTAAGACGCGAGACTCTAGACTCCAGACTCCAGACTCCTGACTGCTGACTCCAGACTCTAGACTCCCAACTACCTCACCCCCACCCACGCCTCCTTCACCCCATTCCACAGCTCCTTCACCTTCTTCCACTGATCGTAGGACAGGAGCGGGTTCACCACCGAGAGCACGCCGTCCACCTGCTCGAAACTGCCGCCGGCGTGGAGCGCGCCGCGCAGGTGCGAGTGGAGCTGACGGGGTGCTTCGAGCACCGCCATCTGGGCCACGGTGCAGAGCTCCCGTCGCAGCAGATCCAGTCCGGGCCGGGCCATGGTCCGGCCGTAGCCTTCGGTCACCATCCAGAGATCGATGGCGGGGTGTAGTTCCTTGATGTTCTCCCGGAGCTTCCGGTAGTTGTCGCCGTAGATCCGGGCACAGGTTTCCTCACCACGCTTGGTCCATTCCGGTACTTGCTTGTAGTCGGCGTCGGCGTCCATGGGTGGCGCCGGGA
>DATBGE010000043.1:0-14005 GCA_036558125.1 Gemmatimonadales bacterium | reverse complement strand
ACGAACCGATTTTGGGAGGTGTGCTCCGGCTCATTGGGGACGCTCGCGGACTTTTTGCCTCGGGAACCTAGATCGCGCCCGAGAGACATCGCGAGAGACATTTCCAAAAAGGGCCCCTCAACCGAGGGGCCCTAAGTTATTTGATGCGAACGCCGGGAGTCGAACCCGGAAGGGTTTCCCCACAGGATCCTAAGTCCTGCGCGTCTGCCAGTTCCGCCACGTTCGCGAGCCCGTCAAGTATAGCGGGGACGTCGGGAGACGGGAGACGGAAGACGGGAGCACCAGATTTCGCGTTTCGCTCGGGATGACAAATTCCCGTCTCCCTTCTCCCGTCTCCCGTCTCCTGCTTTTGTTAGGCCGTGCTCTGGCTCCTCGCTATCGGCGGCTGCGTTGCGGCAAGCAGCCCTCAACGACCGTCGGCAAATTCTCCCGATTCCGCCGCGGTGGTCCTCAGCCCGCGATTGGTGGAGCCCAGCGGCCCGGGTCTCGCGCGTGGGGCGGGCTGGCGAGCGCTCTGGACCGATTCGGTGTGCCTCGGCGTCGCTGATGCCGACCGGTTGGGTGGTGGCCATGTCCTCTTCGCGCCGGACAAAGGGCCGCTCGCCAACGTCGTCATCGCGCGAGGAGCCGACGGCAGGGCCATTCGAATCCTGCCTGTAGATCGGGATCCTGTCACGGCGTCGTTGCCGAAGGATCTTCGCGGTACCGACTACAACGAAATTCTCCGCGATCTCGTCACCACGGTGCATCCGACGGCTCCGCTCGTAGCCGCGGGGCTGTATGAGCGCGCGGGGCTCGACGCGATCCAGCCTTTGCTCGCTGTCCTGCGCGCAGGCGTCGACTCCTTTCACCTGCTCGACTCGTTGCGCGACCGGCCGGTGTGGATCGAGGAGGCCCCCGAGCTCGACGGGAGGCCCTTCGGACGATTTGCGAGGGTCATCCCTACCCAGGCATTGCTCGCGCAGCTCGGGCGCGATCCGACGACGGTGATCGCCACCGAGCGTTATCTCGCCTCCCGCCTGCTGGACATCCTGGTCGGCGACCGGGATCGAAGTCCGGAGCACTGGCTCTGGGGGCTCGAGGCCGATAGCGGCAGGGGGGAACGCTGGGTGCCGATCGCCATCCGCCAGGAAGAGGCGTTTCTTCGAGCCCAGGGGTGGAGTGCCGCGGTGCTCAATCAGTACGAGCCTGGCCATCAGGTCTTCGGCCCGAAGATGCCGAGGATTGGGCCGCTGGTCGATCGCGGGTACGATCTCGACCGCCGGCTCCTGGTCGGTCTCGACCGTGCCGCGTGGGACAGTGTAGCCGCGGCCCTGGGGCAGGCGCTGACCACTGAACGCATTCAGGATGCAATCAACCTGCTTCCTGAATCGCAGCGCACTCCCTCGCGTTCGCTGCTCCTCACCGGAGTCACCTCACGGCGAGACCTGCTCCCCCGGATCGTTCAGCAGTTCTACCACATCATCAACTACTATCCCGATGTGGTTCTGTCCGATGCCGACGAACGGGTAACCATTTGGCGGTCCGACATGGGAGACGTGGAGATCCTGGCCGTGGCGGGTGGGGTCGAGACCCTCCATCGTCACTTTCTCCGGCATGAGACCGAGGAGGTGAGGCTCCACCTGGAGGGAGGGGAGGACTCCGTCTTCCTGAATGGAGTGGAGCACGGAGGCTCGGGAGTTCGTATCACGTCGCGCTCCGGCAAGGTCACACTAATTCGAAACGGGACATCCACCAAGCGTGTGGTGCTGTACGCCAAACCCGATCGTGCCCACCTCAGTCCGGATGAGGCCGTGCGGGTCGTGCCGTACGCGACCAGTCGGCGGGTGCGGTGGCTGCAGGATGGCGTGCCACCCGAGCCGGTCGATTGGGGAGTCGCGACCAGGGCGGGATTGCAGCTGGGATACAGCGCGGACCTGGGCCTCGTCGCCGGCATTCGGGCCCATCGCGACAGGTATGGCTTCGAGGAGGAGAGATACCGCCAGCAGTTCCGCGGCGCGTTCACCTTCGCCACCCGGCCCGCGGGTGCAAGCCTCCAATTGGAGTTCGAACGACGGGACTTGCTACGGAATATTCATCTTCTGGTTGGGGCAAAGGCGACGGGCATCGACGTGGTCCGCTTCTTCGGCTACGGGAACGAGACGCAGCAGACGAGGGACGAGGATTTCTACGAGGCCCAGGTGCGCGAACTGGCATTCGGAGCCGGCATATCCGTCTCGTCCCACCCGAAGCTGGTGTTCAAGGCCGGTCCCTTCATCTCCTTTGGCAGTACCGATACGACCAACTCCACCAGCCTGGTCGGCCAGCAGAAGCCTTACGGCTCGGGCAACTTCAGCTTTGCCGGTCTCGACGGAACCCTCGAGTACTCGACACTCCAGTCGGCCCGGGCCCCGGTACGGTATCAGGCGCTCCTCGAAGTAGTGGGCGCTCCCGGATGGATGGATCTGGACCAGGGCGCCTTTGGCCGCTTCTCCGCCGAGGGTCGAGTACTCTGGGGAATCGGCGAGAGACGACGCGTCGTTCTTGCGACCCGAGTCGGCGGAGTCGTGCTCACCGGGGCGCCACCCTTCCGGCAGGCTGCTCGGGTCGGCGGTCCGCTCAATCTCCGTGGCTTCCGCACCGACCGTTTCTCCGGCGATCGCGGTTCGGCCTTCGGCAGCCTCGAGACCCGAGTCAGAATGTTCCGCTTCAACGTCAACTTCATCTCCGCCGACCTCGGCGTACTTGCGTTTGGCGATGCCGGGCGAGTATGGAATCGCGGCGAGTCATCCTCCAAGCTGCACGCCGATTTCGGTGGTGGTCTGTGGGCGTCGCCCTCACTCGGCTGGCTGCCGGGACTCGACGACGTCGTGGGGAGGCTGGACGTGGCGCACAGCGAGGAGGGGGCGATTTTTTCGGTGGGGACGGGGTTTCGGTTTTAACAGCGGGAGACGGGAGACGGGAGAACGGGAGAACGGGAGAACGGACAAGTTGTCATACCGAGCGTAGCGAGGGATCTCGGTGCATGAGTGTCTGCGCACCTTAGGCATCGAGATTCCCCTCTCGCCGCGCTGGCTCGGAATGACAATTGCCGTTTCCCGTTCACTGTTCACCGTTCAACCGTTCAACCGTTCCCCGTTCACCGTTCACCGTTCATCGTTCGCCTGCCATTCCCAATCCCCGTCAACACGACTACCATGCGAAGGTTGGTCACTTGGTAGTCGCATTTGAGGGGATGGGATGTCGCAATGCTTTTGGCAGGCGATGTAGGCGGTACCAAGACGGCGCTGGGCATTTTTTCTCAGGAGTCAGGCCCGCGCGCGCCGCTGGCGCACGCTTCGTATTCGAGCGGCGATGGCGAGAGTCTTGTCGCACTGGTGCGCAGGTTTCTCGGTTCAACCGACCTTCCTATTGACCGCGCCTGCTTCGCGGTCGCCGGGCCGGTGCTGGACGGCCGGACCAAAATCACCAATCTGTCCTGGGTAATCGATGAGAGAGGCCTGGCCGAAGAGCTGGGTCTGGAGTCGGTGCGCCTCATCAACGACCTCGAAGCGATCGCCCGAGCGATTCCCACGCTTACCCCCGGCGACCTCCACACTCTCAACCACGGCACTCCGGCCGACGGAGGCGCCATCGCGGTGATCGCGCCGGGAACCGGGCTCGGCGAGGCTTTCCTTACCTGGGACTCCTTCCGCTATATCCCTCATCCCTCCGAGGGTGGACACGGAGACTTTGCTCCAACCACCACGCTCGAAATCGGTCTGCTGCAGGATCTCCGGCGACAATGCGATCACGTGAGCGTTGAACGAGTCTGTTCCGGTCCGGGCATCATCCGAATCTACGATTACCTCCGCCGAGCGGGACACTTCATCTCGAGCCGAGAGACAGCCGCGCTCATCGTGAACGCGGCCGACCCTGCGGCCATGATCACTCAAGCAGGACTTCGCAGGCCGACCCCCGATCCACTCAGCAGGGCGGCTCTGGAAATGTTCGTCTCGATTCTCGGGGCCGAGGCGGGGAATCTCGCGCTGCGAGTCCTGGCGACCGGTGGAGTCTACCTCGCCGGTGGAATCCCTCCTCGACTCGTGCCGGTGCTGGATGAGGGGCGCTTCCTCCAAAGCTTCGTCAGGAAGGGACGGCTGGCCGATCTGCTCACGAACCTGCCGATCCAGGTCGTCCTCACCCGGAGCGCGATCCTCGGCGCCGTGCTCTTCGACTTCGGCTCGGCCACCTCCGGTCCCCCGGCGTTGTTCGTCACCTAGGAGAACCTATGGAGCTGGGCATGATCGGCTTGGGACGGATGGGCGCCAACATGGTACGGCGCCTGCTGCGGGCCAAGCACCGCTGTGTCGTGTACGACGTGAAACCGGAAGCCCGTGGGGCCGTGGCAAAGGAAGGCGCGGTTGCGGCCGAATCGCTCGCTTCGCTCGTTGAGCAGCTCACTCCACCCCGCCCGATCTGGCTGATGCTTCCTGCGGCCCTTGTGGATGACCAGATCACTCATCTCGCTCCATTGCTCTCCC
This sequence comes from Gemmatimonadales bacterium, assembly GCA_036558125.1. Classification (GTDB taxonomy): domain Bacteria; phylum Gemmatimonadota; class Gemmatimonadetes; order Gemmatimonadales; family GWC2-71-9; genus DATBGE01. The sequence goes on along the minus strand of DATBGE010000043.1, from coordinate 9,503 downwards.
CGGGCGACCTCATCATCGATGGCGGTAACACCCATTACCCCGATGACATCCGGCGCGCGGCGGAGTTGAGTTCGCGCGGCCTGCACTACGTGGACGTAGGCACCAGCGGAGGGGTGCGCGGTCTCGAGCGAGGCTATTGCCTGATGATCGGAGGGGAGGGCCAGGCGGTTGAGCTGCTCGATCCCATTTTCGCGGCACTCGCCCCCGGCCTCGACGCCGCCTCCCGGACCCCTGGCCGGCATGGCGCTCCGCACCGGGCCGAGCTGGGGTACCTGCACTGCGGGCCGGCCGGAGCGGGCCATTTCGTAAAAATGGTGCACAACGGGATCGAGTACGGTCTGATGGCATCGTACGCGGAGGGATTCAATATCCTCCGTCACGCGAACCTCGGCATGCAGGAACGGAGCGCCGACGCGGAGACGACACCACTCAATCGGCCGGAGCTGTACCGCTACAATCTCGACCTGGCGGAGATCGCCGAAGTCTGGCGGAGGGGGAGTGTGGTCGCGTCATGGCTCCTCGATCTCACGGCGGGCGCGCTGCACCACGACCCCGAGCTTGCCGGCTTCAGCGGTCGGGTTTCCGATTCGGGTGAGGGTCGCTGGACCCTGGCCGCCGCGGTGGATGAAGGGGTCCCGGCTCACGTCTTGAGTGCGGCGTTGTTCCAGCGTTTCAGCTCGCGCGATGGGGCGGAGTTCGCCGATCAGTTGCTTTCCGCCATGCGGTATCAGTTCGGGGGACACGTGGAGAAAGGGCCTGGCCATCAGCCATGATGCCCCGCTCTGACGCTCTGGTTCTCTTCGGTGTGACCGGAGACCTCGCCTACCAGCAGATCTTCCCCGCATTGTATGAGATGGTCCGAAGGGACCATCTCGACGTGCCGATCCTGGGGGTGGCGCGCTCCGGCTGGACCGTCGATCGGCTGCGGGCGCGGGCGAGAGAGAGCCTGGAGCATCACGGGAAGGTGGACGAGGCGGCCTTCGCCAGACTGGCCGGACTCCTTCGTTACGTCGAGGGAGAGTATCAGGACCCGGCGGCCTACGACCGGTTGCGCGGGGCGCTGGGCCCCGCGGGGCATCCGCTCTTCTATCTCGCGATTCCACCCGGTCTGTTCCGGACCGTCGCCGAGGGACTCGCCAGGTCGGGTGACGCGCACGGTGGTCGTCTGGTCGTTGAAAAGCCCTTCGGCCGTGACCTGGAGAGCGCACAGAGTCTCAACGCGACCCTCCAGGAGTTTTTCCCCGACGACGCGATCTTCCGGATCGATCACTACCTGGGGAAGGAGCCGGTGCTGAACCTGTTGTATTTCCGTTTCGCGAACTCGTTTCTCGAGCCGATTTGGAACCGCAACTACGTAGAGCGGGTGCAGATCACGATGGCGGAGCACTTCGGCATCAGGGGACGAGGCGGTTTCTACGAAGAGGCCGGCGCGGTGCGCGACGTGGTGCAGAACCATCTGCTTCAGATCGCGGCACTGCTCGCCATGGAGCCGCCGGCCGGGCACGATCCGGAAGCGGTGCGCGACGCGAAGGCTCAGGCCATGAAGACCATGCGGCCGCTGGATCCCGCGGAGGTGGTCCGGGGACAGTACGAGACCTACCGCTGCGAGCAGGGCGTCGCTCGCGACTCGGAGGTGGAAACGTTCGCGGCGCTCCGGCTCCACTTCGACTGCTGGCGCTGGGCCGGAGTGCCGTTTTACATCCGGGCCGGGAAGCGCCTTCCCGTCACTGCTACCGAAGTCCTGATCGAGCTCAAGTATCCCCCGCACCTGCTGTTCAACGATGTGGCTTCCGGTGCCCCGAACCACATCCGTTTCCGTCTGAGTCCCCACGTGGTGCTCGAGCTGGGTGCGCGGGCCAAACGTCCCGGAGAAGCGATGGTCGGACAGGACGTACGTCTCGTCACTTGCCACGAGACTCCGGACGAGATTCACCCGTACGAACGGCTCCTGGGCGATGCGATGCGGGGCGATCAGATGCTCTTCGCGCGGGAGGACACGATCGAAGCGGCATGGCGGGTAGTGGAACCGGTGCTGGGCCATGGCGCAGCACCGGTTCGATATAGTGCCGGCAGCTGGGGACCGGAGGAGGCGAACCAGCTCATGGACGGAAGGGGCTGGCACAATCCGGACGCCCGATGCGGGTGCGAATGACTACAGGGTTCCGCGGCCGCGCGTGTTCGCGCGCTAAGGACGTGGACTGGAGGACATACATGAAACCGACTCAACTATTAAATGAACTGGGGCAGCGGATCTGGCTCGACAACATTACCCGTGAACTGGTCACCAGCGGGACGCTGCGGCGCTACATCCACGAGTTTTCGGTTAGCGGCCTCACCTCGAATCCCACTATCTTCGACCACGCCATCGGAGAGACCACTGCCTACGACGCCGCGATCCAGCTGAACGCGAGGCGAGGTGTCCTGGGTGAAGCGCTCTTCCTCGAGCTTGCCTTCGAGGATCTCCGGAATGCCGCCGATCTCTTCCAGCCGACCTTCGAGGCCTCGGCTGGTGAGGACGGCTGGGTATCGATCGAGGTATCTCCCTTGCTGGCGCAGGACACAAAGAAGACGGTGGAACGGGTGGCATTCCTCCACGATCACGCCAACCGGCCCAACTTCTTCATCAAGATCCCCGGAACCCCAGAAGGGGTGCCCGCAATCGAGGAATCCATCTTCGCCGGCATTCCGATCAACGTGACGCTGCTCTTCTCCCGGGAGCAGTATCTCGCCGCGGCGAAGGCGTACATCAGAGGGATCGAGCGGCGGATCGAGGCAGGCCTGAGCCCGCGAGTCCCTTCGGTGGCATCGTTATTCGTAAGTCGCTGGGACGCCGCGGTAGCGAAACAGGCGCCCCCGGAATTGCACGACCGTTTGGGCATCGCTATCGCGGTGAGGACCTACCGGGCCTATCGCGAGCTGCTCGATTCTCCGCGCTGGCTCAGGCTGGCGAATGCTGGCGCCAGGGCGCAGCGGCTCCTCTGGGCCAGCACCAGTACCAAGGACCCGGGCGCCTCCGACGTGCTCTATGTCGAATCGCTTGTCGCGCCGGAAACGATCACCACCATGCCCGATGCGACACTCGAGGCCTTCGCCGAACATGGCCATGTGGAACATGTCCTGTCGCGCAGCGATGAAAATGCCGAAACGGTGCTGGATCGGTTCGAAGAAGCGGGAATCGATGTCGCTGCCCTGGCCGAACGGTTGCAACGCGAGGGCATCGAGACATTCGTTACCTCGTGGCATGAGCTCATGCGCCGGATCGACTCGAAGGTTCATGCACTGGAAGGGGCGGGAACCGCTCACCCATGACCAGGCAGGTCACGGCGGAAGGTGCCACGGAGCTGGTTCAACGCTACCGGCGAGCGGCCGCGGAGCGCGCGGTCGAGTTCGTGGATTCAGGCATGGTGGTCGGGTTGGGCACCGGCCGCACGGCCACTTTTGCAGTGAGCCGCATCGGCGCGCTGCTCGAAAGCGGCCTGCTCCGCGGTATCCGCTGTGTTCCCTCCTCCAAGATCATCGCGGCGTTGGCCCGCCATCTGGGCATTCCAATGCTCCACCCGGCCGAGCAGGCGATCACGATCGATCTCACGATCGACGGTGCCGACGAAGTAGATCCCGAGCTCAACCTGATCAAGGGTGGGGGAGGGGCGCTGCTCAGGGAAAAGGTCCTCGCCCAGGTGAGTCGCCGGGAGATCATCGTCGTAGATGAGGGCAAGCTGTCTCCCCACCTCGGCACCCGGCGTCCGCTGCCGGTCGAGGTGCTTCCGTTCTGCTGGCGTTCTCAGGCGGACTATCTCGAAGGGCTGGGCGCGCGGGTAGCACTCCGGCGGGATGAGCGGGGTGAGCCGTTCCACAGCGACCATGGAAATCTGATTCTCGATGCGGACTTCGGTCCGATGCTGCATCCCGCCGAGCTTGCGGGCTTACTTGGGGCTCGGGGCGGGATCGTTGAGCACGGCCTGTTTCTAGGCCTCGCGACGGATCTGATCGTTGGGGGGGAGGCGGGGACGACGCATTGGAGCAGGGCCTGATCGGAGGACGCATTGGACCTCGAGGATAGGGTCCCGGCAGGCGTTGGGGTGAAATCGCTGGAGATCCTCCTCGATCCGCAGGACGTGGCGCGTCGAGTCGCCGAGCGCTTTGTGCGAGCCGCGACCCTGGCCTCCGCGATTCGTAAGCGATTCACGGTCGCCCTGGCAGGCGGCGCCAGTCCGAGGGATGCTTACCAGCTGCTCGCCACCCGCGAATTCGCCAGGCAAATCGACTGGGACCGGGTGCACGTGTGGTGGGGAGATGAGCGATGTGTGTCTCCCGAGGATCCGCAAAGCAACTATCGGATGGCCAGGGAATCGCTGATCGATAAGGTCCCGATTCCCTCGAAACAGGTCCACCGGATCCGGGGAGAAGATCCGCCGGTGGATGCGGCGGCCGCCTACGAAGACTCGCTGCGGGAGAGCTTCGGATTCAACGACCGTCTCGACCTCATTCTGCTTGGCTTGGGCAAGGAAGGACACACCGCATCGCTATTCCCGGGGCAGGCTGCGGTGAGCGAGAAGGTCCGCTGGGTGCTGGCGGAACGGATCGGGCTCCTCGGGATTTGGCGGATAACCCTTACTCCAGGGTTCATCACCCGTGCCCGGGAGATAATCTTCATCGTGACTGGTGCCGGCAAGGCTGCTTCGTTCAGCCGGGTCTATCAGGAGGAGCGGGGTCGGGAGATCTCGCCCGCGGCGATCATCGCTCGCAGAGCGAAGCGCGTGCGGTGGCTGGTGGATCGAGCGGCGGCCAGCGAGCTGGAGGGTGAACGGTGAGCGGTAGGGAATTGAAGATTTAAGATTGAAGATTGAAGCTTTTAGTATTGAAGATCGAAGGGTTACTTGACCAGAACAGAATATCCAACGGCCAGCAGTTCAATCTTCAATCTTAAAGCTTCAATCTTCAATCCCTAGATGACTCCCCTCGTCTTCGTCCTCCTCGCCTTCCTCGTGTCCGTCGCCGCGGGGACTTTGGGCGCCCTGCTTGGGCTTGGTGGCGGGCTCCTCCTCATCCCGGCACTCACTCTTTGGTTCCACGTAGACATCCGTTATGCGATCGGTGCCTCCATCGTGTCGGTGATCGCGACGTCGAGCGGAGCGGCCGTGACCTATGTGCGGGACCGGCTGACCAATCTGCGGGTCGCCATGGTGCTGGAGCTCGCTACCACTACGGGCGCCATGACGGGCGCCTACCTCGCGGGACGGGTGGGCAGCAAGGCGCTCTACATCATCTTCGGGGTCGTGATGGCCTACTCCGCCATCATGATGTTCCGCAAGCTGGGACATGAAGAGGATCGTCCGGCGCGGCGCGCGCCCTGGGCCGATTGGCTCCGTCTTCACAGCAGCTACTACGATGAGGCCCTGGCCCGGGAGGTTCCCTACAAGGTATCGGGGACCAGGATCGGCCTGGGCCTCATGTACGTGGCCGGCATCGTGAGTGGTCTGCTGGGCATCGGGTCGGGTGCACTGAAGGTCCCGGCGATGGACCTGGCGATGGGGCTTCCGCTGAAAGTCTCGGCGGCAACCAGCAATTTCATGATCGGAGTCACCGCCGCAGCGAGCGCCGGCGTCTACTTCATGCGGGGCGACATCGATCCGTTCGTCGCCGGCCCGGTGGCGGTCGGCGTCCTGCTCGGCGCTCAGGCCGGGGTGCGGTTGCTGGGCCGCCTCGAGAGCCGGAGCATCAGAATTGTGTTCGTCCTCCTGCTGCTTTGGGTCTCGGTGCAGATGCTGCTGAAAGGGGCGAGGGGATGAAAAACGTTGAGCGGGCAATCAGCAACGTTCTGCGGATCGGCGTCCTTGCCAGCATCGGGCTCATTCTGGTGGGAATCCTGGTCACCTTCGCGCACCACCCGAGCTACCTGGTCACACCGGGTGATCTGGACCGACTGACCCATCCGGGCGCGGCGGTACCCCGCACGGTGGGAGACGTTCTCCGCGACGCTGCGGCGCTTCAGGGCCACGCGATCGTGGCGCTGGGCCTGCTCGTCCTCATTGCCACACCGCTCGCCCGGGTCCTCGTTTCGATCTTCGCTTTCCGGGCGGAGCGAGACCGCACCTACGTCCTGATCACCTCGCTGGTCCTCCTCCTCCTGCTCCTCTCCTTCGCGTTGGGAGGTATCCTCGGCTAACGCGATTGAAATCGCGGCTCGGCAGAGCGTCGCTGTGCGACGCACCGCGTGGCCGCGACTTCAGTCGCGAGCCGCACTAGTCCGTCAGCACGAACGTCACCTTCAGCAACACGCGGTATTCCGTGATCTTCCCCTTGGTGATCACGACCTTCTGACTCTTGATCCAGGCTCCAGTCAGATTGCGCAGAGTCTTTTCCGCGCGCGCGATGCCCGTATTGATGGCGTCTTCGAAACTCTTGGGCGATTCGGAACTAATCTCGGTTATCTTGGCGACGGCCATAGCGACCTCCAAGGCCTGTGGGGTACACGGTAACGCTTCTGTGAGACAACGTGACCAACCTAGCTCGAATGCAATGGTAAGGAAGGGCGGCTAAGCCCTCACCGGACGATCTAGACCCTCGGGTCTATTGGCCGAGGCGCGAGCGGATTAGAGATTGCGGAGCCGAATTCGATCTGAGTTGCCGCCGTTCCATAGGACCAGCAGTGCAGGGATGGTCGAGTAATGGGCGTGTATCTCCTGGTGGGCGATCCGCAGGATCCCTGGTGCCTTGCCGTTCGCAGTGCGTTGGAGGCGGGTCACAACGAAACCCGCACCATCCGGAATCCCTTCGCGGATCCCGCGTTCTTCTCGTGGCGTCTCGATAACGAGCAATCCACAAGCCGATTGAGCTGGGCTGGAGAGGAGCCGCTGGCCGGCGACCGCTTCAGCGGAGTTTTCGTGCGGGGTCCCGCCTGGATCGATGCGACCGAGTGGCAACCGGACGACCTCGCATACATGCTCGCCGAGACCCAGGCGGCATTGGTTGCATGGTTATGGAGCCTGGATTGTCCGGTCGTCAACCGCTATCCCGCGGCGATCTGGTATCAGCCCAGGGCGCCGCTCCTCCTCTGGCATCCGCTGCTTCGGCATTGTGGCTTGCCAACTCTGGAAACGGTCATCACCAACATGCCGCAAGAAACCCGCGCCCTGAAGCGTCGCCTTGCCGATGCTGGAGTAGCCGGTGTCGTGTACGAGCCACTCACGAGCCCCGCACGTTATCTGGTGACGAGCGACGATGAGTGGGGGCGGCTCGAAGTGATGCAGGGATACGCTCCCGCCTGTTTCCCCTACCCGTACGGCGACGTGCACTGCCTCTGTGTGGTCGGCGATCACGTTGTCTGGCAAGACTATCCGGGCGTTGAGGCGGCGCGACTGGAGCCCGCCCTGATCCGGTTTTCCGCGGCGACAGGGCTTGCCTTCGTCGAGTTGACTCTTGCCCCCGGATCCAGCGGTCTTTGCGTCGTCGGCGTGGAACCATTTCCGCGGTATGACCACTTCGATGACGTCACACAGCAGCGCATCGCGGGTCGGCTGGCGCAGATGCTTGCGGCGCGGCCTGATCATAGCCCAGCCGTGGCGGGGGGGAGCGCCTCATGATTCTCGTCTGCGGCGGACTGGCTGACTCGGTCACCGAACTGGTCTGTGCCAGGCTGGACGACTGCCGCTACGCCTATCGCCTCCTCGACATGGGGCATTACCCCGGCGGATTCCAGATCAACTGGCACTGGCACGACGACGGTCCTGAGGGATGCATCCACACCACGGCATGGACGTTGGACCTTGCCGAGCTCACCGGCGTCTTCGTCCGCTACCTGGGCGCCGAAGGCCGGGCCCCACCACCGAACGTCATCTCCACAAATGTTCCCGCCATGTACGCCGAATACGACAGTGGACTGATGGCGTTGCTGGAAGGATTGCGCTGCGCGGTGGTCAACCGGGTGCGGGGTGGGATGTCCAACGGGAGCAAGCCCTATCAGGCCTTGCTGGTCAAGCAGTGCGGGCTGCTCACGCCTCCGACCCTTGTCACCAATGATCCTGAGGACGCCCGCCGTTTCTATGACGAACTCAATGGTGAGGTCATCTACAAGTCCCTGAGCGGGATCCGCTCAATCGTCCGCCGGCTCCAGCCCGATCAACTGCCCCGTCTTTCCTTACTCCGAAACGGCCCGGCTCAGTTCCAGGAATTCATCCCGGGCGAGGATGTCCGCGTTCACACGGTCGGAGAGCAGCTGTTTGCGACCCGGGTGAGTTCGGATGCGGTTGACTATCGCTACGCCACCCACGAAGGCCGGAAGGTCGAGATGGCACCGACAACCCTGCCCACGGCGGTGGCAGAGTCGTGTCTGAATCTGGCACGCCGGCTGGACCTGTTGATGACGGGGATTGACCTCAGAGAAACGCCCGATGGCAAGTACTACTGCTTCGAAGTGAATCCGAGTCCCGGATTCATCTATTACGAAAAGCACAGCCGCCAGCCGATCAGCGCGGCGCTGGCCGACCTCCTCCATACCGGTGTCCGCTCACCAGCCCAGCACACGAAGGAGATGCTCATGTAACTCGGCTAAGCAGTCTGCGATCCGTACCCGTCGTTCACCCGGCGGCTCGAAAGAGTCGCTGCAGCGCAGGAGTCCCCTATGGCACAGGGCAGAGAATCTGGCGGAGGCAGGCAGTCCTTCGTCGGGAAAGAGGATCGTCCGGAAGTGAAGATCAGCCTCGATACGCCGCTCAGCGAGCTGCGGGTCCGGGAGCTCGGCACCATCCTTGGCTTCATGGTGACCAAGAGTCCCTTCGAAGCCGGAAAGACTCCGTTGAAAGACTTCTTCGATAAGGACTTTCCGGAAGTGGCCAAGGACTGGGTGAAGGAGATAAAGATCGAAAAGATCGAGAAGCCGGAGAAACCCGAGAAGCTGGAAAAGAACGAAAAGTTTGAGAAGAACGAAAAGCACGAAAAGTTCGAGAAGTTCGAGAAACCCGAAATCAAGGAAGCCAAGCACGAGAAACTCGAACGCGAGCCGGTGTTCGACCCGGGGATACCTCCAGGACCGGATCCGCGTATTGAACAAGTCATTCAGGCTGTCGCGGGACTCGTGAGACAGGTGGCCCAGCTGGCCAATCAGGTCGAGGAGCTGAAGAAGGCATCGGGGAGATAGGTATTCCTCCGCCAAGGTGCTGTTGTTCGCGGATATTCTGATGGTGATCGCACCATTTCGATGCCAAGCTGAGGCGCAACGCGGCGATATTTGAAAGGGGGGGCCCCCGCTAAGGGGGCCGCTCTCTTGCCGTGAGCTCCGCGCTCCTGCAACTCTGGGGACGCCGGATCGTCATCGATGAAAGGCTGGGTCTGCATTGGGGTTGCCTGCCCGAAGCCAGCCGCGAGTCAATCTTTACCGTCCACAATCTTGAGAAACCTTGGGTTTCCCCTCAACGGCTCAAACGTCGGATCGATCCTGAGCCATCCCGGCGACAGATAGAACGGCACCTTGAGCAACGGTTCGAGCTGGTCCAGCGCCTTCTCCG
>DATBGE010000042.1:0-25561 GCA_036558125.1 Gemmatimonadales bacterium | reverse complement strand
TGCCACTCACCTGCGGACTCGGCCTGATAGAAGGTGCCGTCAGGGGCATGTGGGGGTTCAACCTTGCCGAGTTGCGGTATCAGGCAGGGGCCTGGGCAGTGTTCGAAGCGCCGGGACTTCTTCTTGTCGCCGTGCCGGTGGTCCTGCTCCTCGGCTGGCTGGTCCATGCTCTAGGGCGTGACAAAGACGCGCGCCACCGCAGATTACTTGCTGCAGTGCTCGCACCGATCCTGGTCTGGGTCGGTGGCATGGTCCTTGGTCCCTTCGGAGGACAGCTCCTGCTGGCCTTTCCCTTTGCCTGGATCGCAAGCGGGATCATCTATGGATTGGTGTTCAAGCTGTCTTCTCGTGATGTACTCTCCTCCAGCTCCGATTCTGCCATGCGCGCCTCCTCGTCCTTGCTGCTCCTGCTTGCGTTGTCTCTGCCGTCTGCGTCGGTTTGCGCGCAGGAGAATCCCAACATGCTGACCCAGAAGGAGAAACAGGACGGCTGGCGACTCCTGTTCGATGGCTCTACAACGAATGGGTGGCGCGAGTTCAAGAAGACCAGCGTGCCCGCCGGCTGGAAGGTTGTCGATGGGGCCATCACTCGAGTCGGGGAAAGCGGCGATCTGATCACTAACGATCAGTTCGGCAACTTCGAGCTCGCCCTGCAGTGGAAGATCGCACCCGGTGGCAACAGCGGCATCATGTACCGCGTCACCGAGGACGCCGACGCGACGTACGAAACCGGACCGGAAATGCAGGTGCTCGACGATGCCGGGCACGCGGACGGCAAGTCTCGACTCACCGCAGCCGGCTCCTGCTTCGGTCTCTATCCCTCACCGGCGGGTCTCCTCAAGCCAGTCGGCGAATGGAATTCCGTCCGCATCGTGGTCAACGGAACCCATGTGGAGCACTGGCTCAACGGGACGAAAGTGGTGGAGTACGAGCTGGGGAGCGCCGACTGGGAGGCCAGAGTCAAGGCGAGCAAGTTCGCGCAGTGGCCCGGGTACGGTCGTGCGAGCCGCGGTCATATCGCGATCCAGAATCACGGCGATCGAGTGGCGTACAGGGGGATAAAGGTGAGGGTGTTGCCATGAAGGTGTCAGGTCTCAGGTGTCAGGTATCAGGTACCGCAGTCCCTCGTGTTCCCGCTCCCAATCGCCGGTTCCCTATTGCCTGACACCTGACACCTGACACCTGATGACCAAGCTCAAACTGTCCACCATGATGCTGTTGCAGTACTTCATCTGGGGCGCCTGGTTCGTCACCATGGGGACCTACCTGGGGACGACACTGCGCTTCGACGGACGGCAGATCGGGCTCGCGTACGGCGCCACGGCGATCGCGGCGATCATTTCACCCTTCTTCGTGGGAATGGTGGCGGACCGGTTCTTCGCGACCGAGAAAATCCTCGCCTTACTGCACGTTCTCGGTGCCGTGATGCTCTACTGGGTCTCGACGCTCACGACCTTCTCCACGTTCTATCCGGTCCTGATCGGCTACGGGCTCTGCTACATGCCGACTCTGGCCCTGACCAATTCCATCTCGTTCGATCACATGAAGGAGCCAGCGCGGGAGTTTCCCCAGATCCGGGTGCTGGGCACCATTGGGTGGATCGTGGCCGGGTTGATCGTTGGCCGGCTGGGGCTCGAGGCTACGGCGGTCCCCTTACGGATTGCCGCCGGCGCCTCGCTTCTGCTCGGCCTCTTCTCGCTGACGCTGCCCCACACTCCACCGCATGCCGCGGGCAAACCGCTCAGCGCGCGCGACGTGCTGGGACTCGACGCCCTGAGCCTGCTCCGCGACCGATCTTTCGCCACATTCGTCGTCGGCTCCTTTCTGCTCTGTATCCCGCTGCAGTTCTACTACGCCTTCACCAACCTCTTCCTGAACGAGAGCGGCATGGCCGAGCCGGCCAGCAAGATGACACTGGGTCAGATGTCGGAGATCGGCTTCATGGTCTTGCTCCCCTGGTTCCTCTTCCGGCTCGGCGTCAAACGAATATTGCTGATCGGCATGGCGGCCTGGGCGGCGCGTTACACATTTTTCGCCTACGGCGATGCCCACGACATGATCTGGATGCTCTATCTCGGCATCCTGCTTCATGGCGTCTGCTACGACTTCTTCTTCGTGACCGGCCAGATCTATACCGACGAGCAGGCCGGTCCCCGAATCCGCGCGGCGGCCCAGGGATTCCTCGCCTTCCTGACGCAGGGAGTGGGGTATCTCATCGGGGCGTACGTCTCGGGCGCCGTGGTGACGAGCTACACCCTCTCGGCTGGCGGGCACGATTGGCGTAGCATCTGGCTGGTGCCGGCAATGATGGCGGTGGTTGTACTTGCTGTATTTGCAGTGTTGTTTAGGCCGGCGGTAAGACGTGCGACGTAAGGGGTGGAATTGGAATAGCCGCAGAAGAACGCAGATGAACGCAGAATTTACCGCTGTGGTCATATGCTGATCCTTGTTTTAACCTAAGCAGAACACTTCTGCGTTTATCTGCGGCTTCTTTACGGTCACTTCTCACTTCCCACTTCCCCACGTACATGGGCTGACGTTGTAGCAAGGGCCCAGTACCGGGGAGGCACTGGACCCTTCACCACGGACGGTGGGCTGCCAATCAGAATCTGATGGTCAGGCCGGCCGAGGTGATGAGATCGTTGCGAGTCTTTGTTTCGTTCTCTATGGTTCCGTTGTAGATGTAGTCTTCCACGTCGAATCGGACGCCCAGGGTCTGGTTGATCGGAAACCTGACGCCCGCCCCGACGACACCGCCGAGATTCGTCTCACTGCTGTTTTCATTCGTCACATCGTGGCCCCGACGGATGATTGCAGGACCGGCACCGATGTGAAACCCAGCCGGTGACATGCCCGGGCTCAAGCCGATCATCAGCTTCAGGCCCGCGGCAAAGATGTTGAGACTGCGCGTCTCGTTCACGCTCGCGCCCGCCACCTCCACTTTGGCCGGCGTCAACCCGGCAACTGCTTCGACACCCAGGACGTTGTTGCCCCAGAAGGTGAGGCGCGCGCCCCCAGCGAAGCTGTTGCGCCGGTCAATGCTGGTACCAACCGATGTGGCGGTGGGGTCCGACCCGAGCGGCGCGAACATGCCGCCCCAGATGCCCAGGCTGGTACTGCTATGCGCTGTTGTGGTCTGAGCGTGCACCCGGCCGGGGACCAATGCGGCGAATCCCGCGAGTGCGATGCTCAGGACGGCAATTCGAAGGAGACCTTTTGTTGACATGCAATCCTCCCAGGCGCGATATCCCGAGTGCGCCGAGACCGTAAACAGTGAAGGCGCGACGAGCGTGAACTCCGCTCGAGCGCGCCTTCCTCTGATGGGGCTCAACCCCATCCGACAAGGTGGACGGAAAACCGTCAGCCCGTCCTATCGATCCGTAAACTCAACCTATCACCATCTTCCTCGACCGTATGTGGTAACTGTCACACCCTTCCTGCTCATTGTCACCGGTCGAGGTGGGAGGGAAACCGGCACCGGTTTCGGTGCCGATTCCCTTCGATGTTGGCAGGCGTCCTGCGGGGTCCGGAAAGTCTTGGGTCAGAGCGGGCTCAAGTGTTCCGCTTCTGTTATTCCTACAAGGGCCCGATCATTCACTTCTTCATTCGCGATATCTGTGAGCTCGGTCTCCATCGCTTCCTCTTCCTGGAGACTCATCGAGAGCAGATCGGAGATGTCGTCCAGTCCGAGCATGGTGGCGTAGGTCCCGGCGCATCGATACGCGGCGATCTCGTAATGGGAGACGCGCAGGGCAACGGCGATGATGGCGGCATCGACCACGCTTTGGGTTCCGATGGAGCGAAGGACGGTACGCACCTCCTCGATCATCCCTTCCATGCCGCGGCACCGCTGTCCGCCGGGGAAGGTTTCGAGGGCTTCACAAATGACCTGCAACCGGTCCACGTGCTCCTCGGTCCGCCGAAGATGATGATTGAGCCCGCGCCGCAGGCTCGGAGCGCCCGAGCCCTTAATCATGGCGGGCAGCGCCCGCACCAGCTGTGTCTCCGCGCTATGCAGATCCTTCAAGGCGAACAGGAGCAGGTCCTTCATCGAAACGAGCGGCATTTCTCTCTCCTATGAGATCCCAGAGCACGCCACCGCGTCAGGCGCGGCTCGCGACCTTCGCGCGACGGTCTCTGCGGAATTCTTCCACGTTTCGGCGATCTAACACCAGCACTGGCAGAATGGTCGCCAGCAGGACCACTACAAAGACGTAGAACAGCGTTCGTATGGCTTCGGTCGCGAAGAGAATTCCCCCCGCGCCGAACATCGTCGCTACCAGCGCGACCACGAGCAGGCCCATCGCCCAACGCAGCACGGTCCCTCCTCTCGCAGTCCGGGGTCTCAACGGCCAGCCAGCACCCTTCGTTCGAAATCCTCCACCTGGCGCTCCAGCTCCGCCCGGGCCAACCCGTAGCGCCGCTGCAGCATGCCGATGAGCTGATCCCTCCGGCCAGCGACGATCGATACTTCGTCCGCGGTCAGCCGACCCCATCGCTCCAGGACCTTTCCTCTCAAGCGCGTCCACTGTCCTTCAACCGTGTCCAGATTCATCCGATCCCAAGTCCTTGCCGCCCATATCTCGAAGGTACAAAACGAACGAAGGCGCGGATTCGCGCATCTCCTCTGGAGAGCGGTCATCCCGCGCCTTCGACTCGCAAAGCCCTTTTCGCTCCGCTCGACAAGGCTTCCGCTGGTGGTTACCGCACTCGGCCGGGGTCAGGCCCGGCCGAGCGTGGTGACCGGTAATACGATCTATGACTGCAGCAGCCAGAAACACAAAAGGCGCGGCGACCTCTCGAGGAGGATCGTTCGCGCCTTCGACTGATGAGGCCGGGGCCTCATCCGACAAGGTGGCGGGATCCAAGTCCCGCCGATTTTGGCTGCGGGGCTATGTTAAGAGAAAGTTTCTAATCGCGCAAGTGAGCATTGTCACAAGTGGATATACGACCTTGGGCACCCTGATCTAGACCTCAATTGTGCTCCAGCAGTAGTTCCAGCCTCTGGCGCAACTCCCCCAGGGCTTTGGACTTAAAGGCGTTCTTGGTCTCCTCCAACACCCGAATCGTCTCCCGGACGGCCTCCTGGAGCTGGGCCCCGCGAGGACAATTCAACAACTGGCAGGGGTGCTGTCCCACCGGCTGCCCCGACAACGCGCGTCCCAGCTGCTCGAGGTCAGTCAGCGATCCCATCACGTTCCGCAGGGTCAGCGAGAGAAACACATCGATCCCCGCAGTCGGCGAGGTCGAGTTGCTCTCCGAGCCAGACAGGGTCTTCAGCTCTTTTCGCCATTCCTGCAGCCGCTGTTCGGCGCTTTGCATTGCCTGATAGGAACGGAACCTCGTTACCGCGGTCTGAATCCGCGGCAGGAGATCGGAAAACACCACCGGCTTGACCAGATACGCGGCGACCGGCAGCTCCACACAGGCCATGGCCGAGCGGAGCGAGGGCACTCCGGTAATAACCATCACAGGCAGGCCGCCTCTGGTCGCCGTGATCTGACGAATCAGAGAAAGATCCGCGTTCCCGGGCATCTCCAGGTCGGTGACCAGGAGGTCGTAGCTCTGCTCCGAGGCCCGGGCCAGGGCGCTCGCGCCATCCTGGACCGTATCGCACTCGAAGCCCTCTTTTCGAAGGAGATCCGCAGTAGAACTGAGGAACGTCTCTTCATCGTCGGCAAGGAGGATCCTGCCGCGCATCGTCATGAGATTGCTCCTGCATGTCGGGTCCCGAGTGGCAACCGCACGACGAACTCCGTGCCGCCTCCGGGAACGTCAAGAATTTCTACCTGACCGCCCAGTGCGTGGACCGAGCGGCGGACCAGGGAGAGACCGAGTCCCATGCCGCCGGTGCGGGTACTCGATGGTTTGGTTGTAAAGAACGGCTCGAAGATCCGCTCCCGGATTTCCTGCGGGATGCCCGGCCCGTTGTCTTTGACCCGCAACTCGAAGGTGCCATCCTCTCCCGCCGCGGTGACCCAAACCGTTCCCCCCTTTGGAGATGCCTCAACCGCGTTCTGCACCAGGTTGTACAGCGCCTGGCGAAGCAGGGCATCGGGAAGCTGTACGACCTGGGGGGCCCGTTGCAAGTCCACCTTGATTGTCACTTTGGAGTCGCGGTTGACCTGCCCAAGAAGCGCCACTGCGTCGCCAACCACGTTGGGTATCGATGTCTCCCGAGCGCCATCGGTGTCAGGACGATACGTCTCGTAGAGCTGGCGAGTCACACCAGCGATCCGGCTGATCTCCCGTTCGATGGCGCCGACGTAGCTGTGATGTGGGTGATCCTCGGGAACCGCGTCCTTGATGAGCAGGAAGGAATTCTGGATGCCGGCGAGCGGATTGTTGATCTCGTGGGCGACGCGCGCCGCGAGCCGGCCCATGGTCGAGAGCGACTCGACTTCCCGCAGCTGGTCTTCGGCTTGCTTACTGGCGGTGACATCCCTCCCCTCGGCCAGGAGCTGTACCACCTTTCCCTCGTTGTCCTTGATGGGCGTCAGCGAGAAATCGATGATCGCGTGGTAGCCCTCGCCGACGTCCAGTTCCAGTTCCTTCCTGACTGTCTTGCCGTTGCGAGCCTCGGCGAATGCGGCTCGCAAGGCATCGCGGCTGGCTGGACTCCCGAGCCAGATCGCCGTGTCCCAGAGCGGCACCCCTCGCAACTGCTCGATTGTAGTGCGGGAGAAGTCCAACGCGGTGCGATTCGCCTCCAGCACCCGCCCTTCGAGGTCGAGCAGCTTCTGCAGCTGGTAAGCGCTGTCGAAGCAGGCTCTGAATCTCCGCTCACTGGCCTCCAGTGCCTCGTCGGTCCTTTTTCGCTCGGTGACGTCGGCGCTGATGCCCAACACGCGGAGCGGTACTCCGCTGGGCGCCCGCTCGACGACTCTGCCGCGATCGATCACCCAATGCCAGCCGCCAAGGTGATCCCGGATCCGGTATTCCGCCTCGAAGCTTTCGGTCTTCCCCGCGAGGTGTGCGGCAATCGCCGACTGCACCGCGCCGCGATCCTCTGGGTTGATGAGCGCCAGCCAGCTTTCAACCTTGGCCGGGAACTCCGTGGCACCGTACCCCAGATGACGCCAGAGCGTGGCGCTCCTGATCGCCGCACCGCTCGGCACATCCCACTCCCAGATCCCGTCGGTCGCCGTTTCCAGCGCGAGATTGAGGCGAACTCGTTCCACCAGCCGCGCGCGCGACCAGGTCATTTGCGCCAACCGTACGGTGAGCGGAAGAAGGGAGGTCACCAGCAGGCCCGCGAGCAGCAGCAGATCGGGAAGCTTCGAACGAAGCCGCTGCAGTGTCTCTCTCGTGGCGCCGACCTGAAGAGACCAGTTCAGATCGCCCAGCTTGAATGAGGACTGGTCCATGAGATTTCGGGACCCGGCGGGTGGTTCTCTCGAGGTGAGAAGGCTGGCGCCCCTCGAGTTCAGGATGGTGAAGGCGTATCCCTCACCGGGATTGTCCAGCACCGGCTCCAGCAGACCAGCCGCGTCGAACACGCCCAGCACATAGCCGCTGCACCCCTGGGGCGCGCAGATAGGGACGGCGGCGGCGAACGTTTGGCCTTCCGTTCCGACGCCGAAATACATCGTCGCTGAATGCCACGATGCCGGCGGGGTTCCCTCGAGTGCTGCTTCGAGTCCCCGCTGCAGTTGGGAGCGCAAGGTGTCGGCATCCGCTGTCGGCGGGGCTACGTAGGTGACCCTCGCGGCCGAATCGGTCCAAGCAATGGCGAGGAGCCCGTCGATATCCCGAGTGATCGCCACCATGCTGCTCGACCAGTTGGGCGACTGGGGCCTGGGGGGCGAGCTGAACCGTGAAATGCGGCCCAGCAGACGGGTGCCGGTCTGCACCTGGCTGTAGATCTCCCTCCTCGCGGTACGTGCTGCGATGGTCGCCTGGCCGCGGACGCGATCGTCTTCGTAAATGATCAGAGCGCGCCAGAGGAAGATCGCGGTCACGAGGCACCCCGCTCCGACCGATACCGGCAGCCAGTACGCCGAGCGGGCGGCCGTGGGATCGGCGCTCCAGGCGATGAAGACGAGGCAGGAGCCTCCGATCAGCGAGCCGATCAGCGTCTGAAGGGAGGAGCCGGCGAGGAGACCTGCCTGTTGTTCGAGATTCCAGATGCCTGTGGTGAGCAGAATGCCGAGGGCGAAGGCCACCACGACACAACCGAACCCACCGGCGAAGAGTCTCCCTCGATGCGGCGAGATCGGTGACGCGAGAGTGAGGAGACCGGCTCCAGCCAGTCCCAGCAGCATGGCGCTCGCGATCGACACCCGAACGGAAGAGCTCAATCCGGTCGTGAGGGTACCTTCGCCGACGACGGGATTGATCCCGAGATCAACGCCGAGGAGATATTGAGTGAGTGCCACCGCGGCGACGAACAGAGCGCCGAGTGCCCCCACCGCCCCAGCGGTCCGCTTGCCGCTGACCAGGGCTACCAGGCCCGCGCCGAGGGCGCAAAGGCTCAGCCCGGTGACAAGCGAGAGTGGAGAGAACCCGGTGACTGGTTGCTTGAGGAATTGCAGACCGGTGAGGAGCCCGAGGGCACCCGTCGTACCAAGCAAGACGAGCAGCCACCCCGCTACTCTCCCGGCCCACCTGGCTCGACTATCTGGCACCAGGGCATCAGCATCGAAGCCGTGAGAGAGTGGCTTCAGAGCATCATCCATTCAACCCCCTGATTGCGGACACCGGGGTAAAACACAAAAGGCCCGAACGAAACTCTCCGCGGTTGCGGACAGCTCATTCGTGCCTTACCCCGGCTCTCTGGGCCACCGACCCGGCTGAGTCCCGAAAGAGCATGTTATCATGAGGTCGGGAGCGCCGCAAGCACAATGGCGCCAGTTCCCTAATCGGTTACGGAAACCATGCATCCACTCGCTGGGCAGCCCGCTCCCCCGCAACTGCTGATCGACGTAGCGCGGTTGGAGCGTGACTACTACGAACGCCAGCCCAATCCCGAAGATCCGGCCCAGCGGGTCAGCTTCGGGACCAGCGGTCACCGCGGATCTCCGTTCGAGGGCACGTTCACCGAAGCGCACGTCCTCGCCATCACCCAGGCGATTTGTGACTATCGCACCGGACGGGGTATCGCCGGGCCGCTCTTTCTGGGCAAGGATACTCACGCGATTTCGACTCCCACCGAGCGCACCGCGCTCGAGGTTCTCGCCGCAAACCACGTCGAAGTAGTGGTCCAGCGGCGGGATGGGTTCACTCCCACCCCGGTGATTTCCCGCGCCATCCTGGCATGGAACGCCTCCCGGGCCGGCGGGCACACCAGCAGTGAGGCGGTGCGTCTCGCGGACGGCATCGTGATCACCCCGTCCCACAACCCGCCCGCCGACGGCGGCATCAAGTACAATTCTCCCAACGGCGGCCCCGCGGATACCACGATCACCAAGTGGATTCAGGAACGGGCGAACGCGCTGCTCCGGGATGAAAACCGCGGCGTGAAACGAGTGCCGTACGAGAAGGCCCGGTCGGCCCGGACCACCAGGCATGGCGATCTGGTCGCGACCTACGTCGCCGATCTTGCCAACGCGATCGATCTCGAGGCGATCGGTGCCGCCGGCATCCGGATCGGAGTGGACCCGCTCGGCGGATCGTCACTGGGATACTGGGGACCGATCGCCGAGCAGTACGGACTCGACCTGACCGTCACCAATACCCAGATCGATCCCACGTTCAAGTTCATGACCGTGGATCACGACGGGAAGATCAGGATGGACTGTTCGAGCCCGTGGGCCATGGCCGGCCTGGTGCGGCTGAAGGATCGGTTCGATGTCGCCTTTGCCACCGATCCGGACGCGGACCGCCACGGGATCGTGACCCGTTCCGCCGGGCTGCTCAATCCCAATCACTATCTCGCCGTCGCGATTCGTTACCTGCTCGGCTCCCGGACGGGATGGGGAAGTCAGGCCGTGGTGGGGAAGACAGTGGTGACCAGCGCTCTGGTCGACCGGGTGGTGAATGGTGTCGGCAGACGACTCTTCGAAGTCCCGGTCGGATTCAAATGGTTTACCCCGGGGCTCTACGACGGCAGCTGCTGTTTCGGAGGTGAAGAAAGCGCCGGGGCGAGCTTCCTGAAGAAATCGGGGCTGGTCTGGACCACCGACAAGGACGGGCTCTTGCTGGGGCTTCTCGCCGCCGAGATCACCGCGACCACCGGGAAGGACCCAGGCGAGCACTATCGCGAGCTGACCGCGATGTATGGCGCGCCAGCCTATACCCGGATCGACACCCCCTGCACGCCTGCGCAGAAGGCGGCATTCAAGAAGCTCACCGCGAGCTCGGTGAGTGCCGCGTTCATCGCCGGCGACCCGATCGAATCGCGCATCACTGCCGCGCCGGGCAATGGCGCTCCGATCGACGGGCTCAAAGTCACGACTCGACACGGCTGGTTTGCGGTGCGGCCCTCGGGAACCGAGGACATCTACAAGATTTACGCGGAAAGCTTCAAGGACGAGCGCCACCTTGGACGGATGGTGGAGGAGGCGCGGGAGTTGGTGGAGAAAGCGCTGGCGGTAGCGTGAGGAATTGAAGATTGAAGATTGCAGATTTCTGCAATCTTCAATCCTCCTGCAATCTTCAGATTTTCAGTCCCTAAATCACCCGATCGCTCCCCCCGTCCACCGGCACCTGCGCCCCGGTCGTCTTGGCAAAGGCAGGGCCGGCCATCGCACAGACCAGCGCTGCGACGTCTTGAGACGTGACTTCGACGCCGAGCAGGTTGTTGCGCTTGTACTGATCGACCGTGATGCCGTAGTTCCTGGCCCGAGCCTCGAGGACCTCCTGGGTCCAGGCCGCAGTGTCGAACACGGCGTGAGGGTGCAGGATGTTGACCCGGATACCATCCTTCGCGAGCTCGAGCGCCGCGACGCGCGCCAGCTGGGTCAGACCGGCTTTGGCCACGGAGTAGGCGCCCGCTCCCGGTCCCGGAGCAGGGACGTTTTTGGACGCGTTGACGATGATGGTGGGATCGAAGCCCAGACGGAGATAGGGAATCACCAGCTCGAGAAGCATCCGGTGGCTGGTCAGATTGAGTGTGAGGCTCCGCTCCCAGTTCACGTCGCTCAAGTCCTCCAGTCGCTCGCTGGGAGAGAAGATGCCGGCGTTGCTGACCACGATGTCGAGTCCCCCGAATTGCCGGATCGCGGTCTCGACCGCCTCCTTGAGGGCGGCGCCATCGGTGACGTCGCAGGTCAGGCCCAGGAGCCCCGGCTTCTTAAGCACCCGGATCACCGCGGGGTTGATGTCGAGCCCAGTTACGGCGGCGCCTTGGCGGTGCAGCATCTCGGCGGTGGCGAGCCCGATCCCGCTCGCGGCACCGGTCACCAGCGCAATCTTTCCCTGAAACGGCGGAGAAGAAGCGGCGGCTTTGAGTTTGGCCTGTTCCAGCTCCCAGTACTCGACCTCGAACAAATCGTCCTCCGGTAGCGCTCTCCAGCCTCCCAAGGCCTCGGCCCATTGAATGGCCCGCCCGGTATGGCGCACGATGTCGCTGGCAATGGCGGCATCCTTCGCACCTGGCCCCAATGCCACGGTGCCCACTCCGGGCCACACGATCCAGCGAGGTGCCGGATCGAGCGGCTCTACATCCGGCGTCGCGTGCCGGGCGAAGTACTCGCGGTATGCCGTGGCGAAAGCCGCCATCGAGCCCATATTGCCCCCGTTCAGGACCAGGGGTGTGAGCTTGGTCCGAATTACGTGGTCCGGGGTCAGGGGGCCTCGAGATGCGATCGAGGCAATCTCCGGCTGCCCGGCAAACCCTGCGGCTTCGGGACTGTCGTCGAGGGTCGCAATCATCGGAGCACCCCGCAGCAGCGACGCTTCACGACGAAGCCGAGCGAGCTCCAACTCCACTCCGTTGACTCCATGAACCGTGGATGAGGTTACCCGACGGACCGCCGTCCAGGCCTTCTTCTTCTGGAGATAGTCTTCGGCCGACGTCACCAGCTCGATCATCCGCTCGTAGCTGGCGCGAGCATCGTTGCCCCAGCTGAAAATCCCGTGATGCAGCAGAACCATCCCTTCGTAGCGCGACCAGTCGAGTCCCCGGCTCAGCTCGAAGACCTTTCGCGCCAGGATGAATCCGGGCATGACATACGGCACCACCAGCACTCGATCCCGATAGACCTCGCGGATCCGGTCTTCCCCGCCGGGGGTATTACTGATCGCGACAACGGCGTCGGCGTGGGTGTGATCTACGAACGTGAACGGGATGATGGCGTGAAGGATCGCTTCGACCGACGGTGTTGGAGCGCCCGGGTCGGTCATCGCGGCTCGCTGGGCGCGCACCATCTCGGTATCGGTGAGCCGAGACAGCTCGGCCATCCGGGTCAGCACCTGAAGCCGAACCGGCGCGAATCCGGCCGCCTCGATCGTAGCGAGATCCCACCCGCTCCCTTTGATGTAGAGCAGGTCTTCCCGATCACCGAAGAGGGTCGTCGCGGTGGCTTTTACGGAGGTGTTGCCGCCGCCGTGGAGAACGAGCGAAGGCTCCTGGCCCAGCAGTCGAGAGGTGTAGACCCGGAGCCGGAGCGGATCTCCTTCATGCTCCCCGGCCTCTTTGTCGCTCCAGAGACTCTTCATGGACGCCAGGTTCCTCGCGCGACAGCGGGCACGAAGGAGTCCAGTCCCCGGGGAGGAAAGTTCACCGTGCGTCCCTGCTCGGCGCTCATGTAGGCAGCCATCAGCAGGCGGACAACCTGGAGACCATCGTCGAACGTAAGTCGGGGAGACTCCTTCCCCTGAAAGACCCGGACGAAATGCCGATTCTCCGCCTCGTAGCCGTAGAGTGAGGCTTCATTCGCCACGACCGGCATCTGGCCGGTCTCGGCGTTCTGTTTCTCGACCAGATCTTCGCCGGCTTTGCCCTTCACTTCGCGACTGAAGAAGACCTTGAGGCCGGCGTCGAGGCTGTTCCATGACATCGAGTACTCGGGGCCCAGCAACTCGGCGGAAAGTCTGAGACCGGGACCCACGAAGCTCCACGAGGTGGTTGCTTCGCCCAGAATCTCGTTTCCTTCCTCGGTCTCGAACGCGATCGTGACGCTGGCGAAATCCTCCGCGGGCTGCCTGGTGTAATCCACCTCTCTGCCCATCGCCTTCTGCAGCCGCTTCGCGTACTCCGGGCGCGTCCATTTGAGGCTCGCGATATGACCGGTGATGCGCACCGGTTTGACGGTGCTCAACGGAGACCCCGGCTTGGTCAACAGAAAGTGCACCACCAGTGCCGAGTGGCACATCATGTCGTTCAGCACGCCGCCGCCCTGTAACTTGCCCTGCCAGAACCAGGGGGTGTGAGGACCGCTATGCTCCTCGGCCGCGCGGGCAAGGTAGGGTCTCCCGGTGGTCGAGGCACCGCGTCCCCAAAGCAGCGCCTTGCCCTGTTCCACCGGAGGGGCGAAGACCTGGTTTTCGAGATACCCGTGCGCCACGCCAGCCCGTTTCACCAGCTCGGTCACCCGCTTCGCCTCGGCGACGTTACGGGCCAGCGGTTTCTCGCATGCGACGCCCACCAGTTCGGCGTGTCCCCGCATGACGGGATCTACCATCTCCTCGATATTCTCGATCCGGGCATGGTTGGCGCCGCAGAGCCAGATCGCATCGATGGCGGGGTCGGCTACCATCTCGCCGATTGAGCCGTAGGGGCGAGCCTGGCCAATGTCGAGCTGACGCGCAGTGGCGGCGCCTGCGGCGGCGTGCTTTGCGTTCGGGCTCCAGACCCCGAGCACGTTCGCGTCGCGCACACCCTGGAAGGCGAGCATATGAAAGCGAGCGTTGAACCCGCTCCCGATGAAGCCGATTCCCAAAGGAGGCATTGCTGGAATCTCTCGCCGCTCCGCGGCTCTTGTCTAGTAATGCACTCCGAGGCGTGCCAGCGCCTCCGGCGGACAGCCGGTCCACTCGGCTACGACCCTGTTGCCGAGATATTGCAGGTCCTCGACGCCCACCTTGCTGGAGAAAAACCCGGAGGCGGTCAGGTCTCGGATTTGATTGAAGAACTCGACGCCATTGCTCAGCTCTGGTCGTGCCTTCGCCGGCCAGGCGATCGCATCCAGCACCGCCGCCCGCTGAGTATCGCTGCAGTCCACGAAGGTCTTGCCGAATCGGTCGCGGCATTCGTTGTCGAGCCAGGCCAGGCCACCACGCATCGAATCCTGCATGTCGGGCTGATCATTCAGAATGAAATCCATGAACTCGGGCACGCCGGCATCGGTGGCGCTTCCCGAGCGATCATCGCGCGGGATGATCAGGTCAACGAGGATCCGCACGGTCTCCCATTCGTGGGCCGTGAAGAAAAGCGGAGCCGCTTCGGGATCCGCCATCGCAGTTCGTGCGAAGGCGGTCGCGCGTCGCACGGTTTCAGGGGATACCCCTGAAATGAGAAGGGGGATCCCGGCCATCAGTTGCAATGCTTCGCGACGACTCAGGTCAGTCATATGGCTCCGTTAGTCAATCCCGTTCTCCCTTTCTCCCGTTCTCCCGCTCTCCCGTTCTCCCATTCACCATTCCGCCATTCACCATTCCGCCATTTCCTACAGCCTCCCCGCTTTCCTCTCCCTGACGATGTAGTCGCTGGCCCGCATGGAAAGCGCCAGGATGGTCCAGGTCGGGTTCTTGTCGGCCTGGGAGACAAAAGCCCCTCCGTCCGTGACGAAGAGATTCTTCACATCGTGGGCCTGGCAATAGGAATTGAGCGCCGAGGTGCCGGGATCTTTTCCCATCCGCACCGTGCCAAGTTCATGGATGATCGAGCCGCCGATGGCGATGCCGTAGCCCTTTTCCCTGGATGGCATCGGGGACTGGACCTGGCCACCCATCTGGTCGATCAGGGCGCGGAACGTCTGCTGCATGTGCTTGACCTGATTCAGCTCGTAGTCGGTCCACTTCCAGTGGAAGCGCAGCACTGGAATGCCCCAGCGGTCCACTACCTCTGGATCGAGCTCGCAGTAGCAATGTTCGTTGGGGATCTGTTCTCCCCGGCCTGAGAAGCCGATAGTAGCGCCGTAGTACTTCCGGTAGTCCGACTTGAGTTGCTTGCCGTAGCCTCCGCCCGAGGGGAAGTCCTGGATCCCATCCATGAATCCGTACGCAGGAGCACCCAGGCCACCCCAGATCTCGATATGGTATCCGCGGGGGAAATCGAGGCTCTTGTTGTCGAGCCACCACGGCATGTAGAGGTGAGCCCCTCCGACCCCGTCTTCATTGTGGGGGACGTGGTTCGCCATCGCAGGGATGTAGCCCGAGACGTCGGTGCCGGTGGTGTCGGTGAGGTATTTCCCTACGACGCCACTCCCGTTGGCCAGACCTTGAGGAAAGGCGGAAGACTTCGAGTTGAGCAGGATGCGAGCCGTCTCACAGGCGCTGGCAGCGAGAACGATGATCCTGGCACGGACTCGCCCTTCGCTTCCATCCGCCTTGTTGATGTAGATCACGCTATCGGCTCGCCCGCTTCGATCGAGTGTGACCTCCCGCGCCATCGCACCGGTCACCAGCTTCAATCGTCCGGTCGCAAGCGCGGGGAGGATCAGCACGTTCGGCGAGGTGAAATTCGCATTCACCGCGCACCCCCGGCTGCACTGGCCGCAGTAGTGACAGCCTGCCCGCCCGTTCAGGGGCCGGGTCAGGATGGAAAGCCGCGCCGGAATACAGGGAATCTTCAGCTGGTCGGAGGCGCGCTTGACGAGCAGCTCGTAGCAGCGCGGGCGCGGTGGCGGGAGGAAGATGCCGTCGGGATGGTTAGGCAGCCCCTCGGCGCTGCCAAACAAGCCTATGAGGCGGTCTACCTCGTCGTACCACGGCTTGAGGTCGTCGTAACTGATCGGCCAGTCATCGCCCAGGCCGTCAATGCTGTGCCGCCGAAAATCATCCGGCCCGAAGCGAAGTGAGATCCGGCCCCAGTGGTTGGTGCGGCCGCCCAGCATCCGGAGCCGGAACCACTTGAAGTCGGTGCCGTCCGCCCTGGTAAAAGGCTCGCCGGGCAAGTCCCAGCCGCCCAATCCGGCGTCAAACTCGCCGAAGGAGCGCTGTTTGGTGCTCATCCCACGGCGGGGCGACTCGTAGGCCCACTTCAGCATCGCCGAGTCTTTGGTGTTGTCCCACATCGGGCCGGCTTCGAGCATGATGACCTTGGCACCTGCGGTGGTCAGCATGTGGGCGGCCATCCCGCCGCCGGCGCCGGACCCGACGATGCAGACGTCGTATGTCTCGTTCTCTGGATTGGAGGACATTCAGAGAATTGAAGATTGAAGATTTCAGATTGAAGATTGCGTGGTCTAAGAGCTCGTCGGAATGTCCATCAATCTCGCCTTCAGGTCAATCAGCAATCTGCAATCAGCAATCGGCAATGCTGTCCCTGATATCCCGCCCGTCCCTGCACAAAGCCCGCTCGTCCCGGCAGCCGTAGCGCGGCGAGCCTTCCCTCCCCACATTCGCGGCATGAGCCGACGCCGCTGGTGGTTCTCTCTCGGGGTCTTCGGAGTCTTTACCTTCGCCGGCCTGTCGAAGTTTGCCTATGCTCACCTCGACGATCTGGCCCGCGGTCACGATTACCCCTATCAGGCCCGCCTGATCGAGGAGCTTACCGGCGCCTACGCGATGGCGCTGGTGTTTCTCGTGCTGGTCTGGGTGGTGAACCGCTGGCCCCTGGAGCGGGAGAGCTGGTACCGGCGGATTCCGGGTTACGCAGTGCTGGTCATTGTTGCCGACCTGGTCCACACGACGCTCATGTGGGGAAGCCGCCTGCTGTTTTTCCCTCTGGCCGGCCTCGGCTCCTACGACTACGGCATCATGCGGTACCGCTACCCGATGGAGTTCGCGATCAACGGACCGAATGTGGCTTTCCTGATCGGCGTGCTCCACGCCTGGCGCTACTACCAGAGGTCCAGGCAGCGTCAGCTCGAAGCGGCCCAGCTCGCTGCAGAGCTCAACCGGGCCCGCCTCGAACGACTCGAAGCGCAGCTCCAGCCGCACTTCCTGTTCAATACCCTGAACGCCATCTCCTCACTGATGTATCGCGATCCGGAGTCAGCCGATCGCATGCTGGGCCGGCTTTCGGACCTGTTACGTCTCACCTTTGCCCGAACCCCGGACCCCGAGGCGCCTTTGCACAGTGAACTCGAGTGGCTGGGCTGGTACCTCGAGTTGATGCAGCTCCGCTTCGGTGGTCGGCTCACGGTTCGCCAGGAGATCCAGCCGGAGACGCTCAATCTCGCGGTGCCACGGCTCATCCTGCAGCCTCTGGTAGAGAATGCCCTCCGTCATGGCGCCGCAAAACGAGCCGGTCCGGCCGAAGTCATGATCACGGCCTCCCGCTCCGGTGACCGGCTCCGCGTCTCTGTCGTGGACGACGGCCCGGGCCTCACCGACCCCTCCGGAGCAGGACAGAATGGAGTCGGACTCTCCAACACCTCGGAGCGGCTGCGCGTGCTCTATGGGGACGCAGGGAGTTTCTCACTCAGTAATCGGCCGGAGGGTGGGCTTGCGGCAACGGTTGAATTGCCGGCTCGAACGATGGGAGAGAGCAACGGACGATGACGACGATTCGAACCGTGATCGTGGATGACGAGCCGCTCGCCCGCGACAAGCTTCGCAGCTTTCTCGCCCGGCACCCCGCGCTGGAGCTGGTCGGAGAAGCGGGCGATGGTCGCGAGGCGGTACGGGTGATAGACGCCGCGAAGCCCGACCTCGTGTTGCTCGATATCCAGATGCCGGAGCTGGATGGGTTCGAAGTTTTGGCCGCCGTCACCCGGGAGCCATTGCCCTACGTCATCTTCGTCACCGCCTACGATCACTATGCAGTCCAGGCCTTTGAGAAGGGCGCGCTCGACTACCTGCTCAAGCCGGTTGCGCCCGACCGGTTCGATCTGGCGGTCGAGCGTGCTCGGCACCAGCTCGGCACTGGACGCTCCCAGGATCTGGCGGAGCGGCTCGACCGGGTGCTGGAACAGGCCGGCTCCCGTCCGCGGCTTGAGCGGTTTCTGGTCAAGGAAGGGGACCGCTCCCGGCTGGTGCCCCTCCAAGAGATCGAGTGGATCGAGGCGGCCGGCAATTATCTCAAGCTGCACGGCAAGGATGGCGTGCATCTGGTCCGCGGCACGCTGAAGCTGGTCGAGACCCGCCTCGACCCGGCCCGGTTCGCCCGGATTCACCGCACCGTGATCGTCAATCTCGATCGTATTCGCTATCTCGAGCCCTGGTCTCACGGGGATCAGCTCGTCGTGCTCGAGAGCGGAGCCCGCCTGACCTTGAGCCGGCGTTTCCGCGACCGGATGCCGGGCACGCTGGGTGAGCAGCCTTGAAACTCCCGCCTGTCCCAATGCTGAACCCACCCGTCACCAAACACTGGCCCCCGTCACCGTGGCTTCCCACCGTATGATCGTCTCCTTCGGGTGAGCAGGCCGATGCGGATTCGATTCGATCATCCATGGCGGGTTTTCGTGCTGGTGGCACTCGCTGCCTCCGCAGTCGGACTGCTCGCCTTGCGAGGTGGGCGCCGCGGACCCGACGGCGAGCTCGGAACCGCCGCGCCCTGGAACAGCTATGGCGGCGACCCGGGCGGCTCGCGCTACTCCGCTCTCGGCCAGATCACCCGAGGCAACGTCGGCCGGCTCGAGGTGGCGTGGACCTATCGTACCGGCGACGCAACCCACCCCGATCACAGTGAGGGCCCCAGGAGCGGCTGCGGCCGCTGTCATACCGGGGAGAGCAAGTTCGAGGCGACCCCGATCCTTGCCGAGGATCGGCTTTACTTGAGCACACCGCTCAATCGGGTCATCGCGCTTGATCCTTCAAGCGGAAGAGAGCTTTGGCGGTACGACCCGAAGCTCAAGCTTGACTTGGAGCGGAACGAGGGGTTCGTGTCCCGAGGAGTGTCGTATTGGAGCAATCGGCAATCAGCAATAAGCAATCAGCAATTCTGCACCAGCCGCATTTTCTTTGGCACCGTGGATGCCAGGCTCATTGCGCTCGACGCGCGCACTGGCCAGCCCTGCGATGATTTCGGTGAACACGGAACGGTTCGGCTCGACGTCGGAGTCGGGCGGGTGCAGGAGGGACAGTACGGGGTCACCTCTCCTCCCGCGGTCGTGGGCGACGTCGTCGTCGTGGGATCGTCCATCGGCGACAACCGGCGCCTCGACATGGAGCACGGGACGGTGCGGGGTTTCGACGCTCGCAGCGGCCGAGAACTATGGAGCTTCGATCCGATTCCGCGAACTCCTGCGGATCCGGAATACCAGACCTGGTCGCAGACCGCTGCCGCCACCACCGGCGCGGGCAACGCCTGGGCGCCGATTTCCGCCGACACCAGCCTGGGCCTCGTGTTCGTCCCGACCGGATCGGCCGCGCCGGACTTCTTCGCCGGCCTCAGGCCGGGGGACAACCGATACACCAATTCGGTGGTTGCCCTCGAGGGGAAGACCGGCAGGGTGCGGTGGAGTTTTCAGGTCGTCCATCATGACCTGTGGGACTTCGATGTCGGCTCGGAGCCCTCGCTCATCACAGTTCCGCGCGAGGGACGCGAGGTACCGGCGGTCGCGGTCGCGACCAAGATGGGCCACATCTTCATCCTCGATCGCGCCACAGGCACCCCGCTTTTTCCAGTCGAAGAGCGAGCGGTTCCCCCGAGCGATGTTCCCGGCGAGCAGGCTTCGGCCACTCAGCCTTTCCCGGTGCTGCCGAAACCGCTGTTTCCGGCTCCTCTCGCACGCGGGGATGTGTGGGGCATTACTCCGGGTGAGAAGAAGGCCTGTCTGGCGGAGTTCGACCAGATGCGGAGCGGCCCGATCTTCACCCCCCCGAGCCTGCAGGGCACGGTGATGTATCCCGGATACGCTGGTGGTACGACCTGGGGAGGAATGAGCTGGTCTCCCACCCAGCATTTGCTGGTCACCAACCTGATCCGCATCCCGCTATGGGTGAAACTCGAGGCTCGCGCCGCCGGCGACAGTAGCGGCAACCAGATCGGGACCCCGTTCCGGATGAGCCGTGGCATGCTGGCATCCCCCAAGGGCCTGCCGTGCAACCGGCCGCCATGGGGAAGTCTGGTCGCAATTGACCTGGCCACCGGGGAGCAACGATGGCAGGTGCCGTTGGGGCGGATACCCGAGTTCAAGTGGTTGCCCTGGGCCGGTCGTTGGGGCTCGCCCAACATGGGGGGCTCGATGGTGACGGCCGGCGGGCTGGTATTCATCGGCGCCGCGATGGACGACTACCTGCGCGCCTACGATCTGGAAACCGGATCCGAGCTGTGGAAGGGAAAGCTACCCGCCGGCGGTCAGGCGACGCCGATGACCTTCGCTGCCAAGGGCCGGCAGTATGTCGTCATAGCCGCAGGCGGCCATGGGAACCTGGGAACGACGTTTGGGGATTTCGTGGTGGCGTTCCGGTTGAGGGAGTGAGCTTGTCGAGCTCGTGACTAACTAGTACCTCAACTCTCTCAGATAATCGTAACTCGACCTCGCAAACGCGATCGGATTCACCGGATCGTCCAGCTCCACGAAATAGTGCTTGACGCCGGCCTTGTCCGCCGCCGCAATGATCGCCTTCCAATCAATGACCCCGGTGCCCACGATGGCCTGAGTGCCGTCGGTGGCCATGTCCTTGACGTGGACCATGTGAAATCGCCCGGAGTATTTCTTGAGATACTCGATCGCGTCGCCCCCGCCTTTCCTGATCCAGTACAGGTCCAGCTCCAGCTTCACGACTTCCGGGTCGGTCTCCTCCAGCATGATGTCATAGCCCCGCTCTCCGTTCACCTCCGCGAAATCGTAGTCCTGGTTGTGATAGGCGATCAGATGTCCGGCGCGCCGAGCCACGTTGCCGGCCTGGTTGAGCATCGCGGCCACCTGGCGATAACCCGCCGGATTGCGGAACTCCTCGTCTATCCAGGGGACAACGATGTACTTCACCTCCAGAATCTTGGCGTTTCCCAGTACCAGGCTCAGGTTCTCACGGATAGCCTGGAGCGGCGTGTGAGCCGAGGGCGCGCTCATGTGGGCCTTGTCGAGGGCGGCTCTGACCTCGGTGACTGTGCGCTGCCCCAACCCGGCGAGCTCGACCTCGTCGTAGCCGATCGCGCTGAGCTGGCGCAACGTCCCGAGCATGTCGACCTCGAACAGGTTGCGCAGCGAATAGAGCTGCATGCCAATCTTGTCCAGCCCACCCGCGCCCCTCCGCATGCGCGGCAGCAGGCCAGGGAACGCGAGGGCTCCGGCGGCCGCCACGGTCGTGCGGCAGAAATCACGGCGTCTCATCATGAGGGAATGGTAACTCAGCGTGGAAGACTGATTCGGAAGCAGGCACCCCCGAAGGGCGAGTCGATGACGGAGATCTCACCCAGAAGCTCGTCGGTGACCGCCGCCTTTACCGAAACAAGGCCGAGCCCGGTTCCATCCGGCTTGGAAGTGTAAAGCGGCTCGAAGACCCGCTCCCGCATCTCGGGGGGGATGCCGGGCCCGTTGTCATGCACTTCCAGATGGACCCTTCCGTCGCTCTGCCAGAGCCGGATGTGGATCTTGCCGCTGCCATTCGTGGCGTCGGCTGCGTTGAGAATCAGGTTCAGCATGATGCGCCCCAGGGTAAGGGGCACGATGGTGGCGCGGGCGGTTTCGTCCAGGGCGTAGGTGAACTTGCAGCTCCGGACCTTGGAATGAGATTGGGCAAACCGGACCGATTCCTTGATCACCGGCGCCAGGGGGACGCTGGTTGCCGGGATGGGAGTCCGGGTCCCACCATGGAGCAGCACGAGACGGCGGGAAAGCTGGGACAGCTCCAGCGATGCTCGCTTGAGGTCGGAAACCGCGGCCGCGCGCTCTTCCGAACTCATCGAGGCATCCTCGAGCCAGCCGATCGCGGAGTTCGCGACCGTGAGCGTATTCCCAATGTCGTGCGCCACCGCGCCGGCGAAGACACCGGCCATTGCCTTTCGGTCGGCCGCGACCAGGGTGGATTCATTGTGCCGCAGCTTTTCTTCCTGCGCGGCGATGCGCTTGAGCAGCAGGTAGGTCGCCACGTAGAAGAGCGCTCCGGTCACCGCGACGAACGTGAGCCCCTTGGCGATTTCATAGACCGCCAGTTCATGTACAGAGCCGGCCCAGCGAGCGGCCAGCCTGGTGGACCACTCGATGTACAGTCCGCAGAGCACGACATACCCCAACGCCAGGGCGAGGGCGATGAGGCCGGGACTGAACGAGTTGGCAGGCTTCGCGGTTGACTCCCTCACACCATGTAGCTCCTGGCCGGTTCCTTCTCCCCTAGAATCGGCCGCTCGATAGCGAATGGGCCGATGTCGCTCTCGGTCCGGCCCTCGACGGCGAGTTCGCACAGTATCTTCCCTATCACGGAGGCAAACTTGAAGGCGTGGCCTGCTCCAATCGCCACGAAGACGCCGTCGTGACCCGGGACCTCGTCGATCACAAAGTCGCGATCGGGTGTGAGCGTGTAGAGACAGGTCTTTACGTACAACACCGGGCCGTGTGCCTTGGGCAGATACTGCCGGGTGAAGGCATCTACTCTCGCGAAATTTTCCGGATCCGGATCGAAGCTTCTCGTCTCCGCCGTCACCGGGCGGCCTCCTGCATCCTGGGCGATCTTGGTGGCCGCCTCGCCCATGACCGGGAACCCGTAGAAGCAGGGATCGTCCATCCAGATCCAGACCGGGAATCGCCCGGGGTCGAACTCCTTCAGGTGCGGAGTCGCGTAATAGGTGACTTGCTCCTGGGTGATTTCGAGCGGGAGTGGATGGCCCAGCCACTCGAGCACCGTGTTGGACCACGGCCCCGCTGCGATCGCGAGCCGGCGGCAGCGATATGCGGTTCCGCCGGCGACGACTTCCACCTCACCGCCGACTGAGCGAACCCCGGTAACGGCACTATGCTCGAGCAGGGTCGCCCCATGCTCCCGGGCCAGCCGCTGGTGCTGGGCATTGGCCCGCGCCGCCATCGCGATCCCGCCTTCCTGTTGAAAGATCCCCTCCACCGATTCGGGGATATTCCACTGGGGCCAGCGATAGCGGATCTCTGCCGCATCCAGGTCCTCAAAGGGCACTCCGGCCGACCGCATGCTCGAGCGATAGGTCTCGAGGGAGATCACCGCACCAGCGGGACTCAGATCGAGCCCTCCGGTCTTGAGCACACAGGCTTCTTTTCCATCCTCTTCGACCCGGGCCCAGCAGGCATAAGCCCGTTTGGCCAGCTCGACGTAGCCCGGCGTGTGATACGAGAGCCGGATGATGCGCGAGTGGTCCTGGGATTCGCCTCGGGAATGTCCCAGCTCGAATTGCTCGATGCCGAGCACATCACTCCCTCCGGTACGCGAGAGCCAATAGGCCGCACCGGAGCCCAGGCCGCCGAGGCCGAGCACGATGTACTCGTAATCGCGCTTCATGAAGGTGGAGCTGTCTCGACCCTTCCGGTCAGGTAGGCGCCTGCCGCCCCTGCCACCGGCCGCATGACCCAGGCTAGCAGGATCGGCAAAGGCGATTGGGGAACCGAGTGGTAGGCTCGAATTACCGCCGGGAGTGCCACCAATAGCGGTACCAGCAACAGAACTCCCACGGCGATTCCGTGCGCGACCGGCCGGTCGGGCGCCATTCGTCCGGCGATGTAGCCGCCCAGCAGCGCGGGAAGCGCGCCGGCCAGAATGTAGAGCAACCGTTGGTTGAACTGCTGCAGGTCCAGCACGCCGCTCGCGATCAGCCTGGGCCAGAGCAGGAATCCGGCTGCCATGCCGAGGAGAGCCGCAACGCCGGCGCCAATCAGGACCGCGCGGACGCTGGCGCCCTTCATTCGACGACCACCATGATGGTCCCTGTCTTGTCGATTTCGTGCACCAGCTGAATGATGTCGCCCGCCTTAGGCTCGGTCGCATGATAGAGCCTGCCGTCTTTCATCCGCACCGAGGCTTTCCTGCCGGGGGCTTCCATCACCATGGTGACCTTGCTCGTCTCATAACGCAGGAGATACTGGAGGCGAGACCAGTCCACCGTCGAATCCACCGTAGTGTGAGGCGGGGTGATGGTCACGGTTTCCGAATCCGTGCCGGCCGTTGAATCCACGGCCTTCGCGGTCTGGGTGTTGTCGCCACCACCGGTGCAGGTGGCGAGCAGGAGAAGCAGCAACGGCTTACGGCCGTCCATACATCCCTACGGAGACACCCGCAACCGGGTACCCGTAGCCGCCGGGATACCCGCCCCCGTACCCAACCGAGACCCCCCAACTGGTACCGACACTGGCACTGGCGCAGGCGGAGACAGCGAGCAGCGCCAGCATCGCGGCCAGAATCATTGCTCGAGATCGCTTCATGACTTGGGCTCCCAGTATTGCAGCGCGATCACTGCGCCGGTCGGATCCTGGATCAAGGCCACCGTTCCATTGCGGAGATTCGCCGAGCGCGACACGATGACGTGGCCGCCCAGGGCTTCGACTTGCTTGATCGCCACTGCGACGTCGGCCACACGGACATACGGCACCCACAGCGGCCGTACGTTCTGCGCGAACAGCTTCATGATTCCGGCACGCGGCTGTCCGTCGCTGTCCAGCACGAAATAGGGCCGGTCGAGATTTTCGCTTGGCCGGGATTGGTAGGGCGCGAGCTTGGAGTAGAACTGCACCGCGCTATCCGGCTGGCGGCTCCACAGCTCGGTCCAGAGCCACCCGTTGATCGCCGGCTGGTCGTCTGCCGGATCTCCTCCCGGTGCTCGCATCAGCGCGAGCGGCGCCTTCTCGGGGTCGGCCACCAGGACCACGGTGCCGCGAGCCCCCAGCGTCCTGGGTCCCCAGAGCACTTTGCCGCCGGCCCCATTCACCGCGGTGATGGCCGCGCTCACGTCGCGCACGGAGAGCGATGAGACCCACATGGACTGCACCTTTTCAGCCTTCTTGCCTCGGCTGTCGAGGATGCCTCCAATCGGCCGCCCGTTCTGCGAAATGACGATGTAGTGCTTTGCCTCTTCGCCGGCGTCCTTGAATTCCCATCCCAGCAAGGCACCGTAGAACTTGGTGGCCGCGTCGGGGTTGGTGGTGATCAAGTCGCGCCAGACGAACTTCCCCGGCAGCTCGGTATTGGTCGGCGTCGCAGTGATCGCCGGCTGTTTGGCCGTGGAGGCACAGGAAACCAGAATGGAACCGACAAAAACCACCGCGGGTAGCGGTGGCCGAAATCGAGAGTACGGGGCCATGGACTATCCTGAGGGGGGACGGCCTGAAGGTCTATACTGGGAGAATGTAGCAGCCGAGCCGCGATGCGCGAGATCGTCCTAAGTGCTTATGTCTTTTACAGTAGGCCCCGGCTTGGCGAAGAGGGCGCCAAGCAGGGCCGGCAGGGTCGCGAACACGATGCTCCCACCGATAACCCATGACAGGGCGATCGCGACCAGGCTGGCGGGCGACCCGTTGGTCTCGGGGACCCTCCGCGGCAGCCAGAACGTGATGCCGATCCCGATGGCGAGCCCGAGGGCACTGATCGTGAGAAGCCGCCTACGCATCGTCGCGGACTGTTCAGCTCGCGCCCGGGTGCGCAGAAAGAGCGGCACCGCGATGCCAATCGC
>DATBGE010000041.1:0-32217 GCA_036558125.1 Gemmatimonadales bacterium | reverse complement strand
AACCGGCCCAGGGAAACGCTGCAGGCTGGTGCCGAGTTGCTCGGGGAAAGCGGCCTCGATGCCGACATCGAGATCGTCCGGCTCACTCTGGAGTTGGCCCGAAGCGCGGGCCTCAAGGAATTTCAGCTCAATCTGGGTCACGCCGGGGTGCTTTCCGGCGGCCTCGCCGCCATCGCACCCGACCAGCGCGCCGCCATCCGCCACTGGATCGACCGGAAAGACCGTGGCAACCTCACTCGCGCGCTCGACCGCGCTACGCCGGAGGCTCGAGCCCTCCTCAGCCTGCCGTTCGTGATCGGACGGCGCGCTGCGCTGCAGTCGGCTTTGCACGCCGCTCCCGAGAACGCACGTCCCGGTCTCGAGTCGCTCCTCGCCCTCGACGCTCGACTCTCCGACGAGGATCGCAAACACGTCGTGTACGACCTGGGAGAGGTCCGTGGACTCGACTACTACACCGGGATTCACTTCGAATTGTTCATTGCCGGCGCCGGAAGAGCCGCCGGTGCCGGTGGCCGCTACGACGACTTGATGGGGCGGTTCGGCCGGGCCCGGCCGGCGGTCGGCGTGTCGCTCGATCTCGACACAATCGCCGAGGCCAATGCGGCCGATGGGGGCGCGTGAGCCGCCTCCGGATTGCGCTCCCCAAGGGGCGTCTGTACGACGCCGCCGTCGAATGCTTCCGCCAGGCCGGGATCACGCTCGATCCCGACCCGGGGCGTCGCCTTCTCATCCCATCCAGCGTTCCCGATATTGAATTTCTTGCGGTTCGGCCGGGCGACGTTCCCGTCTATGTCGAGGCCGGCGCCGCAGACCTCGGCATCACCGGGACCGACGTCCTGCGTGAATCCGACGCGGATGTGCTGGAGCCGCTCGATCTCAAGTTCGGCTTCTGCCGTCTCGTCGTGGCCACCCCGGCGGACATGGAGTGGCCCAACCTGCCCGGCGGCGTTACCCCGCGAGTCGCCACCAAATATCCCCGGATCGCGTGGCGTTACTTCGGTGATCGGGGGCGGCCGGTTGAGATCATCACCGTCGGAGGAGCGGTTGAGGTCGCTCCCTTATTGGGATTGTCTCACTGGATCGTGGATCTGGTGGACACCGGTAATACTCTGCGCGCCAATGGTCTCACGGAGCGCGAAACCATCCTCGAATGCACGGCGGTGCTGGTCGCCAACCGGGCGAGCCAGAAACTGAAGCTGGACCAGCACCTGAGACTGATGGACCGGATCGAGCGGCGCGACATCGGCGGCGGGTGAGCCGAAGCGAACCCGCCCGAGCACGGCGACCTCTCGTTCCCTCCAAAACAGAATCCTTCCGCCTTCCCGCTCGATCGCTTCCCGAAGCGTGGCGGGAACCACCGGAGTGAATGCCGACATCACAATCCAGCAATCGCTGCTTCGAGTGGCCTTGAGGCGCCTGACTTCGTTCTCGGCCCAGCCGGAATCCGGTTGCTCGCCGTTAATCCCCCGTTCGTTGGGTCCCATTCCCGTCGGCACCCCGATCAGCTCGATCCAGTCCCGGTAGTGAAACGCCAGGTCGTCTCCCTCGTTTTTCACCGGGCCTCTACGACTCGGCGCGTGGCGAAAGGCCCGTCCGCCCGAGCTGACCAGCCTGCCCAGGGTGCGGACCCGTGCTGTGTCCGGCGAATTCTTCCAGTCCGTGGTGTAGTAGAGCCACGCGGGCACCGACCGGGTGAACACATAGACCGCCGCTCCCGGCTGATGGTTCTCTTCCAGCTCCGTGATGAGCGGGCCCAGGTCATCCCGCCGCGGCGGATCGATGAAGCTGCGAGTAGCATCCAGAACGGAGAACATGAGAACCGCGGCACTACCCAACACCAGCCACGGGCCGTTCAGGATTTGGCGGACCCGGTCGGCGAGATCATCCAGACCCGCCGCAATCAGGATCAGGGTGGATGCGGCGCCGAACAGCAGGAGTCGTGAGGCGAAGGGATAGAGCCGCAGCGCCGATGCCCCAATGACCGCGACGAGCGGAAGCCCGATCAAGAGCGTCTTCGACGGGCCTTGATCCTTCCAGAGGCGAACCACCCCGAGGCCGAGCGGAATCAGGAAGAGCAGCGCGGCGGTCACTCGCCAAACGCCTCCCAAAGCCAGGAGAAACTGGGTGAACGCCGTTCCGATCAGGAATCCTGATTGTTGCACACCGCCGTCCCCGAGCGTCAGGAAATAGGGGGACCAATACCTCTGCATGTAAGGACTGTGCGCGGCGGGTCGATAGATCAGGGCATAGGTCAGCCCGAGCAGAACCAGCCAGCATGCCGCGGTGAGTCCGAGGCGTCGCACCGCGGCCTGGTTTCGCCGAATCTCCTCTCTCGATGCCAACGCTGCCACGACTCCGCTCAATGTGAACACGGCCGGTATCGAGGCGAGGGCGGTCACCGTGCCGATCATCGCGAGTCGTCGCCAGCGGCGAATGTTCTCAGAATCCACCAGCACCTCCAACGCGAGGAACAGGACGCCTGCAGTCAGAAAGGCATCAAGGCTGTAGGGCTTCGCCTCGGTGGCGTACTGGATGAGCAGGGGTGACAATGCGCCAAGCAGCACCGCGAGCAACGAGGCCGCCGGTGAGAGCAGTCGCGCGCTGAGGCGACGAAACACGAACAGGAAGGCGATCCCGGCCAGAAACGGGATCACTCGCAGGACAAGCTCTGATGGACCAAGAATGAGGGTGAGGAACTTCTCGCCCCAGAGAAACGGCACCGGCGCGGTCTGATCCTGATCCAGCGGCTGCAGGAGTCCTCGGAACGACCGAGTCAGGACGTTGAGCGACAGCATCGCCTCGTCGAGCCACAGCGGGCGGGCCTCGACGTACTGGCGCAACCGGAGCAGAACACCCAGCAGGATTGCGCCGGTGGCGAAGCGGTCGAGCCCGCTCCGCTCCGGCCTCATGGAGCGAGGCGTTTCCGGGCCAGCTGGACCGCGAGCTCCACCGCCGCCCGCATGCTGCCGGGATCGGCACGGCCGGTGCCCGCGATGTCCAGGGCGGTTCCGTGATCGGGAGAGGTGCGGGGAAATGGAAGGCCCAGAGTGACGTTCACTCCGCGGCCGAAGGCGGCGACCTTGATCGCCGTCATGCCGACATCGTGATAGGGCGCCAGCACCGCGTCGAACTCGCCGCGCATCGCGCGGACGAAGACCGTGTCGGCCGGCAGAGGTCCGTCCGCACCCAGAGTGCGCGCCGCGGGAGCGAGTACCCGCTGGTCCTCATCTCCGAAGAGCCCTGACTCACCGGCGTGGGGATTGAGGGCGCAGACGGCAAGCCGCGGTGTCGCGATGCCCCACCAGTCGCGGAGTGCGGCGGCCGCGATCTGGCCGGTCCGTACCACCCGCTCGGTCGTCACCAGCTCGGGCACCGAGCGAAGTGGCACGTGCGTGGTCACCAGCACGACGCGCAACTCCTCGGCGGCGAGCATCATCGCCACCTCGACGTCTCCCGCGAGGTGGGCCAGCCATTCCGTGTGCCCCGGATAGGCGAACCCCGCGAGACGCAACGCGTGCTTGTGGGCCGGCGCGGTGACGATTGCGTCCACTTCCTGCGCTATCGCGAGCCGCGCCGCCGTCTCCACCCCATGACCTGCGATCCGTCCCGCTCGCGCCGCCCGGCTCCGTTCCGCCGCCCCCGTACCCTCGCCCGAGCCCTGGTCCCAGTTCCCCACCGGGATCTTCCGAACTGCGGGAAGACTCGCGATCTGATCCTCGGCCCCGATGAGAGTAACGTCCGCCTCGACCCCACCCGCCAAGACTTTGGCGGCAATTTCGGGCCCGATGCCTCGCGGGTCTCCCAGCGTGATGGCGATTCGTGGACGGGATGTCATCGGGGGCTATTGCGGGAACCGGGAACAGCGAACAGGGAACAGGTGTTTACAGACGCATGTCGACGTACGTCGAGCGCCGGAGCTTGTCGATGTAGTGTCGCACCGCGAGCTCGTCGCCCAGCCGCTTCCGGATCGCGTCGCGTACATCCTCGTAGCGGATGGTTCCGGCGGGACGCCGCTTGGTCACCTGAAGCACCACATACTTCTGGCGCAGTCCCATCTGCTTCTGCAGGGGGAAGATCGCTACGATCGCGGATGAATCCGCGTTGCCGATCCCGTCCTTGTATTCGTCAGGCAACTGGTTCACCGGCACGTCCTCGGCCGCCTTTTCCTCGGATGGGTCGTGGTAAAGCCGCTGCAGTGAATCGAAGGCAGCTCCATTGACCAGGTCGTTGCTGATTCGCCCAGCAAGAGCCTTCGCGCTGTCGGCGTTCTCCTGGGTGATCTCCGGCATAATGAGGATGTGCCTGGCCTGCACCTCCGCCGGCTGCACCCGCTGCACCTGGATGATGTGGAACCCGAACGGGGTCTCGACCGGATCGGAGATGACTCCGGGCTTGAGCGAGAACGCCACTTGTTCGAACTCCGGCACCATCGTGCCCCGGCGGAACCAGTTGAGGTCGCCCCCCTGCTCCTTCGATGCGGGGTCCATGGAGAACCGCTTGGCCGCGGTGGCGAAATCCGCGCCGTGCCGCAGCTCGCGAGCGATCGAATCCGCCTCCGCCTGCGCCCGCTCGCGAGCCTCGGGTGAGGGCTTGGGGGCAACGACGATGTTCCGGAAGGAGACCGTAGCCGGCCGCTCGCCCAGTTGCCCCTTCTGCGCGTCGAAGTAGTCCCGCATCTCGCGCTCGGTGGGCTGAACCGGCTTGATCTTGCCGTCGGTCTTCATCTTGTCGATCAGCCGGTTCTGAAGTGCGGCACGACGCTGCTGGTCGGTCAGCCACCGCCGATACTCCTCCGGCGTCTGGAAGCCGGCCTTTTTCAGCTCGTTCCGATAATCGACTTCGGAGGTGAACCGGCCCCGGATGTTCTTGATCTGCTCCTCGACACCGTCGGATACTTCCTGATCGCTCACTTTGATCGAGGTATCCCTGGTCGCCTGCTGGACCAGCACCTCGACGTCCACGATTCGGGAAAGCGCGGAGCGACACAAGCTGAGAAGCTCCTGCGCGTTGCTCGGCGCCGGTGCTCCCTGGGCTCGCTGGGAGTAGATCTCCTCTTCCAGCTGAGACGACAGAACCGGCGCGTCGCCGACGACAGCAATTACCCGGTCAACCGCGGCAGTCGTGTCGCACCGGCCGATCGGCCTCGCGTCCCCGGCGCCTCCGCTGTCGGGCGGGTTCACATTGTCCGGTACTCTCACGCTGTCTGGCGTCTGCAGACTGTCCTGGGCAGACACCGGTCCGGCGCCCACTGAAACCGCGAGCACCAACAGACAGAGACCCTCAGGCCACCATCGGGTACTCAAGGCGCCTTCCTGGATGCGCTATCCGAAGGGACTGGAATGACGGCCGGAGGAGTTGGTAGAGCTTTCTTGGCGCCGCTGTCCGAGGCAGCCTTTGCCGCCTTGAGATCAGTGGTCTGCTCGAGTGCCTCCTGAAGTGCGGCTTCGTTCACTCTGTATGAGGCCTTTTCGCGCAGCGAAGCGCTGAGGGCGGGAGGCAACGGCCGCGGGCGGGATGCCCCGCTGGCGATCTTGTCCCAAACTGCGTCCAGCCGCTGCTGCGCCAGCTTCTGACGCTCGGCCAAGGGAATTGTGGAATCGGTGAGGTCGGGGCCGGCGAGATCGAGACCCATCTTCAGCGTATCAACCTGGCCCTGATACTTCTGCATGATACCGCTCCATTCCTCGGCGGTGAGGCGAATTCCCGCGGAATCGGCCTGCCGCAGCAGGAGCGTGTTCTGTCCAATGACCTTGGCGAACTGGACCAGCGACGAATCGGGGGCCTGTTGCAGTTGTCCCGCGAACTGCGGACCCAGAGCCGTTGCCCATCGCATGTAATCCGCCACCGTCAACTCGCCACCCTGATAGCTGGCAACCCGCTCCGTGGAGTTCATGGACTTGTTGCGGTCCAGGAAGGCTGCTCGCATCAGTTTCGGCGCATCTCCCGCCACGGTCAGCTTGCGTGCCATGGCCAGGCTGTCGAGGTACATCGAGTCGAGACTTACGCCCGCCCGCTCCTGCAGGTAGGTCAAGAGCTGGGGCCGCACTTCCTCGAGCGGCGGGCGCCGGATGATGTGGTAACCGAACGGCGTCTCGACCAGGCCGGCGACGGCTCCTGGGGTCAACGACCATCCGGCGCTGTCGAAGGCCGTCACGAATCGGCCTCGCGGGCTGGGCGGCAGATAGCCGTTGTGGTTCTTGCTGGAGTAGTCGTCGCTCAGTTGCGTGGCGAGGGTGCCGAAATTCGCTCCGCTGCGGATCTTGGCCAGCGTGGCTTCGCCCTTCTTCCGCTGCGCCTCACGCACCGGCGGCTCGGCATGCTGGTCAACCTTGAAGAGAATGTGTTGCAATACCCGGATCTGATCGGCCTGGTAGACGCTGTCCGCCTTGGTCGAGTCGACGGGAGCGCGGTGCGCCATCAACGTGTCGTGCCACCGCTGCCCGATCATCTCGGTGATCTCCGGCCACAGCACCTCCGACGCCCGGGCGGAGTCCGCGAGATTCTCTCCAGCCGCTACGGCGTGGGCGAACAGGGTGTGATCAACCCAGAGATTGGCGAGGAACTGCTGGGCCTCGATCGTCACGGGGAATCCCTTGATCGTGCTCGCCATCGTCGCCAGCCGCTCGACCGACAGTTCCTGCCCCGCCGCCTCGGCTGCAACGGTCGGCCGGATGCTGAACGCGTCTTTCATGTTCGAGCAACTGGCCGCCCCGGCCAGAAGGACAACCAACCAGAATCCGGTACGCTTCACTCAACACTCCATTGGTGAGATTGGTCCACCTGCCGCCTCTATCACTTTTTCCTTATCCCGCCTTGGCTCCCGCGCGCGCATTGCCTGAGCCTTGACGCGCGCTCACCGCGCGTAGCGCGCGGACCAGCGCGGGGATCAGTGCCTCTCCACCCAACCGCGTCAACCGGAGCGACAGCGGCACAGTACGCCGGACGTCCACCGCGAGCTGCACATCGTCCAGCGCCGTGGTGAGGCCGCCGAGCCGGGGTGTCGCCCCTTCCCGGAAACTGAGCCGAGCCTCATCGCCCCGCGCCAGGATGTGCTGCACTTCCAGCTCGGCGCCGAGGACCCGAAGTCTGGCCATGTTGAGCAGGGTGTCAGCGGGCTCAGGAAGGGGGCCAAACCGCTCGCGCATTTCCTCGCGAAGCTGTTCAATTTCGCCACTCGCACCAGCCCGCGCCAGTCGGCGGTACAGATCGAGTTTCACGTCATCATCTGGCACATAACCGTCGGGCAGATGAGCCGGCCGGTCC
Source organism: Gemmatimonadales bacterium (assembly GCA_036558125.1). Classification (GTDB taxonomy): domain Bacteria; phylum Gemmatimonadota; class Gemmatimonadetes; order Gemmatimonadales; family GWC2-71-9; genus DATBGE01. The sequence goes on along the minus strand of DATBGE010000041.1, from coordinate 24,954 downwards.
AGCACGACTTCGGGAGGAACTGGTTGCTCCAGCTTCCCTTGTCCCCTGAGACTGCGCACCGTTTCCTCCATCCATCGGAGGTAGAGATCGAACCCCACCGCGTGCGCATGCCCCGACTGTTCAGCACCCAGCAGATTCCCCGCCCCCCGCAGCTCGAGGTCTTTGAGCGCAATCCGGTAACCAGCGCCCAGGTCCGAATGGTGTTCCAGCACCTTAAGACGGTCCTCCGCCGCCGGATCTATGAGATCCGGCACCAGCAGGTAGCAGTATGCCCGGCGGTGACTGCGGCCTACTCGCCCGCGCAGCTGGTAGAGCTGCGCGAGACCGAACCGGTGGGCATCGTGCACCACCATCGTGTTGGCGTTAGGCACATCGAGGCCCGATTCGACGATCATGGTGGAAACCAGGATTTCCACTTCGCCTGAGACAAACTGGCGCATCACCGTCTCGAGCGGCTCGGCCGCCATCTGGCCGTGGGCCACCCCGACCCGAGCCCTCGGAGCGAGTGCGCGCACCCGCGCGGCGATCGTGTCGATCGTCTCGATTCGATTGTGTACCACAAAGGTCTGGCCTCCGCGGTCGAGTTCCCGCGCGAAGGCTTCCTCGAGCAGCGCATCGTCCCATGGCTCGACGAAGGTCAGAATCGGAGAGCGGTCCCGGGGCGGAGTCTCGATCAGGACCAGGTCGCGCAGTCCGGCCAGCGAAAGATGCAAAGTGCGCGGGATCGGCGTCGCGGTCAGGGTCAGCACGTCCACGCTCAGCCGCAGCGCCTTGAGCCGCTCCTTGTGCTTCACCCCGAAGCGATGCTCCTCGTCTACCACCAGGAGGCCCAGGTCCTTGAAGGTCACATCGGACGACAGCAGCCGGTGGGTGCCAACCACGATGTCGATTTCACCGGCAGCGACCCGGGCCAGGACGGCCTTCTGCTCCTTCGCAGTCCGAAAGCGCGACAGTACCTCGATCTTGATCGGAAAATCGGCCAGTCGCTCGAGGAATGTCCTTCCATGCTGATCCGCGAGAATCGTGGTCGGCACCAGGACCGCCACCTGTTTTCCGCCCTGTACCGCCTTGAACGCAGCCCTCACGGCCACTTCGGTCTTGCCATATCCGACGTCGCCGACGAGGAGCAGGTCCATCGGTAGGGCCTGCTCCATCGCGCGCTTCACCGCGTCGGTCGCTTTGCGCTGGTCCGGCGTGTCTTCATAGAGGAAAGACGATTCCAGCTCGCGCTGCCATCCACTGTCCGGGGGAAACGGGTAACCCGCGCTCACCTTGCGTCTGGCGTACAGCTCGAGCAGTTCGGAGGCCATCTGCCGAATGGCTTGTCGCGTCTTGTCGCGGACTCGTTGCCAGGAACTACCGCCGAGTTTGTGGAGCCGAGGCGGCGGATGGTCGCCGTCCTCGTCCGCCGACCGATATCGTTCCAGCTGGTCGAGACGATAGAGCGGGACGTTAAGCCGATCGCCTCCTTCGTACTCGACAATCGCCACTTCGAGCGTCGCTTCACCGACCTGGATTGTGGCGATCCCGCGATAAATACCGATGCCGTGCTCCAGGTGAACGACGTAATCTCCCGCCTGGAGTTGACCGGTTGCGGCCGATGGCGCCGCCTGCCGGTAGCGACGCGGCCGCCGCAAGCGGCGAGCCCGGCGGAAAATTTCGTGGTCGGTGAGCACCCGGAGGGTGCGCATCACGAATCCGCCATCCAAGGCGCCGATAGCCAGCGTCACGTTGAGCCGGGACCGGCCGCCCTCGTGGAGCAGCTCCTCGAGTCGCTCCAGCTGCCCTTCGTTGTCGCACAGAATGAGAGTGGGAAGATCGCCGGCGAGGAGCCCACGGAGTCGCTTGAGATCGCGATCGACTCGTTCCGGAGGAAGAAATCCGGCCTGGAGCTCCGCCGGCTCGTCCCGGAGCGAAAGCCTCGCGAACCGATGGAGGCGGGCCTCCCATCGCTCTGGAGCCTCGAAAATCTCTTCCCGCGCGGGCACCTCTTCTCCCAGGCGCCGCGCCACCACCAGGTGGTGTTCGGCCTCTCGCCAGGCGCGTGATACTTCTTCGCCATTTGCGTGGGATGCTTCTTCGATGACGAGCGTTCCGGCCGGCAGGAGCTCCAGCAATGACTGACGCTGCTCCGCCGGGGGCGCGACATCCGGCTCACTCAGCGGGGTTTCGACCGTTGCACCGGCCATCGGGAGGATCGTGATCTCTTCCACCGCCTCGCCTGATCGTTGCGAGGTGAGGTCGAAACTTCGGATCGAGTCGAGCTGGTCACCCCACCATTCGAGACGTGCCGGCGCCGCCATCCCGAACCCGTATACGTCGATGATTCCGCCCCGCACACTGAATTCCGCCACTTCGGTCACCGTGGGGACTCTTCGGTAACCCATCGCCTCGAGACCGGTGGCCGTCTCGGTGAGGGTGCCACTGGCTGGCTGCCCTCCATTAGTCGTGCCGCTCCGAAGGCGCAGCGTCTTCTCGGCGAGCGACGCCGGGACTCGGGTACGCTCGAGAGTCGCCCGGGCTGTAGTCACCAGAATTCGCAGGCGGCCCTCGAGTAGGGCGGCAATCGTTTCCACCCGTTCTCCCGCGATCTCATAGTGCGGCTCTTCCTCACCCAGCGCCTCACGCTGGGGATACAGCGCGATCGGCACATCGGTGAGGTGCTGCAGATCGCTGAGCCAACGCTCGGCATCGGCCGGCGTCGTACTGATGATGGTCAGCAGCCGTTGGGGCGATTCCTCGGCAAGCCAGGCGGCCAGCACCGCTCCGCTCGAACCGGGGAGTCCGCCGATTCGAACCTGCTGGCCGCGACCGGGAAGTCGCTCACGGAGATCGAAAGCGACCGAGGTTCTGCCGAGGGCATCGAGCAGGGGTCGCAGCGTCACGTGCGTTGCCTCCACCCGCTTGCCAACAACACTTCAGTCACCGCCAGCGCGAACGCGAGCCACAATAGGGGAGCCTGCAGGTCGGCTCGCCCCACCTGAGCGAACGCCTCCGCGGCAGCGGGTCCGGGTTCCACAATGCGCGCGCCCGACCAGAGAGAGCGCACCTCACCATCGCTGGCCGGCGTCAGCTCCGATTCCCGCGGATCGAGATTCGCCGTGAGAACTCCGATCGTATCCCGCCCGCCAAGGAGATAATAGACTCCCACCTCCGGCGGGCGGAACGATGCACCACCTTCGATGGTCCACTTTCGATCATTGGCGATGAGCCCGGTCGTCTGATCCGGGAGAGCCACCGGATCCCCCGGTGCTGCCGCAAGTGACGCGATCTGGCCCCGGGCCACCCGGTTGATCATGGCATCGAGGAACGGCATGAAAGCCGCCGACAGTGGCAAGCTGGTCCACTCGGGATCCATCCGGCTGCCGATCACCACGACATCAGCACCGCGGACGATCCACGGCTCGCCACCCACCGTGGCCAGCACACCGGCGCTGGCGGAGTTTCTCGTTGTTCGCAGCCGGTATCGCTTGAGAACGCGCTCGGTGCCCAACAATGGGCCGCTATCGACCACACCCGGCGTTGGGACTATCACGTCGAAGAGCCAGCCCGTGCCCCGCCGTTCCAAGGCTCGATTGACCGCCCCCAGTTGCGCAGGATCGGCTGGTGGTAACACGATGGACGCAGCGGGCCCGAGAGAACCGACCGTAACCTCAGGACCTTTGCGAGCGCGGCCGTTGGTCTCCAGCACTGCCCCGGCTGCTTGCAAGTACTGGTCGCCAGACGGCCATGACGCCGCGGCGATCGGTGCCACCCGCACCGCGGCCAGGCGTTCGTCATCCGCCCGGAATTCGTCAGGATCAACAAAGGCCCGCAGAGTCCACCACCCACTCGCGCCTCCTGGGACCGCGATGCTGCTCGGAGTTCCAACGAGAGCGAGCGCCGCGCGCCCCGCCCGGCCTCCGAGAGAGACCGTCACCGGCGCCGAACGTCCCGAGTCTCCCGCAAGAGTCACCACAACCGGTGCGCCTTCGACGGTCCAAGGCTGTGACCCAGCGTTCAGCGAAGCCACCCCGATGTTGGGCGGGTTCTGTCCCTCCATCCGGATCACCAGGAGCGGAGTGCTCACCTGCGCCGGAGAAAGTGCCGTCGCTTGAAGGTCGGAAAGGACCGCGATGCCACCGGGACGTGAGTCTGCGCTGAGCACCTGCCCGGCAGTTGTGACGGCCTCGCCGAGGTCCATCCGGCGATCCGAGGCAGCGAGACTGTCCACCACCCGGCTCAGTTCGGCGGCGCTCCCCCGCTGTGGAATTCCGTCTGCCGTAAGCAACCAGAGACCATCTGCCGGCGTAGCCCCATCCAGGATTCTCCGAGCGGCGGCGCGGAGGTCGGTAAGGCGCGAGGTGCCGTTCACCACCTGGCCCGCACTCGCACTGTTGTCGAGCACCAGGACCAGGGCGCTCGGTCCGTGCCCTCCGGCTTGCCGCAACGCTGCGGAAGGACCCGCCGCCGCGATGATCAGGGCGAGGATGAGGAGTGTGCGAAGCAGTAGAAGGAGCCAGTGACGAAGCTTGAGACGCCTCTCATGTTCCCGGGTAACGGCCTGGAGGTAGCGTACGGCGGGAAAGACGACCGTCGGCGGTTCACGGCGGGCGATCAAGTGCAGAAGGAGTGGGATCCCTGCCAGCGGCAATGCCGCCAGCACCCACGGCTGAAGGAAGGAAATCACACGAGACCGCTTGGACTTGCCACCATGCGACGAAGGGCCAGCCCGAATGGCATGTCCGTGGTAATCCGATGGTACTGGATTCCCTGGGACCGGCACTGACGGCGCCAATCGGAGACCACGCCACTTACCGTCGCGCGGTATGCCTCGGCCCAGTCTTTGGGGCGGAGAATCACGGCCTGGTGGGTCTCCGGGTCCTCGAACCGCGCCTCCGCCGGACCGTGCAGCTCCAGTTCGAAGGGATCCATCACATGGAGCACCATCACCTGATGCCCGCGGTGGCGGAGGAACTTGAGAGCCCGAAGAGCCGTGGTTTGATCCAGCAGAAGATCGGAGATGAACACGACGAGTCCGCGACGACGTAACAGATCAACTACTCTGCGCAGTGCCGGGCCGGCGGCTGTTCCCTGGCCCGCCTGCAATTCACGCAGAGCACGGACCAGCGTGTGCCAGTGCGTGGTCCGGGCCTTGGAAGGAATCACCTGGCGGACCACCTCATCGAACGCGATCAGCCCGGTGGCGTCGCGTTGCCGGAGCAACACCAGAGCCAAAGCCGCGGCGATACGCTGCACGTAAGCGAGCTTCGGCAGGAGCGTCTCTGGATCCCCGGTCCAGGCCATCGATCGGCTGGCATCGACCACGATCATGGCCCGGAGATTCGTTTCCTCCTCGAACTGCTTGACGTAAAGGCGATCCTTGCGGCCCAGCAGCTTCCAGTCGACATAGCGCAGCTCGTCGCCCGGCTGGTACATGCGGTGTTCGGCGAATTCCACGGAGAAGCCCCGTCGGGGCGAGCGATGCAGGCCGGCCAGGAACCCCTCAACTACCCCCTCGGTCAGCAGTTCCAGACCGGCGAGCCGAGACGCCTCCAGGGGGTCGAGCAGGTCGAACCGAGGGCGGGCTTGAAACGGGGTGGCGGTGCTCATGCGGGCCGCAACGTATTGGTGGGTGCCGTAGTAAGTCAACGCGCCGTTTCCGTGTCCGACGGGCAGGACAGCGCGGGCGTGCGCGCCCCCGGCATCACACGACCTAAGTGAATGACAAGACGGAAGATACGTTATTGGGGCCGAGTGGCATACCCCCTGCCTTTCCCCCTCAGTCCCTGCTCTATCCTCCGGAGGACCCATGTACGGCCAGCTGGCGCTCGCGGTTACGGCGTTGATTGCCCCGACCACCGGCACACCGAACCCGGTTTTGTCCCTGCTGGGGCGCCATCTCGCGACTTACGAACGCCCCAGAGTCAACGTCTGGTTGAACCGGGAAGATCCCTACCGTACGGGTGAGCCGGCCCACATCTATTTCAAGACCAACATCGACGCGTACATCACCGTTCTTCGAGTCGATACCGATGGCAGGATCCGCGTATTGTTTCCGGTCGAACCATGGGAGGACAATTTCGCCCGCGGGGGCCGCACCTTCGAGGTACTCGGCCGCTCGCAGGACGAGGCCTTTCGGGTAGATGATCCGGCCGGGGTGGGTTACGTCTTTGCCGTCACGACGCCCGATCCGTTCAACTACGATGAAATCGCTCGCGGCGATCACTGGGACTACCGCGCCATCTCCGATGGCCAGATTCGGGGAGACCCGTACGTCGCCCTGACCGATCTCGCCGCGCGCATTGCCGGGCCCTACGACTACGACTACGACATCGCGGAGTACTATGTCGAGCAGCACTACGACTACCCCCGCTTCGTCTGCTACGACTGCCACGGCTACGTCAGTTATCACACCTGGGATCCGTACGACTCGTTCTGCTCTCGATTCCGCATCGTGGTGTATGACGATCCTTACTATTACCCGTACCGGTATTACGGTGGACGAGTGGCTGTCGTGCATCCGTATCGCCCGGAACCGCGGTACGTCTTCAAGGATTACAACCCGAGCGACGACTATATCACTCGGGTCGCGAGTCGTCCTCGAGGCGAGCCGAGCCGGCCCGGCGATGTCGACCGCTCGAGCGCCGATGTCGGTGGCCCTGGCCGGGTGCCCGCCCCCATCTCTCCCCGCCCGCGTAATGGCGACCGACCTGACCCGGACAATCGGGAAGGACGTTCGACTCGCGACAGATCCGGCGTTGAATCACCGCGCCGGGTGAGCCCCGATGATCAGCCATCCCGGGATGATGGACTCGCCCAGCCACGACGCCGCGCGCCCGAGCCTGGTTCGGACCGGCCCGCCGAGCCGCGGCGCGCGCCTCCGGCCCCCTCCACCGCGGTTGAGAAGCCTCGCACCAAGGACGCGAAGCCGCGGCAGGAGGCCCCCGGGGCGGAGCCGCAGAAGCAGCCCTCACGCGATAGGGACAAGGATGCGGCTCGCAGCAAACCCACTCCGCCCAAGAGCACTGGAGAGCCCGAGCTGCGGCGCCGTAAGCCATCCTGATCGTTCGAAACTCCCCATTCCGCTCGTCCGTACCGCAGTCGCACCGCCCCGACCATATTTCCTGCCGCAAAATCGTCCTCCTTAACCTGCGAGAATGCCTGGATGCTGCGTCATCTGGTTCTCCCTGCGGCCTTCAGTTTGAGCCTCACGGTTGTTCCCGCCGATCTTCTGTTTGCCCAGACCGCTAGTCCGCTTCCGGCGGCCGCGAATACCATCACCCCGGCGGATGTCGCCCACCGGATCGGCATCATCGCCGATGATTCCATGATGGGACGTGATACGCCGAGTCCCGGGCTGGAGAAGACTGCCGCCTATGTGGCGGACCAATTCAAGAAGTTCGGGCTCAAACCAGGCGGGGAAAATGGAACCTGGTTTCAGCGCTATCGCATCTCACGTCGCCGGGTTGATGCCGCGGCATCGAGTATCGGCTTCACGGTTGACGGGAAGCGGACAGATGTAAAGCTCGACCGGGATGCGCGGCTGGCGTTCGGCGGTAGCGTCAACAAGGACATCGAAGCACCCGCGGTCCTGATGGGTGGAGCGCTCAACAGCACCGATGCCAAGGGCGCCGACATCAAGGGGAAAGCCGTAGTCGTGGTGCTGGACTACGGCAAGCCGTTGCAGCCGGAGGTACAACAGACCATCGTCGCGCTTTACGAGGCCGGGGCTGCCGGCGTCGTGATCCTCTCCAACAGAGATTCCGCCACATTCGCCCAACGGGTAGCGGCGCAGACTAAACAGGTTGCCCGAGGAGTCGAAGGTCTCGGGACCCAGATCCCGGTCGTGGAGGTACACCAGAGGGCGCTGAGTGCGGTGATTCCAACATTGGGGATCAAGCTCGACGATCTACGCGGCGCCCAGAGCATGAAGGTGCAGCCGCTGCCCAATCTCCGGGTGGCGTTCCACATCAGGCAGGAGATTCTCGATTCCGCCAGCGCACCCAACACGGTTGGCATTCTCGAGGGGAGCGACCCGAAGCTCCGCAACGAATACGTCGTGTTCTCCGCCCACATGGACCATCTCGGCATCTCTCACGGCCAGGCCGACAGTATCAACAATGGGGCGGATGACGACGGCTCCGGAACGGCGGGAGTTGTGGAATTGGCTGAAGCCTTCAGTCAGAAGGGTGTTAGACCAAAGCGGTCGATGATTTTTCTCACGGTGAGCGGCGAGGAGAAGGGCCTCTACGGCAGCGCCTACTTCACCGAGCATCCCACGGTGCCCATCAACGACATCGTGGCTGATCTCAACATCGACATGATCGGACGCAACTGGAAAGACACCATCGTGGCAATCGGCAAGGAGCACTCTGACCTCGGCGCCACTCTGCAGAAGGTCAACGCGGCGCATCCCGAGCTGAACATGACCGCGATCGACGACCGGTGGCCGGAGGAAAACTTCTACTCCAGATCCGACCACTTCAACTTCGCCCGGAAGGGCGTGCCGATCCTCTTCTTCTTCAACGGGGTGCACAAGGACTATCACCAGCCGTCCGATTCCCCCGACAAGATCGACGCCGAGAAAGAATCCCGGATTCTCAAGCTGCTGTTTTACCTCGGGCAGGAAGTCGGCAACGCGCCTGAGCGGCCCAAGTGGAATCCCGACAGTTACAAGAAGATCGTGGAGATGGCCGGGCACTGATCGGGGGCGGCTGGCTATACTTCCCCCATGTCAGAGACAACCGGCAGCCTGAAAGACTTCAACGCTTTCCGAACCAGGATGAACGAAACCATCCTGGCCGGAGGCAACCTGACCATCAACCGGTTTTTCGCGCTCGATCACCGAGCCTACGAGCCCGGTGCCCTCGGCACGAAAACCAAGGAAATGCTGGGCCTCGTCTCCTCGCTGGTCCTCCGGTGCGACGACTGCATCACCTACCACGTCATTCGCTGCGCCGAGGAGGGTGTCACCGACGAGGAGTTCCATGACATTTTCGCGGTTGGACTGGTGGTCGGCGGAAGCATCGTCATTCCCCACCTGAGGCGCGCCGTGGCGCGGCTGGAGGAAGTGAGGAGAGAGGAGTGAGGAGTAAGGAGTACTGAGTAACGAGCTGAAACCGGACGGCACCTCCTCACTCCTTCCTTCTCACTCCTCACCGCTTACTCCCCACTATATTCCCCGCCATGTCTCAGTCCCGCATTCGTAATTTCTGCATCGTCGCGCATATCGATCATGGCAAAAGCACCCTGGCCGATCGGCTGATCGAAGCTACCGGTGCGGTCGAAAAGCGCCTCATGCGCGAGCAGCTGCTCGACACGATGGACCTCGAGCGCGAGCGGGGCATTACCATCAAGCTCAACGCTGTCCGGATGGGCTACCGGGCGCAGGACGGCGTCGACTATGAGCTCAACCTGATCGACACCCCGGGACACGTTGACTTCACCTACGAAGTGTCCCGGTCACTCGCCGCCTGCGAAGGCGCCATCCTCGTGGTGGATGCGTCGCAGGGAATCCAGGCGCAGACGCTCTCCAATCTCTTCCTGGCCCTCGACGCCGGCCTCGAGATCATCCCGGTCCTCAATAAGATCGACCTGCCCGGAGCGGAGCCCGAGCGGCGGGCCCAGGAAATCATTGATCTGATCGGCGCCGAGCGGGAGGAAATTCTCTCGGTCTCCGCGAAGGAGGGCACCGGTATTCCGGACCTGCTCGAGGCGATCGTCAAGCGGGTTCCCTCCCCCAGAGGCCGAGAGGATGCGCCGCTCCGCGCACTCATCTTCGACTCCTACTTCGATCGCTATCGTGGCGCCGTCCCCAGTGTCCGCGTGGTGGACGGGACCATCCGCACCGGGATGGAAATCGCCTTCGGTGCCCACCCCGAAGACGTCTACGTGGTGGACGAAGTGGGCTACCTGCAATTGGGCCAGCGACCCGCCGAGATACTGGAAGCTGGTGAAGTCGGTTACGTGATAGCCAACCTGCGCAGCGTCTCCGATACCCGGGCCGGAGACACCATCCTCGATGCCAACGAACGCGCCGCCGAATTGCTCCCCGGCTATCGCGAGGTCAAGTCGATGGTGTTCGCCGGCATCTATCCCACCGACTCGGAACAGTACGAAGGACTACGGGACGCTCTGGAGAAGCTGAAGCTGAATGACGCGAGTCTCCAGTACGAGCCCGAGTCCTCGACCGCATTGGGCTTCGGCTTCCGCTGCGGCTTCCTCGGCCTGCTGCACATGGAGATCGTGGGGGAGCGGCTGGAGCGGGAATTCAGCCTCGACCTGATCACCACCGTGCCGACGGTGGAGTACCACGTGTACATGGCGGATGGGACGATGTCGCTGCTGGAGAGTCCCAGCAAGCTGCCCGACCCCACCTCCATCGACCGGATCGAGGAGCCGTTCGTCAAAGCGCGTATCATGGCGCCGGCGGACTACGTCGGCGGAATCATGAAGCTGGGACAGGAACGCCGCGGGGTGTACCTGGGCATGAAGTATCTCGACACAACGCGCGTCGAGTTCGACTGGGAATTCCCGCTGGGAGAAATCGTCCTCGACTTCTACGACAAGCTCAAGGGCTTGAGCCGTGGGTATGCCTCGCTCGACTACGAGATGGCAGGTTATCGCGCCTCGGAACTGGTGCGGCTCGACATGCTCATCAATGGCGACCCGGTGGACGCTTTCAGCGTAATCATCCACCGCGACAAGGCCTACGAATGGGGCCGCAAGGTCGCCGAGAAACTCAAGGAATTGATTCCCCGCCAGCTGTTCCAGGTCATCATCCAGGCGGCAATCGGCAACAAGATCATCGCCCGGGAGACGATTTCGGCCCTCCGGAAGGACGTCCTGGCCAAGTGCTACGGCGGCGACATCACCCGGAAGCGCAAGCTGCTGGAAAAGCAGAAAGAGGGGAAGAAGCGGATGAAACAGTTGGGATCCGTCGAAATTCCGCAGGAAGCCTTCCTAGCAGTCCTCCAGGTCGATTAGTTCCGAGTTCCAGGTTCTGAGTTCTGTCAGGGTGGCGCACGACTGTTTGAGAGCGGGCACTCGGAACTCGGAACTCGGAACTCAACCATGACCGATCTGATCCGCGCGCCCAATCACCTGGGCGATTTCGTTCTGTCGCTGCCCGCGCTGGAGGCGGCGCCCCGAGCGGACATCCAGGTAGCCCAGCATCTGGAACCGCTGGCACGACTGGCCCTTCCGGGCAGGGTAATTCTCCCACTGAATCGCGGACCCGGTGGCTTCGCGCGAGCGGTCCTTCAACTGCGAAGCCGTTCCCGAGCCTCCGCCACTCTGTTGACTCCGTCGTTCTCCTCCGCGCTACTGGTGGCGCTCGCCGGCATTCCCGGTCGGCGCGGAACCAGTACCGATCACCGCGGTGCGCTGCTCACCGATTCGGTTGATCCGGTTCAGGTCGACACCGTGCACCGGAGCACAGCCTACCTGCTGCTGGTCACCGGCGCGGCACCGGCACAGGCTCCCGTGCCATTGGTCACGCTCGACGACTCGGCGCAAAAGGCCTGGTCCGCGTTGCGCCCGTTCAATCCTCCGTTCGTAGGCGTGGTCCCCGGCAGCCGCGCCTCCGCCCGCAGGTGGAACCCGGAACGGTTTCGAGAGATCACCAGGCGTCTGGCCGACGCGGGCCATCGGGTGATTGTGTTCGGAGGGCCGGAGGAGCGGAGACTCACGGAACAGGTCGCTGGCAAGGATGCGGCGGATCTTGGAGGACGCTGCAGTCTTCCCGCCCTGGCGGCGGGATTGGCCGAATGCCGCTGGCTGCTGACGAATGACAGCGGACCGATGCACCTCGCCGCTGCGGTCCGGACGCCGACGGTGTCCCTGTGGGGTGCCGGTGACCCGCAGCACACCGGCCCGCTGGGCCCTGGTCATCGACTGCTCCGTCGCACCGACCTGCCGTGCGTCCCCTGCGTCCGCAACGCGTGTCCCCGCCGGGGCAAAGGAACCATTCTGCCCGAGGCCGAGCGCGAGTGCATGGCACTGCTCGAAGTGGACCAGGTCTGGCGGGAAATAACGGGGGCGTCGAGGTAGAGAGATTCACCTTGGCGCCCTATCATTCTCTCTTCTCGCTCGTTCGTCCCCCGTTCCCGGCCACTGCATGCGCCACATTATCGGGATAGATCTGGGCGGTACCAATATCGTTGCCGGCTGTGTCGCCGAAGACGGCAGCGCCATCCATGGGGTGCGGTCGGTAGCGACTGGTGCTGAGCAAGGCCCGGACGCGGTAGTCGACCGGATCATCTCCACCGCAGAGGAGAGCCTGGAGGAAGCCCGCAAGGCTGTTCCGGGGCTCAAGCCAATCGGTGTCGGAATCGGGGCGCCGGGACCGCTCGACACGCGCGCGGGTATCGTGCTGCTGACTCCCAACCTGGGTTGGGTCAACATGCCATTGCGGGAACGCATGATGAAGGGACTCAGACTCCCCACCGCACTCGACAACGACGCCAACTGCGCGGTGCTGGGTGAATGGTGGCAGGGAGCGGCACGCGGCACCCGGCACGCGATCGGAATGACGATCGGGACGGGGATCGGCGGCGGCATCATCCTGGACGGCAAGTTGTACCACGGAGCGTCGGACATTGCCGGAGAGGTCGGGCACATGACCATCGATGCCAACGGCCGGCGCTGCAAGTGCGGCAACTACGGCTGTCTTGAGGCCTATGCTTCGGGTCCCAACATCGCGCTCCGCGCCGTGGAGGCGATCGAGAGCGGGGCGGTGAGCTCTCTTCCTTCTTATGTAGGCGGGGATCTCCGCAAAGTGACGGCGCAGACCGTGTACGAAGCGGCGCATGCCGACGACGACCTGGCCCTCGAGGTGGTTCGCGACACCGCCAAATTCCTGGGCGCGGGGGTCGCAAGCCTCATCAACATCTTCAATCCGGAAGCGGTAGTGATCTGTGGCGGAGTCACGCTCGCGGGGCCCAGCCTTTTCGAGCCGCTGCAACGCGAGGTGTCTCGCCGAGCATTCCGGCCCGCGGTAAAGGTTTGCCGGATCGTGCCGGGCGCGCTTCCCGGAACGGCGGGAGTCTTCGGCGCGGCGCGAGCATTCCTGGAGCAGGTCGAGGCCGGGATCGTCCCATGCTGACCCAAGCCGCCTGACGCATGCCGAAGCTCGGAGTTCTCGGCTCTCTGGTCTGGGACGTCATCTACGGACGTGATCCTGCCGCGCCACCGGTCGAGGAATGGGGCGGCGTTGCGTACGCCCTGGCCGGCTTCGACGCGGCGCTTCCCGACGACTGGGAAATTGTTCCTTTGATAAAGGTAGGGAGCGACCTCCGCGATCGCGCCGGCGAACTGATCCGCTCGTTGACTCACGTGGCCCCCGGAGCTCGATGCGTCGAGGTGCCGGTCCCCAACAACCGCGTGGTCTTGCGCTATCAATCGGCCGAGCGGCGTTGCGAGCGCATGTCGGGAGGAGTCCCCGGATGGACCTGGGGCGAGCTGGGTCCGATGGTCCGCGACCTCGATGCCCTCTACGTCAATTTCATCTCCGGATTCGAGATGGAACTCGGCACCGCTCAGGCGCTGCGTCATGCCTACCGTCGGCCGATCTATGGCGACTTGCACAGCCTGTTCCTCGGCATGCCGCAGGACGGCATCCGGGTGCTCAAACCGCTGAACGATCCCCTGGAGTGGCTTCGCTGCTTCGACGTGGTGCAGGTGAACGAAGATGAAATGCGTCAGCTCTGGCCCGATCCCATGGCGCTCGCCGCGGGTGCTATCGAGGCGGGCGTCTCATTGCTGCTGGTGACCCTGGGCCCCCGAGGCTCGGTCTATGTCGCCGCTCCGGGATTCGACGGCTGGGCAACTCGTTCCACCTCGACAACCGCTGTCCGCACCGAGCTGATCCCGGCTCCGGCAGTCGACTCGCTGGATCCGACCGGTTGTGGCGATGTATTCGGAGCCGCGATGATGAGCCGCTTGCTCGCGGGTGATGGCCCGCAGGCTGCGACCCGCGAAGCGACCCGCCTCGCAGCACGGAATGCCATGCTCCGTGGAGCCGGCGACCTGGCCCGGCTGCTCCGCGGAGGGCTCGCCACCGCTTCCGCCACGAGTTCGGTATGAGCCGAGTCGTCGAAATTCCTGCATTCTTCGATGACAAGGGCTTCGAGCAATTCGCCCACTCCTTTTCCGCCGGATCGATCACCGACCGCATGTTATTCGACGCCCGCGGGGCCCAATGGGCGTCGCCTTACGGCCTGATTGGCATGTTGACGGCCGGCCAGGCAGTCAAGGAGGCAGGAGGTCCACCTCCAGCGTTCGCGGTGCCGGCTGCGGATGAAGTCCGTCGCTATTGGGTCCGAGCGGGATTCTTCGGGGCGGCGGCGGAGTTGTTCGAGCTCCACGGCAAAGTGCCGAAAGTCAAGGTCGAAGAAGTGTCGGATGTGCTTCTCAGTGTGACGCCCGTGCGCGCCATGGAGGACGTGCACGGAGTGGTCGGCAAGATTCAGGAAGGGGCCGCGCGCATTTTGACCAACGAACTCGGCCTCGAGCCGGCCGCGACCGCAAGGTTCGGCATGGCGCTTTCGGAGGCTTGTCAGAATATTGTGGAGCACTCCGGTACGAGTGGTTGGGTCGCGGTGCACGCCTATACTTTCCGTCGAAGACTGGGCGGCAGGCGAGTGGTCGTTATCGCGGTGGGCGACGCCGGAGTAGGTTTCCGTCGCTCGCTCGAAGCCACCCAGGCTCGGCGGTTCGGCGACCGCTGGGGCGACGCCGCGGCGCTCGAGGCGGCGGTGATCCAGGAAGTCAGCCGATTTCGAGATCCTGGCCGCGGCCAGGGACTCCCGGGCATCAAGCGCTACCTCCTGCGCTGGCAGGGCAAGTTGTCCATCCGGAGCGGCACCGCGCGAATTGCCATCGTGCCGCCCTGGGATGAGGACGTCCCAATGACTGAATCTCTGGCGCCATTTCCGGGCGCGCAGCTCCAGATCGTGATCCCCGCGAAGGAAGGTGCTCCAACCACATGATGCATACCATCCGGCTGGACCGCGTGCTGCGGGAAACGGTCAACACTCCCTATTCCGATCTCGTCACCCGTGCCACCGGCCGTGCGGTGCGCACCAGTATCCGGCAGACCATCGAGGCCCTCGAGGGCGGCACCGCCCTCCTCGACTTTTCGTCGGTGGGCCTGGTGGACTTCAGCTGCGCCGATGAAGTCGTCGCCCAGCTGCTGCTGGAAAAGACCGACGATGTCATCGTCGTGTTGGGCGGGCTGCGCGAGGATCACACTGAAGCGATCGACCATGTCCTGACCCACCACTCGCTGGCTGTGGTCGTGCAGGAATCACCCGACGGTCGGCCCCGGTTGCTGGGTCTGGTGGACCGCGAAGCCCAGGAAGTCTTCGAACGGCTTCACGCACACGGCGCCGCGGACGCCGAGACGATGGGACAGGACCTGGGCTGGGAGGCAGGCCGGGCGCAGGACGCGCTCGACACGCTGGTCCGGCTCCGGCTGGTCCGCCAGGAAGGATTCACGTTCGCTCCGCTTCCGATCCCGTGAAACGCCGCTACGGCCTGTCCACTCTGGCCATTCACGGCGACCCGCATCGCCGCCCTGACTGGACCCCTGTCGTTCCGCCCGTGATGCAGAGCAGCACCTTCACCAACCCCGTCGGTTCGGCGGAGGAGGTGATGTACTCGCGTTACGGAAACAATCCCAACCAGGTGGCGCTGGGTAAGAAATACGCCCTGCTCGAAGGCACCGAGGCCGCCGTCTTCGTGGCGAGCGGCATGGCCGCGACGGCACTCGCCCACCTCGCGGTGCTGCGTCCGGGAGACCATCTGGTGACCAGCTCCTGGATCTATGGCGGAACCAAGCGGCTGTTCGACGAAGAATTCGGGCGGCTCGGCATCGACGTCACCTATGTGAATCCGGACCAGCCCCGCTTGTGGCGGCGGTCGGTGCGGAAGGCCACCCGGGCCATTTTCGTCGAGACACCGACCAACCCGCTCATGCGGGTGCTGGATCTCACCCCGGTCGCCCAGATCGCGAGAGACTCGGGGCTGGCACTGCTGGTGGACGGCACCTTCGCCAGTCCGGTCAATTTCCGGCCGCTGGAGCACGGCGCCGACATCGTCATCACCAGCGCCACCAAGTACCTCAACGGACACAGCGACGTGATCGCGGGCGCCGTCGCCGGGTCGGCGTCGATCATAGAAGAGGTGATCAGGCTGATGACGCTGTGGGGCCAGGCCATCGATCCTCACACCGCGTGGCTGGTCGATCGCGGCATTCGCACGCTCGAAGTCCGGATGGCCCGCCACAACGAAAACGGTATGGCGGTGGCGCAGTGGGCCAGCCAGCATCCGGCCATCGCTCGGGTGCACTATCCGGGATTGCCCTCCCACCCGGAGCATGAACAGGCGAAGGAAGTCCTGAACGGGTTCGGGGGAATGGTGGGACTCGAGATCAAGGGTGGCGTCCGCGCGACCGAGAAGATGCTGCGGAAGCTCAAGGTGGTCACCCACGCCCCGAGCCTGGCCGGCGTCGAAAGCCTGGTCTCCGAACCGCGCCTTACTTCCCACAGCCGGCTCTCCGACGAACAGCGGGCCAAGCTGGGCATTCCTGACGGATTCATCCGGTTGTCGTGTGGCTTGGAGAATGCCGCAGATATTATTGCCGATTTAGAGCAGGCGTTGGGATAGGGAGTAGGGAATAGGGGGTAGGGCGCGAGTCTCAAGATTCCGCCCTACCCCCTACACCCTACTCCCTATTCCCTACTACCTGCCTCCCTACCACTCACTTAATCTTCAACCCCGTGATCCGCTTCACCCACGTCGACAAGCAGTATCCCAAGGGCGCCGCGCTCAAGGACGTCTCCCTTCACATCGCGAAGGGTGAATTCGTCTTTCTCACCGGCCATTCCGGCGCGGGCAAGTCCACCATGCTCAAGATGATGTTCGCCGAGCTGATGCCGACGAGTGGGGATGTGCGGGTATCGGGATTCAATGTGAATGAGATCCGGCCTCGCGAGGTGCCGAAGCTGCGGCGCCGGCTCGGCATTGTGTTCCAGGATTTCCGCCTCTTGGAGGACCGGACGGCGGAGGAGAATGTAGCCTTCGCCCTCGAAGTGACGGGGGCCCATCCCGACGTGATTCCGCCGAAGGTGATGCGGGTGCTGACCCAGGTCGGGCTGGCTGCCAAGTCCCACGCCTATCCCACCGAATTGTCCGGCGGAG
Organism: Gemmatimonadales bacterium; assembly: GCA_036558125.1. Taxonomy (GTDB): domain Bacteria; phylum Gemmatimonadota; class Gemmatimonadetes; order Gemmatimonadales; family GWC2-71-9; genus DATBGE01. The sequence continues at coordinate 7,770 of DATBGE010000041.1, read as the reverse complement.
AGCAGCAGCGGGTCGCTATCGCGCGGGCCCTGGTCAACGACCCCGCCATCCTCCTGGCCGACGAGCCTACCGGAAACCTCGACGAGCGAGCCACCCGCGGCGTGTTCCAGCTGATTCGGGAGATCAATGCCGGCGGAACCTGTGTCGTGATGGCCACTCACGATCTCGATCTGGTGAAACAGGCGACCTATCGCACGGTCGAGATGCGGGAGGGCGCGGTCGTGTTCGACAGCGGCACCGACGATTCAACCGCCGAGGAAGAGTCGTGAGACTGGTTCTCCGCGAGGCGCTGAACGTCTTTCGCCGGGCGCCGGCTCTTTCGATCCTCTCCATTACTACCATCGCCTTCTCGCTGTACGTGGTCGGCCTCTTCGGTTTGGTGGCGCTCAACCTGCGCGAAGCGTTACGCGGCGTCGAGCAACGAGTGGAGGTGGTGGCGTATCTCCTCCGAGGCACACCGCCCGAGTCCATCGCCCAGGCCTCCGAGGACATCGCCGCTTTCCCTGAAGTCGCGCGTGTCACCTTCGTGAGTGAAGACGAGGCGCTGACCCGGGCCCGGGCCGAGCTGGTCGAGTTCCGCGACGCTTACCGTGACCTGGCCGTCAACCCGCTTCCCGCCTCGCTGGAGATTCAGTTGAAGGACGGGAGCCGGGACGCGGCCCATGCCCAACTGGTGGCCGAGCGCCTTCGCGGTATCGGGTTCATCGATGACGTGCGGTACGGCAGGGAGTGGGTCGAGAAGCTGGACCGGCTGCGCAACATTGGTGGCCTGGTCGGTATGTCGATCGGACTGGCCTTCGCGGTGGTAGCCGTCGTGATCATCGGCGTCACCATCCGGATCACGGTACTGCAGCGGGCCCGGGAGATTGCAATCATGCGGCTGGTGGGTGCGACCCGCGGATTCATCAGAGGTCCGTTTCTGATCGAGGGCGCGCTCAAGGGACTGCTGGGCGGCATCCTCGCCGTGATCATGTGCTACGCGAGCTACCTCCTCTTCCGGAACCAGAGCGAGCTAGCCACCTCCGGAATCGTCTTTTTCAAGACCCCGCAAATCCTGCTGGGCATCCTCTTCGGCATCGCGATCGGACTCGGCGGCAGCCTGGTGAGCGTCGGGCGCCAGCTCAAGAATGTCTAGCCGGAACTGGTGGGCGCTGCCACTGGCGGCCGGGCTGGCGATTCTGCCTTCCCGATCATTGGTGGCGCAGGATCTCGAGGAATCCCGAAGGCGGCTGGAAGAGGTTCGGCGAGAACGGGAAAAGCTCCAGGATGAGAGGGACAGGCTGCAAGGCCAGGTCCACGACCTCAATCAGGAGCTCGACCTTCTGGAGCGGCAGCGGCAGAGCACCAACCGCATCGTGAACGAGCTGGAGACCCAGATCGGCGGTCTCAACAGCCACGTTGACGCCGCGAGCGCCGAGCTGGCACTGGCCCAGGACAATCTGGCCGAGAAGCGCGCCGTTCTTTCCCGGCGCCTGGTCGAGATCTACAAGCGCGGCACACTCTATCCCTTTCAGGTCATCGTCGCCGCCGAGTCCTTCGGCGATCTCCTCAATCGCTACAAGTATCTCTTCCTCACCAGCCGGCAGGATCGCGCTCTCGTCACCGACGTGGAGAAGCTGCGCAACCAGGTGCAGAAGCGGCGAGGAGAGATCGTGTCCGTACGGACCGAGCTCGACCACCGGCGGGAGGAACGGGAAGCGGAGCTCAAGCGCTACGGTTCCCTGGTGGACGAACGGTCCACCCGGCTTCGCGTCGCGCGAAAGTCGGCCGCGTCCACGGAGCAACGGCTCACGGCCCTGGATCGCGACGAGGCCCGGCTGAACGATCTACTGGCCTCACTCGAACGGGCCCGCAAAGGACGTCCGGCGGCTCCGGGAGCGGCGACGCTCACCACGGCGGATATCGGCAAGCTCGATTGGCCGGTCGATGGAGCCATTATCTACGGCTTCGGAAGGCAGACGCTGCCCAGCGGAGGCGTGATCCGTCGCAACGGAATCGGGATTTCCGCGGCCGCAGGGACACCGGTCAAGGCGGTCGAGACGGGCAAGGTAGAATTGGTCCAGAACCTCGGCACCTACGGCCTGACTGTCGTGCTTGCCCACGGTAATGGCTATCGCTCACTCTACACTCACCTGCAGGATGCGAAGGTGGCGATCGGACAGGACGTGGTGAAGGGGCAGGCGATCGGATCGGTCGGCGGGGGGAACACCGATGAAGGGCCGCATCTCTACTTCGAGATCCGGGGAGAGAACGGGATCGCGTTGGATCCGGCGGACTGGTTGAGGAAAAGGCGGTAGGGCGGGAAGGCGGTCAGGGCGGGCGAACTGAAGTAGAATTTCGCTCTTCAGGCTGCCACGGTTTCGGCTGTGCCGATCCGGGTATCGGTCTGGGCCTTCCCCCGCATCAACGCAGCTTCGACCAACGCAAACAAGTCGGCGGTGCGCGCAGCCGATGGATGCGGGAAGGTCACGATGCCCGCGCTGAGCCGAGGGCGCTCGCCGGCGGCCAGATCGGGAAATGGGTGCTCGTCGATCCGGCGGCGCACTCGGCCAATCGAGGCGCGGGCGCCGTCCAGGTCGGTTTCGGGCAGGACCAGAGCGAATTCGTCTCCCCCGTAGCGCGAAACAAAATCGGGCGCGCGAATCTCCCGCTGTAACATCCCCCCCAGCTCGGCCATGATCCGGTCCCCAGTCTCGGTACCGAACCGTTCGTTGAAATCCCGCAGCTGGTCGATATCGAGCAGGATCAGACTGAAAGTGAGCGCGTACCGCCGGGCCCGCTCGAACTCCTCCTGCAGCCGCCGGTCGAGCGCATCGAGATTGCCGCAGCCGGTGAGCATGTCGGTCGTGAGAGCGCTGGCCTGGCGCCGCGCCACACCGGCACGCCGCTCCTCGTTCTCCAGCAACCGGGCGGCCGCTTGCAGCATCTGCTCGGCGAAGCCAACCTCATCAGCCGTGAGGTCGGGGTCGGCCCGCCGGGTACGAAGCAGAAACACGCCGGCTGGCCGGCCTCGCAACATCATCGGCAGCGCGGCGACGCTTTTCACCTCCGCCGAGATGCCGTGTTGTGCCCAGAGAGGACGCAGATCGGTGAAGAGCGAGTGGGCCTGGAGATCCGGGAGAAAGACCGTTCGTTCGGTGCGGAGCGCCTCGCGCATTTCAGGGTAGCGGCGGAGGTCAACCCGAAGATCCCGCGTCGTGGGACTCTCGCACACCGCGACAACCCGCCCGTAGCGATCCTCGGGACCGGCCATGATGAAGGAGCACCGGGCCAGCTCCAGCGCGAGACCGACTCGACGTACCAGAACCTCGAGGATTTCGTCGCTGCGGGCCGCGGCGGAGAGGTCGCCCAGGATCTCGAACATCAACTCCTGGCGCCAGAGCGTTCGCTGGGCCTGGTCATCGGTCGCGCGACGGCGCAGCCTGGCGGTGATCCTGGCGTTGAGCTCGGCGAGATTCACCGGGCCGGCCAGAACGTCGTCGGCGCCGGCCTGCAGTGTCGGAGTGACAGCTTCCTGGTCTGGGTCCCGGAGCAGGACGAGGCGGGGAATGCCCTGCCACGCGACACCCTGGAGGCGCTCGAGCAGATTTTCCAGCGCCGGGTCCAGCCGATGTACGGTGATGAGAGCGATGTCGGGCGCGCGGGTGCCGACGGCGACCAGGTGGGTATCGTCCGACTCCGCCACCTGAAACCCGCCCCGGACCAGCGATCGCTCGAGTCCCTCGGGACGCACCGACGCGTCCCCGAGAAGAAGGACGCGGGGTGACCGCGGCAGCTGGATCACGGAAGCGGGGTCGGCAGCACGGCGCGGGAGAACGTACCCAACGCCCAAGGGGTGTCAAGCTGGAGCTGCCGCGACATTACACCGCGACGAGAACAATGCCCGTGCACGTCAATGACCTCCTCGGTGCTCACGTTTCCACGCAGGGCGGCGTCCATACCGCGCCGGGGCGCGCGGAGGTCATCGGTGCCACGGCGATTCAGGTTTTCACCAAGACCCCGAACCAGTGGCGGGATCCGGTCATCGCCGAGGACGAAGGCAAACGATTCCGCCGAGAGTTGCGCAAAACCGGTGTGCGGGCAGTAGTTGCGCACGATTCGTACCTCATCAACCTGGCCTCTCCAGACCCCGAGCTAAGAGCCCGTTCCATCAAGTCTTTCATAGCCGAACTTCAGCGTTGCCAAATGCTTGGGATCCGGGGCGTGGTGTCGCATCCGGGCAACTACCTTGACGACCGGGGATCCGGTCTCAGTCGGAACGCCGAGTCGTACATCGAGTGCCTGGAGGCGGTGCCGGGGTCGATCATGGTGCTGCTGGAGACGACTGCCGGAACCGGAACGGCGCTGGGCAGCAGCTTCGAGGAGCTGGCGGAGATCCGGGCGAAGATTCCGCCTCCACTTCGCAAGCGAATCGGTTTCTGTGCCGATACCTGCCATCTGTACGCAGCCGGTTACGATCTGGTGCGCGACTATGAAGGCATCTGGCAGCGGTGGGATGATCTCATCGGTTTGAAGCACCTTCGCTGCCTGCATCTCAACGACTCTAAGACCCCGCTCGGCTCGCGGCGTGACCGGCACGAGCTCATCGGCGAAGGCTCGCTGGGACCGGTCCCCTTCCGCCACATCATGACCGATCCTCGTTTCAGCCGGGTGATGAAAGTGCTCGAGACTCCCAAGGGAGACGACCTCATCACCTTCGATCGAAGAATGCTCCGCCGGCTTCGGAGCTATGCCCGGCGGGGTGGAAGCGCGCCGCGTTGACCTGCGGACCATTGGCAGGTCATTCTTAGGCGATGCGATTCAACCTTGCCGCGCTGGGGCTCGCCCTCACGCTGACGCAGCCCCTCTCGGCCCAGGGACGATATGCCCTGTCGCTGGGTGGCATCTGGAGCTCTCCGATCGTCACCGATCACATCTTCAACGACATCGACCTGCAACCGGCCCTCGCCCCGGTTTTCACACTCAACGGATCATGGCCGGTGTCCAAAAAGGCCAGGCTCGGCGCCGAAGCAAGCTTCGCCACTGGCGGCCTCGACACCAAGGAGTCGGGTCAGAGCGTTGATGTCGGCACGTTACGGAGCCTCACCGTCACGGGCGGCGTCGAAGCTCCGCTGGCGGGCAAACTCTGGGGACGGGTCGGTGGCGGGTTCATCAAATACCTGCCCGCCGAGGAGGAGGGTGTCTTCCAGGATGGAGGACCGCTACGCTGGGTGCTGGGTCTCGGCGTAGATTATCGCTGGCAATGGAAACCCCGCTGGCAGTGGGTGGCAGGGCTGCGCTACGATTTTCATCGTTTCACGACGGATGAGCTGATGGCACAAGGGTTCGGCGGGACTCAGGATGTCCATCGCGTGATGATTTCAATCGGGATCGCGAGGACACCATGACCCGACCTCTCCGCGGGATCTTCGCCGTCACGGCAATGCTGTTTGGCGCGTGTTCCGATCTGGCGTCGCCGACCCGGAGCAACGCCTACGACTGGCGCTTGATCGTGGCCTTCGACAGCCTGGGCCCCCAACTCGACACCCTGAGTTACCATTGGCCGCGGTCCCGGCTCCCGGTGCGTATTTGGGTCGAGGACGCCGGCGGACTACCAGACGACGTGAACCACGGGATCGATGAGTGGAAGGGGGCATTACTCTATGGCGAGTGGGACGCCAAGATCACCAGCGACTCGAACAATGCAGACGTCATCGTCCGCCTCGCTCCGGCCCCCCCGCCGGGCCCCAAACCGTCAGCCGGGCGTCTCGGGTCCATGCTTCTCCCCCAATGCTTTGGCGCCACCGACCTCGATACCGTGGCTACCAGATTCGAGCTGCGGATCCCGCTGCACGTCTATGTCAACCCGTTGGTTCCATCGAACGATCCCGACCTTCCCCGGTGCCTGCGGGTCACGACGGCCCACGAGTTGGGCCATTCGCTCGGGATCTTCCAGCACAGTCCGGACGCCAACGACCTGATGTTTACCGTGCCGGCCGTGGATGCGCTCAGCAAGCGGGACATCAACACGGTCCAGACGCTGTATCATTTTCCGCCAGACATGGTGCCAGTCGGCCCCTGATCGCGCGGCATGCATAATCTTGCAATCTTTCGCAGTTCGGTTGCCGCAAACCCCTCCGCTGTCGAGATTTCCGGCCCCCGCGCGCTCCCCCGAAGTCCGGACGGCGGCGCGCGGTATCCCCTGGAGCCGAAGACATGACTGTTCTCAGTGAGCCGCGCGCCGCGGCGTCGGAGCTGAACGCACCTTCCTGGGTCACCAACCAGCGACTGCGGGAATGGGTAGCGGAAATCGCCGCCCTCACCCAGCCCGAGCGCATCCACTGGTGCGATGGCTCGCCTGCCGAGAACCAGGCCCTGCTGGACCAGATGGTAGCGGCAGGCACGCTGAAGCAGCTCAATCCCGCCAAACGGCCCAACAGCTACCTCGCGCTTTCCGATCCTGGTGATGTAGCCCGGGTCGAGGACCGGACCTTCATCTGCAGCCAGCGGAGGCAGGACGCCGGACCCACCAACAACTGGGTGGATCCGCGCGAAATGCGGGTCACCATGAAGCGGATCTTCAGCGGTTCCATGCGGGGACGGACCATGTACGTGGTCCCCTTCAGCATGGGTCCCCTGGGCTCGCCGCTGGCGCATATCGGCGTCGAGCTGACCGATTCTCCTTACGTCGTGGTCAACATGCGGATCATGACCCGCATGGGGCGCCGGGCTCTCGAGGTGCTGGGAGACGGAGAGTTCGTGCCTTGCGTTCACTCGGTCGGACAGCCGCTGGCGCCGGGCGAGAATGATGTGCCGTGGCCCTGCAATGCCGAGGAGAAGTACATCGTGCACTTCCCGGAGGAGCGCGCGATCTGGTCGTACGGAAGCGGATACGGCGGCAACGCGCTGCTCGGCAAGAAGTGTTTCGCGCTGCGGATCGCATCGGTCATGGCGCGAGACGGAGGGTGGATGGCGGAGCACATGCTGATCCTCGGACTGAAGAGTCCCGAGGGTGAGAAGCGTTACGTCGCGGCGGGATTCCCCAGTGCCTGCGGCAAGACCAATCTGGCGATGCTGTTGCCGCCCAAAGGCTGTGAGGGGTGGACCGTCACCACAGTGGGAGACGACATCGCGTGGATCCGGCCCGGACCGGATGGCCGACTCCAGGCGATCAATCCCGAAGCGGGATTCTTTGGGGTCGCACCCGGCACGTCGGAGAAATCCAATCCCACCGCGATGGCCACGATCAAGTCCAATACCATCTTCACCAACGTTGCGCTAACACCTGATGGCGACGTGTGGTGGGAAGGGATGACCCCCGAGCCGCCGCCCGAGCTCATCGATTGGCAGGGCCAGCCGTGGACTCCGAAATCAGGCCGGAAGGCGGCGCACCCGAATGCGCGATTTACCGCCCCCGCTTCGCAGTGCCCTTCCATGGATCCGGCCTGGGAAGATCCCGAGGGTGTTCCGATCAGCGCCTTCATTTTCGGCGGCCGGCGCGCGACGCTGGTTCCGCTGGTCTATCAGGCGGTAAACTGGAACTTCGGCGTCTACCTCGCGGCAACGATCGGCTCCGAGACCACGGCGGCCGCAACCGGTGCGGTGGGCCAGGTCCGGCGCGACCCCATGTCGATGCTGCCGTTCTGCGGCTATCACATGGGAGACTACTTCAACCACTGGCTCCAGTTCGGCCGCCAGATCGCCGACCCGCCGCGGATCTTCTGCGTCAACTGGTTCCGGAAGGACGGGGACGGCAACTTCATCTGGCCGGGATACAGCCAGAACCTTCGC
>DATBGE010000040.1:0-11037 GCA_036558125.1 Gemmatimonadales bacterium | reverse complement strand
GGAGACGAAAATCGCTGGCGACCTTGAGGGGACTTCGGTAGGGAAGCAGGACACCAGCGGTACCGACACGGATCCGGTCGGTCATTCCAGCGACCAGCGGTATCAGCAGCTCGGGACTCGCGTGGGCGACGAACGAAGTGTGATGCTCGGCCAGCCAGTAGCGGGCAAAACCCAGCCCGTCGGCCAATTGGGCGACTTCGGTCATCTCGCACAACGCCGTGGCGGGGGTGGATCCAGGCGCCACGTGGCAGAGGTCCAGCAATCCCAACTCCAACCCACTCATTTCCCTTGTCCCTCACCAGCGCGCGCCGGACAGCCTACTTCGGACGATTCTGCTTGATCAATATCGGATTCCCCGCCTCAAACCCGACACGAATCGACGAGATGGGTGGCCCGCCTGATCCCGCGCCAATATGCAGTCGGAAGCGTCAGGCGGCGAGGCGGGGGTGATTGTTTCGTACGTTGCGGTTCCAGTCGGAGGGGCCGCGCCCTCAATTCTGGCCGTAAGTCTCCTACACGGGTTCGATCAGTTGCAGTCGACCGGGATCGTTACCATGACAACGTCCGGCCCGATGATGGCAGGCGCGCTGACACTGATGGGCGGAACACACGAGACCGGCAGCCCGGCGGTGACGGAGAGACTTACCACCCCTCCAGTTGGCCCCACGATGCTGTGATCTATACTGAAATTGCCTGATGCATCGGTCACGGTCGTCAATTGCCCGAAGATGGTGAAAGCGAAGACTGACACTCCACCGAGGGGCCCCAAGGTCGGAGAGATGACCTGACCGAGGACAGGATCGCAGGCCGGCGTGATGAAGACGTCGGTCGTAATGCCGTAGCTGATCAGAAAGGTTTGAGGGAGTGGCGGTGTGCAGCCTGTGCGTAGCTGGGATATGGTTGCGGTAAACGAACCTATCGGCAGGTCGGGGAGTTGAACTACTCCTGTGCTCCCGGTCGAAATTAGTTGAGAGTATCCACTCGGCCCTTGTAGCATCACATCGACGTTGGGGAGAGTTGAGCCGCCAATTCCGACGGGGACGGAAAGGTTCAGGTTCCCCGTCGCGCTCCCGGTGCAGTCTACGGAGAAATCGATCTTCGCTTGCTCCGTGTAGTTGAGCGGCGTCGGAGGTGTGCAGGCAGATGGCAAGCCGGAGAGCGCTATGTCCAGGCTGGGGATGCCCGTACCGTTCCCGGGAGAGCCGGGGAAACTGTAGTACCCATCGACGTTGGTCTGAACGCTGGTCGAAAACAAAAATTGGTTTGCAATAGTCACGGTCACGCCAGCCAGTGGTCCAAGCACCGGCGAAAAGACGCGTCCTATTGTCGCGCCCGGACAATCCAGCGCGACGTCAGCCGTGGTGCTGATCCCTGGCGCTACCCCAACCACTGTGAGCGGCTGAGTGCAGATCGATGGGAGACCGCTTGCCGTCACCGTGACCTGTCCGGCCTCGATGCTTATTGGTCCATAGGAGCCTGTCGATGGGTCCGATTGCGTCGAGACCGTCGCACCGCTGGGCGATGAGAGAATGGAGAGCCGGGCGGGCAGTGGCCCCAGCACAGCGGAGGCTACCGTACCACTGATCATCCCCGACCCTGAACCAGTGGCTACGCACGAAACCGTCAGTGTCGCTGTACTAGTGTTGCCCGCACTGACCGACACGTTCACTGGTCCACCCGTTGCGGGACAAGGAGCTGCCAGTCCAGTGATCCGTATGGCATAGGCTCCCGGTGCCAGTCCGCTGAAGCTGAAATCGCCGGCGACGTCACTCGTGGTGGAGGAGACGTGGCTGCCTCCCGGCATCTGGAGCAACTCGATGTTTGCCGAAGCAAACGGGCCGAGTTGTGGCGAGCTGGCGTTGCCGCTGATCCCGCCGGTGGTAAGCTGGCAGGCGACGGAGAAATCGACGGTACTGACGCCACCCGAGGTGATGGTCCCGTTTTCCACGGCCGAGACGGCGCAGCTCTGTGGAAGTGTCGAAACGGCGGCCGTGAACGCCCCAATCGCCGCACCGGTGATCAGGTATTTGCCGAGCCCGTCGGTGACCGCCGACTGTCCGCCCGGCGAGAGGGTGACGGTGGCTCCAGCCAAGGCCCCGATCCCCGGTGACGTCACCGATCCGGTGACCGCCCCGAGTCCGGGCGCCGGTACCGGAGGATGGTCCACCAGATCCGCCGCCACCACGAGATAGACCCCGACATTCGTCACACCCTGGTCCACCGTGAAGCCGACCTTCTGCGGGCCGGAACTTTCGCCAGCCTTGAGCGGGTCGGGGAACATCTCCCAGCGATAGCAGTCGCTGCTCACCGCGGTGCCGCACGAGGCGAAATCGTTGAAGAAGTTGTACGGCGCGCCGAGCTTGGTCGTACCGTTGCCGTTCCAGTCGGTGTTGGGGACGGCCTTACCGCCCTGGACGCCAGTGGCCGACACCGTATAGGGAAAGGCAAGAATGCCCTGGACGCCGGTCGGCGGCTTGGGGAAAGTCGGGGTGACGAGATCGGTCACCGACAGCTTGTTGGTAAGCGTCAGGTCGAAAGTGATGGTTCGTTTCTTCGACACGATGCCGGAGCGGTAGAAGTTGCTGGTGGAAATTCCCACGATCTCGGCGCCAGCGAGCGAGGTAATTGTCTGGTCCGCCGATTGGGTGGTCAGGGTCCTCGGCGGGACCACAGTGACCACGCCCTGCTCCACGTCGATGCTGAGGTAGAAGGCGGATGGGATCAGGTTGGGTGGAGGCGGGCTTGGGGAATCGGCCGGGCCCATCCGGTCTTCTGCCTGGCACGCTGCAAGAAGAATCAGGCTCGCCCAACCGAGCCGCGCTAAACGACACGATTCCCATGACATAACTCATCTCCCGGCCAAGAGGTGGACTGCTTCCTACCTCCTGTACCGGGATTTGAGTCCGGAACCCGACAGGGCCTGACGGGTGGCCTTCTATCAAGGGCTGAAAAGTTTACCGCGGAGCCCGCTGACACAAAACACGAAGTACCCGGAGAAGGTTGCAGTTGGGGAGCGGACCCTGTGACAAGGGTCCCTTTGCGGCAGGAAGCCTAATTGGAGAGCGAATCGAGGAGAGTCTTCGCGGCGAGAGTGGCGCTGTTCGTCGGACCGACGCCTGAAGTCAGGGCTTCAACCGCGCGACTGGCTACCTCCCGGGCGTCTTTCGTGTCATTATCTGCTCGCAATGCTCGAGCGTCAACCAGCTCGGCACGGCCCACCAGCCCGCTCCGGGTCAGAGCCAGGGAATCGACCGCCGCCACCACGATCGCGCGACGCGCCAGCGAATCCGCCAGGTGCCAGTTTCGGGTGGCGAACCTCCACTCCGCAGCCGTTATCAAGGGGACCGATAAGTCGGGCGGAACCCGGGGACCGTCCCCCGAAAGCTTGCGGATGTTGTCCTCGAGTCCGACCATCGCTCCCGTCGAGTCGCGGGTCTCCCACTTGAGGCGAGCCTCGTACAAGGCACCGAGGACATCGAGGCCGTGACTGCCACGGGGAAGATCGGCGAGTATCCGACGCGCCTCGGCCGCCCGGTGCTGATCCAATTTCAGCTGAGTTCGGGCTACGACCAACCACAAAGCGAGCCCGCCCGCCCCTTCGGTCGTGTCTTTCATGCTGCGATCGATCCAGAGCTCGGCTGAGTCCAGCTCACCTCCCATGCGTAAATAGGTGTTGCCCAGCTGGAAGGCCATGATCGACGCCGGATGGCCGGTTCCATGGATCGCCTCCTGTTCCTGAACCACGCGCCGGACCACCACTTTCGCCTCGGCGAACTCTCCGAGCTCGTAATACGAGGAAATCAGGAAGGAGACCACATTGGGCAGAATGTCGGTGTCGGCGTAACCCGCCGAATCGAGCTCACTGACCAGCTGTCGCTGAACCTGGCTCGCCTGTCGGGTCCGCCCGCTGGCGCGCAATGCCTGCGCAAGATCGTTGCGTAGCTGGGAGAGGTCGCTCGGGAGCGGGCCGCCCGCGCTGGTGTCCGCCTGCATCCGTGCCACCGCCTTCGTAAGCAGCGGTATGGCGGAGTCAGCCTGTCCTGCCGCGACCAGTAGTTGCCCTTCCGCGTCGAGGCAGAAAACCCCGACGTCGTTCGGCAGGTCGCGCGCCCGCGCCATTGCTGCCTTGGCCGTCGCCAGCTCGGACTGCGCCGAGTCGAACACCTCGTCATAGGCGAAGCTGTAAACCCGGATGCAGGAGGCGAGCGCGGTCTGAGCGGGGAGGTTGGCGTCGGTCGCCAACTGTTTAGCCTCGGCCAGAATCTTTCGCTGGGTCTCGCGATCCCCTGCCTCGTAGTACCGGCCGGAGAGGTCGGCCATGACCTCGGAAACCAGCCAGGGTTCCGACTTGAACTGCCGTTCGAGCACCCCGAGGGCGAGCGTGATCCGTTCCGATGGATTGAGCTGCCGACCGTCGGTCCCCCGAGAATCACTCGCGAGCACCTGCTGCACCGCGTTCATGGCATGCTGCCGCTTGACCTCGCGGACCGCCTGGTCTCGCTCCTTCCCCGCGCTGCGCGCCTGTGCAGCCGTGATGAGGGCGGCACCGGTCAGGACGAAAAGGACGACCGCGGCACTACCGACCGCGACGCGGTGGCGGCGGAGGAACTTTCCCGCCCGATAGCTCCACGCGTCGGGTCGAGCCGAGACAGGCTCGTGCCTGAGATAGTGATTCAGGTCATCGGCAAAGGCCGCGGCCGTAGGGTAGCGGTCCGCAGGATCCTTCCGCAGCGCCTTGGCGAGGATGTTGTCGAGGTCGCCGGCGAAGAGCCGGCGCAGCTTTTCGGGAGACGCGTCCCGGGTGGCGGCAAGTCTCCGCGCTTCTTCCACCGGTAGCGTGGCGCTCGGGGTAACGACGCGGGAGAGTGGCCCCGGGTCGGTGTCGAGAATCGCCCGAACATGCTCCGCCGGAGTCCGGCAGTTGCGACTGGTTGGGTGCTGGCCGGCGAGCAGCTCGTAGAGAATGACCCCCAGACTGTACACGTCGCTCGCGGCTGATATCGGGTTGCCCAGGATCTGCTCGGGGGCTGCATACTCGAAGGTGAGGACCGCCTCGTGCGTTCCGGTGAGGGCACTCCTGGCATGCCCCTCCTGCTCCAGCAACTTCGCGATGCCGAAGTCGAGCAACTTCACCGTCCCGTCTCCAGTGACGAGAATGTTGTCCGGCTTGAGGTCGCGGTGGACAATCAGGTTGGCGTTCGCGTGGGCGACCGCGGCGAGCACCTGCAGGAACAACTGGAGCCGCGCCTCGATCGACAGCCGGCGCTGGTCGCACCAGACATCGAAGGGTTCTCCGTCGATGTGTTCCAGCACGAGGTAGGGCTGGCCCACGGTCGTGACGCCCGCGTCGAGGAGCCGGCCGATGTTGGGGTGGGTAAGGCGGGCGAGCACACTGCCCTCGCGACGGAATCGCGCTTCCCCGGCGGGTCCGGCGACGGCCAGGCTGAGGAACTTGATGGCCACATTGCCTTCGAACCGCCCATCATTACGATGGGCGAGCCAGACCGAACCCATTCCTCCCTGGCCCAGTTGGCGATCAATGACGTATGGCCCAAGCTCCTGACCGGTGAGCGATGAAACCGGTGGAACGACCGGGGCCTGCTCGTCGGTCAGGAACCCGTCCTCGTCGAGCAGCGCTCCCCTGTGTAGCAGCTCCTCAAGTTCTCCCGCGAGCGCGGGGTTCTCCTTCCGCTGCTCCGCTAGCCATACGATCCGCCCGCTGTCGGTCAGGTCCAGCGCCTGGTCGAGCAGCGGGCGCAGCGCGTCCCAGTTGTCCTTGCTGAACCGGGTCATGGATCGGCCTCGACTCAGGGCCGTAACTCGCGGTGGAGCAGCAGCCGGGCCTTGTGCCAGTCTCGCTGAACCGTCCGGTCGCTTACACCTCTCAACGCAGCGATCTCCACGAACGAGAGACCGCAGAAGAAATGGAGGTCCACCAGCTCGGCCAATTCCGGATCAACGCGGGAAAGGTGATCGAGGGCCTCGCTCAATGCCTCGAGATGCTGGAGCTCTTCCTCGCTATTCCCCGGGGACTGTTCTCCCATGGGCAGCAGGACGAATTCACCGCCCCGCTTGCTCGTAGCGCGCTTGCGGGTGTAATCCACGATCAGCCCGCGCATCGCGCGGGAGGCGTAGCCGAGGAACCGGAGATGATCGGGAAACTCGGCGGTCGATCGAGCGATCTTGAGGTAGAGCTCGTGGAGCAGGGTGGTGGTACCCAGCGTGAATCCGACGCCTTTGCGATGCAGGTGCCGCCCAGCGAGTGAATGCAGCTCGCGGTACAAGACCGCGAATAAATCCTCGGTCGATCCCGGCCGCGCCGAGCCTGGTATCTCGGAGGACGGGGATGATGCAGGTGTGGAGTCGGCGAGAGCCATCGCTGCGCCGGATGTGCGGGTGGCCTTAATATGTGGGTGGAACCGACGAACGGCGAGGATGCTAAGACAGGTTGAAAAGGCCTACCGCGGAGCACGTGGAGATCGGGGAAGACGCGGACAAGAGAATGAGGTTATCCCAGTCAACGCGTGGTCAGCGGCATCCGCGGTATGCTGATCGATCGCTCCGGCCGGTGCCTCTAAGTACAAGCTGCAACAGGCGTTAATCCCCCTAGTAAATCCCGCTCCGGGAAACCAGATTTCTCCCCCCAATGTCACTCCACCAGTATCCCGACTCTCCGGTCTTCTACCGGAAGCTCAACCGGCGTTTCCCCCTCATCACCAAGGGGGAAGGCTGCTGGCTGATCGATGAGGATGGCAAGCGCTATCTCGACGGATCCGGCGGCGCCTTCGTCGCCAACATCGGCCACGGGGTCAAGGAAATCGCCGCGGCGATGGCGGAACAGGCAGCGAAGATCGCCTACCTCAACGGCACTGCATTTACCAGCCAGCCGGTAGAAGAGCTGGCCGCTGAGCTCGCGGCCCTGGCACCCGGTGATCTCGAGAAAGCCTACTTCCTCTCCAGCGGTTCCGAAGCGGTCGAGGCCGCGCTCAAGCTGGCTCGGCAATACTGGGTGGAAACCGGAAAGCCGTCGAAGCACAAGATCATCGCGCTGTTCCCCGCGTATCACGGGAACACGCTCCTCGCCCTGTCGGCATCGGCTCGCGAGCACTACAAGACCTACTACCGCGAGTGGCTGGTGGACGTGGTTCGGATTCCCGCACCTTACAGCTACCGGTGTGAGTGCGGAGGACTGAGGACTGAGGCGAAAGCCGGGGTTCCGGCCTGCCCGATCTGCAGTGGGTCGGTGCTGGAAGACGCGATCCTCCGCGCCGGCCCGGAGAATGTCGCCGCCTTCATCGCCGAGCCGGTAGGAGGCAGCTCGACCGGCGCATCGGTTCCGGCTCCGGAATACTTCCGGCGAGTTCGCGAGATCTGCGACAAGTACAAGGTGCTGTTCATCGCCGATGAAGTTCTTGCCGGAGCCGGACGCACCGGAACCTGGTCCGCGATCGAGCCGTACGGCGTGATACCGGACATCCAGGTGCTGGGGAAGGGAATCACCGGTGGCTACGCGCCACTCTCGGCGGTTCTTGCTCCAACCCGGCTGCTCGATCCGATCGCGAAGGGCTCTGGCGGCCTGCTTCACGCCCAGACCTTCTCGCATCACCCGGTGCTCTGCGCGACCGGGCTCGCGGCGGTGAGATACATCAAGAAGCACGGCCTGGTCGAGCGCTGCGCTCAGATGGGAAAGAGCTTCCACCGGAAGCTGGAGCAATTGCGTGAGCTGCCGCACATTGGGGACATCCGTGGTAAAGGTCTTCTCGCCGGGATCGAATTCGTGGAGGACAAGGGCAGCCGCACCGCCTTCCCCCGCAAGCAGAAATTCGCCGAGCGATTTGCCGATGCCGCTTTGGAGGAGGGGCTGATGGTGTGGCCCAACGTGGGGCAGGCCAACGGTACCGACGGAGACCTGGCGCTACTCGCGCCGGCATTTGTCATTACGGAAGAGGAAATTGACGAGCTCGTGCGGCGGTTTGCGCGGGCGTTGGAAAAGGTGTCAGGTGTCAGGTATCAGGTGTCAGGGACCTCCCCCACCTGAAACCTGACACCTGATCCCTGACACCTTTGGGAGAACCACCATGACAGCCACCGCACCTCAACAAAAAGTCACTTACACCAGCACCAATGTCGATCTCACCGCCTTCCACAAGGCGTATGACGACGCATTGGCGGCGGTTCGAGCCGCAGCCGGCAAGAGCTATCCCCTTTACATCAACGGGAAAGCCGTGGAATCGCCGGGGCAGGAACCGATCGTTGATGTCTCGCCGATCGATACCAGTCTCGTCCTCGGCCGCTTCGCCTGTGCTACCCGCGATCACGTCGATCAGGCGGTGAAAGCCGCTCACGCCGCACAGAAGAACTGGGCCAGGCGGCCGTGGCAGGAGCGGGTGGCCATTCTCCGGAAGGCGGCGGAGCTGATCCGGGAGCGGAAGTTCGACCTCGCAGCCGTGATGAGTCTCGAGGTGGGCAAGTCCCGCTTCGAGGCCATGGGAGACGCGGAAGAGTCGGCGGACCTGATCGAGTACTACGCGCTGCAGATCGAAGAGACCAACGGCTTCACGAAAGCCATGGCGAAGATGACGCCGATCGAGAAGAACACCGAGATGCTCCGGCCCTATGGTGTCTTCGTCTGCATCGCGCCGTTCAACTTTCCGCTGGCGCTCTCGACCGGCATGTCCTCCGCGGCACTCCTGGCGGGGAACGCGGTGGTGTACAAGCCCGCCGAGGATACGCCGTGGACCGGTCTCAAGCTGTATGAGGTCTACCGGGACGCCGGCGTACCCGCCGGAGTGTTCAACTTCGTCAGCGGCCACGGACGCGAGATCGGCGATCCGCTCTGGCAGCATCCGTTGACCGACGGCGTCGTGTTCACCGGTTCCAAGGAAATCGGTATGCGAATCCACCACGGCATCAGCCAGAAGTGGGTCAAGCCCTGTCTGATGGAGCTGGGCGGCAAGAATGCGGTGATTGTGATGGAGTCGGCCGATCTCGATGCCGCTGCCGAAGGAGTGATGAAGTCCGCGTTCGGTCTCCAGAACCAGAAGTGCAGCGCCACCAGCCGCGTCTACGTGCATCGCGCCGTGGCCCAGCCATTCATCGCCAAGCTGCTGGAGCGGACCAAGGCGATGGTCATGGGAGACGTCTCCCAGAAGGACGTGTACTTCGGCCCGGTGATCAACGCTAAGGCCGTAAGCCGTTGGCAGGGTGCCGTGGACCAGGCAAAGGACGAAGGAAAGATCCTCACCGGCGGCGACCGGCTCAAAGGCGGAGTGTTCGACAAGGGCCACTTCGTGGCGCCGACCATCGCCGCTTTGCCGCTCAAGAGCTCGCTCTTCTTCGAGGAGCTGTTCGTGCCGTTCCTCGCCATCGGCGAAGTGGGGAGCCTGGACGAAGCCCTGGCCGAGGCGAACAAGGCGGAGTACGGCCTTACCGCGGGATTCTTCAGCCAGAAGAAGGAAGAGATCGACCGCTTCTTCGACGAGATCGAGGCGGGAGTCTGCTATGTCAACAAGCGGACCGGTGCGACCACGGGAGCCTGGCCGGGCGCCCAGGCCTTCTGCGGCTGGAAGGGATCGGGCTCGTCGGGGAAGGGAGGCTGCGGGCCCTGGTACGTACAGCAGTTTGCGCGGGAACAGAGCCGGACGGTGATCGAGGGGTAGTCGGAGGACGCGGGCCCACCTGACAGTGAGAAAATAGGTGACGGGAACTCCGAGGATCGGCGGCGAACGAATCGTCGCGGTTGACATCGTCCGCGGCCTCGTGATGGTACTGATGGCGATCGACCATGTGCGGGTCTACTCCGGGCTCCCACCCGGAGGACCCACGCCGGGAATCTTCTTCACCCGCGGGGTCACCCACTTCTGTGCGCCCGCTTTCGTCTTTCTCGCGGGGACCAGCGCCTTTCTGCTGGGGAGAAAACTTGAACGCCCGGCGCTGTCACGTTTCCTCCTGATCCGTGGCGTCTGGCTCATCCTCCTTGAGTTGACCGTCATCCGGATCTGTTGGACCTTCAATTTTGATTTCGCCAACTACCTGCTGGCGGGTGTCATCTGGGCGATCGGCTGGTCCATGATCGTGCTGGCCGGACTCGTCTGGCTTCCGCTCCCCGTGATCGCGGCAATTGGAGCGGTGGTGGTCGCGGGACACAACTTGCTCGATCCCGTGGTCGCCAACCTGAATCCGGAAGGTCCACCTCCGTTCTGGCTCTGGCAGGTGCTCTACCTCGGTGGCGAGTTCCCACTGGGCGCGGGGGGCCCGCCCCTCGTCATTCTGTACGTGTTGATACCGTGGGTCGCGGTGATGGCGCTGGGTTACACATTCGGAGCAGTACTGACATGGGAACCCGAGCGGCGGCGGCGGGCCTGCTACGCTATCGGTCTGGGTGCGATCGCTGCGTTTCTCGTGCTGCGGGGCTTCAATCTCTACGGCGATCCTCGGCACTGGGAAGGCTCCAGGATGCCGGCACCACTCGCCTTCCTGAACACGACCAAGTATCCGGCATCGCTCCAGTTTCTGCTCATGACGCTGGGCCCTACGATCGCGGCGATTCCACTGCTGGAGCACGCCCGGGGCCGGATCGCCGACTTTTTCGTGGTCTTCGGCAGAGTGCCGTTGTTCTACTACCTGCTCCACATCCCTCTAATCCATGCACTGGCCTGCGGGGTGTCCCTGATCCGCGAAGGCCAGGTGAACCCCTGGCTCTTCACCAATCATCCAATGCGACCCGGAGATCTGCCCGACGGGTACATGTGGAGTCTGGGACTGCTCTACCTGGTGTTCGCGATTGCGGTAGGGATTCTGTACTTCCCCTGTCGCTGGTTCGCGCGGCTCAAGGCACGCTCCCGAGCAGCCTGGCTTTCGTATCTGTAATCCTTTCGGGCAGCCAACCAAAAGCCCCTTGCCCGTTCCAGAAATGGCACGCAAGTTCTCGACCCGAAATCCCGCCACGTGACTCGCGTTTCCGTTTCACCGAAGGGGGAGGCTGTTTATGGATACGACTAGCCTGATTGTGCAGCTGATCAGCGGTGCGGTGGGTGG
>DATBGE010000039.1:0-5874 GCA_036558125.1 Gemmatimonadales bacterium | reverse complement strand
ATCTGGGGCCTCACCAAGCTGGGGGCCAAGGTCGGTGTGTGCGGGCCCGCCAGCCTCATGCCGCGTGGCATCGACGAGCTCGACGTCATCCGTCTCCCCCGAATCGAAGATGCGATTCAGTGGGCCGACGCCCTCAACATCCTCCGGCTTCAGCTAGAGAGAATGACCGCCGGATTCATCCCTTCGCTCCGCGAGTACAACCGGGTCTTCGGGGTGACAACTGAGCGGCTCTCCAAGGCCTCGAAGAATCTGGTGATCATGCATCCGGGCCCGATGAATCGCGGAGTCGAGATCGACAGCGACGTGGCCGATGGTCCGCACAGCGTCATTCTTCCCCAGGTAACCAACGGGGTCGCGGTGCGAATGGCGGTGCTCTACCTGCTGGCCGGGGGTTCCCCCGACTGGCAGCACAGCGGAGGCACCGAGTGATTCGTCCCATCCTGATCCAGGGCGGCAGGGTCATCGATCCCTCCCGGGGGACCGACGGGGTCGCGGACGTGTATCTCACCGACGGCAAGGTCGCGGGGGTGGGACGCAACATCGTCGGCGAAGAAGGAACCCTGATGATCCCCGCCGCAGGAAAAGTGGTGGCCCCCGGTCTGATCGATCTGCACGTGCACCTGCGCGAGCCGGGGCAGGAAGATCTGGAAACCGTCGCGACCGGTGCCATGGCTGCGGCTGCGGGAGGCTTCACGGCGGTGTGTGCCATGCCCAACACCGATCCGGTGGTGGACAATCAGGGCACCGTCGGGTTCATCGTCAGTCAGGCGCAGCGGGCCGCGAAAGCGAGAGTGTACCCGATCGGCGCGATCTCGCTCGGTCAGAAGGGAGAGAAACTGGCCGAGTTCGGAGAGCTGGTGGGAGCCGGCGCCGTCGCGGTGAGTGATGATGGAAAGCCGGTGATGTCGAGTCACTTGATGCGTACCGCGCTGGAGTATGCCAGGACGTTCAGCATTCCAGTGGCCGATCACTGCGAAGACCTGGCGCTGGCGGAAGGCGGCGCCATGCACGAAGGCATCGTGGCGACTCGCCTTGGCCTCAAGGGGATTCCCGCGGCAGCGGAAGAGATAATGGTCGCGCGCGACATCATCCTGGCCGAGCTGACCGGCGGCCACGTGCACCTGTGCCACATGTCGACTCGCGGCTCGGTCGAGCTGATCCGCCGCGCAAAGGACCGCGGCATTCGGGTCACCGCGGAGGCGACGCCGCATCATTTCACCCTCACGCACGAGTCGTGCGAGGGATACAACACCAACGCAAAGATGAATCCGCCGTTGCGTGAGAACGCCGATCGCGAAGCGATTCGCCAGGCTCTGCGTGACGGCACGCTCGACGTGATCGCGAGCGACCACGCCCCTCATCACTACGACGCCAAGGAACGCGAGTTCGACGATGCGCCCAATGGAATCCTCGGTTTGGAGACGGCCCTGGGCCTGGCTATTTCGGAGCTGGTTGAGCCGGGACTGATGAGTCTGTCCGACCTGCTCCTGAGGATGAGCACCCAGCCGGCCCGGATCTTCAACATCCCCGGAGGCACTCTCGCGATCGGGGCGCCGGCAGACGTGATGGTGTTCGATCCCAAGGCCCGCTGGACGGTGGACCCCTCGCGATTCCACTCCAAGAGCCGCAACACGCCCTTCGGGGGCAGGCCGCTGACCGGCCGCGCCGAGGTGACGATCGTCCGGGGCAAGGTGGTCTACCAGGCCTGGGAGGATTGAATCCGCCTTCGGATGGCTTTCCGCAAACCCGCGAGGCTTATAGATTTGCAGCAGGTTTTCTCCCTCCGGACCGGCTGAGAGGAAGCACTGGACATGGCCAAGCCGACCCAACGTGCCGACACCGCGATCGACAAGCTACTCCAGGACCGGGCCCAGTTTATTTCCTGGATAACCCGGCTCACAGGACCCTCGAGTTCCAATCCCGGCGTGCCGGAGGCGGTGCGGCATCGGGTTCGAGCCGACTATGAAGGCCGGCTGCAGTCGGTAGTCGAGGCCCTCCGGTCGCATCAGACTGATCTCGAACAGCAGATGTCGGAGTTCGAGGCCCGGCGGGACGCGCTTTCCACTCGAGAGGGCGAAGCCAAGGAACGGCTCTCCGAGGCGGAAGTACGGCACATGGTCGGCGAGTACGATGACGGCCGCTG
Source organism: Gemmatimonadales bacterium (assembly GCA_036558125.1). Lineage (GTDB taxonomy): Bacteria > Gemmatimonadota > Gemmatimonadetes > Gemmatimonadales > GWC2-71-9 > DATBGE01. The sequence continues at coordinate 3,731 of DATBGE010000039.1, read as the reverse complement.
GCAGACGATTCGCGCCGACCTGACTCGGGAAGTTGTGAGCGTTCAGGAAGAGTTGAGCCGTACCAACGCCGAAATTGAGCGTCTCGACGAGGTGCTGACCACGATCCGGTCTCCGCTCCCCAACATGGAGGCTGAACCGGAGCCGGCTCCGCCGCCAGCTGCGGCCGCGCCTCCTCCACCGCCACCCGGCCCGGCGCAGCCGATCCCCGGGATCATGACGGAATTCACGGCGCCAGAGCAGCGGCCCGCTGTGACAGCGCAGGGCAATGAGATCCCCTTCAAGGCTCCGGCTGCTGCCGCACCTAAGCCGCAGCCCAAGCCGCCCGCAGCCAAGCCCAAGGAAGACTCGGCCGGCCGGACGCTGTGGTTCCCCTCGGCCAAGCCAGGCGAGGCGCCGGCTGGAAAGATGGATGAGTTGGCTTTCCTCAAGTCGGTGACCGGGAACGAGGGCGGGGCCGCACCGGCCCAGCCGGCCAAACGTCCCAGCGGGGGCTTTACCAAGCCAGCCGAGACAGCCGCGCCTCCCGCTCCTACCGCCGCTCCCCCCGCAACCGCGCCTGCAGCGGAAGCGTCGAAGGACCGGGCCAGCGGCGGCACCGCACCCAAGACTCTCAAGTGCGGGGAGTGCGGTACCATGAATCGGCCCACCGAGTGGTATTGCGAGCGCTGTGGGGCGGAGCTCGCCGCGTTGTGAGGAAGCCATTGGCTGTTAGCGCCTAGCGGTTCCGATTAACACAAACCCTCCGACGCGTGCCGGAGGGTTTCTTGTAACTCGAAGCAGCTAACCGCTAGTCGCTAACAGCTACTTCTTAGCCGCCACCGCTTTCGCCAGTCTGCTCTTCTGTCTGGCGGCTGCATTCCGGTGAATGAGGTTCTTCCGGCCCGCACGGTCCAGCAACTGCGCGGCGCGCTTGTAGGCGGCCGAGGCTTCGGCCGCGGTGGTGGCCGACCGGACTTTCTTCAGGGCCGTACGTAGCTCACTGCGGCGCGTCCGGTTCCGGGCATGGGCCGCCTTTGACTTCCGCATGGCCTTCGCCGCGGATTTGAGTCGGGGCACGGCAACCTCAGGTTCAGGGCAGTTTCGAGGCCGGCCAGAGCGGCCGGCGAGAGGCGCGAATTGTAGAGTCGGGAGGGGCCAAGGTCAAGCGGGAGGCCGCTTTCTGACGGGTGGGGGAGGGGTTTAGATTGCGGTTCAATCCGGCGGTCGGTCGTCCCCCTCAAACACTGGACTCTGCCTGAGCGAGTTCATACTCGTCCTGCCCGTTCTCGTCTTCTCCCTGGTGGCGCACGAGTATGCGCACGGAGCCGCGGCCCTGGCTCAGGGAGATGATACGGCCTACATGCTCGGCCGGCTGACCCTGAACCCGATCCCTCACATTGACCCGTTCATGAGTATCCTCGTCCCGGCCCTGCTCTGGTTCGGGTCCAACGGGGCATGGACCTTCGGCGGCGCCAAACCGGTGCCGGTCAACCCGCGGAAGTACCGCCACTACAAAAGAGGCGACATCATCGTCTCCGCGGCCGGGGTCGTGACCAACCTCGGCCTGAGCGTGGTGTTCACTCTCTTGTTCGCCCTCTTCGGATTGCTCGGTCGCGCGGTTCCGGCGCTGATCCCCGGCCTCTCCGTCGCGCAGCGGATGATGATGTATGGGGTCATGCTGAATCTGGTCCTGTGCTTCTTCAACCTGATCCCGATTCCCCCGCTCGATGGCTCGCACCTGTTCTATTATGTGCTGCCGCCGGAGATGGGCGCCCGGTACCGGAATCTCCACCGGTTCGGTTTTCTGATTCTGTTCGGCGTATTGCTTCTCCTCCCCGGCGTAGTGAACTTTTTCCTGTATCCCGCGCACTGGCTGGGCAGCCAGTTGCTCGGCCTGGTAGCCCCCTACAGCCTGAGCTTCCTCTAAGCGATACTTATAGGGAATGACGGCTTCTGCGGCTCCTCCCACTACCGCGCTCGGCGCCGAACCAGGGTTCGTCGTCCAGCTCGACGCCTTCGCGGGTCCGCTCGATCTCCTGCTGCACCTCCTCCGCGAAGAACAGATTGACATCGCGGACATTCCGATAGCTCGCATCGCCGACCAGTTCCTCAGCGTGATCCACGACTTGGGACTGAATCAGGCTGCCGACTACCTGGAGATGGCGGGGCGACTGCTTCGGCTCAAGGCGCAAACCTTGTTGCCGCGCCGGTCGGACGAGGAGGGCTGGGAAGATCCGCGGCACGAGTTGGTGCGGCGACTGCTGGAGTATCAGCTGATCCGCGAAATCGCTTCCTGGCTCGATCGCGCCTCGGAACGGCGGGCCGGTCAATTCGCCCGGGGCTATCTCCCACCGCCCCCCGAACTGCCGCCTCAGCCGCTCACCATTGACCTGCTCCAGTTGCTCCAGGCGGTGGAGACGGTGATCAGCGAGATCCCGGTGCCGGTTCTCCACCGAGTCGTACCGCGTCCGCTCGACGTCGAAGGCGCCACCAAGCGAATCGAGGCGCTGCTCGAGGAACGTGGGGAGATCGGCTGGCTCGATGCGCTGGGGTCCGAGCGCGGGATTGCCGACGTCCTTTCCACCCTGCTGGCTCTCCTGGAACTCGCCAAGCGGGGCGCCCTTCACCTCTTCCAACGCGCAGCGTTTGCGCCGATGGTGATCAGCCGTGACGCCCCTCGCCCAGCTGCTTGAGGCCGCGCTGTTCTCCGCCGCCCGTCCGGTGACGGTGGAGGAGCTGCAGACCCTGGATCCCGAAGCATCCCTCGCCGATGTGCGCGCCGCGCTGGACCAGTTGCGCGAACACTACGATTTCGACGGCCACTCGGTCGAGGTCGTCGAGCTGGCCGGTGGTTACCAGATTCTCACTCGTCGAGCCTTTGCCGCGGCGATCGAGCAGGCCCAACTCTCGGTGCGGATTCCCAAGTTGACCGGCGCTGCGCTGGAAACTCTGGCTGTGATCTCCTACCGGCAGCCGGTCGGCCGCGCCGAGATCGAGGATATCCGGGGAGTTTCCGCGGGCGGCGTGCTGAGGACTTTGCAGGAGCGTGGGCTCATCGAGGTGGTAGGGCGGAGCGAGGCGATGGGCCGCCCGCTGCTCTACGGAACGACCTCGCTGTTTTTGGAGACTCTCGGACTCAGGGACCTCGCCGAGTTGCCCCGGGCCGACGAGTTCACCGTCGCTCTCCAGCCGCCCCGCGCGCCTTTGGCGGCTGAGGGAGAGGAAGACGCCGCGGCGTCGGTACCCGCGGAATCGTGACCGAGATGCGCCTGCAGCGGGCGCTGGCGCGAGCGGGAATCGCAAGCCGGCGCGCCGCGGAATCCTTGATCACCGAAGGCCGGGTCAAGATCGACGGGAAGGTCGCGGCAACCCTCGGCACCAAGGTCGACCCGGACCGCCACCGCATCACCGTCGGCGGCAAACTCATCCCCCGAGTTCGGCATCGCTGGCTCGCGTTTCACAAGCCGCTCGGCGTCGTCACCACCGCACAGGACGAAGAGGGAAGACGGACGGTCTTTGACTTCATTCGGGACCGGACCGGATTGGCGTATGTCGGGCGCCTCGATGTCATGACGACCGGGCTCCTGCTTCTTACCAGTGACGGAGACGCGATTCACCGGCTCACCCACCCCCGGTATCGGGTCCCCCGCAGCTACACGGCGTTGGTCCATGGACGCCCCGCGGCTGAGATCATCCACGCGCTCAAGGAAACCACGGTGATCGACGGGCGCCCGGTCGTTGCCACCGGGTC
>DATBGE010000038.1:0-21295 GCA_036558125.1 Gemmatimonadales bacterium | reverse complement strand
CAAGCACCGGCGCGTGCAGTCCCTGCAGATGCCGATCGATGTGCTCGATGCCGAGTGATAGCAGCAGCTCCACCGAGCGGTTCATCCCGAAGAAGTCCTGGAACGGGAGGGTCACCATCTCGTAGCGACGGGCGGTGCCGCGGAGCAGCGGATTGTACCGGGTGAGCCGGGAGAGATCGTCGGTGCCCTCATACGCCATCCAGCCGGTCATCGCGGGATTGAGCTGCTCGATCAGCTCCCGCCTGACATAGACGAAGCCGGAGCCCCAAGGCGAGAGGAGCCATTTCTGGGCTCCGCAGGCGAGGACATCCACCGGTGTCCGCCGGACATCGATCGGCATCTGCCCAACACCCTGAATCGCATCGAGCACGAGCCACTTCCCCAGCTGCCGGGTCGCGGTGGAGAGCCTCGGCAGATCGATGGTGTACCCGGTGGAGAACTGAGTCCACGAGACGGCGATCGCCCGAACCTTGGGATCGGCGAGCCGGGCATGCAGTCGTTCCTCGTCGGGCCAGCCCTCGGACGTCACCGGGACCATCTCACAGGTAACGTCCAGGTTTCGCAGCGCGAGCCAGGGGTAGACGTTGGCCGGGAATTCCCGGTCGCTCACCAGTACGATGTCTCCCGACCGAAATGGAAGGCCCCGGGCGGCGACCGATAACCCGAACGTCGTGTTCGTCGCCAGGCCGATCTCTTCGATATCGGCGTTAATGAGCCGAGCGCAGAGCTCCCGGGCCCGCGCGAAGGCGCCAAACATGTCATCGTGCTTGAGCAGGTAGGGCTTGGCGCGCTTCTGAGTGAACTCCTCGACGGCTCGCCGAGTGCGTTCGGGCAGAGGCCCGATGCTGGCATGATCGAGGTAGATCGTCTCGCGCGTCCACGGAAACTCTTCTCGGCGCAAGGCCTCAACGTCGTAGCCCGGTGAACGGGGAACGGGGAACGGGGAACGGGAGTCCCTTGCTGGTGCGGTGTCAGTCAATTGTGAATCCCGATCCTTTCTCCGATCCCGTGCCTGATTCGCCGTCCACCGTTGACCGATTACCGATGCCTCACCTCTCCAGCGCTTCGGATCCCAAGCCTGTTGGGGTACTGCGTACCGGGTACCGAGTACCGAGACTGGGTGCTACCAGCTGGCGCCTAACAGCTAACGGCTTCTCCGCGTCCGACAGGCTCGCTACGTTACCCCAACCTCTACCGATCCGGCAAGCGCGTGAGCTTCAGCGGGCCCTTCACCCTGGTATTGAGTGGCGGCGGCCTCAAAGGGCTGGCCCATATCGGGGTGCTCCGCGCGCTGGAAGAGCGTGGCCTGGTGCCCAGCCTGGTGGTCGGCACCAGCATGGGGTCGCTGGTCGCCGCGGCGTGGGCCACCGGCATGCCGATCGGGGAGATGACCGAGCGCGGTCTCAAGGTCAAGCGTCGGGACATCTTCCAGGTCGCTCACGTGGACATGGCGCTCAAGCGGATGCAGTCGCCCGCGGTTTACCGCCGCGAGCCGCTCGACAACCTGATCCAAAGCCTGGCCGGCGACCGCACCTTCGAGGAGCTGGATCGCCCCCTCCTGGTCAACACGGTTGAGCTCAATTCCGGGGCCCAGGTCCTCTGGGGTCTTCCCGGGCTTCGTAGAGTCCGGGTGGCCGACGCGGTGTTCGCCTCCTGCGCCCTCCCCGGCATTCTCCCTCCTCGAGAGATCCAAGGCCGCCACTACGTGGACGGTGCCGTGATCGAGAATCTCCCGGTCCAGATCGCCGCCGTGCAGCGCACCTCGGTGGTCCTGGCCGTGGACGTGGGCGGCTCGGGGGCGCTTCGGGCCGAGGTCCAGGAGGCCGGTTTCGCCGCGACGTATCTCAGAGGGTACGAGATCGTGATGCAGACCCTCATGGAGACTCGACTGCGGGAATGGCGGCACCCCAGCCTGGTGCTGGTCCATCCCAGGGTCGAGCACATGTCGCTCTTCGCGTTCGGCCACAACCGCGAGCTGATCGACGAAGGTTACCGGGCCACCGCGGACCTACTCGATTCGCTCGGCGACCACCCTTTGGAGGGCGGCGTCTACCCCCGCAAGCGCGTCTTGGTGCGGGTGGACCGCTCGCGGTGTATCGGCTGCGGCATGTGCGCCATGCATTCACCCTCGGTGTTTCGGATGGCTGAGGATGAGCGTGCCGAGGTCATCGAGCCGGTGCAGATCTGGTCTCCACTCGATGGAGCCTACGTTCGAAATTGTCCCACTTATGCGATCAGCGTCCGGCTGGCGCCGCCCGGAGTGTGACTCCGGCTTCGATCGCACGAAGATCCTTCACTACCCTGTCCCAATTGAGGCGAGTCTCGACCTCGAGCCGTCCTGCGGTGCCCAGCCTTCGCGCCAGCCCTTCGTCGTTCAGCACCTGTCTCACCGCACTTGTGGCAGCCTGGACATTCCCCGGCTCAACCAGAAGCCCGGTGACTCCGTCCTGCACCGCATCGGGAATTCCTCCGCTGCGAGATGCCACGACCGGCACGCCACAAGCTGAGGCCTCGACCATCGCGAGTCCGAAGCCCTCGACCTGGAGCGGCAGCTCACGAGAAAGGCCCAGATACAGGCTCGCGCAGGAGTAGAGGGCCGGCAGGTCCTCGTCTGACACTTCTCCCAGGAGCCGAACTCGATCCTTCAATCCTCTTCGCTCAACCTCGGCCGTCAGCGCGTCTCTGGCGGGACCGGTTCCGGCGATGAGATAGCCGAGATCAGGAAAGTCCGAAGCCAACCGTTCGAGGACTTGAATCCCGGTATCCACGCCCTTGTGTTCGACCAGCCGAGTGACGGTGAGAAGCCATCGCCTGTAGCCCAACCCGAGGCGACGTCGCACCTGCTCCGTCTCGAGGCCGGGCCGGAACCGCTCGGGATCAGCTCCCAACGGCACCGTGTGCAAGCGGTCGCCAGCCTGAAGACCGAGCGAATCGCAAAAGCGGGACGCCCGGGCCCGGGTCCAGGCACTGATGGCTACAAGGGCGGCTGCCTCGCCGAGGAGGCGACGGGCTATCGCCCGCTTGAACGGCGACCGCCGAGCCTGCTTCTCGATCAACAGCAGGTCCAGGCCATAGAGAATCACACCGTACGGAATTCCCTTCCGAGCCTGGAGCCACAGCGCGGGATAACCAGCCGGCTTCAGGTTCCCAGCCCAGACAAATCGAGTCGCATCGCGATCACTCAAGTCGAGCACCCGCGATGCCCAGCGCCGCAACCCGGCGAGGGTCCGCAGTCGCTCCCTCGGCACCGCGACGCGGTCGACTCCAGCCTCTGGTCGGGTTCCATTAGCAGCGAGACCGGTCGAGACCAGGAGTTCATCTCTGGGGTAATGCCGCGCGATCTCCGACAGGCACCGGGCAATGCCCCCCGACATCGGGGGGAAGTCGTAGGCGAGAAGCAGAGTGCGGGGCAAGCGTCGCCTCAGCGGGGGGGCTGCCCAAGAACGTCGCGGTACACAGCAATCGTTCCTGAAACCGTGCGATCCAGAGAAAAATCTTCCCGTGCGGTGCGGCGGCCGGCGGCTGCAAGACGCTCACGCAGGGCCTGGTCTCCGAGAAGCTCGTCGATCGCCTTAGCCCAGCTCTCGGGCTTGTCGAGCGGGAGCAACCGGCCGTTTACTCCATCCTTCAAGACGTAGGCGTTGCCCGGCACGGCTGAGGCGATGACCGGGCAGCCCAGCGCGAGGGCCTCGAGCAGAGCCTGGGACAACCCTTCGTCCCAGGTGGGGAGAAGCGCCAGGTCGGCCAGCTCGTACAGTGGCCGAATGTCCCGCTCGAAGTTGAATGAGACGACGGCGTGACGATCGGGAATCTTCGCGGTCAGATGAGAGAACGCGTTCTCTCCGGCGCCTGCCATGACGAGTCTCACCGGTGTCGTCACTGAATCCAGAGCCCGAAGCACCACGTCCTGCGCCTTGCGCCGTGCCGCGATGAGAATCGTTCGACGATGGGCATCCCATTCGATGCGATGTCGCCAGGTTTCGACCTCGGCAGTCGACAGCGGGCGGTCGACCCGTGCCATGATCAAGCCGTTGGGCACAACCGCAATCTTCCGCCGCGGAATCCCCCTGCGGCCAAGGGCCTCAGCCACAGCTGGACTCACCGCGACGACCCGCGCAGCGACCCGTCCGGAGAGCCAGTTTTCGAGATAGAAACTGCGCGGCATCTGCCGGCGGGTGACGACGACCGGAACGGTGAGGCGACGAGTCAGCCCAAGCCAGGTGAGCGCCTTCCGGTCGCGAGCGGAATGGGAGTTGGCTACGTCCACCGGATGGCGGGCGAGGAGGTCACGAAGCAGGGTGGCGTTCTTGCGTCGGCCCCGGCGGGCGAAGGGAAGCGCGTCCACCTCGAGTCCGGCTGCGCGGGCATCCTCCTCGAGCTCCGAACCGGCGGGGCAGGCGAAGCGAACCTTCACGCCGCGTTCGGCAAGGCCTATGCTGAGATGGAGAGTGGAAAGTGAGGCGCCGGTGCCGCCGGGCTGCTGGATGACCTGAAGGACTCTCAACCCGTCTCCCGAGGTACGCGGGGGTTCGCGAGCAGAGTCAGCGACAGGTCGCATCTGGGGCATGGGGTCGGTAAGATACCGCATGCGTGTGGCGGTTGTCGGGGCCGGGAGTCCGCTCAAGACCGAGGCATCCATCACGCGCGCCTGCCGAAGCCTCGGCTGTAAGACACTCCATCTGAATGTGCCCGGTTCGAGCCAGTGGCTGGGACCGCTTGCACCGCCTGTCCTGTGGCGTCGCGTAACAGGGTTTGGTCCGGACCTCGTGATATTGACGGTCCGGGCGATTCGGCTCGGAGAGCACTACCTCGCCCGCATCGCCGACCGGTTCCCCACCGCCTTCTGGTATTTCGACTACCTGCTGACTAACGACGCGGTGAAGGTGGCTCGGCTGGCACAGACCACTTTCGTCAGCTCCACCCAGCATGTCGGCCACCTCGGGGCTGCGGGCGTAGGCCAGGTGCTGTTCATGCCCCAGGGGGTGGACCCCGAGGTTGACCGGCCTCCCGATGAAATTCCGGAGTCGTTCCTCTGCGAGGTGTCCTTCATCGGATCGGGACAGTACCCGGCGCGGCATGAACCGCTGCGCCGAATCGCGGCGTCCGCGCGGCTTCAGGTGCGCGGCCCCGGCTGGACTCCACCGCCGGATGGAATTCCAATCGTCGGTGGAGAAACGAGGGGAGTGCCCTTCACTCAGGCGACGGCAGGAGCGGCGATTTGCCTCGGTCTCCATGCCTATCCGGAGCAGGCGCTGGGCGGGTACTCCAGCTCCAATCGAATGTGGAAGGTCCTGGGGACCGGAGGCTTTTTCCTGGGAGAACACAGTGCGGGAATCGAGGAGTTCGCTCGAGATGGCGTGCACTGTGCCTGGTTCCATTCACCCGAAGAGATGATGGCGCGGATCAATCACTACCTGGGGAGACCGGACGAGCGAAAGGCAATTGCAGAAGCCGGGCGCGCGCACGCGCTTGCGAACCACACCTACGCCCACCGTATCGGCCTGATGCTCGCAGGGAAAGGCTACGAGGCTACCGAAGGGAACTCACGCCTTTGACGATTCCTGAAGCGCATCGGTCAGCAGGGTGGACATCCGGTGCATGTAAGTGTGGTTGGAAAGGGTGCGCTGACGCGCCGCATTGGCCAGCCGGTCGCGATACGCGTCCTCCTGCAGGGCGCGTTTGACCTGGCCCTTCAACTGCGCGGGATTTTCGAAGACCAGCACTTCCCTCCCGTCCTCGAAGTGAAGCGACAAATCGGCCCGCGCATCCACTACTTGAGCCACCCCGATGCTGCTCAGCTCGAAGACCCGCTGGTTGCACCCTCGTCCCTGGTGGGCCGGGTCGTCGTCCAGGGCATGGTGGACATTGATCCCGACCGTGGCCCCGGCATAGGCCCGCACGAAGTCCTCCACGGTGGGCAGGTCTCCCCGGCAATAGTCCTTGAGCGATGTCTTCTTCCAGGTGTCTCCCCAGACCGCGAGCCCGAACTCGACCAGCTCGTTCAGCAGCATCTCCCGCCGAGGGGTGGCCTCGCCGGCAAAGACCACGTTGGCGCGGAAGGGGCCCTTGGCCCGCATCGGCTTGTGCACCGACGGGTCACAACCCAGAGGCAGAAACACTGCCGGGGTCACGCCTCCGCGCTGCACCTCCTCGGTCACATCGGTCCCCGTCAGGTACATGCGGTCGTAGGCCGGTGCCAGCTGGCGGGCAGGATTCACCACCCGCAGATCGCCCGGGAACCAGTTCACCCAGCGAGCGGAGTATCCGCTTCGCACCGCCCGGATGGAGACGGCGTCGAGCCCGAAGCCTCCCATCGCGATCACCAGCTGCGGCTTGTGGCTGTCCAGCGCTTTCACCAATCGGCCCTCGAAGTCCCGTCCGGCCAGCCGCTCGAGCCAGCCCGCCTGTTCCGGATCGAGGGTGGCCACGGTACAGCCGAGTCGTTCGAGGGCGCGACAGCGCAGGCCGTTGTGGGCGTGGACGCTCTCATCCTGGCGCCCGATAAAGAGAACCCGCGTTCCCTGAAAGCGGCTCACGAAGTGAACTCCGGACTCGGTATTGGTGGACGCCCGCTGCGTCGAGCAGGGCGCTCCAGTCGGTGGCCTTCGTACAGGTCACGATAGCGCCCGGCCTGGGCCAAGAGCGAGTCGTGGGTCCCGCGTTCGATGATCCGCCCGTGCTCCAACACCAGAATGAGGTCCGCGTGGCGGATGGTCGAGAGCCGGTGGGCGATGACCAGCACTGTCCGGTGCTGCATCAATCGGTCGATCGCTTCGCGCACCAGTCGTTCCGATTCGGGGTCCAAAGCGCTGGTAGCCTCATCGAGCACCAGAATCGGAGGGTCCTTGAGCAGCGCACGCGCGATCGCGATCCGCTGCCGCTGGCCACCCGAGAGCCGGGCGCCGCGTTCCCCTACGACGGTGTCATAGCCCATCGGCAACTGGGCGACGAAATCATGGGCGTTGGCTGCGCGCGCCGCGGACTCAACCTCTTCGCGAGTAGCTCCCGGACGGCCGTAGGCGATGTTGGCGCCCACGGTATCATGCAGGAGCACGGCATCCTGTCCCACGACACCCATCAGGGAACGCACCGAGCTCCGGCTCAAGGTATCGAGCGGCACATCATCCATCAGAATGCGTCCGCGAGTCGGCTCCCGGAAGCGAATGAGCAGCTCGGCAATGGTGCTCTTCCCTGCACCGGACGGTCCTACCAGGGCCACGATCGAGCCCCGGGGCAGTTCGAAGGCGACATCCTGCAACACCCAGTGCGGGTTACCGCCGGACACTCGTGCTGTCCGCCCATACTCGAACCAGACCCCGTCGAATACTACGCTCCGGGCGAAACGTGCCTCGGGCAAACCCGGCGGCTCGATCTCCGGGAGCGGCAGGTCGAGCACCTCGAATACTCGCTCGGCACTCCCCAGCGCCACGGCCATCTGGTTGGGGAACTGGGTGAGCGCCTTGAGCGGCGCCATCATCTTGAGCGCTGCGACGAGAAATACCATTAACGCCTGAGGGCTCAAGGGATCAGCGCCGCTGAAGCCCGGAGTCGCACCGACTCCGATCAAGAGCACCAGCAGCAATCCACCGAACAATTCGCTGAGCGGGGCGGTCAGAGTAGCCAAGCGCTGCGCTCTGACGGTCCGCTGCCGGTAGCGGCTGGCCTGATCGCGGAAGCGCTTACTCTCCCGTTCCTCTCCCCCGAATGCCCGCACCAGTTTCACAGCACCCAACCGCTCGGCGACACTCGCGGTCATCTCACCCGCTTCATCCGCCCGCGCCCTGGAATAGCGTCTCAACCGCTTCAGGAGCGCCCGGATCGTCACCAAAAGGACCGGAGCTGCGGCGAGCGCGAGCAGGGTGAGGCGCCAGGAGATCTGGGTCAGCACCAGGAGGGTGGTGCCGATGACCACGAGATTCTGAAAAAAGGAGGCGAGGCCCGCGCTCACAACCCCCTTGGAGGCGTCGGCATCCTGCATGACCCGGGAGCTGATCTGGCCGCTGCGGGTCCGCTCGAAGAAGCCCAGGTCGAGCCGGAGCAGGTGGTCGAACAGCTGGGTGCGAAGATCTCGTACCAGGCTTTCCTGGATCTGGACGCTGATCTGCCCGGAGACATAGGCGAGGGCATTCTTGAGCACCAGCGCTACGAGGAGGAGCAGAACCAGACGAACCGTCGCCGCCGTCGGCGAAACGCCAGTCAACAACGGCGAGAGGACGTGGGTCACGAGAGCTTCGAGCTTGGTTCCACCACCGGGGGGCGGCGCCGACGCGAAGATCTGCTGCAGGAGCGGGATGAGGATGACGAGGGTGACGCCGTCCAGCAGTGACGCCAGCGTCGTGGTGAGGAGGCCGAGGGAGAAGCGGAGGCGGTAGGGCCTCAGGTACCCAAGCAGCCGGCGCGTCGAGCCGCGCCGGGGCGGACGCGCTGCGGAAGAACTACGAGCCACGGCGGGGCTGGAGCAGTGCGATGGGAAGCACCATCTCTTCCGGGGTCACACCGCCATGAAGGAACGCCCCCCGGTAGCGCGCCTGGTACTCCCTGAGCTTCGTGGGGTACACGAAGAACCGGTCGCCGGTGGCGAGCAGCATCCGGGTACCCGGCGTGCGGGGCGGGAGGCCCCAGGCGGTCAGGTCGTCCACCGCGATCGCGGCTTCCCGCTCCTGGGCGCGGAGGTCCTCTCCGAACTTGTAGCGCAGGTTCGCGGTCGCGTCTCGCCGCGCGTAGACGGTGGCCGGGGTGTGGCAGTGGATCGAGCCGTGATCGGTCGTCAGCAACACCGGCACGGAGCGACGCTCGGCTTCCCGCAAAGCGTGCCACAGAGAGGAACGCTCGAACCAGGTCCGGGTAAGGCTGCGAAGGGCCGAGGTATCTCGCGCCACTTCGTACAGCGTCGAATTCTCGGTCCGACCGTGGGTGAGTTGATCGATGAAGTTGAAGACCAGTGCCGTCACTCCGTCGTGCGCGAGGTGCGCGGGGAGTCGAGTCAGCAAGGCCTCCCCATCGGCGGCGGTGAAGACCTTTTCATAGCGGACCGGCACCGGCCTGCCCGTCAGGTCCTTGAACTGCTCGGTCATCAACTCCGCTTCGTGCGCGTTCAGGCTCGCGTCGTCGCTGTCGCGCCACCACCCGGGGTAGCGGGTGGCGAGCTCCGAAGGGAAGAGTCCGCTGAAGATTGCATTCCGCGCGAAGGGAGTCGCCGTCGGGAGAATCGAGAAGTAGTAGGCGGTCTCGATATCGAAGCGGGAACTTACCAGTGGGCGAATCGCTTCCCACTGATCGAGCCGGAGACAGTCCACCACAACCAGCATCGCCTTTCCGTGCTGGCGATAGAGCGGCAGGAGAAACTCGGCGCCGATGTCCACGCTGAGCGGTGGACGGTCCCCACCACCCTCCTTGAGCCAGCGGGGATAGTGCTGCTCGATGAACCGGGCAAAATCCTGCCGCATGCTGATCTGCAGAGTGTGGAGAGCCTCCGAGAGACCGGGCTCGTCGGCCTCGCCCAATCGGACTTCCCACACGGCGAGCTCCGCGGCCAGTTCCATCCACTCGCGCCACGCCATTGGCGCACCGCGGCGCGATTCCAGATCCCGAAACCGAGTCGCGAAGTCCCGCGAGAGGCGCTGCTGCCGGATCCGGTCTCCCTCAAGCAGCCGGGTCACGACGCTGAGGATCTGCCGGGGATTCACCGGCTTGACCAGGTAATCGGCGATCTCGGCCCCGATCGCGTCCTTGAGCGTGCCCGCCTCTTCGCTCTTGGTCACCATGACGACCGGCATGGCATGATCGATCCCCCGGATCGCTTGCAGCAATTCGAGGCCGCGGCGACCCGGCATGTGCTCATCGAGCAGGACGACACCGTAGGGCTGGCGCTGGAGGAGGACGAGAGCGTCGTCGCCGTGGGCCGCCTTGTCCACGGCGAATCCCTGTTCCTCGAGGAACATGGTATGCGAGGTCAGGGACTCGACTTCATCGTCGACCCAGAGAATGCGTTTCGGGCGAGGCATGGGTGAATTATAGACCAGCCTGCACCCCGGCGGGCGGGTGGGCAGGAGTCAGGCTAGCTTATTCCGGTGCCCAGCGACCCGCGAATCCTGGCTGTCCGTTTCAGCTCAATCGGCGACGTCTTGCTCATCACTCCCCTGCTCCGGGCCTTGCGTGCCCGGCATCCAGGGGCGACCATCACGGCGCTGACCAAGTCCTCGTTTGTCCCCCTGCTGGCCGATAACCCGCACCTCAACGACGTGCTGACCCTGGACCCTCAGGATTCGATCGCGGCGATGGCTCGTGAGCTCCGACTCAGGAACTACACGCATCTCCTCGACCTGCACGGGAGTCTGAGGTCTCGCGTCCTCCGCCTGCTGGTTCCCGGGCGGTGGAGCGGCTTCGATGCCCGGCGGCGGCAGCGTCGCGCCCTGATCCGTTACAAGCGCAATGTCTATCGCGACATCCTGCCGGTTCCGGAGCGCTACTTCGAAGCCGCCCGCGACCTGGACGTGACGCCCGACGAGGCGCCGGCCGAAATGCACGTTCATCCATCGGCGCAGGAGCGTGCGGTTCGCTGGCTGACCGAGAATGGCCTGAATGGTGACCGCAGGCTGCTGGTCGTCGCCCCCGGCGCAGCACACGCGACCAAACGCTGGCCGCAGGAACACTGGCGCAAGCTGGTGGAGTCGGTGACACAAGCGGGAACTCGGGTCGCGGTGATCGGCGGCCCCGACGATCAGGTGCTTTGTTCCGGTGTCGCCTCGGCTGGCAACGGGTCCGCGGTTTCGGGCGCCGGCGAGCTGGGACTCCAGGAGTCGGGGGCGGTTCTGGCGCGCGCAGCGGTCGCGGTCACGGGAGACACCGGCCTCATGCACATGGCCACCGCAGTCGGCACGCCGGTCGTTGCCCTCTTTGGTCCTACCGTCGAGGCCTTTGGCTTCTTTCCCTATCGGGCGCGGGCCACGGTGTTGCAACGCGACCTGGGATGCCGCCCATGCAGTGCCAAGGGAACTCCCCGGTGTCCCCTGGTGCACCATCGCTGCCTCAAGGAGATCACCCCGGCTGAAGTCGAAGTCGCTCTCGCCGAGCTCGCCTCGTGAACGGCTGGGACCCGGCGGCGTTGGAGCTGATTTCCCTCCTGGCGCGGAGCGCCCGGGGCCCCAGGCGTGAGGGACTCTTCGCACTGTGGCTGACTCTCCGGGTGGCCCAGGATCTCCAACTCGATCCCCCATTCTCGGAGCGCAACGTGCAGCGCCGGATCACGGCACTCGAGTTCCGCCTGTCCAGCCTCACCGTGCCGGCCCCTCTCCGACGGGCGCTGACCGCGGCCCTGCACCAGCTTCGCGACGCGACCCGGGAATCGGTGCCCGGCATTTTAAATGGACTGGTCGCCCCGACCCGCGAAGCCGCCGGCCAGGAGGTGGCCGAAGCCGTCCGCAAAGCCGAACGGACCGCCCGTCAGGCCTTGCTTCCCCTCGGTCGCTGACCGTTGTCGTATAATTGAGGCATGCAACGCCCTCGCCCTTCGCACCACAAAGAACCACCCACGACCGTCGAAGCGCTGGTCCAGCGAATGGACGCGCGCAGCGACGGCACGGTAGCCACCGACACCGTTCCGACCGGCTTCCCTTCCCTCGATCGGATGCTCGCGGGTGGGTTCCGGCGTCAGGACCTGATCGTTCTGGCGGGCGATGTGGGCAGCGGGAAGTCGTCGCTGGGACTCGCGATGGCAATTCGGGGCGCCCAATCGGGAGTAGCCACCGTCTTCCTGTCGGGCGAGATGACGGAGGACCGGCTGATGGAACGCGCCCTGGCACTGGAGGCGCGGGTGCCGGTGGACGCCCTTCGGAGTGGAGCGCTGGACGACGTGAGCCGTGCTTCGGTCGGCGCCGCGGCACTCCGGCTCCGCGATCTCCCGCTGCAGGTCCGGTCCCTGACTGGACAGCGATTCACCGAGGTGTCCGAGGCCCTGGATACGGTGCCTCGCCGCGCCCTCCTGGTGATCGATTCGCTGCAGATGACCGCACCTCCCTCATCGGCCAATGGGCCTGACGAGGCGGTAGCGGGCGCCGCCCGGGCATTGAAGGCGCTGGCGCTGGATCACGATGTCGCGGTACTGGTCCTGGCCCAGTTACCGGGCCTCAAGCCGAGTCGACGCGATCCCCGCCCATCGCTCGAAGACCTCGGCGGCCTGGGAGTGGTGAAACAGGTGGCTGATGTGGTCCTGGCGATCTACCGTGAAGAGATGTACCGGCCGGCGGGTGGGGTCGAGGGAGCGACGGAGCTCATCGTGGCCAAGAATCGGAACGGCACGACTGGATTCGTCGACCTCTACTTCTACCACGAATGGCTCCGGTTCGAGGATATGGTCGAACCGGGGAGATGATTCTTCCTATTGAACTGACGACGGCGCCTTAGCCCCGGCGATGTCAACCAGACTGCCATCCTCTCCGGCTGCCTTGGTGATCGTAACCCAGAGAGGCCGCTTCACTCCTTCCGCGTACATCACGATAACGCCTTCCCGGGTCTTGATGTCGCTCACCAGACGCCAGTTGTTCTTGCTGAAGTAATTACGATAGTACGTCGCAATCTCCTCCGGACCCTCGGGGCTCTTGAAGCGGACTTGAAGCGCATCCTCGCCACCGGCGTGGGAAATCGCTTCTCCGTCGGGCGGGACCGGGAGCTCGGGAATGGTCTCGGAAAGCGGCGGCATCTTGGGCTGGTCCTGCTTGCAGGCCAGGACAAGAACCAACGCGACTGCCAGGAGTTGTGAACGCATAGGCGGGGGAGAGTAGTGGTGGGCCCTTAGGGGGTCAATGGCCGGATGCCAGCCAGCCTCAATCCCTGCGGTCCGCTATCGGTAGAGGGCTGACGACAACGGGTTACGGGCAGTATTTTCTACCCAGAATCCCCTCGAGGTAGAGGAATGGCCGGCCATAGCAAATGGAAACAAATCAAGCGCAAGAAGGCGATCGCCGATCAGAAACGCGGCGCCTCCTGGACCAAGGCCATCCGCGAAATCACGGTGGCCGCCAAGGCCGGTGGTGGCGACCCCGGCGGTAATCCCCGGCTTCGCACCGCGATCGACGCGGCCAAAGCTGTCAACATGCCGGCCGACAACATCGATCGAGCCATCAAGAAGGGAACCGGAGAGCTCGAGGGGGCGGTTTACGAGGAAGTCACCTACGAGGGCTACGGGCCGGGCGGCGCCGCGATTCTGATCGAGGCGACCACAGACAACGCCAACCGTACCGTGGCCGAGATTCGCCATGCGTTCAGCCGGAACGGCGGCAACCTCGGCGCCACCAACTCGGTGGCCTGGATGTTCGAGCGCAAAGGCCAGATCTACCTCGACGCAACAAAGTTCGACGAAGACGAGACACTCGAGGCAGCACTCGATGCCGGCGCCGAAGACTTCGCTCGCGATGGCGACCTCTACGTCGTGTCCACGACACCGCACGGTTTCCACGCGGTGCAGGATGCCTTGAAGGCCAAGCGCTACTCCATCGAATCCGCCGAGCTGGCGATGGTGCCCAAGAACACGGTGAAAGTCGAAGGCAAGCAGGCGGAGCAGATGCTGCGGCTCATGGAAACGCTGGAAGAGCTGGACGACGTTTCGAAGGTCTTTTCCAACTTCGACATCGATGCGGCCGCGATGGCGGAGGCGGAGACATCGGCCTGACCCGGGCCCTCCCGTGAGGGTGCTCGGCATCGATCCGGGCACCGCGATTACGGGCTACGGTGTAGTCGAAGCCCGGGTTGGCCGGGCCCCGCTGCTGGTCGAGTGCGGGGTGATCAAGACCCTGCCCCGGGATCCCCTGCCAGAACGGCTGCGACTCATCCACGACGAATTGCTCGGTCTCATCGATCGCCTGGCCCCGGAGAGTGTCGTGGTCGAAGGGGTTTTCGCGGCTCGCAACGTGAAATCGGCGCTGGTGCTGGGTCATGCACGGGGAGCAATCCTGCTCGCGGCCGCGTTGCGAGGCGTGCCGGTCACCGAATACTCGCCGGCCATCGTCAAGAAGACGGTCGTAGGCCGCGGCGCCGCGCTCAAACCTCAGGTGGGCTTCATGGTGGCGCAGCTGCTCAGGCTCAAGAGCGCTCCCCGTCCCGCCGATGCGGCCGACGGAGTCGCCATCGCACTCACCCACCTGCTCCGCACCGCTCCGAGGACCATCGGCCCCTTCCTGGGACGCCGCGGATGATCGCGCTGATATCCGGAATCCTTCGCGCGCGGGACGGTGACACCGTCCTGATCGAGACTTCGGGCGGAGTCGGCTACAGCATCACACTCCCACTCGGTGTTGTGGAACGGTTGCCGGCACTCGGTTCCAAGGTGCAGCTCCACACCGAGCTGGTGGTGAAGGAAGACGGCTGGGCGCTCTTCGGCTTCGACCGTCCGGCAGAACGCCTCGTTTTTCAGCGGCTGCTATCGGCGAGCGGCTTCGGTCCCAGGCTGGCGCTGGCGCTGCTCTCAACCCTCGGCGCCGATCGCACCGTGCGCAGCATTCGCCAGAAAGACATCGCGGCGCTCAGCACGGTGAGCGGCATCGGAAAAAAGAAGGCCGAACGGCTGGTGCTGGAGCTGCACGACCGGTTCGAGGAGGTCGGGGGCGAGCTGCCACCGGCTTCGATGGGGCCAAGCGAGGAGGCGCTGGCCGCTCTCACGCGGCTCGGTTATCCTCCCGCGCAGGCGGAGAGCGCGGTGCGCGATGCGCTGGCCGCCGATGGGTCGAGCGATACGGCGCAGCTGATCAAGCAGGCGCTCCAGCGATTGGCAGGGAAAAGGTGATAGTACCTAGTACCGAGTACCGAGTACCGGGTACAACAGGCCATGTCCACTAGGTACCAGGTACTAGGTACTCAGTACTTCAACCCAGAGAATCAATGACTGTCGCCGCCACCACCGCCGAATGGCTCTGCACCCGATGCGGGAGCACCAATCGTCTGCTGGTTCCGGTCGAGACCCGGGAAGCGGAAGATCAGTGCACTCACTGCCACGTGAAGCACCTGGTCCAGCCTGGTGAGCGGCCGGTGCGGTGGGAAGCCAGATCGATCGATTGATGACCCGCCTCGAGATCACCACCCCTGACGTCCTCCCCGAGGAGACCGGCGCCGAAGCGGCGCTGCGGCCCTCTCGGCTCGATGAGTTCGTGGGGCAGGCGCAGGTGAAGGCGTCGCTCCAGATCGCGATCGACGCCGCGAAGGCGCGCGGTGAGCCGCTCGATCACACCCTCTTCTTCGGCCCGCCGGGACTGGGTAAGACCACGCTGGCGACGCTCCTGGCCCGCGAGATGGGCGTCCAGCTCAGGACAACGTCAGGGCCGGTGCTGGAAAAACCCGGCGACCTGGTGAGCCTCCTGACGACCCTGCAGCCGGGCGACGTGCTCTTCATCGACGAAATCCATCGTCTCCGGCCGGTGCTCGAAGAGTTCCTCTACCCTGCGATGGAGGACTACCGGGTCGAGGTGCGCATCGCCGACGGACCCCACGCCCAGACGATCCCGATGGCGATCGAGCGCTTCACGCTGATCGGCGCGACCACCCGGTTTGGCCTGCTGACTCCACCGATGCGAGCCCGTTTCGGCATGGTGGAACGGCTGAATTTCTATCCCGCCGATGAGCTCAAGACGATCGTCGAACGATCGGCCCAGATCCTGAACGTCCCGATCGAGACGGAGGGCGCCGAAGAGCTGGCGAAGCGGAGCCGTGGGACTCCGCGCGTGGCCAACCGCCTCCTGCGCCGAGTGCGGGACTACGCCCAGGTCCGGGCCAACGGCATCATCACCGGTCAAGTTGCCCGCGACGCACTCAGCCGGCTCAACGTGGATGAGTTCGGTCTCGACGACATGGACGCGCGCATTCTCAAGACCATCATCGAGAAATTCAGCGGCGGGCCGGTCGGGCTCAACACGGTCGCTGTCGCCGTTGGTGAGGACAGCGGGACCCTGGAGGAGGTGTACGAACCGTACCTGATCCAGCAGGGGTTTCTCGAGCGCACCGCGCGGGGCCGCGTCGCGACAGCGCATGCGTACAAGCGATTTGGGATGAAGATGCCTGCTTCCCAGCCGTCGATGTTTGAGTAGGTGGTAGGGAGTAGGTGGTAGGAGTAGGGAGTAGGGATTGCAGGTGAGATTCCATCGACGACGACGACTCCACTCTTCACGCCCTACTCCCTACTCCCTATTAACCGTCCTGCCATCCGTGTCCTACCGCGCCACCGACTTCGACTACCACCTCCCACCCGAGCTCATCGCGCAGTATCCCATCGCCGAGCGGGGAACCAGCCGGCTGCTCGTCGTCAGACGACAGGACAAGAAGATTGAGGACAGAAGCTTCGGCGAGCTGACCCAACTCATCGCTCCCGGCGATCTGCTGGTCTTGAACAGCACCCGGGTCCGGCACGCGCGGTTTCTGGGGACTCGGCCGAGTGGTGCGCCGGCGGAGGTGTTGTTGCTGCATCCAGGTGCTGGTGGATCATGGATCGCGATCGGCAAACCCGGGTCGGCGATGAAACCCGGCAAGCGCATCCGTCTCGCACCCGACATCGAAGTGGAAACGGTCGCGGAGCTGGAGGAAGGGCAGCGCGAGGTTCGATTCATCGGCGCCACTGCCGAGGAGGCGATTCAACGGCTGGGCCGGCTGCCGCTCCCTCCCTACATAGAGCGGGACCCCGATTCGAACGACGAGATCAGATATCAGACGGTCTACGCCGAGCAGGAAGGAAGTGTCGCGGCCCCGACGGCGGGCCTCCACTTCACCGCAGAGATCCTCAAAGAGCTGGAACGACGCGAGGTACACATCACTCGACTTGATCTCGAAGTCGGCCCTGGCACCTTCAAGCCGGTCGACGTCGAGGACCTTTCCAAGCACCACATGCATCCAGAGCGGTTTGAAATTCCGGAGGCGACTGCGACCGCCATCGTCGCGGCTCGCAAACGGAAGTCCAGCGTCTGGGCGGTCGGCACGACGGTGGTGCGAGCACTCGAAAGCGCCGCGACCACAGGCGGCCTCGTGCAATCCGGGAGTGCCGAAACTCGGCTCATGATCACCCCCGGTTTTCAGTTCAAGGTCGTTGATCGTCTTCTGACCAACTTCCACCTTCCCCGTTCGACTCTCCTGATGCTGGTCTCCGCCTTCGCGGGATATGACCTCACGAGGGCCGCGTATCGGCATGCGGTGGAGCAGAGGTATCGGTTCTACTCGTATGGGGATGCGATGGCCGTTCTGCCGCTTTAGCTTTTCCCGCCCATGTTTGAGTTCAAACTCGAGGGAACCAACGGTCTCGCCCGTGCCGGCACGCTCACGCTGCCGCATGGGGTCGTGCGCACGCCGGCGTTCATGCCGGTGGGGACGCATGGAACCGTGCGCGGGCTTCACCCGGCGGAGGTCGAGCGAGCGGGAGCCCAGATCGTGTTGGGCAACACCTACCATTTGCATCTCCGTCCGGGTGAAGAGGTGGTACGTGCGTTGGGCGGTCTGCACCAATTCTCCACCTGGCCAGGCCCGATGCTCACCGACTCGGGTGGCTTCCAGGTGTTTTCGCTGGAAGGTCTTCGCACCGTCGAAGAGGAGGGCGTCGAGTTTCAGAGTCACATCGACGGCGGGCTGCGGACTATCACGCCCGAATCGTCGATGGAGATTCAGTGGGCGCTGGGCGCCGACATCGCGATGGCCTTCGATCACGTCGTCCCGGCAAAGTCTGACTTTGCTCATGCCGAAGAGGGCATGGAACGGACCCTCCGCTGGCTGAGTCGGTGCAGGGCAAGACACGCGCAATTGGCGGGAGAGGCGGAACAGACTCTCTGGCCCATCATCCAGGGCGGCACCCACGCCGACCTTCGGATGCGTTCCCTCGAAGGGACCCTGGCCCGCGGTCCCTGGACCGGAATCGCGGTCGGCGGCCTCTCGGTTGGCGAGCCCAAGCCGGTCATGCATCGCGTCTTGGAAGAGCTCGCGCCGGTCCTGCCCAGCGCCGTCCCCCGTTATCTTATGGGAGTGGGTTTTCCCGACGATCTGCTCGAGGGAATCGCCCGCGGAGTGGACCTGTTCGACTGTGTTGCCGCGACCCGAAATGGGCGCCATGGCAGCGCTTGGACCAGTCAGGGCAAGGTGAATATCCGGTCCGCCGGGCTCCGGTTGTCGGACCAGCCGCTGGACCCGGCGTGCGACTGCGAGACCTGCATCCGGTTCTCGCGCGGATATTTGCGCCATCTGTTCATGGCTGAAGAAATGTTGGGGCTGCGCCTGGTATCGATCCACAACATCCGGTTCCTGATCCGATTGGGAGAGCAGGCCCGGGAAACGATCTTGAAAGGGACGTTTGATCGCTGGAGCCGGGACTGGCTCGAGCGTTACCATCGCCGAGGAGACTTGTGACCGCTTCATTGCTGGCCGTAATGGCCGCGCCCGACATGCCGGGTGGTGGGCTCGGCCTACTGCTCTTCCAGATCGTGGCCATCGGTCTCGTGTTCTACTTCTTGATTCTCCGCCCCCAGTCTCAGGCGCGGAAGAAGCACGACGAGCTGCTGAAGAACATCAAGAAGGGAGACGAAGTAACCACCGCCGGCGGGATCATCGGGAAGGTGAAGGACGTGAAGGAAGACCGGGTCACGATCGAGAGCGGCAGCTCCACGCTGGTGATCGAACGGGCCCGGATCATCCGCATTGGCGACAGCGCGCCGGCGCCGGGGGCGACGGGATGAGTCTGCTGCCGCTCCACCTGCTTGGCTCTCCCGTGCTGCGGGAGCGAAGCGCCGAGGTTACCACGGTGGACGACGAAGTGCGTCAATTCGTGGACGATCTCTTCGAAACCATGCACGCCGCCAAGGGGGTGGGGCTCGCCGCCAATCAGGTGGGAGTGGCGCGCCGGATCGCGGTGGTGGAGACCGAGGAGGAAAGGCTGGTCCTGATCAATCCGGTGATTCTTGACGCCGAGGGGCGCGACACCGAGGAAGAAGGCTGCCTGTCGATCCCCAAGGTCTACGCCGACGTGACCCGGCCCGAGAAAGTCGTGCTGGAAGCCACCGATCGCGACGGGAACCGCTATACCAGGACTCTCGATGGGCTTGCCGCGCGCGCGGTGCAGCATGAGATCGATCACCTCGACGGGATTCTCTTCGTGGATCACCTGGGTCTGCTCAAGCGAAAGCGGATCCTGTCGAAGTGGAAAAAGGAACATGCAGACGACACGAGCTTCGTTTCGGAGGTGAGGCCCGCGTCCGCGGGGACGTCCTGATGCGCCTCGTGTTCTTCGGTACCCCGGAATTCGCAGTCCCATCATTGCGCGCGCTGCTCGAGGAAGGCTTCGACGTGGCGCTGGTGGTCACCCAGCCCGACCGCGCGGTGGGACGCTCCCGCAGCACGCTCACTCCCCCTCCGGTGAAAATCGCAGCCCTGGAAGAGGACCTGCCCGTCCTCCAGCCCGAGCGGCCCTTCGGAGAAGAGTTTGAGGCAGCCCTTCGCAATTACCAGCCGGACCTCGGCATCGTCGTCGCCTACGGCCACATTCTGAAGCCCGCGATATTGGCGATTCCCCAGCACGGCATGCTGAACCTGCATGCTTCCCTGCTTCCCAAGTATCGCGGTCCGGCGCCGGTTCAGTGGGCCATCCTGAACGGGGACGAAACGACCGGCGTCAGCATCATGCAGCTCGAGCCAGGACTCGACACTGGACCCGTGCTGCATTGCATCGAGACTGAGGTGGCGCGAGATGAGACCGGCGGCGAGCTGCTGGAGCGTCTCGCCGAGCTGGGTGCTGCAGCGCTGGTCGAAGCCCTCACCATGGTCGCGGGCGATGCGTCCAAGCCCTCACCTCAGGACCACAGCCTGGCGACCTACGCCCCCAAGATCGACCGCGACACCACCCGGCTCGACTGGGGGCGGGATGCCGCGTCTGTCGCTCGAGCCATCCGGGCCTTCGATCCCGAGCCGGGCGCCTGGACGTCGCTCGACAACATGGAGCTGAAGCTCTTCGGCGGGCGGGCGGTGAACGGGAGCGGTGAGCCGGGAACGGTGCTGGAAGCGGGCAATACCCTCCACGTCGCGGCGGGAGTCGGCGCCGTTGAGGTGGCGGAGGTTCAACCCGCGGGGAAGACTCGCATGGCCGTCGGCGCCTGGACTCGCGGCCATCGCGTGGAGCCTGGTCGCCGCCTCACATGAGGCCGTTGCCGCGCCTCCACGCGATAACCGATCGGGCCGTGCTGGAACTGGAGGATCTGGGTGTGCGAGCGGCGGCATTGGCGTCGACCGGATCGGTCGTGGCACTCCACGCCCGCGACCGCACTGCGACCGGTGAGAAGCTGACGGCCACAGTGCGACGGTTTCTATCGCTGGCCCGGCCTCCGGAGGCTGCGGTGTTCGTGAACGGCCGGCCCGATATCGCGGCGGCACTCGGCGCCCAGGGAGTGCAGCTTGGCGCGGGAGATCTGCTCCCGAGCGATGCGCGATTGGCAGCGGGCGTTTGGTCCGGCTGGGTTGGCAGCTCGGTGCACTCGACCGACGAGGCGCGGTCGGCACTCGAGGCGGAAGCGGATTTCCTGATCGTGGGCCCGATCTATAGCACCACCAGCCACCCCGACCGACCCGCGGCCGGACCGGGCCTGGTGACTGAAGTGGCAAGACTCGGGAAGCCCGTCATCGCGATCGGCGGAGTGACTCCGGAGCGAAGTCAGGAACTGAAGGAGGCGGGAGCCTACGGGATTGCCGCCATCTCCGCCGCGTGGCATGTGCGGGATCCGGCTGCGGCGGCCCTGGCGCTGCTGGCACCGTGGCTCGAGGCTGCATGACGACACTCACGCTAACGGTGAACGGCGACCCCCGGGTCATCACGGGTCCGGCGACTCTCGCCGATCTGCTGCGCCAGCTCGATCTGGACGCGCGGATGGTCGTGGTGGAGCTCAACCGGGAGATCGTGCGCCGGCCGCGGCTCGCCGAGATCGAGGTTCAGAACGGCGATTCCGTGGAACTGGTGCATTTTGTGGGTGGCGGGTAAGGCGGAATGGCGGAGCAGCAGATAACGACTGAGGCGGGAATGGCAACGACAATACAGGAACACACCTTGACCGATCTACCCCTCACGGTTGGGGGACGGACCTTTCGTTCTCGGTTGCTCGTTGGCACCGGGAAATACCGCAGCAACGCGGAAATGGTCCGTGCGATCGAGGCCTCAGGCGCCGAGGTGGTCACGGTCGCCGTGCGTCGGGTTGATCTCGATCGTTCCAAGGAAGAGGGGCTACTCTATCACCTCGACCCCACTCGCTATTTCCTGCTCGCCAACACCGCGGGCTGCTACACCACCGACGAAGCGATA
>DATBGE010000037.1:0-17396 GCA_036558125.1 Gemmatimonadales bacterium | reverse complement strand
GCTTCCTTGGCGACCTCTCCTTCCTTCACCAGGCGGCCTGCGTGCTGGGCGAAGGTCTGCATTCCCTCTTCCCCGCTTTCGATCTCCTCTTCCAGCTCCTCGAGCTTGTCGGAGTCTCGGAGGCAGGCGCGGGCGGTCGGCGTACTGACCAGGACCTCGACCACGGAGATCCTTCCGTCGTCTTCCTTCCTCGGTAACAGCCTCTGGGCCACCACGCCTCGCAACGCCTCCGATAGCCGGAGGAGGCCAACTTCCCGCTCAGCGGCCGGGAACATCGAGTGCAGTCTCGCGATCGTGGCCATGACGTCCGCCGTCGGCATCGTCGAGATGATCAGATGACCAGTCTCGGCGGCACGAATCGCGGTCTCCAGCGTTTCGGGATCGCGCAGCTCGCTGATGACGACGACGTCAGGGTCCTGCCTGAGGGCTGCCTGCAGGCCCACTGCGAAACTGTCGGTGTCAACGCCCACTTCCCGCTGGGTGACCGAGCACTTCACGTCCCGATGGAGGAACTCGATCGGATTCTCGATCGTGAGGATGTGACGGTGCAGGTTCTGGTTGATGTGGTTCACCATCGCGGCCACGGTGGAGGTCTTCCCACTCCCAGTGACTCCGGCCACCAGCACCAGCCCCTGCTCGGCCTCGGCGAGAGCCTGGATAGCTGGAGGAAGCCCCAGCTCCTCGATCGTGGGGACGGTAAACGGGATCACCCGCATCACGATCATGAAGGAGGAGCGCTGTCGCAGCACGTTGACCCGGAAACGGCCCACGCCGGGCATTCCCCAGGAGCAGTCGAAGTCCTTCAGCGCATCGAGTCGATGCCTGGCCTCGTCTCCCGGCATCAGCTTGAGCGCGATCGCACGAGTCTGATCCGGAGTGAGCCGCTGCTTGGTCAGGGGGACCAGCTTGCCGTTGATCCGCGCACGGAACACGTCGCCCGCCTTGATGTGCAGGTCCGACGCGCCCCGCTCGACTGCCGCTTTGATGATTTTTTCCATGTAGTGAGCTGTTAGCCCTTAGCTAGTAACTGTTAGCTGTCACTCAATTTTCAATTGTCAATTTGCAATTCTCAATCGAAACCCCTCACGTCGCCAACCCCATCCTCTCCTTCACCTCCCGGATCGTCTCCCGCGCGATCCGGCGGGCCCTTCCCGCGCCGTCGGCCAGAACATCCGTAACCAGCTGAGGCTGGGCCTTGAGCTCGCGGGCCCTTGCCTGAATCGGTGCCAGCACCGCGTTCAGGTTGTCGGCCAGGACCCGCTTGCAATCGAGACATCCCCACAGGGCGCCGCGGCAGTTCTTGGCAACCGTAGTAACCGTGTCCGGCGGCGACAGCAGCTTGTGCAACGCGTAAATGTTACAGATCTCGGGATTCCCCGGATCCTTCTTGGTCACTCGCGCCGGATCGGTCATTGCCGGCCGGAGCTTGGCCCAGACCTCTTCCGGCGACTCCAGGATCCCGATCGTGTTGCCGAGGCTCTTCGACATCTTGGCCTGACCGTCCAGCCCCATGATTCGCTTCGCCGCGGTGAGCAGCGGCTTGGGCTCCGGCAGAATCTCCTGCCCATTCCCAAACTCAGCGTTCCACCGGCGGGCGATCTCGCGAGTCAGCTCGAGGTGCTGCACCTGGTCTTCCCCGACCGGGACCAGATCGGCCTTGTAGAGCAGGATATCGGCCGCCATCAAGATCGGATAATTCAAGATCCCAGCCGGAATGCTCTCGAACCGTTGCGATTTATCTTTGAACTGCGTCATCCGTTCCAGCTCGCCCAGGGGAGTGACGGCGTTCAACAGCCACTGGAGCTCGGCGTGCTCCGGAACCTGCGACTGGACGAACAGGGTGGCCTTCTCCGGGTCGATCCCCGCGGCGAGCAGGCTCACAGTCATGTCGTGGGTCCGGCTCGCTAACGCTGCTGCCTCATACTTGCCGGTGATGGCATGGAGATCCACCACGCAGAAGAGGCAGTCGTAGCTCTGCTGCAGATGCACCCAGTTCTGTACCGCGCCGAGCCAGTTGCCAATATGCAGCTCGCCGGAGGGCTGGATGCCGGAGAATATTCGCGACATTAAGGGCAAGCTACCGACCCCGGCCCAAGGCCGCAAGATGCCATCAGCCAATGACTTAGTCGACATCGTCAAGACCGCTGCCGAGGAGGCTGGAGCCTACCTTCGGGGGGTCATTTCACCCCCGGATCCTACCGCCTGGAACGCCAAGGGCCGGGCCGACTGGGCCACCGTCGTGGACCGCAATTCGGAGGCGATCATTGCGGAATCCCTGCACCGGCTAATGCCGGGCACCCCGATCGTGGGTGAGGAATTGAGCCCTGAAATCGTCACTTCCGGGCTGGTGTGGATCGTGGATCCCCTGGATGGGACGACCAACTTCCTGCACAACTTCCCTGCGTTCGCGGTCTCGATTGCCGCGGCGGTGGACGGCGTGCTCGAAGCGGGCGTCGTGCTTCACGTCCCACTCAACCGGATGTCTCACGCGAGTCGTGGTGGCGGCGCATGGGAGAACGGCAACCGGCTGTCGGTTTCTCGAATCACCGATCCCGTTCACTCGCTGATCGGCACTGGAGTGCCGTTCAGGGATTTCACCCGCCTGGACGAGTACCTGGCTCAGTTAGGGAGAGTCACCCGCGGCGCGACCGGCGTGAGACGACCTGGATCAGCCTCTCTTGATCTCACGGACGTAGCGGCGGGTCGGTACGACGGCTTCTGGGAGCAGCGACTGGCGCCGTGGGATGTAGCGGCGGGGACATTGCTGGTGCGTGAAGCTGGCGGGCTGGTGACTGATTACTCCGGCCGGAACATCGGCATTGAACACAGCGAGATCGTGGCGGGGAATCCCGCCATTCATCGCTGGCTGCTCGGCATCCTCGCCGAGCACTGAGCTCAATGATGAGCGAACCGGGCGTTGGCCTCCGCCGCGGCCGCCCCGAGGATCGAAGATTCGCTCGCGGTCACGTCGAGATGCCCTGCCGGCCAGTCGAATGATGTGGGGAGGCCTTCGGGAGAGCGTCCGGTCAGCTGCTGGTACATGACGAGGGCGACGAGGTAGCTGCCGAGCTCGGTCGGATGGAAGCCGTCCGATCCAAAGAACTCCAGGGTCGGGTCCTTACGCCAGGCCGCCCGCCACGCCTCACCCGCTGGAAATAGCAATCCGCCGGTTGAATCGGCCGCCGCCGCGTAGGAACCGCTCACGTCATCGAAGAAGGCCAGCCTGTCGCTGGACGGCCAGACCGAGTATAGCGCTACTCTCGCGCCGACCCTGGCTGCTTCGACTGCGAAGCGTTTGGCATCCCGGACCAGTTCTGTCCGGCTGGTCGGCAGTGAAGAGGGGCCCTGTTGAAGTACGACGATGTCCCAGCCTCCCTGTGCGATCGCCTCGAGTGCCCTGCCGTCGTTCCAATGATCCTCGAGACTGTAGTTCGGGAAGGAGACGCTGGACTGGATCACCGTGTCTCCCGAGCGCGCGGCCAGGGCCACGACCATGCCGGGCAGGTCGTTGACATAGGTCAGGCTGTTGCCGATGAAGAGCACCCGGACCGCGTGGCCGGGGCTGGGGCGGGTTTGGGTGGCGTCGCACGCCAGAACGGCGATCCCCAGCAGCAGGACGCCGAGGGGGAATCGCATCCGGCGGCTACGCCGTGAGGATTCTCGCTCCGTTCTGACCGATCGCGACAGTGTGCTCGAAGTGGGCTGAGAGGCTGCCATCCGAGGTCACTACGGTCCAGCGGTCAGGAAGTGTCCTTGTGGCGTAGTGGCCCATCGTGATCATCGGCTCGATGGCGATGGTCATTCCTTCGGTGAGACGCGGCCCGCGCTTCGGCTGGCCATGATTGGGAACCTGGGGCTCTTCGTGGAATTGGGTCCCGATGCCGTGCCCCACCAACTCCCGCACGACGCCGAAACCGGCATCCTCAGCCACCTGTTGGACGGCGTGACCGATGTCTCCCACATGGTTACCGAGCTTGGCGGCCGAGATGCCCGCGGCCAGGCATTCCTGGGTCACCTTGAGCAGTCGCTCGGTTTCAGGGGCGATCTCTCCGACCGGGATAGTCGTCGCCGAGTCGGCGTGGAGCCCTTCGAGGAAGACTCCAACGTCGACGCTGACGATGTTCCCTTCGTGCAGGACCCGCTTGGCGCTGGGAATGCCGTGCACGATCTCTTCGTTGATCGAGGTGCACAGTGTCTTGGGGAATCCGTAGAGGCCCTTGAAGGACGGCTTGGCCCCCGGATGACTGCGGATGAAACGCTCGGCGATCCCGTCCAGCTCCCCGGTGCTGATTCCCGGCCGGACACTCTCGTGCATCAGGGCGAGGGTCTGGGCGACGATGTGCCCGGCTCGCGCCATGATTTCAATTTCCCGGGGAGACTTTATGGTAATCATCACTATTGGCCGACCCAATTCCCTTATTTCCCCAGCACTTCCCTCACCCTATCCGCTATTTCTTGAACCGACCCCACCGCCGGAATGGTGTGCAGCGCTCCGTTCTTCCGGTACCAATCCAGCACCGGTGCGGTCTGCGCCCTATAGGCCTCGAGCCGGGTGGCGACGGCCTTGGGGTCGTCATCGGCCCGGTGTTCCAGCGTACGCCGCCGGGCCAGCCGGCCCAGAATCTCCGCGTCCGACACGTCGAAGAACAGCGCAAAGTCGATCTTGCGACCCTTCTCGGCCAGCAGAGCGGTCACTCCTTCCGCCTGGGGCACGGTTCGGACCACACCGTCGAAGATTACACCCTTCCCCGCTTCCGGCTTGGCCAGTTCGTCCCGCACCACCCCCATGATGATTTCGTCATTCACCAGGTGGCCGGCTTCCATCACCGCCTTCGCCTTGAGGCCGACCGGAGTCGCCCGCTTCACGGCGTCGCGC
The DNA here is from genome assembly GCA_036558125.1 of Gemmatimonadales bacterium. GTDB lineage: Bacteria > Gemmatimonadota > Gemmatimonadetes > Gemmatimonadales > GWC2-71-9 > DATBGE01. The sequence continues at coordinate 12,520 of DATBGE010000037.1, read as the reverse complement.
AGAAGATCACCGGTGGCAAACTTGGGGAGGCCGAGGCGCTCGGCGAGCAACGCGCCCTGCGTGCCTTTTCCGGCGCCGGGAGGGCCGAGGAGAAGAATATCCATGAAGGGACGCCCCACTCCGAGTAAAAGGTGAAAGGACTGAGGACTGAGGGCAGGGTCATCTTCCACTCAGTCCTCAGTCCTCAGTCCCTTCCCTCATCGCTTACATGTATCTCTGCTGCCGCCCGCGGAACTTGATCCGCCCGCTCTTCATGAAGCTGTCGTACTTCCGCAGGGTCCGGTGTTGTTCGATCTGGGCCAGGGTGTCGAGCAGCACGCCGACCACGATGAGCACGGAGGTCGAACCGAACTGCTGCTGGAAGCCCAGTTGCTTGGTGAGGAAGGTCGGCACCAGGGCGATGAGGGCCAGGAACAGGGCTCCCGGCAGGGTCACCCGCGCCAGCACGGTGTCGATGTAATCGGCGGTGCTGGATCCCGGCTTCACGCCCGGAATGAACCCACCCTGCTTCTTGAGGTTCTCCGCCAGGTCCACCGAGTTGAAGATGATGGACGTGTAGAAGTAGCTGAACAGCAGGATCATGACCGCGAAGGTCAGGTCGTACGGCAACTCGCCCGGGGTGAAGAAATCGGCCAGCCCGCGCAGGTACTCGTTCTTGGTGAAGCTCGCGAGCGTGCCGGGGACGATGATGATGGTCTGGGCGAAGATGATCGGCATCACCCCGGCGGTGATCAGCCGGATCGGGATGAAGGTCTTCTGGCCCTGCGTCATCCGGCCGCGGCCCATCACCTTCCTGGGGATCTGAACCGGGATCCGTCGGGCCGCGATGGTCATTCCCACGACTGCGGCCGTTACTGCCACCAGGATCGCCGCGAACAGCACGATCTTGGGCAGCGTGAGGGCGCCCGACCTCCAGAACTGGACCGCGTTCACCATCCCCGGCCACAACCGGTCGAGGATCGAGAACGTGATCAGGAGGCTCATCCCATTGCCGATGCCGCGCTCGGTGATCTGCTCACCCAGCCACATGACGAAGATGGCGCCCGTGGTAAGCACCACGACCATCGTGAGCCGGGTCCAGAAGGTGGGCGCTGGAATGGCGCCCGGAATGGACTCGGTGAACAGCGTGAACGTATAAGCCTGGGACAGCGCGATGAAGACCGTGAGATACCGGGTCCACTGGGTAAGCTTCTTCTTTCCCTCCTCGTCCTTCTGCATCTTGCCGACCGACGGCACGATCCCGCCCGCCAGCTGGAAAATGATCGAGGCCGAGATGTACGGCATGATGCCCAGCGCGAACACAGTCGCGCGGGAGAGGCCGCCACCCAGGGTATCGTAGAGTCCGAAGAAACCGGCCGCCGCCGAATTCTGGATGAAATCGGCCAGAGCCTGGACGTTGACGCCGGGCGCGACGATGTGCGCGCCCAGCCGGTATATGACCAGGCAAAGGAGGGTGAAGCCGAGTTTTCGCTGAAGCTCGGGATCCAGTCCGAGGCTTGGGCGTGGTGCAGTCATGCCTATGCGATCTTCCCGCCGGCCTTCTCGATCTTGCCGCGCGCCGAAGCCGAGAGCGCAATGCCGCTGACGGTGTAGGCCCGGTTGATGTCACCGGTGCCCAGCAGCTTCACCGCTACGTCCCGCTTGGCGATCAGGCCGGCTGCAAACAACGTATCAGGATTGACCTCGGCCGCAGTGAGCTTTTCCAGCTGCTTCACGTTCACCGGCTGCGCGGTCACTTTGAACGGATTGGTGAAGCCCCGCTTCGGCAGCCGGCGATACATCGGCATCTGGCCGCCTTCGAAGCCCGGATTGGTGCTGCCACCGGTGCGGGCCTTATGGCCTTTGTTGCCCTTGCCGGCCGTCTTGCCCAGGCCGGACCCGGGTCCTCGTCCGACCCGCTTCCGCGCCGAGCGCGAGCCGCGAGCCGGAGACAGAGTAGAAAGCGTAATCCGCCTGGTTTCGTCGTTCATCAGTTCTTCTCCGCGGGCGCCACGGTCACCATGTGGCGCACCTTGAACAGCATGCCCCGGATCGAGGCGGTATTCGGCACCTTCACCGTCTGCTGGTGATGTCGCAGCCCGAGGGCCGCGAGCGTCCTCCGCATGGTCTCCGGCCGTCCGATGACCGAGCGAATCTGCTTCACCTCGAGGACCTTCGCGGTCTTCTCGCCGGGAATGATCGCTTCGTGGTGGGCCGGACCCTGCCGGCCCACGGCTGGATTCCTACCCACGGGTCACCTCCTGCGGCGCCCGGTAGGGAATCGAATCGACCTCGATTCCGCGTTCCCGTGCGATCTGCCGCACCGTGACCAGGCTGGACAGGCCCTGCATGGTCGCCCGCACCATGTTGTGCGGATTGTTGGAGCCCAGGCTTTTGGTCAGAATGTCGGTGATTCCCGCGCACTCGAGCACCGCGCGCACCGGACCGCCGGCGATGACGCCGGTACCGCTCGCGGCGGGCTTGAGTAACACCCGGCCGGCGCCATGGCTTCCGATGACCTCGTGAGGAATGGTGGCGCCGATCCGCGGCAGCTCGACCATCGAGCGCTTGGCGGCATCAACGGCCTTGCGCACCGCCTCGGAGACTTCATTCGCCTTGCCGGTCGCGATGCCGACCTTGCCCTTGCCATCGCCGACGGCGACCAGGGCGTTGAACGAGAAGCGACGGCCACCCTTCACGACCTTGGCGACACGGTTGATCGCGACCACGTTCTCGACGAACTCGCTGTGCTCGCGCTCCCGGTCCCGGTCCCGGTCGCCGCGCTTGCCGCCCCGCTCGCCACCACGGCCACGACCACGGCCCCGGCCGCGCCCAGCGGGCGCTTCACCAGTGGTGCTGGGCGCGCCTGCCTCGGCGCCCGGCGCGGTTCCCTGTTCCTGATCGGCCATGCTCAGAACTCCAGTCCGGCTTCGCGCGCGCCTTCGGCAACCGCCTTGACGCGCCCATGGTAACGGTAACCTGCCCGGTCGAACACCACCTTGCTGACTCCCGCGGACTTGGCCTTCTCCGCCAGGGCTTTACCGACAGCCTTGCCCCTGCCCACCTTGCCGGCGCCTTCGGCCTTCACGCCATCGGTCAGGTCGCTCACGCCGAGGATGCAGACCCCGCGGTCGTCATCCACCAGCTGGGCATAGATGTGCTTCAACGAACGGAACACGACGAGGCGGGGACGCCCGGCCGTGCCGGTGACCTTCTTCCGCACTCGCAGATGCCGCCGGTAACGCAGCTCCTGCCGTGTGGAGGGCGACTTGATCGCGCGCATGATTACTTCGCTCCTGTCTTGCCGGCCTTGCGGCGAACCTGCTCGCCCTGGTACCGGATGCCCTTGCCTTTGTACGGCTCGGGCGGACGCATGTTCCGCAGCTCGGCGGCCACCTGGCCGACCATCTCCTTGTCGGCTCCTTCGATCTTCACCACGGTGTTGTTCTCGACCGCAAACTTGATCCCGGCCGGCGCCTTGTACTGCACCGGGTGGGAGAAGCCGAGGCTCAACTGCAGGCCGAAAGGCTTGGTCTCCGCTTTGTAGCCGACCCCCTGGATCTCCAGCGTCTTGTTGTAGCCCTTCGTCACCCCCTCGACCATGTTGGCGAGCAGAGTGCGGGAGAGCCCGTGGAGTGCCTTATGCCGGGTCTCGTCGCTGGGGCGGGAGACGGTGACGTTTTCCCCTTCCATCGCCAGTGACATCTCGGGGTGGAAGGTGCGGGCCAGTTCACCCTTGGGGCCCTTCACCGACACGGTATTGCCGTTGAGCGTCACCGTGACGCCCTTGGGCACCGCGACGGGCTTCTTGCCGATTCGGGACATGGTCGCTTACCAGACGACGGCGAGCAGCTCGCCGCCGAGGTTGGCCGATCGGGCATCCCGATCGGACATCAGCCCCTTGGGGGTCGATACGATCGCCATTCCGAGGCCGTTCTTGACCCGCGGGATCTCGCGAGACTTCACGTAGCGGCGGAGTCCCGGCGTCGAGACTCGGCGCAGCTCGCGAATCACCGGCTGCTCGTCGTGGTACTTGAGATAGAGCCGGAGGACGCCGTGCGCCCCATCGTCGAGGATCTTGAAGTCCGCGATGTAATGGTTGTCGCGCAGCAACCGCGCCAGCTCACTCTTGAGCTTGGAAACCGGGATGTCCACGCGCCGGTGGCCTGCCGCGCAGGCGTTCCGGATGCGGGTCAGCATATCCGCCAGGGGATCAGTCATGCTCATGCGTTGGGTCCTCTCCTACCAGCTGGCCTTGCGGACCCCGGGGATCTCACCCCGGAGCGCGAGCTCTCGGAAACAAATGCGGCACAGGCCGAACTTCCGCAGTGTCGCGCGCGAACGCCCACAGCGCTGACAGCGACGGACGGTCCGTACCTTGAATTTCGGCGTACGCTTGGCCCGCTCAATCCAACAGGTCTTTGCCATCGACTTCTCCTCTTGATTCGTCTGAAGAGTGAGGAGTCAGGAGTGAGGAGTGGATTCCCAACTCCTCGATCGTCCTCACCTCTTACGCACTCCTTACTCCTTACTCCTTACGCTACCCGCAGTGGCGTCTCGCCCCGGAACGGCCAGCCAAACTCTCTCAGCAATGACATGGCCAGGTCGTCCCGGCCCGCGTTGGTCACGATCGTGATGTCCATCCCGTGAATCTTCTCGACCTTGTCGAAGTCGATTTCGGGGAAGATCATCTGCTCCTTGATGCCGAGCGTGTAGTTCCCCCGCCCGTCGAAGCTCTTGTTCGGCAACCCGCGGAAGTCGCGAATCCGGGGGACCGCGATGTTGATGAAGCGGTCCAGGAACTCGTACATCCGCGCGTTGCGGAGAGTGACCGTGGCGCCCACCGGCAAGCCCGCCCGGAGGTTGAAGTTCGCGATCGCCTTCTTGGAGCGGCGGATCGTCGCCTTCTGCCCGGTGATCAGTCCCAGTTCTTCGATCACGGCCTCGAGCATCTTGGGCGTCCGTGCCGCCTCACCCATGCCCACGTTCAGCACCACCTTCATGATCCGGGGCACTTCGTGGGTGTTGGTCAGCCCGAACTCCTTGGCGAGGTTCGGCCGGATCACTTTCTCATAGTACGTCTTGAGCCGGGGCGTCCCCTCGACTGCCTTGGGTGCCGGATCGGTGGCACCAGCGGCGCCGCCCTTGTCCTTCCCCTTGCCTTCGGCCTTGGGAGACTTCCCGCTCTTGGCGGGCTTCTCCGCGGCCTTTTCTGTGGTCTCGGCCATCTTACCGGTTCCTCAAAATCGGCTGTCCCGAGGTCACGGCGATCCGCTCCAGCGTCCCGTCGGCGTCCTTGCGCCGCCGGATGCGGGTCGGAGCCCCGGACTTGGGATCGATCAGCATCGCCTTCGAGTGATGAATCGGCGCCGGGAACTCCACGATGCCGCCCTGGCTCGTCTGAGTCTGGCGGCGGTGGCGCTTCACCACGTTCACACCATCGATCGTCACCCGGCCGGTGCGGGGGTAGACATGCAGCACCTTGCCGCGCTTCCCCTTCTCGTCACCGGAGATGACCTGCACCGTATCGCCCTTGGCGATATGGAGCTTCTGTCGGACTGCGGGCTTGTGACGGACCCGCTTCGCCTTCTTGTAAACCAGCGGCTTCATGCTACAGCACCTCCGGGGCCAGCGAGACGATCTTCATGTACTTCTTCTCGCGGAGCTCGCGCGCGACCGGTCCGAAGATGCGGGTGGCGCGGGGCTCGCCCTGCTCGTTGATCAACACCACCGCGTTCTCGTCGAAGCGGATGTAGGAGCCGTCCTTGCGGCGGGTCTCCTTCACGGTGCGAACCAGGACCGCCTTCGCCACGTCGCCCTTCTTCACCTGGCCGGTGGGGATCGCATCCTTGATGGTCACCACCACGGTGTCGCCGACTCCGGCGTAGCGGCGCTTGCTCCCGCCCAACACCCGGATGACCAGCGCCTTCCGAGCGCCGGAGTTATCCGCGACTTTGACGACCGATTCTTGCTGAACCATGGCTTCCTCGTTATTTCGCCCGCTCGACGATTTCAACCACCCGCCAGCGAACCGTCTTGGCGAGAGGACGCGTCTCCATGATGAGCACCGTATCACCCACCTTGGCCCCGTGATCGTCCCGGGCCTTCACCGTCTTGGTGCGGGTGAGCTGCTTGCCGTAGGCCGGGTGCGCGAACCGCCGCACCATCGAGACCGTTACGGTCTTGGTCATCTTGTCGCTGGTCACGACTCCGGTGCGGGTCTTCCGCCGGCTGCGGGTCGTGGCTTCGGTCGTCTCAGTCATGTCGCCCTTACGGTTCAATGTCCGTCGGTTCGTCGGTTCGTCTCTCGAACCGTCGAACCGTCGAACCACGGATTACTTCGCCAGCTCGCGGGCCCGCAGCAGCGTCTTCAACCGCGCGATGTCCCGCCGCAGGCTGCGGAACCGCATCGGGTTGTCCACCGACTCGGTAGCCGACCGGAAACGCAGCCGGAACCGCTCTTCGGTAAGCTCCGCCAGCTTGTTGCGCAGCTCTTCGACCGACATCTGCGTCAGCTGATCCCGTTCGTTCAACTTCATCTCAGTCCTCCTGCCGGTGCACGAACCGGGTGATCACCGGCAGCTTGGCGGCGGCCAGCGCGAGCGACTTCTTCGCCAACGTCTCGTCCACGCCTTCCACCTCGAACAGAATCCGGCCCGGCCTCACCACTGCGACCCAGCCCTCGGGATTGCCCTTGCCCTTACCCATGCGGGTCTCGGCCGGCTTCTTGGTGATCGGCTTGTCGGGGAAGACCCGGATCCAGACCTTGCCGCCCCGCTTCATCTCGCGAGTGAGGGCCACCCGTGCGGCTTCGATCTGCCGGTTGCTTACCCAGCCCGGCTCCATGGACATGAGTCCGTAGTCTCCGAAGGAGACCGCGTTCCCCCGGGTGGCCAGACCCTTGGTCCGGCCTTTGAACATCTTCCGGAACTTGACTCTCTTAGGCGCCAGCATGCGTCAGTTCCCCGTGCTGTACGTACGGCCCGACAGATCTTCGATCACTTCACCCTTGAAGATCCACACCTTGATGCCGATGGTGCCGTAGGTCGTCTTGGCCGTGCTCGTTGCGTAGTCCACGTCCGCTCGCAGGGTGTGGAGCGGCACCCGTCCCTCGCGATAGCCCTCGGTCCGGGCGATTTCGGCGCCACCCAAGCGGCCCGCCGCACGCACCTTGATGCCCTGGGCGCCCATCCGCATGGCGCTCTGCACCGCGCGCTTCATGGCCCGGCGGAACGAGATCCGCTGGGTCAGCTGGTGCGCGATGTTGTCGGCCACGAGCTGGGACGAAAGCTCTGGCCGCTTGATCTCCTCGACGTTGATCGCCGCTTCCTTGCCGGTGAGCTGGGCCAGCTCGTCGCGCAGCTTGTCCACCTCCGCGCCCCGCTTGCCGATCACGACGCCGGGACGCCCGGTGTGCACCGTGACGGTCACCTTGCCGGGCCGCCGCTCGATGTGGACCTCGGCGATCGCCGCGTGCCCCAGACGGGCCTTCAGGTACTTCCGGATCAGCTCGTCTTCCTTGAGCAGCGCCGGCATGTCCTTGGCCGCGAACCAGCGCGACTTCCACTGCTTGACGATGCCCAGCCGCAGGCCGATCGGATGCGTCTTCTGGCCCATTACTCGATCTCCTTGCTCGCCACATGGATCTCCACGTGGCTGGTCCGCTTGCGGATCGGAACGCCGCGCCCTTGTGCCGCGGTGCTGAACCGCTTGAGCGGCTTGCCCATGTTTATTACCAGCTTGGTGACGAACAGCGTATCGACGTCGAGCGCCTCGTTGTCCTTGAGGGCCCGCTGCTCGGCATTCGCCACCGCCGAGCGCAGCGTCTTCTCGATCTGCTTGGCGGCCAGTTTCTTGGTGAACTTGAGGATGGCGTACGCCTCGTTCACGTTCTTGCCGCGAATGAGATCAGCCACGAGCCGCATCTTCCGCGGGCTCTGCCGGACCCACCGCTGGATCGCCTGGGCTTCAGTTGCCATCAGTCGTTAATCCTCCTCAGATCCATCGCTACGCTCGGGATGACCGTGCTGCGCCCGGTCATTCCGCTTTCGCCTTCTTGTCCGCCACCAGCTTGCCGCTGTGGCCCCGGAACAGGCGGGTCGGCGCGAACTCGCCGAGCTTGTGACCCACCATGTTCTCGGTCACATACACCGGCACGAACTTGTTGCCGTTATGGACCGCGAAGGTGTGACCCACGAACTCGGGCAGAATGGTGCTGCTCCGGCTCCAGGTCTTCACCACCTTCTTCTCATTCTTGCTGTTGAGCACCTGAACCTTCAGGAGCAGCGCCTCCTGAACGAACGGGCCCTTCTTGATGCTCCGCGACATTATTGGGTCGCCTTCCCGCGCTTGCGGCCGCGCACGATGAGCTTGGTAGAAGCCTTCTTCTTGTGCCGGGTCTTCTTGCCTTCCGGCTTGCCCCAGGGCGAGACCGGCGGACGGCCGCCCGAGCTCTTGCCCTCACCGCCACCCAGCGGATGGTCCACCGGGTTCTTGGCGACGCCACGCACCCGGCCGCGCCGGCCCAGCCAGCGGGTCTTGCCCGCCTTGCCCACTGACAGCAGCTCGTGCTCCGCATTGCCCACTTCGCCGATCGTGCCGATGCAGCGGGCGTGAATCCGGCGCATTTCGGTCGAGCGGAGCCGGACCGTTACGTACTCGCCTTCCTTCGCGATCACCTCGACGCCAGCCCCGGCGGTCCGGGCGATCTGCCCTCCCTTGCCGATCTTGAGCTCGACGCAGTGCACCACGGTACCGAGCGGAACCTCGCCGAGCGGAATCGCGTTCCCCACCCGGGGATCAACGCCGGGGCCCGAGAGCACCGTGTCACCGACGTTCAGACCCTTGGGGTGCAGGATGTAGCGCTTCTCGCCGTCGGCGTAGACCAGCAGCGCGATGCGAGCGCTCCGGTTGGGATCGTATTCGATCTCGGTCACCTTGGCCGGCACACCGAACTTGTTCCGCTTGAAGTCGATCCGGCGGTACATCCGCTTGTGACCGCCGCCGATGTAGCGCATGGTCACGTGCCCGAGATTGTTCCGCCCACCGGTCTTCCGAATCGGCTCGAGCAGACTCTTCTCGGGCGTCGCCCGGGTGATCTCATCGAACCCGGACACCGAGCGGAACCGCGACGCGGCGGTCACCGGCCTGAACTGTCGAATGCTCATCTCAGCCCTCGAACACGGGGATCTGGTCCCCTTCCTTCAGGGTGACGATCGCCTTCTTCCACCGGGCCGTGGTCCCGCGGGTGCGGCCCCGCACCACTTCGTGGCGCCGCATCTGCATGGTGCGAACCCGGGTCACGGTTACGCCGAACAGCTTCTGGAGAGCCTCGCTGATCTGATACTTGTTCGCCTCGGGATGGACCTCGAAGGTGTATTCCTTCCGCATCTGGTAGGCGGCGGAGCTCTTCTCGGTTACGACCGGGCGGACGATCACCTGGTGCAGCGTCGACATTTACTTGCCCCCCTTCTTCTTCTTCTTCGGGGCCGGCTTCGCAGCCCTGGCCTTGGGAGCCTTGGCCGACTTCTTGGCCGCAGGCTTTGCCGACTTGGCCTTCGCCTTGGGTGCAGCCTTCGCAGCCTTCGCCTTGGGAGCAGCCTTGGCCTTCGCTTCCTTGGCGGGCTTGGCCCTGGCCGGACGTTCTGCCCTTTCGGCGGGAGCGGTCTTGGGTCCGGGGACGAACGGCCGCACGAACGGCTCGGCCGCCTCCCCACTCAGGGCACCCTCTTCAACGATCACGACATCGGCCCACAGGACGTCGTACGCCGACGCATCCTGGTAGGGCAGCACATTGACGTGGGGAATGTTCCGCGCGGAGAGAACCAGGGCCTGGCTGAGACCGTGGGTCAGCAGCAGCGCCTTCTTTCCGCCCACTTCCATCGCCTCGAGCAGTTCGACGACGCGCGCCGTCTTGGGGCTCTCGAGATCGAACCGCTCCACCACGAAGAGGGCGCCTTCCGAAGCGCGAGCGTTGAGCGCCGACTTTCGAGCCAGCTGCTTCACCTTGCGGGGCATCCCCAGCCGGTAATCGCGGGGCTGGGGTCCGAAGGTGGTACCACCGCCGGGCCACAGCGGCGAACGAGTCGAGCCCGCGCGAGCGCGGCCGGTGCCCTTCTGCTTCCAGGGCTTCTGATTGCCGCCGGAGACGAAACTCCGGGTCTTGGTCATGTGCGTGCCCTGCCGCTGATTGGCCAGGTAGGTCGTGACCGCCTGGTGCAGCGAGGCCTCGTGCACAGTCCCATCGAAGAACGCCTCGGGCAGCGCAGTCGAACCCTTGCGCGAGCCGGCGGGCGAGAAATGCGGGGCTTCAATCATGGCGGCTCCTGCCCTTCTGCTTGTTCACCAGCAGGATCCCATGCTTGGCTCCGGGTACGGCACCGCGGATGAACAGCAAATTCCGTTCGGCATCCACCTTCACGACGCGGAGGCCCATCTCGGTGTGGCGCTCCGCTCCCATGTGGCCGGGAAGCCGCTTGCCCTTGATGACGCGGGACGGATCGGTGCCCGGGCTGATGGAACCCGGCTTCCGGTGCCGCGTGTTGCCGTGAGTTTCGGGGCCGCCGCCGGCGCCGTAACGGTGCACCATGCCCTGAAAGCCGCGACCTTTGGAGGTGCCGGTCACCTTGACCAGCTCACCGGGAGTGAAGATTCCCACGGTGACCGTGTCGCCGGCCGCGTGCTGAGCTTCGCCCACTGCGAACTCTCGCAGGATCCAGGGCGCCGCTTCAAGGCCCGCTTTCTTCGCGTGGCCCAGCAGCGCGCGTGTCGTCTGCGCCTTGGCCCGGCTCTCGAAGCCGAGCTGCACCGCATCGGTCTTCACCTGGACCACGCGGCACGGTCCGGCTTCGATGACGGTCACCGGCACCGAGGCGCCGTCCTCGGCGAAAACCCGGGTCATCCCGAGCTTCCGCCCGATCAAACCATTCGCCATGGCTATTCGACCTTGATCTCGACGTCCACGCCGGCCGGCAAATCCAGCTTGGTCAGCGCGTCCATCGTCTGCGGCCGTGAGTCGTTGATGTCCAGCAGGCGCTTGTGCGTGCGCAGCTCGAACTGCTCCCGGCTCTTCTTGTCGATATGGGGGCTCCGCAGCACCGTCCACCGCTCGATCTTCACCGGCAATGGAATGGGCCCCGAGACCTGCGCTCCGGTCTTCTCGGCAGTACGCACGATATCGGCCGCGGCCTGGTCCAGCACGCCGTGATCGAACGCCTTGAGTCGGATGCGAATTCGCTGTGCCATGTGTCCTCTGTGCCGCTGGCTAAGAAGCCTTAAGCCTTAAGCCTAAAGCCGTAAGCAGAGTGGCTTACGGCTTATGGGCTTATGGCTACTTCAAAATCTTGGTCACCACTCCGGCGCCCACCGTGCGCCCACCCTCGCGGATGGCGAAGCGGAGGCCCTCATCCATGGCGATCGGCGTGATCAGCTCGATCATCATCTGGATGTTGTCGCCCGGCATCACCATCTCGACGCCCTCGGGCAGCTCCACCGAGCCGGTCACGTCCGTGGTGCGGAAGTAGAACTGGGGCCGGTACCCCTTGAAGAACGGAGTGTGGCGTCCCCCCTCTTCCTTGGTCAGGACGTAGACCTCGGCGTTGAACTTGGTGTGCGGGGTGATGCTGCCGGCCTTGGCGAGCACCATGCCGCGCTCGATCTCGTTCTTCTCGACGCCGCGGAGCAGCAGGCCGACGTTGTCTCCCGCCTCGCCGTGGTCCAGCAGCTTGCGGAACATTTCGACGCCGGTCACCACCGTCTTCTTGTCCGAGCCGAAGCCGACCAGGGCGAGTTCCTCGCCCACCTTGACCTTGCCCCGCTCGATACGGCCGGTGGCCACCGTGCCGCGGCCGGTGATCGAGAACACGTCCTCGACCGGCATCAGGAACGGCTTGTCGACATCGCGCTTGGGCTGGGGGATGTAGTTGTCGAGTGAGTCGAGCAGCTCCCACATCTTCTTGACCCACTGCTCCTCGCCCTTGATGGCCCCGGTGGCCGAGCCACGAATCACCGGCAGGTCATCGCCCGGGAACTCGTACTTGCTCAACAGCTCGCGGACTTCGAGCTCCACCAGATCCAGCAGCTCGGCGTCCTCGACCAGGTCGCACTTGTTCATGAAGACGACGATGGACGGCACGTTCACCTGACGGGCGAGCAGGATGTGCTCACGGGTCTGGGGCATCGGGCCGTCGCTCGCGCTGACCACGAGAATGGCGCCGTCCATCTGCGCCGCGCCGGTGATCATGTTCTTCACGTAGTCGGCATGGCCCGGGCAGTCCACGTGCGCGTAGTGGCGCTTCTCGGTGCTGTACTCGACGTGGCTGGTCGCGATCGTCAGGATCTTGGTCGCGTCGCGGCGGCCCTGTGATTCCGAGGCCTTCGCCACCGTGTCGTACGGGACGTAGGAGGCCAGCCCCTTGTCGGCCGACACCTTGGTGAGGGCGGCGGTGGTGGTGGTCTTTCCATGGTCAACGTGGCCGATGGTTCCCACGTTCACGTGCGGCTTGGTGCGCTCGAATTTGGCCTTGGCCATACGGTCCTCGAG
>DATBGE010000036.1:0-72880 GCA_036558125.1 Gemmatimonadales bacterium | reverse complement strand
CGCAGGGCGGCATCGCAATAGCGGTCGAACTGCGCAAACGCTGCATCGCAGCCCGGATCCCGACCGGTGTGGCCCAGCAATCCTTCGAGTGGGTCCCGACTCATACCCGCTCCTCCTTGCCCTCGCTCCTCGCTACGGCCTTCCGGAGCCGGGCTCGGGCGTCGTGCAGGACCTTGTAGATCGCCCCGCGGTTACTCTCGAGTCGCTCGGCCAGCACGTCGATCGGCACTTCGTCGAGCACGGCCGCCTGGAAGACCAGGCGCTGCCGATCGGTCAGGTCCTGCCGAATTGCCCGCTCGAGGCAATGAAGTGTTTCGGTCTGCTCCAGCCGGGTGAGAGCCGGAGGCGCTGAGTCCGCCAACCGGTCCCAGACCCGCTCGTCCAGCTCGATCTTCCGGTGACGCCACGCGTGGCGGCGGAGACGGGTCGAAATCTCGAACATCGCGAACTTGCAGGCCCAGGTGGTGAAGCGGGAATCGCCGCGAAAGTCTGGAAGCTTGCTGAGAATCGCCATCGCCGCGTCACTCGCGGCCTGGTGACACAAGTCATCCACTTCTTCCCATCCCCGATCCGGCAAGCTGGCTCTCCTCTGGGTGGCCACGGCCCTGGCTACCCGGAGGAGTAATGCACGGAGGCGACTGACTGTCTCCTCACGGACTGGCCCCTCGGCGCTTAAGCCGAGAAGCCACTCCGCCGACTCCCGATCGTTTTCCATCGACGCCATGCGTCGATTATGGTCGTCCCGGGACTCGACCGCCAGTCCGGCGTGTGAGGTCAACGCGCTGCGTGGAACTTCTTGATATGGGTCGCGATGTAGTCCAGATGATCCTCTACCGCGAAGTGTCCCGCGGCAAGCCGGTGCAGCTCCGCGTCCGGCAGGTCGGCGAGATAAGCCTCGCCGCCTTCCGGGGTGAAGAAGATGTCGCGCTGTCCCCAGAAGATGAGGGTGCGCGGCGGCCGCTCACGCAGCAGGCGCTGCCATGCGGGATAGAGCGGGACGTTAGTGCGATAGTCATAGAACAGGTCGAGATTGAGCCGCACAGCGTGCGGACGTTGCATGAACGCCGAATCCGACTCCCAGTTGTCCGGGCTGATCAGCTCCGGACGCTCGGCGCCGTGGAGATAGATCGCCTTGATGGTCTCGGGCGTCAGAAAGCCGTGCAGCGGCGCCTCGGTCTCAGGCGTCCGGTTCTTCCAGAGCGCGCCTCGCAATCCATCCCACGCGGCGGTGAAGCCCACTTCATAAGCGTTTGAGTTCTGGATGATGAGCCACTCCAGCACGTTCGGATTTCGGCTCACGATCCGGAAACCAACCGGTCCCCCGTAGTCCTGCACGTAGAGCCCGTAGCGCGTGAAGCCCTTGAGCTGGAGGAAACGCTCGATGACCTCCGACAGGTGGTCGAACGTGTACTCCCATTGGTCGGGATCTGGCCGATCACTGAGCCCGAAGCCCGGATAGTCGGGAGCGATCACGTGAAACCTGTCGGCCAGGGCAGGCACGAGGTTGCGGTACTGATGCGAACTCGCGGGGAAGCCGTGGAGGAGCACGAGCTTGGGACTCTCGGGCCGGCCGGCCTCACGGTAGGCGATGGCGAGTCCGTCCACCTCCACTGTGCCATATGAGACCTGACGCTCTGAGGGTGTGGAGAGAGCGGGTTTTATCCGGGCGGGCGCTGCATCCTTTACCTGCGACATCGAATTACCTCCGCATGAATCTCAGGGAGGCAGCGGCCCCCTAATTGGGTGGGGCCGGTCGATCGCTGCCCCCGAGTTGGTGACGGGGGTTAGCGTCGGGAAAGGGGGAGATCTTACCAGAAGCGGTACCTGGATCCTTGAGGAGGATCTCACGGCGAACGAGGGCCGATCCGAGCCCTCAGGCGAATAGCTTCTTCTTAACCCGGGCCTCCACCTCCAGCCTCCCGCACATCAGCTCGCAGAGTCGGAGCACGTCTCCGTCCGCCAGCCGGTAGTAGGTGCTGACGCCGTCCTTCCGTCGATCGACGAAGCCGGAGGCGTGCAGCAGCTGGAGGTGCTTGGAGACGTTGGCCTGGCCCAAGCCGGTGGCCTCCAGAATCTCCGAGACCGTCCGCTCACCCTCCCGCAGCGTGTTCAGGATCTCCAACCGCGAGGGCTCGGAGAGCGCCTTGAACCGCTCGGCGATGAGTCCCAACTGCTCGGTGGACAGGGGCTTCCGGGGCATGGGATCCGCACTTCCAGGGCAAATGACCATATAACAATGCAGTAGAGGCTTGGCCGGCGCCACAGCGGCGTCCAGGCCGGGCTTGACACGAGCCACATATATAACTATATAGTCATATACTCAAACACACAAGACCCCAGACCGAGGTGGCCGGTTCCCGGCTCTGAGCGATGCGTAATCCGATTGTCCTGCTCCTCGCCCTCGCCGGCCTCGCCGGCCTCGCCAGCCCGCTCGGCGCCCAGGCCCCGCTGACCCTCCGACAGGCCCTGGAACGCGCCGACAGTGGCGCCTATGCCAACCGCGCCGCGGCAGGAGAGTCGAAGGCCCGAAGCGGCGCGGCTCTCGCACCCTTGGAAGGGATTCTCCCGACCGTCCGGTTCGAAGGCGGGTACGCCCGTACCACTGACCCCCTCGGCGCCTTCGGGTTCACCCTCCGCCAGCGGGCCGTGACGCCGGCATCCTTCGCCCCCGCCGTCCTCAACGACCCGCCCGCCACCGGCAACATGATGACCGGCGTTGTAGTCGAGGTGCCTCTGTTCAATGCCGACGCGTGGCGGGGGCGGCAGGCCGCGGTCGAGGCCCGCGAAGCGGCCCGCTCAGCGGAACTCTGGACTCGGACCGTGACCGCGGTGGAGGTAGCCCGCGGCTACTGGGGCGCGGTACTGGCCACCGAACGGGTGCGCACTCTGGAAGCGGCACTGGTCGCGGCCCGATCCCACCAGCGGGAAGCGGAGTCGCTGGAAAAGCGCGGCATGGTGACCCGATCCGATGCCCTGCTCGCCTCGGTAAAGGCCGGGGAAGTGGAGGCGTCGTTGATCGGCGCCCGGAGCGAGGCTCGGGTCGCGAAGCTTGGCCTGGCAATGCTGATGGGCGAACCGGGAGACACGGCCTTCACGCTGCCGGATTCACTGCCGAGCGCGGGACGCGTCAGCGCCGTCGCGGGGGAGGCGCCGGACACTTCGGCCGCGATGGCTCGGGCAGACGTGGTGGCCGCCGGGCACGAATCGGCCGCGATGGCCGCCGACCGCGGTCGGGCCAGGGCGCTGTATCTGCCCCGCCTCAATTCGTTTGGCCGCCTCGAGTGGAACACGGCCGAGACGCCGTTTGGAGGAAAGAGTGCCTGGACGGTCGGCCTCATGCTCAGCTGGTCGCCGTTCAGCGGCGCCCGGGAACTCTCGGAGGGGCGGGTGGCGGACGGCAACACGATGGCGGCCGGCTCCCGGAGGGAGGCGGCTGAGGCACAGGCAGCGCTGGAGCTGGACCGCGCCACAGCCGGGCTGGCGGTAGCCCTGTCCCGGCTGGAGATCGCCCAGGTTGCCGGCGCGCAGGCCCGGGAGGCCCATCGTATCGTGAGCCGGAAGTACGACGGTGGCCTCGCGACAGTGACCGAGCTCTTCGATGCGGCGGCGATTGACACCGACTCCCAGCTCAGAGACGTCGCCGCGCGATATGACGTGCTCATTGCGTTGGCGGAAGTGCGGAAAGCGCAGGGGCTGGATCTGTCGCCCCTGCAGGACCTCGAGACTTAGGTGATGACGATGAAACCGATCCTGAGCCGGGCGGCATTGCTGGCGGCCCTGCTGGCTGGCTGCGGCCGCGGCGAGGCGAGTGATACCAGCCCGCCGGCGACAACGGCGATGGTCGACGCCGAGACCTTCACCGTTCGAGACAGCACGATCCCGGGCACGTTCGAATCTGCCGGAATCGCCGAGCCGATCGCGCGCGCCACTCTGAGTACCAGGCTGACGGGGAGCGTCACCGAGGTCCTGGTGCGAGAAGGCGACCGGGTGCGGAGCGGTGAGCTGCTGGCACGGATCGATGCGCGCGACGTTGAAGCGCGGCGCGCTCAGGTGGAGGCGGGGATTGCCGCGGCCGAGGCACTGTACCAGGATGCCCGCACCCAGGCCGATCGGTTCCGGGCCCTGTACGCCGACAGCGCTGCGACACGCTACCAACTCGAGCAGGTCGAAACCGGATTGGCGCGCGCCGAGGCGGGGCTGCAAACCGCGCGGGCCTCACGGGCCGAACTGGACGCGGTGGGGGCGTATGCGGAGATCCGTTCGCCGTTCAGCGGTATCGTTACCCGGCGGTTCGTCGACCCGGGCGCCTTTGCGGCTCCGGGCGCGCCCATCGTCGAGGTACAGGATGCCTCACGCCTCCGGGTCAGCGTCACGCTGCCACCTCCGATTGCGGCCCGACTCCGACCAGGGGCAGCGCTCGACGCGAGCATCGAGGGTCGGCCGGCCCACGCCGTGCTCGAAGGGACAGTGCCTGCTCCCGCCAGCGCGGTGTACACCTTGAATGCGATCGTGCAAAACCCCAGTGGTGAATTCCTCCCCGGTAGCGCCGCGACCATCCGGGTTCCCAGTGGAAGTCGGAACGCGATGCTTATCCCGGCGGACGCCCTGGTTCGGGAAGGAGACCTCACCGGTGTTCGATTGAGGACGGATGCCGGAAGCGAGCTCCGCTGGGTGAAGGCGATGGATTCGGGGTCCGGAACCGGTGGCATGATCGAGATCCTCTCGGGCCTCAGGTCCGGTGACGTCATTCTCATCGGGAGCCGCTGACCATGGGTTTCGCCGGGCGGCTCGCCAGCCGGTTCCTGCACTCCAAGCTCACCCCGCTGGTGACGGTGGCCGCGTTGGCGGTCGGGCTGCTGGGCATCCTCGCGACCCCGCGCGAGGAAGAGCCCCAGATCTCGGTCCCGATGATCGACGTCATCGAGGCGCTGCCGGGCGCGACACCTGCCGAGGTTGACCTGCTCCTCACCAGGCCGATCGAACAGCGGATGTGGGAGATTCCGGCGGTCGAGCATGTGTATTCCATGGCCGGCGAGGGCTACACCCTCGTCACGGTACGCTTCAAGGTGGGTGAGGATCAGGAGCGCAGCGTTACCCGGGTCCAAGCGAAGCTGTTGGCCGACTCGGACCGGATACCGCCGGGAGCGTTGCCACCGCTGGTGAAACCGCACTCGATCGATGACGTCCCGATTCTGACGCTGACCGTTGCCTCCACCCGGTACGGCTCCAATGAGCTGCGCCAGATGGCGGCTCAGCTCGAGGACGAAATCCGCACGGTGCCCGACGTCGCGGAGACCTTGGTGATCGGGGGCCAGCCCCGGCAGATCCGGGTGGATCTCGATCCGGCGCGGCTGGCTGCCGCCGGTGTGACTCCAGGCGAGGTTGCCCGGGCTCTGAAGGGGGCCAATGCGCGCCTCGAGGCGGGCGAGGTGACAAGCGCCGGCTCCGTCTACCGGGTGCAGATCGGCGCCCCTCTCGCCGACGCGGCCGAGGTAGCGGGCGTGGTGGTGAGCTCGCGGGGCGGCTCCGCGGTGTATCTCCGCAATGTCGCGATAGTGCGGGAGGAATTCGGCGAGCGTTCTGATTACGTCACCTACGCTGCCCCGGACTCCGGTACCGCCAGCGCAGTCACGATCAGCATCGCCAAGCGAAAGGGGGCTAACGCGACCGACGTCGCCCGCCGGGTCCTGGAGCGGGTTGAGCAGGCCCGCACCCGACTCCTGCCCGCGGATGTGACCGTGACGGAGACCAGGAACTACGGCGAGACCGCCCGGGAAAAAGCCAGCGAGCTGATCCAGCATCTGGGGATCGCGACGATCTCCGTAACCCTGTTGATCGGGCTCTTCCTGGGATGGCGTGAGGCGGTCGTGGTACTGGTCGCAGTGCCGGTGACCCTCGCGCTTACCCTGTTCAGCTACTATGCGCTGGGCTATACCCTCAACCGCATCACCCTGTTCGCGCTGATTTTCTCGATCGGCATCCTGGTCGATGATGCCATCGTGGTCGTGGAGAACATCTACCGGCATATCGCGATGGGTGGGAAGGATCCGGCCGAGGCGGCGGTGGAAGGAGTGGACGAGGTCGGGAACCCGACCATCCTTGCCACCTTCACGGTAATTGCCGCGATCCTGCCCATGGCGTTCGTGCGGGGACTCATGGGTCCCTACATGCGGCCGATCCCCGTCGGCGCCAGCGTCGCGATGCTGGCGAGCCTCGCGGTGGCGTTCGTCATCACGCCCTATCTCGCCTACCGGCTGCTCAAGGGCCACGTCAAGGCGAGTGAAGGAATCGCGGAAACGGTGGCGGAGACTTCGGGCACCGGTTTCAGCCGGTTCTACACCTGGCTCATGAGCAGCCTCATGGACTGGCCGCGACGCCGGAGGCTGTTCTATGGCGGTGTCGTGGTCCTGCTCCTCCTGTCCATGGGGCTGGTCGGCGCCCGGGTGGTGCAGGTCAAGATGCTGCCGTTCGACAACAAGTCGGAATTCCAGGTAATTCTGGACCCGCCGGAAGGGACCACGCTGGAAAGCAGCGCCGCACTCGGCGCGGAGGTGTCGGCCTACCTGCGCACGGTACCAGAGGTGCGCAACACCCAGGTGTACGCGGGCACCGCGGCGCCGTTCAACTTCAACGGGTTGGTGCGGCATTACTTCATGCGTCGCGGCCCCAACGTCGCCGACGTACAGGTGAATCTGGTGGGCAAGGCCGAGCGTTCCAGGCAGAGCCATGCCATCGCGGTCGCGGTGCGACCGGCGATCGATTCAATTGCCCGGCGCTACGGGGCAAGCGCCAAGATCGCGGAGATTCCCCCTGGTCCGCCGGTGCTGTCCACGCTGGTCGCGGAGGTATACGCCGGCACGGACAGCGCCCGCCTTGCCGCCGCCACCCGGGTGAAGCAGGTGTTCGAGACTACCCCCGGCGTGGTCGATGTCGACTGGACGGTCGAGGCTCCCCAGACCCGACTCGCCTTCCGGATCGATCGAGCGCGCGCGGCGGCGGCGGGGGTGAGCGTCGAACAAATCGTGCAGACAGTTTATCTCGCCGAGTCGGGCAGTCCCGCCGGCCGCCTCGCCTCAGGGACCGCCCGCGAGGGGATCGCGATTGTCCCCCGCCTGCCGCTCACCCAGCGGTCGACGGCGGAGGCCCTGCTCGCGATACCGGTTCCGACCGCGACTGGTCCCGAGCCGCTCGGCCGGTTCGTCGCGGTCGACTCGACGCTCCGGGATCCGGCGCGATACCGCCGCGACCTCCGGCCGGTGATCTATGTGACCGGCGACGTGGCGGGCAGCATCGAGAGCCCGGTCTACGCAATCCTCGCCATGAACCGCGCCCTGGACACGATCCGGGTGGCGGGCACGGAGATCCGGCGCTACAACGCGGGGCAACCCGACCGGCTGGACGAGACCGCGATCAAGTGGGACGGCGAGTGGCAGATCACCATCGAAGTCTTCCGCGACCTTGGCCTCGCCTTCGCGGCGGTGCTGCTCCTGATCTATGTGCTGGTGGTCTGGTGGTTCGAATCGCTCAGCATCCCGCTGGTCATCATGGCTCCGATTCCGCTCACCCTGATCGGCATCCTGCCCGGGCATGCGCTGACCGGGGCCTTCTTCACGGCAACCAGCATGATCGGAATGATCGCCCTGGCCGGCATCATCGTTCGCAACTCGATCCTGCTGGTGGACTTCATCCGCCTGGCCGAGGAACGCGGGGTGCCGCTGCGTCAGGCCGTGATCGAGGCGGGCGCGGTACGCTTCCGACCCATTGCCCTCACCGCGGCCGCGGTGGTCGTCGGGGGACTGGTCATGGTGCTGGATCCGATTTTTCAGGGACTGGCCGTGGCGCTGATGAGTGGCGCCATCGTGGCGACGCTGCTCACGATGGTGGTGGTGCCCCTCTTGTACTGGGAGCTGCGGCGGCGCGAGTCGTAGGGTTCTTCAACATGGAGAGATTCACATGTGCAACGAGATGGTCATTCGCCGAATTGCCGGCACGTTCATTCTGGGCTCGCTGGCCCTCGGGTGGTGGGTGAGCCCCTACTGGCTTCTGTTTACCGCCTTCGTCGGGTTGAACCTGTTCCAGTCCAGCCTGACCGGATTCTGCCCGCTGGAACGGATGCTGGGCCGATTCAGGCTGTTCGGATGCATGCCGAGGGTCAGGGGTTGAATCGCCAGGGCAGAGGCGCACCTCCACACCAATCCGGCGGTGGAGGAGCGCTTCAGTAGTCGGATGCACCAACGTCATCGAAACGCCAGCAGCACAACTCGCCGAGTATTACATCAACCAACTGGCGAGCAGCGCCGACACTGTTCGCTCGCACTCCTCGTAGGAAGATCCGTCCCCGGCTCTCCGCCGAGCGGTTCCTTCCAATCTGCATCATCCACCGAGGAGTCGCGCTATGAAACAAGCAACTCTCTTAGGGCTTTTTCCGCTGATCGTCCTGTTGGGGCAGCCGCAAACTCGAGCCACCCCCGGGGGAGACAAGATCCCCATCACAACCAGCTCCGAAGCCGCGAGGAAGGAATTCCTCATGGGCCGTGAACTGGCGGACAATCTCAAGGCTACGGATGCCATTGCCCACTTCGATAGGGCGCTGGAGCTCGACCCGAACTTTGCCTCCGCGGAACTGGCCCGGGCCAATGTTTCCGGCACCGCGAAAGAGTTCCGAGCCCATCTGGACCGGGCCATCGCGCTGGCCGACAAAGCATCCGAAGGAGAGCGGCTGGCGATCCAGGCCGCCGAGGCCGGCGCGGTTGGGAATGCCGCGAAAACGAAAGAGTGTTTGGAGCGAAACGTCTCTCTGTTCCCGAACGATGAGCGGGCTCGCTTCGCGCTAGGCGTGTTCTATCAGGGCCAGCAGGATGACTGGAAGGCCATCGAAACCTTCAAGGCCACGACCGCCATCGCGCCATCGTTCCCTCCGGTCTATAACAATCTTGGCTACGCCTACAAGACCGTGGGCAATTATCCCGATGCGGAGCAGGCCTTCAAGAAGTACGCAGAACTCATCCCCAACGACCCGAATCCCTACGATTCCTACGCTGAACTACTCATGAAGATGGGGCGGTTCGACGAATCGGTTACCCAGTATCAGAAGGCTCTCGCCCTCGATCCCCATTTCATCTCGGCCCGGATCGGTACCTCCATCAATGCGCTCTACCTCGGCAAACCCGACGTCGCGACCACTCGCCTCAGCGAGCTGTACGCCAACGCCCGGAATGATGGCGAGCGGCGTCAGGCGGTCTTCGTTCAGGCGGTGGTCTACGCCGACCAGGGGAAGTTCGACCAAGCCATTCAGCAGGCCGAGCGGGAGTTTGGCATCGCGGAAAAGGCGGGCGATGCCGGTGCCATGACCGCGGACATGAACTTCAAGGGCAACCTGTTGCTGGCGATGGGGAGAAACGACGAGGCCCTGGCCGCCTACGACAAGGCACTCCAGATCACCGAGAGCTCGGCGCTCTCACCGGCGGTCAAAGGGGTGACGACACTGTTCCACCACGCCAACGTCGCCGCTGTGGCGATCGCCAAGGGCGACCTGGCGACCGCTCGGACCGAGTCCGACGCCTTTGCCAAGGGTTCGGCCGCCAATGGGAACCGGTTTCAGACCAACCTGACCCACGAGTTGGCCGGAAGGATCGCCCTCGCGGGGAAGCAGTTCGATCAAGCGATCACTGAGCTGCAGCAGGCGAATCTCCAGGATCCCTACAACCTCTATCGCATGGCGCTGGCGTATCAGGGCAAGGGAGACATGGCGAAGGCACGGGACTACGCGGGCAAGGCTGCCAACTGGAATGGCCTGCCAGCGCTCAATTACGCACTGGTTCGCAACAAAGCGGCGCAGATGGCTGGAACCACCTAGCGAGAGCGACGAGGGACCAGGCGCTTGATCTGCAGGGCGTCTGGTCCCCTCAGCCACTCGGTACTCGGTACTCGGTACTCGGTACTCGGTACTATTAAGTAGTTGTCATCACCACCGGCGCGTGATCACTGGTCCCCACCTCCGCCCTGACCACGCAACTCGTGGTCCGTGACGCGAGCGTGGGGGAGGCCAGGAGATAATCCAGCCGCCAGCCGATATTCCGCGCCCGGAGGTTGCGCCACGGCGCCCACCAGGTGAACAGCCCAGGATTCTCCGGATCGAACGTGCGCCCGAGATCAACCAGGCCGGTGGCAAAGAGTCCCTCGAAGAGTGCGCGCTCATCGGGGCGCTGGCCCACGGCATTGAGCTTCCGCTCCCGCGGATGCACGTCCAGATCGGTGCGGGCGATGTTCATGTCTCCGCACAGCAGAACCTCGCGTCCCTCGACCATGAGCCTGCGGGTCCAGTCGGTGAGCTGGGTGAGAAAACTCAGCTTCGATGCGTAATCCTTCCCGCCATTCGGCACGTAGATCGAGGCGATGACCAGATCGCCGTGGTCCACCTGCACGATCCGCGATTCCATGTCGAACGGAGGATGACTGTAGACCGGATCGGTGGGGCACAACTCCTTGCGAACCTGCAGCGACACACCGGAATACCCCTTGAGGGTGTGCCAGTATGCGTGATAGTCGGGGTGCCGGCACACGTCGGGAATCTGCGACAACTCTGCTTTGAGCTCCTGCAGGCACACGACGTCCGGCCGCTCGGCTTCCAGCCACTCCTGGAGCTGCGCTGCGCGCGCCCGGATGCCGTTGACGTTCCAGGTGGCGATTTTCATAAGTCGTTATTGCTGCGTAGTTCTCAAGCCCCAGTCGTCCCCCAGCAGCTCCGCGGGGAAATAGTGCCGGGTCACCGGTTTGGAACTCGCCAGCTCGCGGACCCGCTTGTCGATGGCGGAGTCCACTGCGGTTTGCCGCCCGCCATGTTGCTGCAAGTGCTCGCCCCAGGTGGTCACAATGAAAAGCTCGACGAATCGCTGAGCCGTCTCCCCCTCACGATACAAATCCCAGCTGATGGCGCCGGTACGGAGCCGGGAGAGGCGCACCGCGACCATCGCCTTGAGGAAGGCCTCCTCATTCTCTGGAGTAACAGTGTAGGCGGTGGTCACAACGATCGGCCCCTCGTCGTGGTCGTACTGCCGCACCAGGCTGGGCTCTTCCCATTGCTCCGAAGGATCGGTGGGGAGGCGGGAGAGATCGTACAGCGGCCAGAAGACGATGGTGGCCGTGCCGAGGAGCAGCACTACCGCGGCGATGAGGAATGCCGGCACCAGCCCCGTGCGTTCGGCCAGCAGTCCCCACCCGAGGGCTCCCACCGCCTGCGAGCCGAACAGCACCATCTGATACGTTGCCAGGCCTCGGGCCCGGACCCATACCGGCAGGAAGAGCTGGATTTCCGCGTTGCTCCAGGCGACGACCACAATCCAGGCCGCTCCCGCGAGCAGCAGGGCGAGTAAGGCGACCGCGGTCATGGGAATGGCGACCAGGAGTAGCGTCGCGCCGGCGTAGGCAACGCAGGCAGCCGCGAGCAGAGGATTGGCGGAGAGCCTGCGACTGAGCCAGGGAAGCAGGAATGCACCGCCAACCGCACCCCCGCCGAGTGCGGCGAGCAGAAGGCCATAGCCATCGGCACTCAGGCCTAGCTGGTGGCTCGCGATGAGAGGCAGAAGCGCCCAGAGGACCGTGGCGGGAAACACGAACAGACACAACCGGAGCAGGATCCGCTGGGTGACGGGGGAGTAGCGGACATAGCGGCCTCCTGCCTTGAGAGCGGCGACGAACCGCTCCGGAGAGGGAGCGGTCGCCTCTGCGGGCGGGCGCCACAGGAGGAGCACGATGGGGAGAAACACGAACGTGACGGTGTTGAGCGCAAACACCGCCCCGACGCCCAATTTGGCGATGAGAATTCCCGCGATGGCGGGCCCGACGGCGCGTGCGACATTCACGTTGACGCTGCCCAGCGCTACCGCCGCATGGAGCTCGCTCCGGGGCACCAGCTCGGGAATGAGCGCCTCATAGGCCGGCGTCTGCAGCGCCGAGCCGGCGCCCAGCAGGAAGGTGAAGCCGAGGAGCAGCGGCGGTGTCATCTGGTCCGCGAACGTGAGCCAGGTGAGCCCGACACCCGCGATGATCTGGAGAACCTGGAGGACGATCAAGAACCGGCGACGATCGAAGATGTCGGCCAGCGCGCCGCCCGGCAGCGCAAACAACAGGTCGGGCAGGGTATCCGCGGTCTGAACCAGTGCTACGAGGGTGGCGGCATTCGGCAGGCTGACGAGGAGCCACTGGGCGCCCACCGTCTGCATCCAGGTGCCGATGTTGCTGGCCAGCACCGCCAGCCAGATCAGCCGGTAGATGCGAAAGGCGAGCGGGGCCCAGGCCGACGTGGAGCGAGCCGGAGAGGCGTGGTTTCCCCCGGCAGTCACGGCGTCGTTGCGTCCACGAATTCCTCCCAGTCACGCTCGACCTGGCGACTGTAGCTCGAGGCGTAGTCGAGCAACGCCGGTCGCCAGCGGTTCTCTGCCGCGAACTCCATCCATTGGTCGGCGATGGCCGAGCCCTTACGGCCGCCGCTCCGGAGATGGCTCCAGGCCACGACCTGGCCGAGCGTAATCATAAGTCCTTCCAGTTCGCCGCGAGTCCGGTTCCACGACTCCAGACTCAGCCGGTTCTGGGTGGGCTGCAACTCGCGAAGGACGTAGGATCGCCCGCCGGCCCGCACCGGATGCAGCAGAGCCGGCGAGACTGCCTGGGCCCAGCGCTGAACGGAAGTGATCCGGCTGGCTTCGCTCGCCCATGCGACGGGTGAGCGCCCGCGGGTCGTCAGGCTGGTAGGAATTGCTTGTTTGAGATCGAGGAGTGCCAGCTTGTCGGGGAGGCCGCGACCCCGCACCAGCAGCACGTAGCGCTCCAGCCCGAGACTCGCGCTTCCGGCTACTCTCCGAGCCACATCCATTACCGAATAGAACTGGGGATTGGGCTGGCTCCTGGCGAACTGCCGGACAATGCGGATCACCTTCTTCCGGTCGGAAGGGGAGACCGGAAGGGCACGCCGGCCGAGACGAAGCCGACGTGATTCGCCCGACGCTCTGGTGCGGATCGTGAGGAGGCGCTTGCGAGTGAGCAGGGTCGCCTCCTCGAGCAGGGACTGCACCATGCCGTTCGCGGTCTGGCGCTCGACCCAACGGGCCTTGCCGTCGCGCAGCATCGCCCGATAGGAAGCGAGAAAGCCTTTCGCCAGCTCCATGGTGCCGCGCTCCTTCAATCCGAGGCTCTTCGCTCCGACGAACAGGCTGGTCAGGAACCGTGCGAGATCCCGGGCTACCGGCGCAAGTGTGGCCTCATCGAAATCATTGAGATCGAAATAGGCGAGACGATTGTCGCCTTTGTAGCTGCCGAAGTTTTCCAGGTGGAGATCCCCGGAGATCCAGGCGAGCGGGGTTCGGTCGAGAACCGGCTGGGCTTGCCAGTCTTCATGAAACAGGTGGCAGGTTCCCCGCATGAACGCGAAGGCATTCTTCCGTATTGCGTCGTACTTGAGCGCCAGGCGCTCAGCCTCGCGACCCGCGTTGTACCGCTCAATCCGCTCCACTACTGACAATCGCGGCATCGATCATGTCCCTTCCACAGGTCGCGACAGCTTGTCACACCGAAACCCTGCAACGAACTCTCTCCATGCATCGTACTACTAGCCGCACGATCGAGTCGAGTCGCGATGGTGCAGCCGTCGATCACCGCAGCCGTGACGATCGGTTCCCCAGACATGAGGCTGACATCATTACGGGCGCATTTATGTCGACCCACGCAATCGCAGCACTCGCCGCCGCCGCGCTGTCCCTCCCGGTGCACGGACATAGTGTCCGGGTGCACACAATCAATGGCGTCGGGGAGAGTCAAACCGTACTCCGGACGGTCAGTGTCAAGCGGTCCGCCGAGTTTGTGGGAGGCGTGTCACCTTTCGAGGTGAATCCGTTGCTCGACGACGAAGTGACGGCGCAGACGATTCGCCGTGAACTCGTCTCAGGCATGAAACGTCACGGCTACACCATCTCGGATAACAATCCGGATGCGGTGATGTCGTACTACCTGGCCATCCCGGATCGCGATGATGTGACCGACTGGGATTTCGGTTACCTGTGGCGGCCGAGTTGGTGGCGGGACTGGGGACCGGGCTCCGATGACGCCAGCCCGGCCGAATATGAATACGGCGCTGTCATCGTCGAGCTCCGGGACGCGAGGACCAACGAGGTGCTCTGGCGGAGTCACACCGTGGCCGCAGTACCGCTCGATCAGGAACAATATGACAAGAACCTGAAGACGGCGGTGAAGGCGATGCTGGCTCACGTGCCGATGCAGCAGGCAACCGGGATGACCTGATGAGCCGATTGAAAAGTGAAGATTGAAAATTGACAATTGGCGACTGAAAGTGGAATGCTGATCTTACTCAAGAGACGTTCTGACATCTCAATCTCAGTTGTCAATTTTCAATTTTCAATTGGCAATCGTCACTCTACCTCCGCCTTACACTCCAATCCACGCTCCAGGGCCCCGCCCCGAAATAGGCGACCAGGATGGCGCCGCCCATCATCGCCAGGTTCTTCATGAACATGCCCTGCTGTAGCGCCCGCAGTCCGGGTTCGCTGACGCTCCAGAAGTTGTGCATTACCGGTGTCACGACCAGCAGGAAGATGATCACGAGCCAGGCCCCTGCCCGGGTGTGGTAGCCGAGCAGAATGCTGAGTCCGCCGACGATCGCCAGGGCGCCGGAAAGGGGAACCAGGACGCCGGCCAACGGCACACCGTGCTGCGCGGCGTAGCCGATCGTTGGGGCGGTAAAGTGGGGGAATCCGTACATGATGAAAATCGCAGAGAGCAGGGCCCGCCCGAGCGGGGCCATGAACGACCACCGGTCGGTGACTACTTCGGTCTTGCGTCGGACCGCGGTTCGCCTCTCGAAGACTGGTTCAGCGTAGGTAGCCATCCTTCCTCCTTCCTTCGGCACTCGACTAGTTCCTTCTGCTATCGACAGAAAAGCCCCGCCCATCCCGCGGCAAGGCTTCTTCCTCGTCCCAGCTTCATTCTGGGCGTTATCTATCCACAATAACCTTGAATCCGCCGTACGCCATCCGTTTCATGTGGCGCATGGAGGCCTCGCAATTATCCAGGTTTAATGAAGCTTCCATCTCGGAGCTCCCTCACCGCCTGCTCCAGCTCCTTTTCCGTATTCATCACGATCGGTCCGTACCATGCCACCGGCTCCTCGAGCGGTTTGCCCGAGACCAGCAGGAAGCGGATGCCCGTCTCCCCGGCTTGAACGGTGACCTCATCGCCGCTGCCGAAGAGAACCAGCGAGCGGTTGTCCGCGTCCTGTGCCGCGGCGGGAGTGGCCGGGTGGGCGGGATCCGCGACGCGATCGGTGGGCACCGGCTGCGGCTGCGAAGCGTCCCGGAACGTACCGCCGCCTTCGAAGACATAGGCGAAGGCATGCTGGCCCAGCCGCACCGGCAATGTCTTCCGGAGGTTGGGCGGAACGAAGATGTCGAGATAGCGCGGGTCTGCGGCGATGCCTTCAACCGGTCCCGACTTCCCCCAGAAATCTCCGACGACGATTCGAACGATTGTACCGTCATCGTCGACGACTTCTGGTACGTCCTTGCCCTGGACATCCTGGTACCGTGGCGGCGTCATCTTGAGATGCGAGGGCAGGTTGGCCCAGAGCTGGAAGCCGTGCATCCGACCCGCGTCATCGCCCCGGGGCATCTCCTGGTGCAGGATCCCGCTTCCCGCCGTCATCCACTGCACGTCTCCCGCGCCCAGCGTGCCCTGGTTTCCCAGGCTGTCGCCATGGGCGACCGTCCCCTTGAGCACGTAGGTAATGGTCTCGATGCCGCGGTGGGGATGCCAGGGAAAGCCCGCCAGATAATCCTCGGGCCGCTCGTTGCGGAAGTCATCGAACAGGAGAAACGGGTCGAACTCGGTGGTATCGCCGAATCCGAAGGCACGCCGGAGCCTGACTCCCGCTCCTTCCATCGTGGGCCTGGATTTGACGACTCGCTGAACCGGACGAATGGACATGGGTCCTGAACCTTCCCGCAGCTTCCAGAGCGCGTTTGAATGTCTGATCGGCCCCGCCGGTGCGGCGAGGGCTACCGATAGTAATCAAACATTTCAGTCAACCCCGTGAGGGCTGGCCCGCTTTCCTGGTGACTGACGATCAGTGTTACGGAGAGGTTACTCGGACCGCAGCGCTACGGTGGGATCGACTCGAGTGGCCCGGAGGGCAGGAAGCAGTGAGGCCACGCCTGCGGCTAGAAGGAGTGCTGCGGCCACGACCCCGAAAATCAGCGGATCGTGAGGGGAGACGGCGTAGAGAAGGGGCTGGATCCACCGGCCGGCCCACAATGCCAGCCCGCTGCCGAGCACGACGCCGATCAGGATGAAACGCAGACCGTCTCCCACGACTACGCGGACCACATCGGACACACCCGCTCCCAGGGCGATCCGTACCCCCAGCTCGTGGGTCCGCTGCGCCACGTCGTAGGCGATGACGCTGTAGAGGCCGATGGCGGCCAGCACCAGCGCCAGGCCGCCGAATGCGAGAAACATGGTGGCGCCCAGCTGCCACGAGCGCACGTTGGGATCGATGATCTCGTGCATCGGTGTGACGGTCAGGTAGCTATCGCCCGGCATCAAGGGCTGGAGTTGCCGACGAACGCTCTCCGCCTGCCCGGCAGCGCCTTCCTTCATCCGGGCGAACACCACCGCGGCCTCGGGGTGGAATTGCTCGATCGGCAGGTAGTACTGGAGTCCCCGGTCCTCGGTGATGCTGTTCTGCTTGATGTCTTCCGCGATGCCCACGACGGTGATGCAGGGCATGGTATCGGAGTCCATGCGCAAACATTGCCCGAGTGCGTCCCGCCCCGGCCAGAGAGTCGTCGCCATGGAGTGGCTCAAGACGGCCACCTTCGGAGTGTTCTTACGGTCTTCAGCGGTAATCCCACGACCCCGGAGAATCCGAGTGCCCATGGTCGAGAAGTATTCGGGAGAAACCGCCTGGATGGTAAAACTGCCCAGCCGTTCCACGGAATCGATCCCGGCAACGAAGAGATATTCGGTCCAGGTGTCCCAGAAGGGGACCGTGAGTCCCAACGCCGCGCTTTCGACCCCCGGCAACGCCCGGGCGGTTTCGACCAGCTGCCGACGCGTGGCTGCGGAGGCGTCGTCGCTCAGTTTGAGGCTGCGGGTATTGGGATAGACGTAAAGAATCGGATCCACATCGTATCCCAGGCGGATAGCGTCGACGTTGCGGAGACTCCGGACGAACAATCCGGCTCCTACCAGCAGCACCACCGAAAGGACCGCCTGCAGCAGAAGCAAGCCGGTTCGCGCCCGTGACCGGCGGTAGACTCCTTCTCGCATTCCCGCCTTGAGCGAATCGGACAAGTCGGTTCGGCGAACCTGGAATATCGGCGCCATCCCGGTGATGACCCCTGCGGCGAGGCTGATAGCGAGGGCGAACCATAGCGTCCGATGATCGCTGAGCGTGTGACTGGCACCGTGGTCGGGCAGGACCAGCGTACGGATGAGCGCACCCCCCCAATGTCCCACGAGCAGGCCCAGCCCTCCTCCCGCGCCGGCGAGCAGGAGACTCTCGGTCAGAAGCTGTCGAACCAGGCGACCCTTGCTCACGCCGAGTGCGAGCCTGACCGCGATTTCGCGACGCCGGCGAATGGAACGGGCCAGCATGAGGTTGGCCACATTGGCGCAGGCGATGAGCAAGACGATCGCGGCCACCGAGCTGACCCAGGCCGCCACCTTGGCGAGCCTGCTCTGATTCGGCCCACGCTCGGTCTGCACCGGTGCCGCAATGGCGTGGGGATGGGCGATCTCGACGGCGGGCAGGCTGTGCTGAAGGCTCTGCTCATTGTCCCAGCTGAGCCGGTACGCCCTGGAAAGGTCAGACTCCGCCTGTGCGAGGGTGGTGCCTGGCTTCCTGCGCGCCAGGATCTCCATCCAGCTCCAGTTGTAGCGAGTGTAGTAGTTGCTCAGTTGCGGCCCGGCCCGGAACGATCCCGCGTAGGCCGTAATGGGGACGAATACAGCCGGGGGGCCCTCCTCGCTGAACGCGATGAAATTGCGCGGTGCTACACCGATGATGGTGTACCTTGCCGAGCCGACGTCGATCGGCTGACCCAGGACGTCACTCCGCCCGCCGTAGTTGGTCTGCCAGTATCCATAGCCCAGGACAGCGACCATCGCGCCGACCGGGACCGTGTCTTCCTGGGCCGTGAAGTAGCGCCCTATCGCCGGTGGCGCGTCGAACAAGTCGAACAGCGAGGCCGAAACGGTCGCCACCTGTCGCTCACGAATGTCGGATCCCCCTCCGACCGCGAGACCCCGAACGCTGAAGGCCGCCAGCTCGGAAAAGTCCGTGGTCCACCGACGCATATCCAGGTAGCGGGTATACTCGGTCCCGCTCCGCGCGTCTTCCGTACCCCGGTCCATCGAGGCGAAGTAGATCCGGTGGACCCGGTCAGGATCGCGGAGCAGGGGAGGCGAGCGGAAGAGCAACCGGTCCACCACACCGAACATCGCGGTGTTGGCGCCGATGCCGAGCGCCAGCGTCAGCATCACGCCGACGGTGAAGCCGGGATTTCGGCGCAGCGCCCGGATCGCGTATCGGAGGTCCTGCACTATGGACTCGAGGTACGAAAGACCCCGGCCATCCCGGCTCTCTTCCTTGACCACGTCCACTCCGCCGAAGGCGACATGGGCCCGGCGGCTCGCCTCCTCGGCGGTCATCCCGGCTGCCCGATACTTCTCGGCCTCGCGCTCGATGTGGAATCGGACCTCGTCGTCCAGCTCGTGCTCCATCGCGTTCCGGCGGAACACGGCACGGAGCCGGTACTTCAGGTCGCTCAGCAGCCCGGAAATCATCGCTCAGCGCATCGCCAGAACGAGTTCCACCGCCGCGGTCAGGCGACGCCAATCCTCGGCCTCGTCCTCCAGCTGGCGCCGGCCGCTCCTGGTGAGCTCGTAGTACTTCGCTTTCCGATTGTTGTCGGAAGTATCCCAGCGGGCGGAGATCCAGCCCCGCCGCTCCAGCCGGTGCAGCGCCGGGTAGAGCGATCCCTGCGGCACCTGGAGCGTGGCACGGGAGACCTGATGCAGGCGCTCCGAGATGGCCCAGCCGTGCTGGGGACCCAGCGAGAGGGCCTTCAGGATCAGGAGGTCGAGCGTGCCTTGCGGCAGGTCGAGCCGTTCTTCGGACATGTCTTCCCCTATGGCTTCTACAAGAGTGTACGCGAACTCATGTAGAAGTGCAAGGGGAGTGAGGGACTACCAGAGCCGCGGTACCGAACTCAGGCTCCGACGATGGCCTCCGTCCTGATCCAGAGCTCCCGAGCCAGGTTATCGTCAGTCGCCAGCGGGCTGGGAGAGATCCCCCGAGAACGGTTGTAATAGCGGCCGGTCTGGCTCGCCAGCTCCGGCGCCGTCGCGCAGTGTAGCAGGGGAACGGCGCCTTGTTCGTTGGACAGCATGAACAGCTTGATGAACCACTGCACCGGTCCGGGGAGTGAGCGCCAGATGTTGGTGGCGACGGCCCCGGGATGGACCGCGTAGGTCGTCACCGCGGTGCCCGTCAACCGGCGGGCCAGCTCCTTCGCGTGCAGCACGTTCATGAGCTTGGTCATGGCGTAGTCGGGGAAGCCGCTGCGCCGGGGAGTCGTTCGGCGTTCGAGCGTGCTCCAGTCCATCTGTTTCACCGTGAAGTGGGCTGAGCTGGCGACGTTGACGATCCGTCCCTGGGAGGCCTCACGGATGCGCGGGAGCAGCAGGTTGGTCAGCAGGAAGGGGCCGATGTGGTTCGTCGCATAGGTGACATCGAACCCCTGCGGACTGAGCGCGTTGGTCCCGGCAATGCCTGCGTTGTTCACCAGGACATCGATCGGCTTTCCCGATTCGAGGTATGCGCCCGCCGCGCGGCGCACCGAGTCGAGATCGGCCAGATCCATCTGCAACCACTGAACGTCGCTGGACGGGTATTGGCGGCGGATGCCGTCGAGCACTGGCCGGGTGCGCTCCTCCGAGCGCGCGGCCAGTACAATGCTCGCTCCCCGCGCGGCCAGTGCCTCGGTCATCGAGCGGCCGATACCGGAATTAGCGCCGGTAACGAAGAAGCTGCGTCCCGCGAGATCGTCCGCAGCCATGTCAGTCTCCAATCGTTAGTGAGGACAGCTCGCTCAGTCGCCGCTCCAGAAACCGGCGCTCCGGGTCCAGGCGGGCCAGCTCGAGGGCGCGTTGGTACGACGCGCGAGCTTCCTCATTTCTTCCCAACCGCCGGCAGAGATCGGCCCGCGCCGAATGCGCGAGGTGATAGTCCTCGAGATCCCCGCGATTGAGGATATCGTCAATCAAGGCGAGCCCGGCTGCCGGACCGTCGCGCATGGCAACTGCCGCCGCCCGGTTCAATTCGATTACGGGCGACCGGCTCTCCTGAAGGAGGAGATCGTAGAGTCCGATGATCTGCTCCCAATCGGTATCGGCCGCGCGGGCAGCTTCGGCGTGGACCGCCGCGATGGCGGCCTGGAGGGTGAAGAACCCGAACCGACGAGAGGAGAGAGCCTCCTCGAGCAGGGCGGTCCCCTCCGCCATCCTCTCCCGATCCCAGAGCGAGCGATCCTGCTCATCCAGCAGGACCACGTCACCCGATAATGTGCTTCGCGCAGCCCGCCGCGATTCATGCAGCAGCATCAGCGCCAGCAGTCCGAGGACTTCCGGCTCGGGGAGGAGCTCCACCAGGAGACGACCCAGCCGGATCGCCTCTTCGGAGAGGTCATGCCGGGTCAGCGATGCCCCGGAAGACGGAGCGTACCCTTCGTTGAAGACGAGGTAGACCACGTGCAGCACCAACGCCAGGCGGTCGGGAAGATCGGCTCTCGAGGGGACCTGATATGGTATGCCGGCGTCCCGGATCTTCGCCTTGGCGCGGACGATCCGTTGCGCCACGGTGGGAGCCTTGGTCAGAAAGGCGCGCGCAATGGCTTCGGTCGGGAGGCCGCAGACTTCCCGCAACGTGAGCGCCAGCTGGGAATCCGGAGGTAGAGCGGGATGGCAGCAGGTGAAGATCAGCCGCAGCCGGTCGTCTTCGATGCCGTCTTCGTCGGGAATCATGTCCGGCTCACTACTGGCACCCAGGCGGTCCGCCAGCTCCACGAGTGCCGCGTCGAAGCGAGCCCGCCGCCGGAGACCATCGATCGCCTTGAACCGCCCGGTCGAAACGAGCCACGCTCGTGGATTGGCCGGAACCCCATCCTGGGGCCAGCGCTCAACCGCCGCGGCGAACGCCTCATGGAGCGCTTCCTCGGCAAGGTCGAAGTCCCCCAGCAGCCGGATCAGGGTGGCGAGGACGCGCCGTGAGTCGGAACGATAGACCGCATCCACTACGGCGCGAATCGGTTCGGCAATGACCTCGCTCATTCCTCCTGCTCTCTCCAACTAGGGGCGGACGACCTCCCAGATGGGACGGACCTCGATGCTTCCGAGCCGCGCGGCGGGAATTCTCGAGGCTATCCGGATCGCGTCGTTCAAATCATTGGCCTCGACCAGATAATAGCCTCCGAGTTGCTCCCTGGTTTCCGCGAACGGCCCGTCGGTAGTGGAGACCTTACCATCGCGGACTCGGACGGTCGTCGCCGAATGGGTCGGCTGCAGCCGGTTACTCCCGACGTACTGGCCGCTGGCCTTGATGCTATCGGTGAATGCGAAGAACTCTGCCATCATCTTGTCGGTCTCGGCTTTGGGCAGCTTCTGCCACTGGGTCTCGTCTGAATAGATCAGGCACAGGTAATTCATGGCTTCCTCCCAATCGAGGTGAAATGGAACCGGACGTCAATTGGTCGTTTGGGGAGGGCCCGAATCGACATGGGTGCTCCGCACACCCGTGGTCCGAACACTCGTGGGCCTGAAGCTTACTCGGCGAGGGAAAGGGAATGGTCAGCTCGGGGGGTTGGCAATCCTGAAGTTGCACCGGGGACGGTCACCATGATCACACTCCTCGGTTACCGACGCCCCGACCACTCGGCTCACTAGAGCGCCCACCGCACGACACGCTTCGGGATGGACACGGACGGCGTCGGCCAGCGGGCAGCCATCACCTCTCAGCCGCAGCTCGTCGTTGTTGTGCTCCACCGCTACCGCCCCGCCCAGATCATTCAGGACCATGGCTGCCACTCGCGCTGCCGCGACTCGGTCGCCTTTCGGGGCGGCGTGACCCAGCGCAAGCTCCTCTCCCACCTCGCGCATCAATCCTCGCAGCTCGGCGGGATCCATCTTACGGGCCAGTACCCGGAGCAGTCCCGCGAGCACTGGTGCGTAGGCCTTGGAAAGCCGCTGCTCCGCCTCCGGGCGGATCGCGTAGGCCTGGGCTGGCTTGCGGCTGGTGCGGCGCTGCTCTGCCGGAACCACGAATCCGTTCCTTTCAAGCGCCGTGATGTGGCTTCGGACCGCATTGCCAGTCAGGCCGAGGGCGGTGGAGAGCTCCTCGATCGTCCGGCTGCCCTGCCGAAGCAGCGCGATGATTCTTCCCTGGCTGCTCTCCAGAAAGCTCCGGTCCCAGTGCCGTGTGGGCATCGGCTCCTCCTCAGCAGGGTCTAGTGTGATCAATATTACAATAATTCAATATAATACTTGATTTATTGGCATGAAAGGCTTACGGTAGAGTGGCGTTCCCCCCGGACCTACCAGGGCCGGACCTCAACCCTCACCTGGAGTAAACATGCTGAAGCTCGCACTCGCGGCCGGTCTCGGCGCGCTCGTTCTTACGGCTCCAAGCCTGCCTGCTCAGGACACAACGACACTCAACGACGGCAACATCGTCGCCATCTTCGTAAAGGCGAATCAGAAGGACGTCGACACCGGCAACCTCGCTGCCGACAAGGCCACCGACAAGGAAGTGAAGGAGATGGGCAAGATGTTCGCCGATGCCCACAAAGGACTGAAGGAACAGGCGGAAGAACTGGCGAAGAAGATCAAGGTGAATCCGGTTCTTCCGGCTGACAACAAGGGCGATCAGGAACACGACAAGGTCGTGAGCGCACTCAAGGCGAAGTCTGGGGCCGATTTCGACAAGGATTGGCTGGCGCACGAGATCGAGTACCACCAGGCGGTCATCGATTACATGACGAAGACCCTGCTGCCGGCTGCCAAGAATCCGGAGCTCAAGGCCTTCATTGAAAAAGCAGCGCCGGCATTCCAGGGGCACCTGGTTGCCGCGCAGAACCTGCAAAAGAAGCTGGGATACGCGACCTGATTCCCTCTTGAATTCTGGCGTCCGGGCCGGATCCGAGAGGGTCCGGTCTGGCCTGCCGGGTGGGCTTAACGCGTTTCGAGGCGGTCCGCGGTACGTCGCAGGTTTGTCGGGAGGGCGCGTTGCCGCATGCTGGCCTGGCCCTCGAGGATCTTGTCGATTTGCGGTGCGACATCGTCGGCGATCCGCCGGATGTCGCTCGCGGCCCCGGCCGGTAGCCAGCCGAGGGATCGGGAATCGGCGAGGTCGGACAGGAATGCCAGGTGATCGATGTCGAAAGTCTTGGCCGTTTTCACCTGATTCCAGGTGACTTCGTTAAGCGCGGCAGCAACGGCCGCTGCCTGGGCCGGGTCGGGACTCTCGTAGACCGGCTTGCTGTCGGCGCGAAGCGTACGATACGGTTTCGCGGACCCGACAGGATCCGAGGCCCAGAGTCCGAGGCCGCCGTCAACCTGGACCGCCGCCGCGACACCCCTGGTTGCCGCGGTGAGGTCAGTCGGGGGCCAGAGCGAGGAATTCCGAAGCAGGATTTGTCGCAACTCGCCGGCAAGCTTGCCCTGATCTTCCAGCATTGGATTCCGGAGAAATGAGTTCTGCCCCGCACCATGGTCTCCTCCTTGGGCGATGGGGCTGATGCGGAAATCGCGACTACCTCGCCTCCCCGATGACGTCCGGGTAAGCCTTGCGGAGCGGAAATGCGCTTCCGTCGAGCTGCTGGACCGCCCACGCGCCGAGCCGCTGTCGTACTTCGGGCGCCACGTCCTTGTGCCGGTCCGCCGTGCCTCGCACGAACAGGTCGGCGTTGGTCTGCATCAGGTGAGGCGGCTGCATCTCGAAATTGTTCTTGTGCTCCTGCATATAGGCGAAACTACACTTCTCGACCACCTGCTTTAGCTCGTGGTCGGTCAATGGTTTCACCCCGAGGAACCCTGCCACCTGGCGCACGATGGCGGGCAGGTCGCGCTTGAGATCCTCGAAGTATAAGAACAGTACGTTCCCATCCTTCTGGCTCCGAGCCCACCAGCCGGCGACATGGTCCGGCCAGGTGCCCCACCACATGAGCTCGGACGAGCGATACCACTCCTCGAATGCCGCCGGGGGAGGTGCCATGCGCCCCACGTTGGTTGCGACGAAGTCCACGCAACTCGCGAAGCAGGAGACCGGATGCCGCGCGACGTAGATGTAGCGGGCCTGGGGCGACGCGGGACAGAGTTGAGCAGGGAGATGGGTCTTGATGATGCGAGAAGGCCGCTCGGTGCCGA
Organism: Gemmatimonadales bacterium; assembly: GCA_036558125.1. Lineage (GTDB taxonomy): Bacteria > Gemmatimonadota > Gemmatimonadetes > Gemmatimonadales > GWC2-71-9 > DATBGE01. Next base: position 48,394 of record DATBGE010000036.1, on the reverse strand, counting down.
TCATGGGGGCCTGTTCCAGCGACACGCTGCGCCGCCCCTCGATCCAGGGCGAAATCGCGTAAATCTCAGTGCCGCTGGCGACCAGGTTCCCATTGCCGCGGTTCAACACCTCATAGACCACGTGCTGCATCCACGTGGTCCCGCACTTCATCTGGGTAACCACGAAGATGTCCTCGGGGCGAGGCTGATATTGCTCTGCCCGCGCGAAGGTCTCCGGTGTACAGCTTCCCGCCGGGCCGGCAACACCTTTGTAGCTCATGCTGGCCCGGCGGAAATCCATCTTGGCGAGACGGCCGTTGAGCCAGAGGATCGGTGCCAGCAACACGGCGTGCAGCCGGAGGCGGCGCTTGAATCCCTCCCGCTCGGCAGGCGGCCGGCCATAGTAACCGAGGCCGGCCGTCTGTTCGTCTTCCCACTTCAATACCACGCCGAGGTAGATGCTCTGCACCAGATAGAGCACGACGAAGGTACCGAGGATCCACCAGAGCAGATGCATCAAGCCGACCTTGATCGAGTCAGGGCCGCCGCGCCAAGCACGTCCTGCAAAGCGGCGAGTTTCGTGGCCCAGAACTCCTTCATATTCGATGCCGCGGCCTTGTCCGGCAATCTCGAGTGTTGGATCGCGACTTGGCTCTTCCGGGCTCCCTTGGACAGGAAGTTGAGCTCCACCAGCGTCTGGTCCGGCCAGGTAATGCGCATGGATTTCTCGCGGGTGGCCGTGCGGATCTTGAGATCAACCCCAGGGAGCCACCGGGCACGGGTGCGCCCGTCGCGGAACGCCCGGTAGAGCGAGGACCGGGATACCCCAAACACCTTGCTCTTGCTGGCCTCGAAATGGCCGTCCCGCCGCTGTCCTTTGACTCGGAGCCCTTTGATCCGTTCGTAACCCACGGTAACAGTCTGGGTCCACCAGTCGGGCACCTTGTACTTCTCCCGCACGTACCGGGCGATCTCGCGATGGGGCCAGAGGTGGGCGTCGACTCGGTCGAGTGCCCAGACCCAGCGCTCCCAGGTGCACCCGGTTCTGGCCTTGATCGTGACGTCGCTCATGCCGGCGAGACCGGCGTAGTCGATCGCCGCGGGAGCCTGCTTGAGAGTAGAAGTGAGAGAGTGCTTCAGGAGGTTAGCCCGGGCGGTCGTATAGGATTCGCCCGTCTTCTGCATGCGCCCGCGAACCAGGCGTTTGAGATCCTTGTTGGTCGTCATCGGAACAGCCCCTTTGGTCAGGCCTGAGACGCATGCCCCCCAGCAGCGGCGCCCGAGGCGACGCAAAGGTCTGGCGATGGGATCCGGGAGTGTGCCCCCCTTTGCCTCACGAAGACCCTCGCTGGGGGAGGGTCGAAGAGGTTGGGCGTGGATCTCCGCCCACCTTCACAGTGCAGTGGTTTGGCTGAGTTTGCAAGATCGAGCCGGGTCCTCCGCCCCGGGCTCCCTCCAACCCCGGTCGGCCGCCTCGTGCACGCCTCTTGCAAATTCTGGAGTGACAATCGCTCTGGAGATACCAGTTGTGATCCTCGAGGACCTGCTTCTTGAAATCCGCCGCCGGGCGGTCGAGCGACGAGAACGGGACGAGCTTGCCCGGGCGGGCGAGGCGCTGGCCGACTTCCGCGAACGAGATCCTCTTGGCGGAGCCGAGCAGCTGCCGGAGGCCGTCCGGCTCCTTCGCCGGCGCGCAGATGCGTTGAGCGAGGCCATTTCGCACTCGCTGGAAGTCGACCGAGCCGACTACGCCAGTGTCTCGCCCACCATGCGGCCGGTCGTCATCCTACGCGGATTGTGCACCCGAGCAATTCTCGGCAACCAACGCCAACGCTGTCGCCGCGACCTGCGTCCGTTCTACGAGGAGATGGGCGCGGCTGGAAGCAAACGATCTGAAAAGGTGGTGGCTCAGCCCCGGACCTCGGCGGTGCGCGCCGAGACCCTACCGGTTGCCTGGAACGGTCGTCTTGCGGATGAGGCGAAGCTGCTAGGCAGGGCGTTGAAGCGACAATTGCGCGATCGGCTCTTCCCCCGCCTGCCGGCGCTGGCGGGACTTGCTGCCGGATGGTGGGTTGCCAACACCTACACCGACTCGCACTGGAAATCGGCGCTGCGTTCCGTGGGGCTCGGCGACGGTGGAACTCATGTCGTGAGCGGAGATATGTACCGGCTCCTGATGCTCGGGCTCCCGATCCTCTCGGCGGCGGTGTGTGCCTATCTGGGTGACCGCGTGGCACACTACGTCAGGAGCCGATACGCTCCTCTCGCTCCGCCGCCGGGGACCATGCCGGGGGAATCAGAATCCTGACTACTGGTTAGTCGTCTCCTGGGCGAAGGGCCAGCTCCCTCCCAACGCCTTGTAGAGCGCCGCGTATGCAGTCGCGGCATCGGTCCGTCCCTGCGCCAAGTCATCCTCCGCGCCCAATTGTGTGCGCTCGGCATCGAGCACCTGGAGGAAGTCGGTGACTCCCTCGGAGAAGCGGAGCCGTGCCAGCTCCGCAGCCGCGGCACTCGCGACGGCCGCTTCCCGGAGCCGCTCGACCCTGCTGCGGGAGGTGCGGTAACGGGAGAGAGCGGTCTCCACATCCTGCTCGGCCAGAAGCACCGTCTGGGCGTATTGCGCTTTCGCTTCGTCGGCCAGCGCCTTGGTTTGGTCCACGTTCGCCTTGACCCGGCCCCAGTTGAGCGGCAGCGAGATGACGGGGCCCACGCCGTAGCGGAAGGTGTCCGAGCCAGTCAGATCATCCAGGTTGGATGAGGTAAACCCGGCACCGCCGGCTACCACGATCCGCGGGAGATACTCCGCTTTTGCCGCGCCGACCAAGGCCTGCTGGCCCGCGAGGTTCCGTTCGGCGGCCCCGACGTCGGGCCGACGGCGAATCAGCGAATCAGGCTCAGCAAGCGGAACGGTGTCCGGCAACTCCGGGAGATCGACCACCGCGTCGAGCTCAGTGGCGACCTGTGCGGGAGGCCGCCCCACCAGCACGCCGACCCGATATTGGGCCGCAGCGACCTGTGACTCAAAGGAAGGGATCGACGCCAGCGTCGTCCCTAACTGGGCCTTGGCCCGCTCGGTATCGAACGCGGTCCCGCGACCGTTATCCAGGCGCTCCTGGGTCACCTCGAGCGAGCGCGTCTGATTCTCCGCATTGCTGCGGGCAACGGCGAGTCGTTCCTGCGCGCCCCGAAGCTCGAAGTAAGCCCGAGCCAACTCGGCAGTAAGGAGAACCTGGACATTCCGCAGATCCTCCTTCGAGGCTTCCTCGAAGGCTCCCTGCGCCTGGATGTTGCGACGCAGCCGGCCGAACAGGTCAAACTCCCACGAGGCATCGAAGCCGGCATCCCAGACGGACTGGTCAGGGAACGGTCCCGAGGCACCCGGGAAAGCCGCGCTCGACAGACGCTCACGGGTATAGCTCCCGCCCAGGTTTACCGTCGGCGTGAGCTCCAGGACTGCGCTGGTCCGCGCGGCCCTAGCGCCCCGCAACCGCGCCTCGGCGGTCCGGATGTCGAGATTCGAGTTCAGCACTTCATGCACGAGCCGGGTCAGCGTGGTGTCGCCCAGCTCATGCCAATCCGCGGCATCCTGGGTCCGCTCATCCTCACGGACCGAGGGCACCATGTGGACAGAACTATCCTGAGAGACCTTCGTCTCGCGGTACTCCGACGGTACCTGCACAGGAGGCGGCTGGTAGGCCGGGCTCGAAGCGCAGGCTGTCACCACGAGGATTCCGAGCAGCAAGGAATTACGCATGAGCTGCCCCCTCCACCGCCACCGCCTCTGAGCCGAACGACAAGGTCTCGCTCTCGTCAATCTCACTGGGCTGGTGCTGCTCCGCGATCAGTGAGTAGAACACCGGGACCACGAACAAGGTGAAGATCGTGCCCAGGGTCATGCCGGTAACCAGGACGATACCGATGCTGTTCCGGGCCGCCGAGCCGGGGCCCGTCGCCAACACGAGCGGGAAATGTCCGAAGACGGTCGCGGCCGAAGTCATCAACACCGGGCGAAGCCGCGTCAGTGAAGCCTCACGGATCGCATCCATCTTGGTCATGCCGTGAGTCTGTAGCCTATTCGCGAACTGCACGATCAGAATTCCGTTCTTTGCGATCAGGCCAACCAATGTGATCAACCCGACCTGGGAATAGATGTTGATCGTCGTGAGATCGAGGAAACTGAAGATCAGCGCGCCGGAGATGGCGAGCGGCACCGATCCCACCAGAACGATCAGGGGATCCCGGAAGCTCAGGAATTGAGCAGCCAGCACGAGGTAAATCAGAATCACCGCGAACCCGAGCGTCACCGTGAGCGACGATCCCTCGAGCCGGATCTGCCGCGATTCGCCGGCATAGTCCAGCCCCACGCCCGGGGGTGCTACGGCCCGCGCAGCGTCTTCCAGCACCCGGAGCCCTTCCTCCTTGGTGATACCGGGACGCACGCCACCGAAAATCCGGACAGCGTTCCGCTGCTGGAACCGGTTCAAGGTGCGGGGCGCCGTGCTCGACTCGATGTGGGTGAAGGTCGAGACCGGAACCAGCTTCCCGTCCGGCGTCTTGATCTTGAGATCCAGCAGCGGTCCCACCGTGGTACGGCCAGCCTCGCCGATCTGCGGGATGACCTTGTAGCTGCGGTCGAAGTAGTTGAAGCGGTTCACATAGCCGCCGCCAAGCAAGGTGCCCAGCTCCCGCCCGACGCTGGCCAGGTCGAGACCCAGGTCGGCCACCTGGTCGCGATCGATGACCACGCGCGCCTCGGGAAGATCGATCTTCAGGTCGGTGTCCACATACAGGAACTTGCCGCTCTGCCAACCGGCGCCGAGCACCTGGCCGACGGTCTGCAGCATCTGCTCCGGGGGCAGGTCACTTGCCAGCACCATCTCGACATCGTACTGGCCGGGTGTGGGAAGCGGCGGATCAAGACGGGGGAATACCTGCAGGCCCGGGATCTGCGATACCGCACCGTATACCTGCCCGTACAATTGCTCGGTGGTCTGCTTCCGCTGGTGCCAGTCCTTGGCGACCATGCCGCCGAATCCGCCCCAGTTCGCGGTCAGCGACCACATGAACTTGGCCTCGGGGAAGCTGGTGACAGCCTTCACCACCTGAAGCGACGCCCGGTTGGATGCGGCGAGCGACGCATCGGGCGAGGCCTGCATGAAGAGGCTGATGTGACTCTGGTCTTCAATCGGCGCCAGCTCACGCCGCGAGAAGTGATAGAGAGGCCAGGCGCCGACCATGACCAGGAGGGAGGCGACGACGATCGACCCCCGCATCGTCAAGGCACCGTCCAGGAGTTTCTCGTAGCGGCGGCGCAGCGCGTCGAAGCCCCGGTTCACCAGCTTGGTGAGCCGTCCCTCCTGGCCGTGCTCGTGCACCAGTTTCGAGCTCATCATCGGCGAAAGCGTCACCGCGACGACACCGGAGATCACCACCGCAGCCGCGAGGGTGATGGCGAATTCGAGGAACAGCGATCCGGTGAGGCCGCCCTGGAAGCCGATCGGGGTGTAAACCGCCGCCAGCGTAATGGTCATGGCGATGATCGGGCCCACCAGCTCTCGAGCGCCGATCAGCGCGGCGTCGATCCGGCTCTTTCCCTCTCTCACGTGTCGCTCGACGTTTTCGACCACGACGATGGCGTCGTCTACCACCAGACCGACCGACAGCACGATCGCCAGAATGGTGAGGAGGTTCAGGCTGAATCCGGCGGCGTACATCACGATCGCGGCACCCACCAGCGAAATCGGGATGGCCACGAGCGGCACGATCGCGGTGCGGAGCGAGCCCATGAACAGGAACACCACCACGGCAACGATCAGGATCGTCTCGATCAACGTTTTGGTGATTTCATGCAGCGCGTCCTCCATGAACACCGTGGCGTCGTACGCCAGCTGCATGTCGATGTCCTTGGGCAGCGTCGGCCGGATCTTGTCCATCTCGGCGTGCAACCGGTGGGCGACTTCGATCTCGTTTACGCCGATCACCGGCCAGATGCCCAGGTAGACCGCTTCCTTGTCGCTGAACTTGGTGATGAAGTCGGCTTCCTCGGCTCCCAGCTCGACCTTGGCGACGTCCGAGAGGCGCACTACCGCGCCGTTCCGGTCGGCCACGATCAAGTTCTTGAACTCTTCCGGAGAGCGCAGATCGGTGTTCGCGAGCAGGTTGACCTGGACCAGGTCGTTCTTGGTCTGTCCAACTGCCGCCAGGAAGTTGTTGCGCTGCAACGCGGCCTGAACGTCGCCTGGAGCCAGGTTGAGCGCCGCCAGTTTGTCGGGATCGATCCAGATCCGCATGGCGATGGGCGTCCCGCCGACCACGTCCACCCGCTGCACCCCGGACAAAGTGGACAGCTGGGGCTGCATGTTTCGGGTCAGCCAGTCGGTCAGGGCAGGGATGTCCCGCTCGCTCGAGGTGAAGCTCATATAGAACGAGGCGTAGGGACGGTCTGCCCGCTGGACCTCCACGACGGGAGGCTGGGCCTCGGCGGGAAGCTCTGCCCGAACCTGCTGCAGACGAGCGGTAACCTCGGCCAGGCCGGTGGTGCTGTTGTGGTTCAGCTTCAAGTGGATCGTGATGCTGCTGACCCCGGCTCGGCTGGTGGATTCGACGTAGTCGACTCCGCTGATCGCCGACACGGCCCGCTCGATCGGCGTCGTCAAGAACCCGCGAACGGTCTCGGCGCTGGCGCCGTAGTACACCGTCGTGATCAGGATCTGGGAGCTTTCGATCTTCGGGTACTGCTGCACCGGCAACGAGCTGATGGACCGGTATCCCACCAGCAGGATGACCAGATTGACCACCACCGCCAGGACGGGATGTTTGATGAAGATGTCGGTAAAAGAACGCATCGGAGTTCTCGAGGTCCGTGATTTCGTGGTGAAGCGCTTACTGCTTCCCGTTGGCGCTGTTGGCTGAATCGGCCGCGGCGGCGATCAGGACGCCTTCACGCAGCTTGAACGACCCGGAGGTCGCAACTACCTCGTTCGGCTGAAGGCCCGAAATGATCAGGATCTCGTCGTCCGTCGCCGGCCCGCTCACGACGGGGCGCTCATGGGCGCGCGGCTTGCCCGTCGAATCCGGGGCAATCACGAACACGTGATCACCGCCCGGGCCCTTGCGCAGGGCGCTGACCGGGATCGCCACCGCACTGGTTGTTGCCCCCACCGGGATTTCCACTCGAACCGAGGCGCCAGGCGCCGGGGCTCGCGACGTCAGTTCGGCTCGGACCAGGGCGTTACGGGTCGTGGGATCGACTCTGGCGTCGATCGCCGTGATTCTTGCCGGCAGGGGGGTCGAGTCATCCGGACCGATCACCGCGATCATGTTCCCTGGCCGCAAGGCTGCCGCGACACTTTGGGCCACGGTGAAATCCACATTCGCCGCCCGCTCGACCCCTTGCAGCGTCGTGATATCGGTGCCCTCGGCGAGGTACTGGCCGACGTGTACGTCCGAAATGCCGATCCGGGCCCGGAATGGGGCACGGATCGTCTTGCGGCCAATGACCGCCTTGATGCGAGCGGTTTCGGCCAGTGCCACATCGCGCGCCGCGCTTGCCTGATCCACTTCCTCCTGGGAGGTGGCCTTGGCTGCCTGCAACCGCTTCAAGCGCTCGAGCGTGGTTTCGGCAAGGGCGGCCCGGGCCTGCTGGGCCTGGAGGTCCGCCTCCTCAACGGCGACGTCGAGTCCCACGAGAACGGTGCCCTCCTGGACGATCTGCCCCGGAGAGAGGTTCACCTTACGCACCGTGCCGGCGAGCTCGTTCTTCAGCGTAATGGAACGCATGGCCAGGACCGTCCCGATCGAAGTCGTGGTCTGGCGATACGGGCGCACTACTGCCACGGCAGTCGTGACCGCCATGACCTGCTCCGGCTGGTGGGCGGATGCCTCATTGGACTTTCGGATGGAGGCACTCTTCCAGGCTGCCAGCGCCCCGCCAGTCAACAGCACCAGGGCGAGCAGAACGGAGGGTCCGGACCAACCGGCGGAATAGCGGAAACCACGACTCATGGCTCTTCTCCTCAGCGTATGACTTTCTTGGTCGTCCCTGTAGTCGGACAAACAGGATTCCTGATCCTACCTACTAGTCGATCCAGACTTACCCTTCTCGACATGATGCGCAGTGATTGGATCACCACTGCCAAGAGGCGCTAAAACCCACCTTCGCAGTAACACTTCTGTAACTGCATAATACTTACCTATATAATCCAGTCCTGAAGTACCACTTCAAAAAAAAGCTAAACCCTTAGTCCATCAGCTTTTTCAGTGCGCGGCCCAGCACTCGAATCTCTTCCTCGGTGAGCAAGTCTTGAACAGATCGTTCCTGCAATTCGATGACTCTGATCGCATCCTCATAGGCTTTCCTGCCCGCTACGGTTAGCGCAGCCCTTTTGATTCGGCGGTCATCCGGATCGTTGACCCGGCGAACCAGGCCGTCAGCCTCCAGCCGGTCCACCAGCTGGGTGATGTTCGACCTGACGCAGCAATTCTCATCTGCCAGCTGGCTCAGGGTCAGGGCTTCGTCTCCTTGTCCCAACGCATGGAGGACGCTGGCCTTGGCACCCGACAGACCCACCTTACCCAACGCGCTATCCATACGCCGCTCCAAGGCCTCGGCGGCGTCCATTAGTTGAAAGAGCAGGGCCTCATCAACGTTCAACTCGGTGACCGCAGGTTTATTGTTCATGCCTGTACTGTACATATAAGGCGCAATCTGGTCAATCCTGAGCTCAGAGACCCTTGGAGCAGGGGCTCAGCTCCTCTTGACTTTCGACAGAAAGACCCTGACGTTCTGTCGGAAATCGACAGCGAGAGGCTCTCCCAGTGGCCACGCCTTCCAGCGACATCCTTCGCGGTACCCTCGACCTTCTGATCCTCAAGACGCTCACGCTGCAGCCGATGCATGGTTGGGGCATCAGCCAGCGCATCGAGCAGTTCACCCGAGGCCTTCTCGAGGTGAACCAGGGCTCGCTATATCCCGCGCTGCAGCGACTGGAGCAGAAGGGTTGGATCGAGAGCGAGTGGGGTGCGACCGAAAACAACCGGAAGGCGCGGTATTACCGGCTGACTGGCGATGGTCGGACGGCGCTGGGCACGGAAACTGAGAGCTGGCGTCGTTACGTGTCCGCCGTTGAGTGGGTGTTGGGGACGAGCTGATGAAACCGCTCAGGGTCATGGCGCGCTGGTGGAAGGCGCTGTTTCGGCGGGATTCCACTGAGATGGAGCTGAACGACGAGATCCAGCTCCATCTGGAGATGGAGACCGCGAAAAACATTCGGGGCGGAATGCCGGCGGACCTGGCCCGGCGGGAGGCGCTCATCGCCTTCGGCGGGATCGACGCGGTCAAGGAAGCCCACCGCGACGGCCGGGGAGTGAGATCGTTCGAGGATGTCGTGGCCGACTCCCGCTATGCCCTGCGGACCTTTCGTCGCAACCCGCTGCTCGCCGCGACCGCGATCCTGACCCTTGCCCTCGGCATCGGGGCCAACACCGCGATCTTCTCCGTCGTCAATCGCGTCATTCTCCGCCCGCTCCCATTCCCCTCCCCGGACCAGTTGATGATGCTGGCTGAGGACAACCCCGAGAAAGGATGGCACCAGCAGGTTGCGGCTCCCGCCAACTATCTCGACTGGCAGGAGCGAGTTCCCGCCTTTGCGGATGTTGCCGCTTACGACGACCGAGTGAGCCGGCAGACGCTCAGTGTCGGCGAGGACCCCGTTCTCGTGTCGCGGGCGCACGTCACCGGGAATTTCTTCTCGGTGCTGGGAGTGCCTGCCGCCTTTGGCCGGGTTTTTCGGCCGGAAGAGACCTGGGCCTCCAGCTCGCATGTCGCGGTGATCAGCTACGGTTTCTGGCAACGGCAATTCGCGGGGGATCGCGCCGTCATAGGGCGAATCGTTCATCTCAACGGTGTCGCGACCGAGATCGTTGGAGTCATGCCCAAACAGTTCGCCTTTCCCTCGCCGGATGCCGATCTCTGGACTCCGTTCGGATGGGACGCCGGCGACCGCTCGCAGCTCCACTTCAGACGGGCGCATTGGATCCGCGTCGTAGCGCGACTGAAGCCCGGTGTTTCCCAGCAGCAAGCCGACGCCCAGTTCCAGGGCGTGGTGCGCCAGCTCCAAGTCGAGTATCCGGCGACCAACCGGGTCATGGGCGCCGACCTCACGCCATTGCATGACTTCCTGATCGGAAAGGTGCGTCAGCCGCTGTGGGTGCTGCTCGGCTCGGTACTGCTCCTGCTACTCATCGCGTGCGCCAATGTGGGGAACCTGCTGCTGGTCCAGGCTCTGGGCCGGGAAAGAGAAGCGGCGCTGCGGCTGGCGCTTGGCGCGGGACGGGGCCGACTGATCCAGCAGGCGCTCACCGAGAGCCTGGTTCTGTCCGCCCTTGGCGGACTCGCTGGCCTGCTACTCGGCTGGCTCGGGACCGGTGCACTCGCAGCCCTGCAACCACCCGGCATGATGCCGATACAGGATGTCGGTATCGACTGGCCGGTCGTCGGCTACGTGGTCGCGGTCACGACGGTGAGCGGCCTCTTGTTTGGTGCCGCGCCCGCCATTTGGCGGGGCCGGCGCGCGCCGGCCGAGATTCTGAAAGAAGGCGGGCGTCTCGCGAGTGAAGGCAGCCGGATCCGGCGCTGGGCCAACACGCTGGTCGTAGTCGAGATTGCTCTGGCTTTATTGCTGACCACGGGAGCAGGGCTTCTGGTCCGCAGTTTCTGGCGACTGCAGCAGGTTGACCCCGGATTTGACCCGAAGGGTGTCCTGGCGGTCGCGATCAATCTCCCGCCGGCCAAGTACGACACCACGACCAAGGTCATCGGGTTCTTCGATGAGTTGCAGGCGAAGGCCCGTGCCCTGCCTGGAGTGACCGAAGCCGCGACGGTGGTTACTCCGGCGCTCGCCGGCATGGGGTGGACCAGCGACTTCCACATCGCGGGCCGCCCTGCCGACGAGTATGGCTCGGAGGTCGTGCACCGAACGGCGGCACCGGACTATTTCCGCGTCATGCGCATCCCGCTGCGATCGGGGAGAGTGTTTACCGATGCGGACCGGGACGGCTCGCCGCCGGTGCTGCTGATCAACGAGACCCTGGCCCGGCAGTACTTCAAGAATCAGGATCCAGTTGGCCAGCGCATGGCCTTTGATCGGGTTCCGGATTCCACGTCGGTGTGGTACACCATCGTCGGCGTCGTGGGCAGCGAGCGACAGGCGAGCCTCGCGATCGAGCCCCGGATCGAGGTGTTCACTCCGTTCGCGCAGGCGCCGAACGAGTACATGACGCTGATGCTGCGCAGCTCGGTGCCTCCGACCACGCTCGGTACCTCGGTGCGCCAGCTGGTGCGCGAGATGGATCCCGAGCTCGCGATCGTTTCAATCGATCCGATGGAGGCGCTTTGGTCCCGCTCAGTTGCGAGCCAGCGATTCTTCATGACCCTGCTGCTCGCCTTCGCGTCGGTTGGGCTGGCTCTGGCGATCGTCGGCGTGTACGGCGTGATAGCGCAGGTCGCCCGACGGCGCACCAGGGAGATGGGAATCCGGATTGCGCTCGGCGCGCGAGCGACTCATGTGCAGTGGCTGATTGTCCGCCACGGTCTGAGGCTGGTGCTGGTTGGGCTCGCCCTGGGTATCGCTGCCGCGTTCGGTGCGACGCGGGCGATGCGAGCACTACTGTATGAAACGGCGCCTTCCGATCCGCTCACCTTTCTCACCGTTCCGCTCCTGCTGGTGATCACAGCACTCGCCGCGTCGTGGCTCCCCGCCGCCCGGGTGAGCCACGCCGACCCGGCAAACACGCTGCGGACCGAGTGAGCAAGACGGCCGGCTAACGGTCGGGGCGCTCCGTCGGCGACGAGCCGCCGGGCCCGGGCAACCGGGATTTTCCACCGCCCTCCACTCCAGCGAGCAACCCACTCTCATCCGGGAAGGCGTAGATGGTCGGCGCCTGATTGGCCGGCAGGCCGCCAGTGTCCGCGGTCGGGCCATAGGTACTGTACACGTTCCGGCGGAGCATTCGGAGCAGGGCGGTCTGCTGCCCCCGATGGTGAGCCGTATGGGCGATGCGCCGGACCATGATCCAGGCCCGGCTCCGGCGGACTTCGAAGAAGGACGCCGCTTCCTCCCACCATTCATCCGGTTTGCTCCGCAATGCGTCGAGACGCTTGCCCGAGTCTTCGGCGTAGCCTCGTACGAAGCCGCTCCGGGTCTCTGGTTCGGGAAGCGGAGGCGCGCCGACATCGATCCCGAGCATGGTGCGGAACCAGAGGTTCTCGCTCATGCACTGATGGACCATGTGCTCGAGCACGCTGCGCCCTCGCGCGTCATCCCGATGGGGCCGGGCCGGAAGGTCGCCGTCCTCGAACATGCTCCAAACGCTGAGCACCTTGAGTCGTTCGGTCGCATAGGTATCGATCAGAAACTGGTAGCGCATTCAGATCCTCGTTCGATCAGTCTCTCCCAAGGTGACACCGCGACTCCGCTCTCGCCAGCGATGGGATCGTTACTCGCGCGGCCTTCCGGCCCCCGCGGGACCCCGGCTATCCTGCTGCCATGGTGACCCTTACCGACCTGGTCGAAACCTCGAACCGAGTCGCCGCCGCGACCGGGCGACTGGAGAAGGTCGCATTGCTCGCGGCCCTTCTACGGCGGCTCGAGGCTGCCGATGTCGAGATCGGGACCGCCTACCTCACAGGATCCGTTCGGCAATCGCGAATTGGCGTGGGCTACGCCACGGTGGCGGCACTTTCCGAAGTCCCGGCCGCCGACTCGGCCTCTCTGACTCTGGGCGACGTGGATTCGGCGCTGGAAGGTATCGCGCGAGTCGCCGGCAAGGGGTCGGCTCAGGAACGGTCTCGGCTCCTTCGTGACATCTGGGCCAGGGCCACGCGAGTGGAGCAGCAGTTTCTGGCTCGTCTGCTCCTCGGTGAGTTACGTCAGGGCGCGCTCGAAGGTGTGGTGCTCGATGCGTTGGCTCGAGCCGCGGAGCTGCCCCGAGCGGACGTCCAACGGGCGTTCATGACCGCGGGAGATTTGGGCAGCGTTGCCCGAGCAACCCTCGCCGGTGGCAGCGGGCTGGGCGAGTTCGCCATCCGCCTGTTCCGCCCGGTGCTACCGATGCTGGCGGAAACCGCCGCGGCTCCCGCCGACGCCCTGGCGCGCCTGGGTCGAGCGGCCTTCGAGTTCAAGCTCGATGGAGCGCGAATCCAGGTGCACAAAGGATCCGACGAGGTGCGGGTTTACTCCCGGCGGCTCAACGAGGTGACAGCCGCGGTCCCTGAAGTTGTCGAGTCGGTCCGGGCATTGCCGGCGCGAGAGCTGATCCTGGACGGGGAGGTCATCGCGCTCAGAGGCGACGGATCACCGCATGCCTTTCAGACCACGATGAGCCGCTTCGGGCGCCGGCTCGAGGTCGATCGGCTGCGCCGTGAAGTGCCGCTGACTCCGTTCTTCTTCGACCTGCTCTACCTCGATGGGAAATCCCTTCTCGACCTCACTCAGGAACAGCGCCACGAATTTCTGAGAAGATCGCTCCCACCGCCGCTCCTGATCACCCGCACGGTGACCGCGGATGCCGGGGAAGCCCAGGCTTTTCTCGACCGCGCGCTGGCGCAGGGACACGAAGGAGTGATGGCCAAGGCACTCGACGCGCAGTACGAGGCGGGACATCGAGGACAACGCTGGTTCAAGATCAAGTCGGTTCACACACTCGATCTGGTCGTCCTCGCGGCGGAGTGGGGAACCGGCCGGCGTCGCGGCTGGCTCAGCAACCTTCACCTCGGTGCCCGGGATACCGCGAGCGGTGAGTTCGTGATGCTGGGGAAGACCTTCAAGGGAATGACGGACGAGATCCTGGCATGGCAGACGACGCGTTTGCAGGAGCTCGAGGTGCGGCGTGACGACTACACGGTCTACGTGCGGCCGGAGCTGGTGGTGGAGGTCGCCTTCAACGACGTGCAGTCGAGCTCGCAGTACCCGGGAGGCGTGGCACTTCGCTTCGCGAGAATCAAAGGATACCGGCCCGACAAGAGTGCGCAGGATGCCGACACTATCGAAGCCATTCGCGAGATCCATCGTCATGCGGGCAGGGAAACAACTGGAAACGTAGAGTCTTAGCCGGATTGTGTGAGTCACGGGCTGATCATGGGTGACACTGGTCACTTCGATTCACGGCGAGTGAACGTATACTGGCTCCGGAAGGAAAAAGGCGGCGCTCGGAATTAGAAAATCGAGATGCCACCTTGGCGGAGGGAGCTGCCAGGCTCCCCCAGCCGAAGGCGAGATGGAGCGCTCTCACGAGCGCACATCCCGCCTTCATTCGTTTTGGCGCTGGAGGATGTATGCGCTCGGGCATGATGGTCTGGGTGTCGCTGGTGGGAGTGGGAGTCATCACGGTGGTTCCGGAACTGGAATCTCAGAGTCCCCAGTCGCCGCCAGTGCGTGAAATCGCGCTGGATACTCTTCGCGATGTCGCGGTTGCAGTCTACGATCCGAAGGGCTCGGTCATCTACTACAATCCTGACTACCTACAGCGCCTCGGCCCTCAGCTGACTGCCTTCTTCATGGCCCACGAGTACGGGCACCTTGCCCTGCGTCACACGCGCGCCAACGCGCTCGCAGGGAAACGGAAAACTCTCAACGCGAAGATGCAGAAGCAGGAGCTCGCTGCGGACTGCTATGCTGCGGCGAAGCTGGCGCACGACAACGCACCAGCGATCGAAGCTGCAGTCCACTTCTTCACGCGCATGGGCCCCTTTAGTTACGATGCGGCGCACCCTTCCGGGGCCCAGCGGGCTGCCAAGATCCTCTCATGTGCCCCGCGAGTCGATAAGACCGGGCCACCGGACAGCACCGAGAGCCCGACTCGGCGCCTCGCCGGGTCGGCGCCCTCCCAAGCCGGGATCACCGTGACGGCGCCGTTGCATTCGGAACGAATTCCCTGGCAGGAGATCCACTTCAGAATCGGGAACACCTTTAGTGCGGTTTCCAACCTGCAACAGCCACGCGCCGTCGCTTTGCCCGCACTCCCGGCCGGCACCTACGACTATGAATTACGGGTAACCGTGTTCTATCTCGACGACCAGTTTCAGCTGAACACGGCCGGCAGCATAGTCGGCAGTGGATTCATCACAGTGCAGGGAGGCGAAACCTTCCGGGTGGAATCTTCTCCGGGCGGGAAAGCCAGGCTGATAGCTGGCAACTAGCGAATGGATCAGGCCCGCGCCCTTCCCCTGACTGCCCCCCGCGTGACGGTCAGAGCCGGAGCCCCGATGATCACCCGGAGATGATGAGTCGCGCCATCGTCGACCAGCGGGATGGCGCGGGGGTCGACATGCTCACCGTCCAGCTCGGCGTCGGAGACCCCCTGACAGCGATGCTCCGGATTGGCTACCGAGATCTCGTAGCGGGTTTTCCCGAAGCGCCAGGTGATCGAGAATTCGGGCCACACGGTGGGGATGCAAGGCGAGAGCTCGAACGTGGCCCCGTGACGCTTGAGGCCCAGGATGCTTTCCAGTCCGGCGCGATACATCCATCCTGCCGAGCCGGTGTACCAGGTCCAGCCCGCCCTCCCCACGTGTGCGTGATGGGAATAGACGTCGCCGGCGATGACGTAGGGCTCTCCTTTATAGCGATCGGTGCCGGCCGAGTTCCGAGTGTGGTTGATCGGATTGACCATGTGGAACAGCTCGACCGCTTCGTCACCGCTACCGAGGCGGGCCAGCGCCATGACGGTCCAGATGGCCGCGTGGGTGTACTGGCCGCCGTTCTCCCGCATCCCGGGCGGATACCCTTTGATGTAACCGGGATCCTGGGCCGACTGATCGAACGGCGGTGTGAGGACCAGTACCAGTCCAGCTCCGCGTTGCACCAGATAGCTCCGGACTGCATCCATTGCCTGTTCGGCACGGATTGCGGTGCCGGCTCCCGAAAGCACGGCCCACGACTGCGCGATTGAATCGATCCGGCACTCCTCGTTCTGGGCGGAGCCGAGTGGAGAGCCATCATCGTAGTAGGCGCGCCGATACCAGTTTCCATCCCACGCCTGCCCGAGCATGAGGCCGAGCCGGTTTCGTTCGCTGACATAACGCGCCGCGAGCGAGGGATCCCGGGCCTCGCAAAAGGGCAGGAACTGCTGCAGGACGGAATGCAGGAACCAGCCGAGCCAGACGCTCTCTCCCCTCCCGTCCTTGCCCACCCGATTCAAACCGTCATTCCAGTCGCCGCTGCCAATCAGCGGCAAGCCGTGACGTCCGGCGGTCAGGCTGCGGTCGATCGCCCGCACGCAGTGCTGGAAGAGAGACGCGGACTCCGCCGACACGCCGGGCTCGCCGTACGATTCCGCCTCGGACGGCGCGAGGGGCGGCGCCTCGAGGAAGGGAACGACTGCGTCGAGTACTCCCTCATCGCCCGTGGTATTGACGTAGTGGGCGGTCGCGAAGGGGAGCCAGAGGAGATCGTCGGAGCAACGCGTGCGGATTCCCTTGCCGGAGGGCTCGTGCCACCAGTGCTGCACGTCTCCCTCGAGGAACTGCCGCGAGGCCGCGCGGAGCAGATGAGCGCGCAGGAGATCAGGCCGCGCGAGGCAGAGTCCCATGGCGTCTTGCAGCTGATCACGAAACCCGAACGCTCCCCCCGGCTGGTAGAAGGCGGATCGGGCCCAGAACCGGCAGCTCAGGTTCTGGTACATCAACCAGCGGTTCATCAGCACATCGAAGGAATCATCCGGAGTCCTCACCTGGATGGTCCCGAGCAGGTCACTCCAGAATCGCTGGACGGTGGCGAGCGCCCGGTCGGCCGCGGGCAGGCTGCGATGGCGGAGGATGAGCTCCATGGCATGACCACGGTCACGGCCCTGGCCCAGCAGGAAGACGAGACGGCGGCTTTCTCCGGGGCCCAAGTCCACCTTCACCTGCATGGCGGCGCAGGGATCGAGGCCGGCGCCGAATTGTCCGGGAAGTTCGGGGCTGCTCAGGGCGGCTGCCCTGGTGAAGGACCCGTTGCGACCGAGGAAGAACAGTCGATCGCCCGTCGCGGAAGAAGACCGCTCGCTGACGCAGGCAAACGCGACCCTGCCGGCGAAGTCCTGGTTATAGGGATTCCGGGCCAGGATCGCACCGGTGTCCGAGTCGAGCTCGGTGACCACATGAAATTCTTCCCCCGGTTGGGGCGGGCCGAGAATCCATTCGTTGTAGCCGAACACACTGAGCTTCCGCCGCCGGCCGCTCCGGTTCGAGAGATTCAGCACCGCGAACTTGACCGGATCGGTGGCATCCACGAACACGCTCAGGTCATGCATGATCCCCTGTGCCGCCTGGGTGAAGCGCGACACACCGGGCGCGTGACGGATCACGAATCGGCCACTGTCCCGGGTGCGTGGTAGCGGGCCCGGAGCGGGAGACCACACCCGGCCATCCTCTTCATCCCTGATGAACAACGCTTCCGAGGTCGCGTCGGTAACCGGATCGTTGGCGAACGGGGTGAGACGGTTCTCCCGGCTGTTCTCCGCCCAGGTATAGGCCGAGCCCGAAGCGGACACGACGCTGCCGAAGGATGGGTTGGCCATGACATTGACCCAGGGAAGCGGAGTTTCCGCCTCCCCCTCGAGTACAATCACGTACTCGTCACCGTTCGCGGTGAACCCGCCGGTGCCGTTGGGAAAGATGAGTGGCGGGACCTCCGTCTCGCTCCAGCGCAACGCCACGACGGGCGCCGGTGGAGGCGGGGGCAGATGATCCTGCCACTGCAGATCGGGGTAGGGCCGGTCCAGCTGGTTGGCCAACTCTCCTCGGTCGCCGCTGAGAATCGCGCGGGCCACGCTGGCGAGGA
Source organism: Gemmatimonadales bacterium (assembly GCA_036558125.1). GTDB lineage: Bacteria > Gemmatimonadota > Gemmatimonadetes > Gemmatimonadales > GWC2-71-9 > DATBGE01. The sequence goes on along the minus strand of DATBGE010000036.1, from coordinate 30,596 downwards.
GAGTGCGCTCCGCCTCGGTCATCCGATCGCCCCGAAGCAGATACACACCACCCGGCTTGTGTTTCCACGCCGCCCAGTTGCCGGTGTCGAGGAGTGAAGTGAGCTGAACGTGCATCTCGTCGAGATAGCTCGCCGGATGCTCGTTCAGCACCACGACGTCGGCACGAAGGCCTTTGAGCCGCCAGTACTCCTGGGCCTGAAGGACCTGGCGGACCAGGGGCAGATCATCCTCTTCGACCACGCGGACCAGGAGAATCGGCAGGTCGCCGGAGATTCCGTGAGGCCAGAGTCCCGATTGGCCGAGCTCGTTGCGCGCCAGCAGGTCGGCGGGCGCGCGGAGGGATCCGTCGCCGTAGAGGACCCGCGAAGCGAGCCGTTCGAAGAGCGCTGCGTCGTCGCTCGAAATCCCCAGGTGGCGCAAGCGGCTCTGCGCCTGGGTGTAGGCGAGGGTGAAGGTCCGGGCGGCCGCGCTGGGATCCTGATACTTCTGCGCTATGGCCAGCGCCTGCTCCCGACTCGAGGCCATGCCAGTTGAGAAGGAGAGCCGCAGGAAGCCCCCGGGCGCGAGCCGGATCCGCTGGCGCAGGCTCGCGATGGGATCGAGAACAGCGCCGGTGGTTCCGGACAGGGCACGCCCATCCAGCGCGACAGGGCGTGACGGGTCGCGACCCCGTCCGAGGAACCGGGCCCGGTCGGTCTCCCATTCCACGGCGCCTTGAATCCGGCCCTCGACACTCAACACGTGGATGGCCCAGGCCCCGGCCTCGTCCGGGGAGCGCGGCCGCCGGCCGCAAAGCAGGGCGCGCGATTCGGGGACGAATTCGGTTTGCACGAAGAGCTTGTTGAATGCGGGATGCGCCAGATCGTCCCGCACCGGACTTAACGCGATTTCGGCGTAGCTCGTAATCTCCAGCTCGCAGGGCCGGTCGCTGTGATTAGTCACCGAAACCCGGCGCACCTCCACGTCATCCTCGGTGGAAACCGCAATATCGAGTTGAGTCGTGATCTCATCATCGCGACGCCGAAAAATCGCTCGCTCCGACTGGAACGTGACGAGGTAATCGTCCGCCTCGCGCCCCGTGGGATGGTAGGCGGCGGACCAGACCACTCCGCTTCGCACGTCCCGCAGGTAGATGAACTGGCTGCCGTAGTCCGAGGTGGCGTCCTCGCGGTATCGGGTGACAGCGCGATCCCGCCAGAAACTCGCCCCTCCACCGGCGTTGGTGACGACGGTCGTGTAGGAGCCGTTCGACAGGAATTGCGCGTGAGGATACCGGGTGTGCGGCGAACGGAAACGGCGGATCGATGCGGCAGGGGCCGGAGCCCGCATCCGGGTTTCCTCGACCGGCCGGGCCTCCATCAGGGGAGCGTGACGAGGAACCCGCTCTTGCAGCAGCAGGGCCGTGGCCTGCACCCGGGGGTCGGCGTGGAGGCGTCGGACCATCGGGTAATCGAGAAGCACGTTGGCCAATGCCACGAGACTCATCCCCTGATGGTGCGCCAGGTAGGCCTGCACCACGGTGCCCCGCTGGGCCGGGATCGACAATTCGGCGCCGCTCTGGTCGGGCCTGCGGTGGGTATAGTCGATCGCTTCGTAGTACCCGAAGATGCCCTCGGTGCCCGCGCGGGTCAGCCGGCGGAAGTTCTGTGTCGCGGTCGCCGGCTCCACGAGCGCGGCGAGTGCCGTGGCGTACGGAGAGACGACCAGTTCATCGCCCAGGCCTCGCTTGAGACCGAGCCCTGGCACGCCGAACGCCTTGTACTGATAGTTGCCGTGACGGTCCTGCACGTTGAATCCGGACTCCGAAATGCCCCAGGGCACCCCCTGCTGCCTGCCGTACTCCATCTGGCGCCGAACCGCCATGCGACAGGACTGGTCCAACAGCGTTTCCGAGTACGAGCGCATGATGAGGAGCGGCATGAGGTACTCGAAGGCAGTGCCGCTCCAGGAGAGCAGGGTAGCTGCGCCATCGACGCTGGTCAGCAGACGACCGAGGTGAAACCAGTGACTCTCGGGAACATCACCTTTGGCGATAGCGACGAAGCTCGCGAGCCGAGCCTCCGACGCGAGGAGATCGTAAAAGGAGGTATCCAGCCGCCCGGGCCCTTCGGCGTCGGGTAACCGGTAGCCGATCGAGAAGATCTGGCGCTGGCGGTCGTAGAGAAAGGCGAAATTCATGCTCTCGACGAGGCCGAGCGCGCGACTCGACAGGTCCTCGAGTTTGCGGGGGAGTCCGTCCTCCCCGGCGGCGGATGCCTTGAGGACGCTTTCCACGGCGCGGGACCACCAGAGCGCCTCGCGCAAGTCCGACGTCGCCGACCCGTTCGCCGTCAATCGTTCCAGGGCTTCACTCAACTGGGGGACCGCTCTCTTCGCAGCGGCGAGGGCGGCGCCGGCGGATTGGTCTTCCTCCAACTCGCGTTTGATCGATGCCAGGACCGTAGCCAGCGCGGTCAGCTCTTCATTCTCGTGGTGTGCCGCTTCGCTCAGCCCGGAAGCCGCTTGGGATGCAAGACGGGTCGTATCGGCCAGCCCGCGGCAGATCTGATCTTCCGATTGCGGTGTGGTGGTGAGCTGTTTCAGGCCTTCGGCAAGGGTGAGCAGAGCTCCGGCCAGGTTACCACTGTCCACGGTGGACACATAGCGCGGCAACAGGGGAGCAAGGGTGCGAGTGTCATACCAGTTGAGCAGGTGACCCTCGTAGCGGTCCAGGCCCTCGGTGGTGTCGAGCAGTGCCTCGAGCTTCGCGACCAGTTCGTGAGTGCGGATGTAGCCCAAGTCGTGCGCCGCGAGAGTGGAGAGCAGGCCCATCGCGATGTTGGTGGGTGAGGTCCGGTGGGCCACGACCGGCTCGGGGACTTCCTGAAAGTTGTCGGGAGGGAGTCCGTTGTCCTCCGGTCCCATGAAGGTCTCGAAGAAGCGCCAGGTCTTGCGCGCGATGTTTCGAAGCAGCAGCCGGTCCTCGGCACTCAGTGGAGCGCGCCGCCGGACCGGGACCGGCCGGCTCAACCAGTAGGCAACCGCCGGAGCGGCCGCCCACAGAATCAGTATCGGAGCCGCAGCGGGAGCTGCGCCGGGGCGCGCACCTCCGACCAGGAGCAGGATAACGACGGCGATAACCGGACTCGCCACCATCTGGCCAAAAAAGAACCGCGTACCGCTCTGGCCCGAAATGCCGGCGGCCCGCTTCGCCGCGGCGGCGGCCGTTTCCCACTCGAGCAACCGTCGCTGGGTCACGATGAGGCGGACCAGAGTCAGCGCGATCGCGTGGACCATCTGGTACGCGTTGTACGCCAGGAAGGTGATCTGGAGCAGCACCTGCGCCGCGGCAGTCTTCAGGTCCTCGATCAGAATCCGGAAAAACACCCGGTTTGGCTCCTGAGGACCGGGACCCCCGAGCAGATGGAACAGCAGTGGATAGAGTGGAAACGCCAGCGTGACGACAATTCCAACGGTCCAGATCAGTGGATGTCCGGGCAGGATGAGCCACGCGCAGAGCAGAGCGGCGACAGTTGCCGGTGCGACCAACGTGCGCCGCAGGTTGTCGAAGATCTTCCACCGGGAGATGGTCGGAAGCGTGTTCCGCTCCCATCCCTTGCGGGAAGGAACCACGGGGAACAGCCAGAAGAGGATCTGCCAGTCGCCGCGGGCCCACCGGTGCTGGCGTCGGGCAAAGGCCAGAACGCTGGCGGGGTAATCGTCCACCACTTCCACATCGGTCACCAGCGCGGGCCGGGCCTGAAGCCCCTCGAAGAGGTCGTGGGAGAGCAGGGCGTTCTCCGGGACCCGACCATCCAGCGCCGCCACGAACGCGTCGACATCGTACAGACCTTTGCCGGTGTAGATCCCCTCGTTGAAAAGGTCCTGGTAGGTATCCGACACCGCCGTGGTGTAGGGATCCACCCCCGTGTGCCCGGCATATACCCGTGCGAACAGCGACCCGGCGGCGCTGGCCTGCGTCACACTCACCTTGGGCTGCAGGATGCCGTATCCCTCGGTGACTCGGCGGAGCCGTGGGTCGAAATGCGGCCGGTTCAGCGGATGGGCGATGATGCCGATGAGCTTTCGCGCGCCGTTGCGAGGAAGCAGGGTATCGCTGTCGAGGGTGATGCAGTAGCGGACATGGGGGAGCACCGACGCTTCCCCTTCGTGGAACGTGAAGCTGGTTTCCTGCGCGCCCCGCAGCAGGTGATTGAACTCCTCGAGTTTCCCGCGTTTGCGCTCCCACCCGATCCAGGCGCCTTCACCAGGATTCCACTGGCGCACCCGATGAAAGAGATGAAAGAGATCTCCGCGGCCTTCTCCCAGGCGCCGGTTCAATTCTGCTATTCCCGCCCGTGCCGCCTCGAGCAGCTCGGTATCTCCAGGCATCTCCTTCTGCGGGGCATCTGCGAAGTCGGTGAGCAGAGCGAAATGGATGAACGGATCGGTATTCCCGAGTGCTACGACCTCGAGGTGTTCCAGGAGCTGAGCCACCCCTTCCGGGCTGGTGAGTAACGTCGGGATTACGACCATGGTCCGGGCTTCCTGAGGAATCCCGTTCAGGAAATCGAGCCGGGGCAATCGCCGCGGCGGGACCAGGTGCGCCGCCAGACGCTGAACCGCCGCGATGGCCAATTCGCTGGCCGGCAGGAGCAGCAGCGCCGCCGCCCCCAGCGCTCCAGCCAAGGTTCCACCGGACCCGCGCACGTAAGTCGCTGCCAGGGTAACCAGTCCCAGCGTCAGCAGGCCGATTGCCCCGAGATAGACCGCAGTGGCGTGAGCGAAAACAAAGCGTCGTGCGCGGGCGGTGAACCTCGGGTGGTAGGCCACGTCGGTTTCGAAGTCGGGTCGGCCCCTCCCGATGAGGTGCCATCCCACGTGGGCAGAACGGTGCTCGAGCGAACTTGCCGCCGCGGCGGCCCGGGCGCTCTCGACGCTGCGGAGCGCGACACGGAGCTGGGCCTCGCCACTCGGCTCCGCCAATTCCTCAACCGCCTGCCGGTACCGGTCACGACTCAGAAAATCCATGCGCCCGTACACGCCGGGCGGGTCACGCTGAAGCACCTGCTCCACCAGGCTCACGGCCTCGAAGTACTGGGACCAGTCGAGTGTGGAGCAGAGCCGGAGACTGGTGATGGCGTTCGCCACCGAGACCTGCGCTGTGGCCTGATTCTGGTGCTCGGTGCGAATTATTTCTTCCGCCGATGTCCCCTCGTAGGCCAGCCGTTCTGTGACCGCGGCCTGGAGTTTGGACGCACCGGCGCCGTACTCCCGCATTCGCTGCAGCAGGTGCACGACGTAGGCGGATCCAAGAACATCGGGAAGCGACGGCTGGCCTCGCTGCCGCGGGCGCCCGTCGAGCGAAGCGAGATGCTTCTCGGCCAGGAGGCGCGCCTCGCGGCTTTGCAGGGTTTCGTCGGCGAGGCGGCGGAGATTCTCCAGCAGGGCCAGCTTGAGCATGCTGGGCCAGGCCCAAAGTTCGCCGATGGTGAGCGGAGCCACGCTCTGGTAGGCGCTCATGAAGCGCACCAACTGCAGCCGATCCAGCCGTCCGTCGGTATGGCTGATCAGCTCGAGGGCCATAGCGTAGATCCGCGCCGTGCCGGTCATGTCTCTCGGAGCAAGCTTGGGCAGCTCGCGATAGTACTGGCGGGGCAGGTCGTGCCGGACCCCGCGGATCTCCGCCTCTATGAGATGGAAATTGTCGAGCAGCCATTCGGCCGCCGGCGCCACGAACTCCTCGCGGTGGACCGCGTCCGCCAGGATCTGGTAGGTCTGGCGCAGGACCCGGGCGTTGTCATCGAGGCGGCGGAAGAAGCGCCGGTCGCCGATCTGGGTCTTGCGGGCCAGGGTGAAGCTTGCGGCCAGGGCACGGGCGCGCTCTTCCAGTCGCTCGATGCTCAGCAACTCGGCGCGGAGCGGTTTTTCGGCGCGGCTGTGCCTGCGGTTGCGGAACCGGAGTCGGGGGGAGAGTCGCGCGTCAGGCATGACCAGCAATGCCGGCGCGCGCGTACGGCGGGCGCGACGTCTTCATCGTTACGATCTATACCTCCACGAGCCGCCATGCGGCTCCGGTCATGCCGTCGTCTGGGCGACGGCCTGTTCAATCATAACCCCAATCAGCGGCGGTCGCGGGGCGCGCGGGCTGTCGGACCCTGTACCGGCTGGGTAGCTTTTCCTTCATGTTGCTCCGCAACCTGCGCTACCTCACCGCACTGGCCCACGAGAAGCACTTCGCACGCGCCGCGACTGCGTGTGCGGTGACCCAGCCCACTCTCTCAGCCGGCATCAAACAGCTCGAAGAAGAGCTCGGATTGCTGATCGTGAGGCGGGGGCAACGATTCGAAGGACTGACGCCCGAGGGTGAGCGGGTGCTGGAATGGGCCCGCCGGATCCTCGCCGACTGCGAGAGCCTGGAACAGGAAGCAAGCGAATTACGGGGAGGGCTCCGCGGGCGGCTGCACATTGGAGCGATCCCCACGGCACTGCCGATGGTGTCGCTCCTCACCCTGCCGTTCTCCCGCCAGCACCCACACGTGACGATCACCGTGTGGTCGCTTGCCTCAATCGAGATCCAGCGGGGGCTCGACGACTTCACACTCGATGTCGGGATTACCTATCTCGATAACGAGCCGCTCTCCAACGTGCGGACCCTTCCGCTTTACCGGGAGAGCTATTTTCTCTTCACTCCGGCGGACGGCCCGCTGGCCCTCCGGGACAGTATATCGTGGGCGGAAGCCGCGACGGTTCCGCTGTGCCTGCTCACACCGGATATGCAGAATCGGCGGATTCTCGATTCCCATTTCCGGACTGCCGACGCCGAGGTGCACCCTGCGATTGAGACCAACTCGGTCCTCACACTCTGGTCGCACCTGCGCTCGTTGGCGTACTCGAGCGTCCTGTCACAAACCTTCCTTTATCTCTTCGGGGAGCCAGAGGGCCTGCGCGCCATTCCAATCGAACGCGCCAAGGCGACCCACACGGTTGGCCTGGTAATCCCGGATCGGGAACCCCTGACCCCCTCGGCTCGCGAACTGGCCCGACTCTGCACTACGCTGGACGTCGCTGCGACATTGGAACAAGCCAAAACCCTCGTTCCAGAGCGCACTTAGGCGCGCTCCATCGGTTGAGCCTATTGGCCGATTGCGGGCCTCTATGTTGTTCTCTCCCCTCTATTCTGGAATACCATTTTCGATGTAGCTTCAAGATGACAACCGAACGTCTCCCGGTTGCGGCTTCACCATTTCGAGAGAGTCCTCATGGCAATGAAGTTCACCCGACTCACCCAACCCCTGATCCGAGATAACGGCGGCCTGCGTCCTGCTACGTGGGATGAGGCCCTCAACTTCGCGGCCGAGGGGTTCCGCACCGTGCGCGCCAAGCATGGCGGCGACGCCATCGGCACGTTCAGCTGCTCGAAGGCCAGCAACGAAATGAATTTCCTGGCCCAGAAGCTGGCGCGGGTGGGATTCGGGACCCATAACATCGACAGCTGCAACCGGACCTGACACGCTCCTAGCGTCGTCGGTCTGGCGACGGTATTCGGTGCCGGTGGGGGAACCAGCTCCTACCGTGAAGTGGAAGAGACGGACGTCATCTTCCTCTGGGGAGCGAACGCCCGGGAGAATCACCCGATTTTCTTCCATCACGTCCTGAAGGCGATTCACCGCGGCGCCCGGATGTACGCCATGGATCCCCGGCGTACCAGCTCCGCGCAGTGGGCCGATGAATGGCTCGGACTGAACGTCGGCTCCGACATTGCGCTGTCCAATGCAATGGCCCGGGAGATCATCCACGCCGGCCTCGCCAACGAAGCGTTCATCCGGCGGGCGACGACCGGTTTCGAGGACTATCGTGAGGCGGTCGAGCGCTACACGCTGAAGTATGCGGAACAGGAAACCGGCGTTCCGGCCGACGTCATCCAGCGCGCCGCGCACGCGTACGCGCGAGCCGACCGGGCCGTCATCTGCTGGACTCTGGGTATCACCGAGCACCACAACGCCGTTGACAACGTCCTCTCACTGATCAACCTCTCCCTCCTCACCGGCCACGTGGGCCGGTACGGCTCGGGAGTGAATCCGCTGCGCGGCCAGAACAACGTGCAGGGTGGCGGCGACATGGGCGCCATTCCCAACCGCCTCGTCGGTTTCCAGGATTGGACCAGGGAACCTGCCATCCGGCAGAAGTTCGAAACGGCCTGGGGAGTCTCGCTCAAGCCTGAGTATGGGATGCACATGACGCAGATGTTCGAGGCGATGGAGGAGGGCGAGATGCGCTCGCTCTACGTCATCGGCGAAAACCCGGCCCAGTCCGAAGCGGACCAGAATCGCGCCGAGCACGTCCTGAAGAGTCTCGATCATCTGGTGGTGCAGGACATCTTCCTCACCCGCACCGCCGAGCTGGCTCACGTGGTCCTGCCGGCCTCGTCGAGCTGGTGCGAGGCCGAGGGAACCGTCACCAACAGCGAGCGCCGGGTGCAGCGTCTGCGGAAAGCGCTGGAGCCACCCGGTGGTGCCCGCGATGACATGTGGATCATCACCGAGATCGGAAAGCGTCTGGGCGTTGATCTGGGCCCGCCGGTAGCCGAGACGGTCTGGAACGAAGTGCGGTCGCTGGCGCCGATCTTCGCGGGGATGAGCTATGCCCGCCTGGAGAAGGAAGGCGGGTTGCACTGGCCCTGTTACGACGAAAATCACCCCGGGGAGCTGTTCCTTCACAGCCGGCTCTGGAAGGAACCGATCGAGGGAACCCCGGCGCCGTTCTCGGTAGTGGAGCACGATCCGCCGCTCGAGCAACCGGACGACGAGTATCCGTTCCTGCTCACGACCGGTCGCCGGTTGGATTCGTACAACACCGGGGTGCAGACCGGCGGGTACTCCTCGCCGCTGCGAAGAGGTGAGACGCTGGACATGTCCCCCGAGGATGCCGAAGAGCTGCGCTTGCTGGACGGAGATCCGGTGCGGGTCTCCTCGCGGCGCGGCAGCGTGGTGGCGCCGGTGCGGATCGACCGGTCGCTGCGCAAAGGCCTCTGCTTCATGACCCTGCACTTCCAGGATCTGGTAAAGACCAACGTTCTCACGGTGGACTACACCGACCCCAAGTCCGGCACCGCCGAGTTCAAGGCCTGCGCCATCAGTGTCGTGCCGGTGCGGGCGGGGGCGGATCGCCCGGCCGTCAAACGCTCTCCCCAGTCCTGATTCCTCTCCCGAAATCCCAGTGGATATCCATCTCCTGCAGGCCGACCCAACCGACGAAGAGCGCGAGGCGGTTGACGCGTTTCTCGGTCAGCCCACTTCCGGTTGGGAGGGTGGGGAGCGACAGAAGCGGGATGCCCATACAGCGGCTGGCGGCCACGCGGCTCGAGGCCAGCGGCATCTCCTGCTGCCCACACTCCAGGCAGTGCAGTCTCGCGTGGGTTGGATCAGCGAGGGCGCGCTGAACTACATCTGCGAGCGGCTGACGATTCCGCCCGCGGACGCCTACGGCGTTGCGACGTTCTACGCTTTGCTCTCCACCGTGCCGCGTCCTCGCCGGGTACTGCACGTCTGTGACGATATCGGATGTCGCTGCAAAGGCGCGGCCGAATTGTGCGCCGAGCTGGAGCGGACGGTCGGGCCCGCGTATCACCACGGGCCGGAGGGAGATCACCACGTGATTCCCGACCACGGCGCCGTATGGCTCCGCAGTCCCTGCCTCGGCCTGTGCGATCAGGCGCCGGCGGCGCTGCTGCAGATCGCGGGAGAGAACCCGGTAGACCGGTTGTTCGGAGCGGTCACGGCGGCTTCGGTCAGGAAAGTCTTGTCGGGTGACCTCAAGCCGACGACCGCTCCCCATCCCAAAGTCCCCCAAGCCGGTGGCGCAAATCTGCGGTTGCTCCGCCGGGTCGACTCGACCGATCCCACGAGCCTGGACGAGTATCGCGCGAATGGCGGTTACCAGGCGCTGCGGCGGGCGATCGAGCTGGGCCCCGAAGCGGTAATCCGCGAAGTCACCGACGCGAAGCTGATGGGGCGGGGAGGTGCCGCGTTCCCCACCGGGCGGAAATGGGACGCCGTGGCGCGCCAACCGGTCCGGCCTCACTACCTGATCTGCAACGCGGACGAGTCGGAGCCCGGTACCTTCAAGGACCGGGCACTCATGGAAGGAGATCCCTTCGGGCTGGTCGAGGCGATGACCATCGCGGCCTACGCGACAGGCTGCGAGGAAGGCTTCATCTACCTTCGCGGTGAATATCCGCTGGCGCATGAGCGCCTGATGAATGCCATCGATACGGCGCGCGCTCGCGGGCTGCTCGGAGAGGATATCCTGGGCCACGGCTTCCACTTCGATATCGAAATCCGCAAAGGCGGCGGCGCGTATATCTGCGGGGAAGAGACCGCGATCTTCAACTCGATCGAAGGATTTCGCGGCGAGCCACGGAACAAGCCCCCGTTCCCGGTCCAGTCCGGCGTGTTCCGGAAGCCCACGGTCATCAACAACGTCGAAACCCTGGTCAACGTGCTCGAGATCCTGCGCATCGGCGGGCCCGCGTATGCCAGGATCGGCACCGAAGGCTCGGCCGGGCCGCGCCTCTTCTGCCTCTCGGGCAACGTGACTCGGCCCGGAACCTACGAGGTCCCCTTCGGGGCGACCCTGAGGCAGCTGCTGGACATGGCCGGTGGTGTTGCGGGCGGGCGCAAGCTCCAGGCGATTCTACTGGGCGGCGCCGCCGGGGTCTTCGTGCGCCCGGATGAGCTGGACATGCCGCTGACGTTCGAAGGAGTCCGTGCCGCGCAGGCGACCCTGGGCTCGGGCGTCATCATGGTGTTCGATGACACGATCGACTTGATGGACATCATCCTGCGGCTCGCCGCCTTCTTCCGGGACGAGTCCTGCGGCCAGTGCGTGCCATGCCGGGTGGGCACGGTCCGTCAGGAGGAAGCACTCTATCGGCTCAAGTCAGCCAAGACGCGCGGTGGAACCGCGGGTGAGCTGGCCTTGCTGGAGGAAATCGGTGTCGCGATGAAGGACGCGTCCATCTGCGGCCTGGGCCAGACCGCCTACAGCGCAGTCGAGTCGGCGGTCAAACGCCTGCACCTCTTCAACGGATCTACCCGATGACCCCGCTTGTCCAGCTCGAGCCCTTGCGTCGTACCGTCGAGCTCAAGATCGATGACGAGACGGTGCAGGTGCCGGAAGGGACCACGATCTACGAGGCATGCCGCCAGCGCGACAAGGAAATCCCGACGCTCTGCTATCTCGAAACCCTGCACCCGGTCAACGTCTGCCGGGTGTGCGTAGTCGAGGTCGAAGGCTCGCGGGTGCTGGTGCCTTCCTGCTCCCGGAAGGTGGAACCGGGAATGGTGGTCCGCACCAACACCGAACGGGTGCGGCACAGCCGGAAGATGGTGCTGGAATTCCTCTCGTCGTCGGTAGACCTGAGTACCACGCCGGATGCCGCGCGCTGGGAAGACGAGTACCACGCCGACCGGGAGCGTTACGGCCCGGCGGCTCCGCCCTCGCCCGCCGGGCTGCGCGACAGTCTCCAGCCGGGCCATCATACCCCACCCGATCCGTCCTATCGTGCGACCGTTGCCCAGCCGACGAAAGTCGACAACGAGCTCTACATCCGGGACTACGGCAAGTGCATCCTTTGCTACAAGTGTGTCGAGGCCTGCGGCAAGGATTATCAGAACACCTACGCGCTGACCGTGGCAGGCCGCGGCTTCGATGCCCGTATCTCGACTGAATTCGCGGTCACCCTTCCGGATTCGGCGTGCGTCTACTGTGGCAACTGCATCGCGGTCTGTCCGACCGGCGCCCTGATGTTCAAGTCGGAGCATGACCATCGCCAGGCGGGCACCTGGGACGAGTCCAAACAGACCGTCACCCAGACGATCTGTCCTTACTGCGGAGTCGGCTGCAACCTCGAGCTCCACGTGCAGGACAACGAGATCGTGAAGGTCACTTCCCCGCTGGACCACGATGTGACCCGCGGCAACCTCTGTATCAAGGGGAGATTCGGCTGGAAGTACGTGCAGAATCGCGGCCCGGTGCGCCAGGCCGAGGGAGTGCCACGAGGTTAGGTCGCCACCCGGTCGGGGTGGGTGTACACCGTCAGTTTGTCCTTCCGCGCAAATCCTACCAGCGTCATCCCTGACTGTTCCGCTACCCGTACCGCGAGCCCGGTAGGTCCCGAAATCGCGGCGAGGAGCGGCGCACCCAGGATCATCGCCTTCTGAACCATCTCGAAGCTCGCGCGACTGGTGACCAGCACGAAGCCAGTCGCTGGATCAAGACCGCTCTTCACGGCGGCGCCGATGAGCTTGTCGAGGGCATTGTGGCGGCCCACGTCTTCCCGGACCAGCTCGATCGAGCCATTCGCGGATGCCCAGGCCGCGGCGTGCACCGCACCGGTAGCCGCATTCAGAGTCTGCCGTTCGGTCAGCGCTTCGAGCGCCGCCTGAATCGCAGCCGGCTGGATCCGGGTTCCCGCCGGAACCGCACGAGGTTCCTTCAGCACCACGGCGATGCTGTCGCTGCCACAGATGCCGCATCCGGTGCGTCCGGTGAGCTTACGGGTGCGCCCCGCGATGACCACGTCACACTCGGGGCTCACTGTGGCCTGGATCTCGATTCCCTGGCTGTAGCGCACGATCTCCAGCGAAAGCAGATCAGCCGGAGTGCGGATCAATTCTTCGGTAAGGCTGAATCCCAGGACGAAGTCTTCGAGGTCGCTCGGGGTTGCCATCATGACCACGTGCGGCACGCCGTTGTACACCACCGCCACCGGTGTCTCCTCCACCACCGGCTCGGTGCGTTCCTCAACCCGTCCGTCCCGCCAGCGCCGCACCTGAAGCTCGAGCAGCGGCTTGGCGTAGCCCAGCCGTAGCAAGCCCAGCGGGTCCTGCATCTGTTTGAGATCCATGGAGTTCCTCATCGCCGGCGGGTTGCTGTCCGGCGCTCAACTTCACAGCATACAGTTTACATTCTAACCGTCTTAAACCCCTAATGCGGCGTTCATGACTGCTTCACTGAGAGTGTCCCGGCCGGAGGTGTGGCCCGCGGGTCGGGCCGAGCTGAGTCTGCTCGCGGGCATCCTGGTTATTGCGCTGACCCTTCGAGTCTGGGCTCTCGACTTCGGGCTTCCCTATCTCTATCACCCGGACGAGCCCAACAAGATCGAAATCGCCCAGAACATCCTGAAGACCGGGGACCTGAATCCGCACTATTTCAGGAAGCCGACGCTCCTCATCTACGCCAACGCGCTGCTGTACATCCCATACTACGCGGTTGAAAAGAGTCGGGGCGTATACTCATCGCCAACGGATATCCCCGCGCCGCAGCGGCTGACGATGGGTGTGGGGTACATCGGCGCACCTGGTGCGGTGGTCATGGGGCGCTCGCTCACCGTGGTAGTAGGCGTGCTCGGAGTGATGCTCACTTGGCTTCTGGGCAAGAGACTCTTCGGCCGCTCCGAGCCCGCTCTGCTCGCCGCACTCGCCATGGCTGTCTCTCCGGTCAACGTCACCCAAAGCCACTACATCGAAACGAACGCGTTCCTGGGGACCGCGCTGTTGGGCGTCGGTTGGTATTGTCTCGGGATCTACGACCTGGGCCGCCGGCGTGATTACCTCCTGGCCGGCTTCCTGACCGGTGTCGCGGTGAGCTGCAAATATCCCGGTGCCGTCGTGGCGATCATGCCCGTCGCCGCGCACTGGCTCAGCTCCGGGCGTCGCCTCAAGCCGCTCGGCTTCCTCACCCAGTGCTTCCTGGCGATGCCCGTCGGGTTTTTCCTCTTCACCCCATTCGCCATTCTCGATCCGGTGAATTTCCTGCTGGGGGCGGGCTCCGAGGCGTATCATTATGCCAGCGGCCACGAGGGGCTGGAAGGGATGGCACCGCTCTGGTACCTGGAGTACGCCGCGCGATATGAGGGGCCGCTCATGCTCCTCGGCGTGCTGGCGCTGATCTGGGCCCTCCTCCGCAAGCTCGACCGGATCGTTCTCATTGGCGTCTTCGTCGTGGCGTACTATGTGTTCATTTCCTGCTTCCAGGTCCGCAACAGCCGCACCTTCCTCCCGATAACTGCCTTCCTCTTCCTGCTCGGCGCGTGGTTGATCGTAGAGATGGCGGACCGGGTCCGCCATGCCGACCGGTCCGCTCGCCGCGCGTGGGCGGGGACAGGGTTGGCCCTGCTCACCCTGGTTTCGCTCGCTGTGCCACTCAAGGAGGCGATCGAATTCGACCTGAGACTGGGCCGGGTGGACAGCAGGGAAACGGCGCGGGTGTGGATTGAGGACAACATTCCCAAGGGCAGTCGGGTGATGATCGAGTCTTACTCGCCCTTTGTGCGCCCCGACGAATTCCAGGTCGACACCACGCTCCGGATGACCGAGCATCCGCCCCAGTGGTATTCGGTCAAGGGCTACCAATACCTGGTCTTCAGCCAGGGCATGTATTCCCGCTATTTCCGGGACCCGAAGCGTTATCCCCAGGAAGTCGCCGAGTATCAGGCGCTGTTCGACCGGTTCCCGCTGGTGAAGAAGTTCGAGGATGGCGGTTACGAGGTGCGGATTCATGAAGTCGTCCAGTAACGACGGCGTGTTCCGGCCCCATCTCTCGGTGGTGGTGCCCCTGTACAACGAAGAAGACTCAGTGGTCCGCCTGGTCGAGGCGGTGCAGGAGGCACTTGGGCCTTCGAGCGACTGGGAGCTGGTCCTGGTCGATGACGGAAGCCGCGACGGCACGGTCGCACGGGCGCGCTCTGCCGAGGCGCAGGACCCACGGGTTCGCCTGGTGCGCCTGGCCCGGAACTACGGCCAGACTCCGGCGATGCAGGCGGGCTTCGCGAGCGCTCGCGGGGACGTCGTCGTAACGATGGACGGCGACCTGCAGAATGACCCGGCCGACATCCCGCGGCTGGTGGCCCGTCTCGAGGAAGGGTACGACCTCGTCGCCGGCTATCGCGAGCGCCGGCAGGACGTCTGGCTCACCCGGCGCTTCCCCTCCATGATCGCCAACTGGCTGATTCGCAAAGCCACCGGAGTGCCCATCCGGGACAACGGATGTTCGCTCAAGGCCTTTCGCCGGCCGGTCGTGGAACGGCTTCATCTCTATTCCGATCTTCATCGCTTCATTCCGGCGGTCGCCGCGGCCACCGCGGGGGCCAGGATTACCGAGATGCCGGTTCGGCACCACGCCCGTCGCTTCGGCCAGAGCAAGTACGGGCTCTCCCGCATCGCGAAGGTCCTGGCGGACCTGCTGGTCATCGTGATGATTCGGTCCTTCAGAGGCCGGCCGCTTCACCTCTTCGCCGGCGCGGCGCTCGTCGCTCTGTTCTTCAGCCTCGGGGCTGTCGTGGCGGAGGTCGTCGCTCTCAACGCCTTCCGTCCAGTCAAGGCCGAAGCACTGGTGTTCCCCAGCGTGGCGATCGTCTGGTTCGGGCTCGCCGTCTACCTGCTGATCCTGGGGTTGATGGCGGAAGGCGCAGTCCGCCGCTACGGGCGTCGAGTGGCGGGGGAGATCCCCCTGGCCAGAGAAGCGGCATGAAGCCGTCCGGCGTTTCGGTCATCATCCCGCTGCATGAGCGGTGTGATCCTCTCGGCCCTCTCTACCGGGAATATCTGGAGCCGCTCCGCGCGGCGGGACTCGATCCCGAGTTCCTCTTCGTCGCGGACCCGTCGCACGCGACGCAGGCCGACGAGGCGGAAGTGCTGCGGAAAGGCGGCGAACCGGTACGGGTGCTTCGCCTCGCTCAGCCGACCGGTCCCGCGATGCTGACCCGAGTTGGAGCGAGTGAAGCCAAGAACGACCTCCTGCTGGTGCTTCCCGCCTACCGGCGCATCGAAGCGCAGTACCTCCCCGGTCTGGTTGAGAGAGTGCATCGAGGCGCCGATGCCGCCTTCGCGGCACGGGTGGGACGGAAGGAGCCGCTTCCCAACCGGGCCCGGCGCTGGCTCTTTCACTCGCTCGCCCGACCAGTGACCAGAAACCGGTTTCACGATCTCGGCTGCGGGGTCGCCGCGCTGCGGCGCGAGGCACTGCTCGAGACGCCGATCTACGGCGACTTCTTCAGATTCCTCCCGACCTTGATGCAGCGCGAAGGCTTCGAGGTCGTGGAGCTGCCGGCCCAGCAGCATCCGGAGGATGTGGGCCTTCGCTTCTATGGTCCAGCCGCCTACCTGCGCGCGGCGGTGGATCTGCTCGGGAGTTATTTCCTCGCCCGGTTTACCGAGCGTCCCCTTCGCTTCTTCGGGTTGATCGGGCTGGTGCTGGGCGGGGTGGGGGCAATCCTGCTGGCGGTTCTGCTGGTGCAACGCATCGGGGGCGTGGGCATCGCCAACCGGCCTGCGCTGCTGCTCGGCACGCTCTTCCTCGCGCTCGGGATTCAGTCCATCGCTCTCGGACTGGTCGCTGAGATCATCGTGCACCTGAGCGCCCCAACCCGGCGTCCCTACCGCCTGGCTCGACTGGATTCGGCCGACAGCAACGATCTCCCCGGATGAGTGGATCCGCAGTCGGATCGCGACTCACTCCCGGAGCACGTTTTGCCCTGCGACTGGTTGTCGGGGTCGGTCTACTCGCGCTCATCCTGAGCCGAATGGGACTCCCGACGATCGGGCGCGGACTGGGTCCCGGCACTCTCGCCGGCGTCCTCGGCGCCGCCCTGTTGCTGCTCACCGGCCAGTCGATTGCGGCCCTGCGCTGGAAGGTGATCATGGGCCCGGGGAGCCCGCCCTGGGGATATCTCGCTCGGCTCTATGTGATCGGTGGCTTCTTCTCGCTCTTTCTACCGACGGCCGTTGGAGGAGATGCGGTACGAGCACTGGCAGCGGCGCGGGAGACCTCGCGGCCGGGAGGCGTCGTCGCGAGCGTGCTTCTCGATCGAGCGATGGGCGTATTCGCGATGGTCTGTTACGCGTTACTTGCTGCTGCCCTGGCCCCAGGTTTTTCGCAACAGCTGCTCGAAGCGGCTCGGCTCAAATTGCCGGGTAGGGGTCTGGTCGTTCTCGGTGTCGTACTGGTCGTAGCGGTACTGGCCGCGATCTGGTTCGGTCGCCGGTCACCGCAAGTGCGCCGGGGTTTGAACGATGCGGTTCACCTGGTACGCGAGCTTGCCCGCACTCCGGGCTCATTGATGGCCGCACTCGGGCTCGGATTCGTGGTGCAGGGATTGTACATCCTGCTCTGGCTGGTGCTGGCTCGGGCGATGCACCTCCCGATAGCGCCGCTCACTTTGTTCTTCGCGGTTCCCGTCGTGACCGCCTTCGCGATGCTTCCCGTGACACTCAACGGGCTCGGCGTTCGGGAAGGCGCCTGGCTCCTTCTGCTGAGCGGCTCGGGCATCCCGCCGGCGGAGATCGTCACCTTCAGTCTGCTCTACTTTGCCGCCAATTTGGTTACTGGCTTAGTAGGCGGTGTCTTGTTCATGGTTCGCGGGATGTCCAGCAATTAGGCTCGCGACAAGACCGAACAGGGTGAATGACCAGGAACCGCTCGAGTTCTTCGGAGGCCTAGCGGCGATCGGGTCTGGGAGGTTTTTCGCCGAATTGACATAGGGGGAGGGGGTATATAGACTCCAATCGGGTACGGCTTTTCAGGATAGGTATATGTCAGGCAATGACTGGCTGGTCGTGGCGGGCGGGTTGGCCGCTATTGCGTGGGTAAACTGGTATTTCCTGGTTGCGGGGCGGAGCCGGGTCACGGTTTCCGAGGCGTCCGGAGGAGGCCGGGAGGTGAGGATTACCGTGGATGGAGGCTATGAACCGGCGTCGATCCGAGTCCCCGCAGGACAGCCGGTACGGCTCCTCTTCGACCGGCGCGACACATCTCCCTGTTCCGAAGAAGTTGTGTTCCCCGATTTCGGCATCCGGCGATTTCTCCCCACCGGCAAGACGACTCCGATTGACATCACTCCACCCAAACCGGGGACGTACGAGTTCATGTGCGGCATGAGCATGCTGCACGGGGCCGTTATCGCGGAGCCTTCCGCATCGCCCGGCGATTCACCCCGCTAGGCCCATGTCAGCCAACGAAACGATCGAGCTTCGGGTGACGGGGATGCACTGCGCGTCGTGTCAGTCACGGGTGCAGCGATCGCTGGCTGAGCAACCGGGGGTGGTAGATGCATCGGTGAACCTGATTCTGAATACCGCCGCGGTGACCTTCGATCCGGCGGCGACTTCGCCCGAGCGTCTGGTCCAAGCCATCAGAGCAACCGGATACGAATCGGAGGTCCCTCGTTCGGAGAACACGGCATTCGAAGAGCAGGCGGCGCGTGACCGTGCCATCGACGAGGAATTTCAGGATCTGCGCCGGAAGGCGGTGATCAGCGTGATTGCCGCAGGTGTCGCGATGATCTTGTCGTTGCCCCTGATGGCTCCGGTCTCGGCGGGACATGAGACGGTTGTGGCAGATCCCTTCATGCGCTGGGTCATGCAGTCCCTGACTCCCGTGCTGCAGGTCGTGTTCCCCTGGCTCTACAACCTCTCTCCGACCTTTCTGGCGTACGCGCTGTTGTTCCTGACGGTCGGCGTCATGCTCTGGGCCGGGCGGCAGTTCTACGTCCGGGCCTGGTCCGCATTCCGGCATCATACCGCGGACATGAATACCCTCATCGCGTTGGGCACGGGGTCGGCATTCGTCTATTCCTGCCTGGCTGTCCTCACTCCGCGATTCTTTCTCGACCGGGGCCTTTCCCCCGATCTCTATTTCGAGGCCGTGGTCATCATCCTCGCGCTGATTCTGACCGGCAGCGCGTTCGAGGCTCGCGCCAAGCGTCAGACGGCTCAGGCCCTACGCGGACTGGTAGACCTGCAACCGAAGACCGCGCGTGTCGCCCGTGAGGGGGAGCTGCAGCGCGAGATCCCCATCGATCAAGTGGTTCGAGGCGACACCGTCCTGGTCCGTCCCGGCGAGCGGATTCCGGTAGATGGCGAGGTCATTTCGGGTCAGAGCGCGGTGGACGAGTCGATGCTCTCCGGGGAATCCTTCCCGGTGGAGAAGAAAGCCGGCTCGCTGGTGATCGGCGGGACGCTCAATGGCACCGGGGCATTCCGCTATCGGGCCACGACGCTCGGATCCGACAGTGTCCTCTCCCAGATTGTGAAGCTGATGCGCGAGGCTCAGGGCTCCCGCGCGCCGATCCAGGCTCTTGCCGATCGGATCAGCCGGATCTTCGTACCGATCGTGGTCTCGCTCGCGATTGCGACTTTCGTGGTCTGGTTCGTCGCCGCCGACACGGCTCCCGCGGTTCGCGGGTTCGCGGCTGCAGTGTCGGTGCTCATCATTGCCTGCCCCTGTGCGATGGGTCTGGCGGTCCCCACAGCGGTGATGGTCGGGACCGGCAGGGCGGCCCAGCTTGGTCTCCTGATCAAGGGGGGAGAGACGCTGCAGCGGGCCGGCATGGTTGATGTGGCGGTGCTTGATAAGACGGGAACGGTGACCGAAGGCCGGCCCCGCGTGACCGACACTCTGGTGCTCGGCGGTGGTCCTGGAGATGGCAGCGATCTCTTGCGGCTCGCGGCCTCGCTGGAAACGATGAGCGAACACCCGCTCGCGGCCGCAGTGGTACGGGCGGCGCAGGAACGCAGGGTGACGCTGAGTGCTCCGACTGAGTTCGCCTCCATCACCGGGCGCGGCGCCTCGGGAACCGTGGATGGTATTCCGGTGCTCGTTGGCAGCGAGGCGCTGCTTCAGGATCGCGGAGTGGAGATCGCCGCGATGCAGGACGCCGCGACCCGGCTCGCGAGTGAGGGAAGGACCCTCATGTTCGTCGCGGGCCGGGGAAAGCTCCTCGGGCTCATCGGGATTGCCGACCCGATCAAAGAAGGCTCCCGCGAAGCGGTAGCGAGGCTCGAGCGGATGGGAATCGAGGTCATTCTGGTCACCGGCGATAACCCGGGAACCGCGCATTCGATAGCGAGGCAGGCGGGGATCGAGCGCGTAGTCGCCGGAGTGTTGCCGGAAGGAAAGGTGGAGGAGATCAAGCGGCTTCAGGCGGTCGGCAAGGTGGTCGCAATGGTGGGAGACGGGATCAACGACGCGCCGGCCCTGGCCCAAGCCGACGTCGGCATCGCCATCGGAACCGGAACCGACGTCGCCATCGAGGCCGGCGATGTGGTCCTGATGCGGGGCGATCTTCGAGGGGCAGTGCAGGCGATCGAGCTTTCCCGGCGCACCGTGCGCACCATGAAGCAGAACCTGTTCTGGGCCTTTATCTACAACGTGATCGGTATTCCAGTGGCCGCCGGCGCGCTCTATCCCGGTCTGGGAATTCTCCTGAGCCCGGTGCTCGCAAGTGCGGCGATGGCCTTCAGCTCAGTCAGTGTCGTCAGCAACAGCTTGCGTTTGCGGCAGGCACGGGTGGCTTGATGCCTCGCTCACCCAATCATCCTCGCCACGACGGGAATGTCATGTGCAGCTGCCCTCTGCCCGGTGAAGAAACGGCCCATCGCAAGGCACGGGGAGTCGATCCCGATATCAAGGGGCGGAACCAGAAACGCCTGCGGCGGATCGAAGGCCAGATCCGCGGCCTGCAGAAGATGGTCGAGGAGGATCGTTATTGTGCCGACATCCTGACCCAGATCTCCTCGGTGCAGGAAGCGCTACGTTCGGTGGGAAGGGAACTTATGAGAAATCATTTAAAGCACTGTGCCGCTTCCGCGATACGGTCCGGCGACGACGAAGCCGAGGCGATGTACGATGAGCTGGTAGATCTCATCTATAAGCACAACAGGTAGTTGCGGCACCCCTCTTGCTGACCCAAGGCCAGGTAAGGCCGGTTCCCCAAAAACTCTTCAACCAGTAGCGCCCACCCGAGCGAAGGAGGGTGGACCGATGTCCTACTCCCTCTTCGGGTTACGCGGTTTGCTCGCCCTGGGTCTTGCTACCGTGGCCGGCTGTGCCAGCAAGAAGCCAGAGGTCGGGGTAGCTCCGGTAGAAAGCAGTTCGCCAGTTAACCCGGCTCCGGCTCCCCCACCGGTGGTTGTCCCTCCTGATACGGTCCGGATTCGCGACGTCGAGCTGGAGCAGCGGGCCCAGCGGTTGGAGCTGACCCTACTCGAGCGCGATGCGCAGATCGATGAGCTGCAGACTCGGCTGGATGAGACCCGGCAGGAAGTCGTTCGGGCGATGGCGAAGCTGCAGACGCTCGCCACCAAGGCCGAAGCCGCATCGGGACTCGCGGAAGCCGAGGTCGCCGTTCAGTCGCTCAGAGCGGCCGGTGGTCAGCGCGCGACGTCCGAACTCGCACAGGCGACCAAACTGCTGCAGCAGAGCAGCGCCGAATTCAACAAGCAGAACTACGCCGGCTCGCTCTACCTTGCGACCCAGACCAAACGACTCGCCGGCGCCGCGAAAGGAAGACTCAACGGCACCGGCAGCGGAGCCAGGCCCGGAGAAGCAACCTTCACCACCCCGGTTCGGCTGCAGGCCGTGCATCGCAGCAATGTCCGCGAGGGGCCGGGGACCAGTTTCAAAGTCCTGTTCACGATGGAAGCGGGAACTTCGGTGACCGGATATTCCTATACCGACAACTGGATTCGAGTGACCGCGGAGGACGGCCGGTCAGGATGGGTAATGCGAAATCTCGTGGGCCGCGGCCCGGAGGCGATGCGTTAGTCCTCCACCTTGTTCAGGCTGGCCATGACGACTCGGTCACGGCCCAGATGCTTCGCCTGGTAGAGCGCCACATCGGCGCTCATGATAACGGCCTCCGGCGATTCTCCAAACTCAGGATATGAAGCGACACCCACGCTGAGGGTGATCCTTCCCCCGGCGAAAGTCTCGCTGGCAAGTCGGGCACGGACTCGTTCCGCCACCTCGACAGCTCCTTCCATTCCAGTCTCGGTCAACAGGACCAGGAATTCCTCCCCGCCGTACCGCGCGGCACAGTCCACCTCGCGACAGCATTCCCGCATGATCTCCGCCAGCCGCACCAGCACCTCGTCTCCCGCGAGATGCCCATAGGAATCGTTGTAGGCCTTGAAGTTGTCGACGTCTACCATGAGCACGGCGAAGGAGTGATGTCCGCGCTTGGCTCGGCTCGATTCCAGCGCCAGGCGGCTCAGCAGGTGGCGCCGGTTGGCGAGGCCGGTGAGCCCGTCGAGGGTCGAAAGCCGTTCCAGCTCCTCCCGGCTCTCCCGGAGCCGGTCCACCATGTTGTTGAAGACTCTGGTGAGATCGCCGACCTCTCCGCCCCCTACTTCGGGCAAATCAACCGCGAGACTTCCGGTCGCGACCTCGGCCGCTCCCTGGGCCAGGCGGGTGAGCGGACGCACGATGAGGAGGCCCAGCAGCCAGGCGATCAGGCCGACGCCCACCAGCAGGGCCAGTACCATCAGGATCGTCAGGTTGCGGAGCCGATTGACCTGCCGGAATGCCTCCGTTGAAGGAATCTCGGCGACCACCGACCAGCCCAGGCCGGGGATCGAGTTGAGTGTCCCCACCACCTCGTTGCCATCGTAGTTCTGATATTCGACCGCCGCCCCCTCCGTCGCGCTGAGCCGATCCAGTGCCTCCTTGGCAAGGCGCTGCGCCATGACGGTACCCGAGCTGGCCTGGGCCGAGGTGATGACATTGGCGTTGGCGCCGATGAGATAGACCTGGCCGGAGTCGCCGGGAGCAAAGCGACGCAGGATGTTGTCCGCCCGCTCGAGACTCAGCCGGGCGGAGAGCGCGCCGAGAAGCGGACCATCGGTGCGACGGATCGGCACGGCGACCACCATGACCGGTTTGTTCAGCGAATCGTCCCAGTGCGGCACGCCGACGACCGGGCGGTCGTTCTGAATGTCATCTTGCCAACCGGCCGCGAGATAGATCGTCCCGTGGCTCTTCGAGCTGCTGGCCACGACCTGGCCCTGGGGGTCGAGCACCAAGAGCTCTTCGTAATCCTGGAACCGTTCCCGGACCGAGTTCAGGTAGTCGCTCAGCCGGCCCTGCACCTGGCTACGAACAGGGGTCCCGCTTCCCAGGGGGAGCCGGGCCAGGTTCTCGGAGACCTCATAAGAGCTGGCGAAGACCCGGAGGTCGTAAAGCCGCTCCTTGATCCAGAGGTCCAGCTCGCGGGCGGCCTGAGATCCCGCGTTCTGCAGTTCCTGACCGCTCTTTTCTGTGAGGGCGCGCTTGTTCTGGACGTAGGAGAGCCAACCGGTGCTGACCGATGGAATGAGGCTCGCCAGGACGGCAAAGGCGAGAAGCTTGGACCGGATTGTTTCCAGCCGCAGGACCTGGAGCAGCTTGGACGTAGTCTGTTCCCAACGGGTCAACTGCGGCCTCCGGCATGGAAAACGGGTCCGAGCAAGATCACTCGGCGGCTCCTAACCGCAAGAGTCGTGACGGATGACCGGGAAGCCGGCGGATCGTCTTGACAAGGCGTTGGGTGAGTGCTTCCCGCCACCCGGACACCCGAGCCACCCTTGGATTCGAGGTCGGCCAATCCAGAGCCGGGGCAGCCAACCCTGTCAGGCCCTCAGGTGTCCAATCCGCACACCTTTACAGGATCACCCCGGAGGAAACAATGCCATTGAACGCGAGAGGGCTGCTGGGCCTGTTGGCTTTGGCCCTCAGTCCTGCGGCCCTCGCCGCCCAGGACCAGGACGACAACCGCTGGCTCAAGGACTGCGAGGACAACAATTACAACTCGGACAGCCGGGAGCAGGTCTGCGAAGTCCGCCACACCGGTTTTCGGCTGAGCGGGAACTCGCTCACCGTGGACCCGGACCAGAACGGCGGAGCTGAGATCATCGGATGGGACAAGGACTCGGTTGCAGTGACAACGCGGGTTCAAGCCGGCGGGCACACGATCGAGGCGGCCCAAGACCTGGCGAAAAACGTGAAGACCGACATCTCGGGTTCTACGATTCGCGTGGACGGCCCCGCTTCCGGGCGTCATCAGAATTGGGGCGTCCAGCTCGTGATCTGGGTTCCCAGGAAGATCAATTTGACCGCCAAGACCGAGAACGGCCCGCTTTCGGTTGACGGTGTGGCGGGTACCATGGACCTCCGGGCTGAAAATGGTCCTGTCTCCCTCACTGGTGTCGGTGGCGATGTCGTGGCCCGGGTCCAGAATGGCCCGCTGAGCGTGAAGCTCTCCGGAACCAAATGGGACGGAAAGGGACTGGATGCGGAATCGGTAAACGGACCGGTGGATCTGGCCCTTCCGGAGAACTACAACGCCGAACTGGAGACCGGAACCGTCAACGGCCCGTACGACGTGGCGATGCCCCTGACCGTGACGATCCAGGGTTCGATGAAAGACCGGATCCATTCCACTTTGGGCAAGGGGGGCGCTCCAGTCCGAGTGGTCACGACCAACGGCCCTCTGACGATCCGTAGAGCGCGCAGCTGACTGAAAAAGGTTCGGCCGTCAGCCTTTCCTCCTGAGACTGACGGCCGACCTGTCCCTGCAGCAACCAGCAGAATCCTGCAGAAGCCTACCGGATGAAGAAATTCCTGACCGCAATCTCCGAATCCAACCCCAGCGCGTCGATGTCGGTCGCGTCGCAGATTCCGTCGTGGTTCACATCCGGAACTACGTCCGGAGCGTCGTCGTGAATCCCGTTCTGGTTGAGGTCCGCGACCTCGGCAACCCAAATCGTGCTCGGCGTGTTGCGCCCGAACAGTGGCGCGCCAATGATCCACGTATCCCAGATCTCCGTCCCTCCCTCGCTCCGGTTGGTAACCCCGGTGAGGTTGAAAGCATCGGCCAGGTTCTGGCAGGATCCGCCTATCGCTGAGCTGGTAGTCGAGATCAGGACGACCAGGCCAGGGAATTTGTCATCCGCGCCAACCCCGAAGTTGCCCGGGAACGGCGGAGCGTTGTTGTGAACTCCGCCGCCAGTCAGCTGGTTACCCTTGAAACCTGTGCTCTTCAGATTCCCGTCGAACTCCACCGCGATGTCTACGAACCAACCCACGCCATCGGTTCCCGCTCGGTCGCCGTCATCGGGCGCGAACAGCTCAATTTCGGCCGGTTCGGTGGCACCGCTGTCGGATACCGTGGCGCGGTGGCCTAGCCTGCCGGCGTAGGTCCGGCCATTGGAGGGATTCATGTTGTTCGCGGGGGAACTGCTGTCTGAACAAGAGGCAAGGAGAAACGGTAGGACGAAAAGCGTAATGCGGCCGAGTTGAGCCCATTCCTGGCCCGAGTTGCGACTGATACACGCACACATAGACCTGCTCCAAGACAATTGTCGTCCTGCAGCGTCGGGCCCCGCCGGAGGATAGCGGCCCGATGCGGAGGCCAATCTGGCGTCCGCGCCGATCTCAGTCTGTAAGTCAGAACGGAAGTCGCTTGTAGTCCTCTGGTGGCTGGGGACCGAGCCTCTCATCTTCCGGTGAGCTCAAAGCTGAACATCCCCATCCGGACAAAACCATGGGTCATATGCTGGTTCTGAGTGCCGTGCTCGGTGTGAACGGCTGGGTGGTCAGGCTCTGGGCTTCCAGACTGGCCCTGGTGATCGGCGCGGGGTTGGTCGTCGCTGGTTGCGGGAACAAGAGCAAACCGGTCCTGATCGGTCTCTCTCTTCCGCTGACCGACCCGGCCGTCCTTCCCATGATCAGGGGGGCCGATCTCGCGCTCCGGCAGATCAATGAGGCGGGTGGGATAAACGGGAGGCCGGTGGAGCTGGTCCGACGGGATGACTTCGGGGAGCCGGATTCCGCGGTGCAGGTCGCGGCCGAACTGTACGCCTCCGACGTCGTTGCGGTTATCGGCAGCGCCTACTCCGGAGCCACGATCACCGCCGCTCCGGTTTACAACGGCGGCCGCCGTCCCCTGGTACAGTTGTCTCCCTCGGCGTCATCTCCCGTCCTTACCTCGGCTGGGGATTACACCTTCCGGATCTGTGCTACCGACCTGGCCTACGGCGCAGCGTTGGCCCGGTTCGCCTACAACAAGTTGCGGCTGACCCGCGCGGCCGTGCTCTACGTGAATGACGAGTACGGGCGAGGAATTCGAATCACTTTCTCCCAGGAGTTCAAACGCCTGGGAGGTGAGGTCGTTGAGGCCGACCCGTTCCTCTTCGAGAAGCCCGATGTTTCGCCTTACCTGGACCGCATCCGCACGGAGGCAAAGGCTCAACTGCTGCTGCTCGCGGCGAATCAGGCCGAAGGCATTCCGGTGCTGGCCCAGGTCCGCGCCGCGAAGCTCGGCCTGCCACTGCTGGCTGGAGACGGGTTCGTCGGAATCGAGAGCCGGGACACCCTGGCCGATGGGGTTTACATCTCGGCGGGCTATCTGCCTTCGGCCATTACGATCGCCAACCGCACCTTTGTGACTGCCTACCGCCGGGCCTTTCCTGAAGCGGGATTGCCGGATCAGGGTGGTGCCGCGACCTACGATGCCGTGCGACTCATCGCTGCCGCGATCGCCGAAGGCGGTGCCAGCAGGTCGGGTGTCAGGCGGGCGCTGGCCCGGGTCGGGAACCCGGAGCCCTCCTTCGACGGCGTTGTGGGGCGGATCGCGTTCGATTCCAACGGGGACGTGCCGAGTCTGGGGGTCCGGATCGGGATGGCACGAGGGGGCCGGCTGGTCCCGGCGGACTGAGGGTGGGGGGAGGGGCCGGCCTGTTGACCGAAACCTCTCTGGTATGTACTGTTACCTCCGCCCGGCGGCCGATATGCGCTGAGCATACGGCCAGCGGGCATTCTCGGGGACCTGGCTCAAGCCGGGTCCCCCATTTTTGGTAGGTACGGTGACACCATGCTCCGGCCGACCAACAACAAGTCAGCAAGGAGCAGGTGATGCGTACCACCGGTACCGTGAAGTGGTTCAATGATGCGAAGGGCTTTGGCTTTGTGACGCCGGCCGACGGGCAGAAGGATTGCTTCGTCCATCATTCGGCCATTCAGGGGAGCGGATTCAAGTCGCTTCAGGAAGGCGACCTGGTGGAGTTCGACATGGTCCAGGGTCCGAAGGGCCCGGCCGCGCAGAACGTCGCCAAGATCCAGAAGTAAATCCACTTCTGGACACACTTAGCGCAGGCGGGGCCGCCCCGGAGCGGGGTGGCCCCGTCGGCTTCTCGGGCCGATGCCCACGGAGCGATTCATGATCGAAGTTCGGCTGGGTGAGGACGATCGGTTGGACGTGGCCCTCAAGGCCTTCAAGCGGAAGATGGTGAAGTCGGGCATCCTCCGGGACTTGAGAAAGAAGCGGTACTACGTGAAGCCCAGCGAGGCCAAGGCCCTGAAGGCGGCCGAAGCGCGCCGGCGGAAGCGGAAGACCGCCCGTAAGGCAGCAGAGAGGTAACTCCAGCACGGCTCGGCGGCTGGTCGGCTCGGTGGATCGAAAGGCGCCGGGCCTCAATGTCGCTTGGAGCCGTCTTTCTATTGCCAGCCGCCGTCCCGCCGAGCCCCCCCGATTCGACCGCCCTACCATCCGCCTGACTCCTAATTAGTTTCCCGCCGCGTCAGCCACACCTCCGCGCAACCCCAGCTTGAGGCTTCGATCCGGTGACGACTCCTGCCGCGTCCAACGGTACGCCCACCCGCATTGATACGATCTTCAGTGCGGACGTCTTCTCCCGTGACGTCATGCGCCAGCGCCTCCCGAAGGACATCTATCGGAGCCTGCTGCGGACCATCGATCGGGGCGAGCCGCTCGATCCCAAGGTGGCCGATATCGTCGCGTCGGCCATGAAGGACTGGGCCATCGAGAATGGCGCCACGCATTTCACCCACTGGTTCCAGCCCCTCACCGGTCTGACGGCGGAGAAGCATGATTCGCTGGTCCAGCCTGACGGACAGGGCGGGGTGATCTACAACTTTTCGGGATCGGAGCTGGTGCAGGGCGAGCCGGACGCCTCGAGTTTCCCGTCAGGCGGTCTCCGGGCCACTTTCGAGGCCCGGGGCTATACCGCGTGGGATGCGACCAGTCCTGCCTTCCTCATGCGCGGGAATGGGGCGACAACGCTGGTGATCCCTACCGCATTCGTCTCCTGGACCGGCGAAGCGCTCGACACAAAGATCCCGCTGCTCCGCTCGATGGAGGCGCTCTCCAAGCAGGCGATCCGGATTCTCAAGATCTTCGGGAACGACAAGGGTGTCACCAAGGTCTACACGACGGTCGGGCCGGAGCAGGAATATTTCCTGATCGACCGGGAGTTCCTCTTCAAGCGGCCGGACCTGCTGACCTGCGAGCGGACCCTCTTCGGCGCCCGGCCTCCCAAGGGCCAGCAGCTGGAGGATCAGTACTTCGGGGTTATTCCCCAGCGGGTGCTCGCCTGCATGGCGGATTGCGAGCGGGAGCTCTACCGGCTGGGCGTGCCGGTCAAGACCCGTCACAATGAAGTGGCGCCCGCCCAGTACGAGATTGCTCCGCTCTTCGAAATGAGCCAGATCGCGAGCGACCATCAGATGCTGATGATGGAGACGCTGAAGCGAGTGGCGGAGCGGCACGGCCTCGCGGCGTTGCTCCACGAGAAGCCGTTCGCCGGGGTCAACGGATCGGGCAAGCACAACAACTGGTCCATGGCGACCGATACCGGGGTCAACCTTCTCGACCCGCAGGACGAGACCCACACCAACATGCAGTTCCTGGTGTTCCTCTGCGCCGTGATCCGGGCGGTGGATCTCCATGCCGACTTGCTGCGCGCTTCGATCGCCTCGGCGCCGAACGATCACCGCCTGGGTGCCAACGAGGCGCCTCCGGCCATCATCTCGGTGTTCCTGGGCGACATGCTGGAAGACATCCTTCGCCAGGTCGAGAAGGGCCTGCCCAAGCGCACCATTCGGGGCGGGACGCTCAACCTGGGCGCCCGGACGCTGCCCATGCTTCCCCGGCACTCGGGAGACCGGAACCGCACTTCTCCCTTCGCTTTTACGGGGAACAAGTTCGAGTTCCGGGCCGTGGGGTCGAGCCAGACCATCGCCTGGCCCAACACCGTGCTGAACACGATCGCCGCCGAGTCGCTCGACTACATGGCGACAGAGTTAGAGAAGGCCGCCGGGAAGAATCCGTCGCCCTCAAAGCTCCAGTCCGCGGTGCTCTCGGTTCTCAAGAAGGTGATTCGCCAGCACAAGCGGGTCATTTTCGGGGGAGACAACTACTCCCCCGAGTGGCACGATGAGGCCGAGGAGCGCGGCCTGCCGCACTTCCGGGATTCGGTCGAGGCGTTCGCAGTGCTGCGCCAGAAGAAGATTTCGGACCTGTTCAAGAAGTACGGTGTCCTGAACAAGGCCGAGCTCGATTCACGGACCCACATCGCGTACGAGAAGTACATCAAGCAGATCGACATCGAGGCGCAGACCATGATTACCATGGCGCGCACCATGATTCTGC
The DNA here is from genome assembly GCA_036558125.1 of Gemmatimonadales bacterium. Classification (GTDB taxonomy): domain Bacteria; phylum Gemmatimonadota; class Gemmatimonadetes; order Gemmatimonadales; family GWC2-71-9; genus DATBGE01. Next base: position 1,350 of record DATBGE010000036.1, on the reverse strand, counting down.
CGGCGGCCTTGCAGCATCAGGGCAAGGTGGCGCAGGCGGTGTCGGTAACCGAGGCGGCCGGTGTGAAGTGCCTGGACACGCACCAGGCGCTGGGCGAGTTCGTCAACCTCGTCTCCCGCTTCCGGGAAGCGCTGTCCCGCCTGGAGAAGGCGGTGGCCCACGAGGACGGCGACCCGATCAAGCACGCACAGTGGATCAAGGACAAGGTGAAGCCGGCCATGGCGGACCTGCGCCTGCTGGCGGACACGATCGAGTTGCATGTGGAGTCGAGCCTCTGGCCGATGCCGACTTACAGGGAAATGCTTTTTTTGAAGTAATTGAACATTGGTAATTGGTAATTGGTAATTGGTAATTGATTAGCCGGGTTCTCTGTGCGTCGAGGGAGCCCGGCTTTGCCTTTTTGGGGTACTGAGTTCGCGGAGGAGGGTACGAGCTTGAGGAATGAATCCTGACGAATTGAGACGCCGGACCCAGGTCTTCGCTGTTGAGGTCATTCGGCTCAGCAGGGTGCTTCCTCCGACGGCGGAAGGCAGGACGTTTGCGGGTCAGCTAATACGGTGTTCGGCATCTGTCGCCGCCAATTATCGCGCGGTTTGTCGGGCTCGATCTTACAAAGAATTCATCGCGAAAATTGGGATAGTGCTCGAGGAAGTCGATGAAGCCCAGTTCTGGCTCGAATTGATCGTGAACTTGGAGCTACTCGCTCCTGACAAGGTGAAGTCCACCCTCGCTGAAGCGACTGGGTTGGTCGCGATCTTCACCGCAAGCCGGCGGACGGCACAGCGTCGCCTTGCCTCGTCGCGCCCCGGGTAAGAGCGCTTATCAATTGCCAATTACCAATTACCAATTACCAATTTTCAATTGTCTTGGTCGAGATCCTGCGGCGTCATACGGAGGGCCACTGCTGCGTCACACAATGAAATGACCCCAGCCCCCACACCAGATCCCGGGAATCGAGCAATGTGACCCGGCGGGTCGGGAAGCAGCGCTGCAGGGTTTGGCGGGCGATCTCGTCGGTCGTCGGGTCGTAGGCAGGGAGCAGGACGATGTTGTTGGCGATGTAGAAATTGGCGTAGCTCGCGGGCAGACGCTGATTCTCGAAATAAATCGGCCCCGGCATCGGCAGCTTGACGACCTGCAACGGCTTGCCGTCCTGATCTTTCATTCGCAGCAGGCGCTCGTAGTTCTCGACCAAAGGTTCATAATTGTCATCACTCGGGTCGTCTTCCATCACCGTGATGACCGTGTCCGGGGCGACGAAGCGCGTCAGGTCATCGACGTGCCCGTCGGTGTCGTCGCCGACGATGCCGTCGCCGAGCCACAGCACCTGCTCGACGCCGAGCGAATCCT
>DATBGE010000035.1:0-22781 GCA_036558125.1 Gemmatimonadales bacterium | reverse complement strand
CAGGTTCCAAGGTCACGGCCGGTCGTGTCGGCGGCGTAGATCTCCGTCTCATCGCCCTCGGCGGCGAGGACCCACAGCACGTTCCGCTGTTGGCGGCTTACGATGACCGCCGGACTGCGGTGGACTGTGGGGGAAGGGGACGCCGTCATATTGGTGCCCGACGGAGGGAATGCCAGGTAGAGAGAATCCTCCTCGTCTACTTTCTGGGATTGAGTCGATGGGGCCGCCTGCGGCAGCCCCATGATCCGCGGATTTCTGAGCGTACCTGAGTGGTGAACCCGCGCGTGGATCGAGGCGGCGTTGTCCTGCGCCGAGGCGGACGTGGCGACAACGAGCGTCAACAAGGCGAAGCACCGGGCGGGCATGACTTCAATGGTAGCGGTGACCGAGGGGCGGTCCAATCCTTGCTCCCACCGACCGGTGGTTCCATCTTTCCCGCCTGATCAACCGAGTCTTCCTGAATGCTTGATTCGCTCAAATCCCGTCCCATCCATCGCTTGCCGGATCAAGTGCGGCTCGACGGCCGGATCCTGTTTCTGACCACCGACCCCGAGCTCATCCGGCGGCAGCTCGCCGGCGAAGATCTCAAGTGGACTCCGGAAATTCCCCTCCGCGACGACATATCCACCGACGAGATCACGCCGGCCTACATCTGTTACTACTACGACGAGACCCTGGGCGAATTCCCCTACCTCGGGCTCAAGGCCGGCCAGGACTTTCCGATCAGTCGCGGGTTGGTGAAGCAAGGCGGCTTCGTGGTCTCGGTGAGCGGCAAGCGTCGGGGCAAGGGATCGAGCCGGGAGCAGTCCCCCTATGCCGAGATGATGGCCGGGATCCGCCTCGTGATAGCAGAGAACATCGAGCGGATCTATCGGGAGAACTGCCAGAACCTGGGAATCTTCACCAGCACTGACTTCACGCTGATTGACCGGATCCGCCGGGGAGAAGCGATCCCGCTTTCGGTCTTCACCGAGGGCGAAGGCGGCATCACCCGGGGCATCATCGAACACGGCGGGTTGTTCAACTACAACGTCGCCCGGCTGCAGGGGAAAGTCGCGGTCCCGGTCGTCACCACTCCGCTGCGCCCGATGACGCTGGCCGAGAAGATTATCGCCCGGCATTGGGTGACCGATCTCGCCTCGGGCAGGATCGGGGTCCCGGCAGTACGCCCGGGAGACGAAGGATTCATTCGTACCGACATCCGGTTCAGCCACGAATACGTGACCCCGATGTCCGCCATTTTCTGGCGCGACTACGTGGGCCCCGATGAGAAGGTGGTGGATCCCGGCTCGATCTTCTTTTTCCGGGATCACCTCACCTTCCTGGACCTGGCGATGACTCCCGAGCGCAAGGCCGAAGGCCTGCTTGACATCGCCCTCGAGCTCAAGAAGAAGCAGGAGGAGTTTGCCGCCCAGCAGGGCATCAAACTGTACGGCGAGCTGCCGAGACTGGGCCGCAACATGGTGGCGCCCGGCTCGGAGGCGATCTGTCACTCCAAGATGCTGGAGCAGCACGCCCTGCCAGGTCAGGTCATCATCGGCAGCGACAGCCATACTCCGCACAGCGGAGCCATGGGCAGCCTGGCCTTCGGTGTCGGCACGACGGCGATTTTCAATTCCTGGTTGACGCGCGACGTCCGTATCACAGTGCCCGAAGCGGTGCTGATCCGGGTGCGGGGCGACAAGCCGGCCAACGTGACGGCGAAGGATTTCATGCTCCAGATCCTCCGCCACCCCTACGTCAAAAGCGGGAAAGCAATCGGGAAGATCGTCGAGTACGCCGGAGAGGCGGTGCAGGCCCTCTCGATCGACGAGCGGGCCACGATGACCAACATGGCCGCCGAAGTCGGGGCGTTCACCGGCATCATCAAGCCCGATGAGAAGGCGGTGGAGTACCTGGTGCGGGAGCGGGGTATGCCACGGCGCGATGCGGCCGCACTCCTTCAGGGTCTCGAGTCCGATCCCGATGCCGAGTACGCCGAGGTGATCCAGATCGATGCCGCGGCCCTGCAGCCGATGGTCGCGTTGCCGGGTGACCCAGGCAACGGCCTCTTCATCAGCGAGCTGGGACACCTGGTGAAGGTGGATATCGCGTACGCGGGAAGCTGCACCGCCGGCAAGAAGGAAGACATGGACATGTACGCGGCGGTGCTCAAGGAAGCGGCCGACGCCGGAGAAAAGGTCCACCCCGATGTGCGGTTCTACATCCAGTTCGGCAGCCAGGATGTGAAACGCTATGCCGAGCAGCGGGGGTACCTCGAGGTCTTTCGGGCAGTTGGGGCGGAGATCATCGAGCCGTCCTGCGGCGCCTGCATCAACGCGGGTCCGGGGGTGAGCTACGATCGGGAGACGGTCACCGTAAGCGCGATCAACCGGAACTTTCCGGGGCGTTCGGGACCGGGTCAGTTGTATCTCGCGAGCCCTTACACCACCGCCGCGAGTGCCCTGGCCGGTTACATCACGGCCTGGGAAAGTCCCGCGGTCGTTGGCGGAGGCTGATTCGGCCTAACGCGCTTCGGGTTCGGGGGGAGCGGTGCGAGGGCGCTCAATCTCGCTGACCGTGCGCACGATCGACCGCCGGTTGGCCGCCTCGAAGATTCTGGGATCGTAGGCTGCCCGCGCGTTCCAGAGTACCCACGAATCAATTCCCGCATCATAGGCCGCCCGGATCTGCTCGCGCACGTGGGCAGGCGTGTAGCGCGGCAGGCCCAGAGTAAAGGCCTGCAGGTAGGGCCGGATGATGGCTGTGGGCCCACCGACCTTCTGGCTTCTCCGGATCCCGTCCTGGAGCGCGTTCTTCACGATGATATACGGTTCGTTGTTGGGCCGTCTCACGCCGTACATCGAGTTGTAGTAGTGGCTGGGATAAACCATCGGAAGCACCACGTCCGCCGTGGTGACCAGGTCCTCCCAGACCTGCCCGATCCCCATGTCGACTTCGACGTTGGTCGTCATCCCGAAGACATCGATGGTGAAGGGGACCTCGAGCGGTTTGATCCGGTTGCGCAGGAGCGTGAGGTTGCGGCGCACGCCATCCCGCGTGGTTTCCCCGGCCCGGCGAGAGGGAAACATCGCGTACGCCATCCGCGCCCTCGGCTCGTCGGGGAAGCGCACGTAATCGAACTGCACCTCGGCGAATCCCATCTGGACTGCCTCGGTCGCGAGCTGCGAGGCGTAGACCCACACTGAATCGTTGAAGGCGTCGACCCAGGCGAAGTCGAGCCGGTCTCGCCAGAGCCCTCCGCGGCGGTCCTGTACCGACCAGGCAGTCTTGTGCGACGCCAGCAGTGGATCCTTTGCCACCACGATCCGTGCGATGGGATGAATCCCGTGCGCCAGCATGTAGCGTACTCTCGAAGCCGCGTCGGGGGCGCGGAGCTGGGTGTTGGCTCCGATCTGAATGGCCGTGGGGACCGCCGACTTGTAGGTCAGGTATCCCGTATCGTCCTTGACGTCCACGACGAAGGAATTGATCTCGGTCGTGTCGGCAAGCCGGACCAGATCGTAGAATCGCTTCCCGCCGAAGGCCCAGGCGTTGAGGTAGATGGCGCGAACCGCAGAGGGAGAGGTGGTCCGAGGGGGCGCCGGCCAGTCGAGAGGCTCCAGCTGGCGGGGCGCGACGGGGACCAGGCGCTCGGGAGACGGCACCCGGCGGAGCTCATCTCCCCAGGAGCGGGTGACCTGCGCCTCGGCAACGGGGGCGCACAAGGCCAGAGCCAGAATCAGAGGACTTCCACGAACGCGCATCATGCTCTATCGCCTTGCAGGAAAGGAGAGCCGAGGAAGCGAAGCCGGTGGCTAGGCCACGGCTCCGCAAGGTCCGTGCTCACCCTTCTGGTAGAGCCGGTGGTGTATCTCGCTATGGCACCGAGGGTTGGAGCTTGATCTCGACCCGGCGGTTGATGGTCCGCGCCGCCTCGGTCGTGTCGGCTACAATGAGCGTTTGCGAACCGCGGCCCACGGCGGTGATTCGCCGGGCCGATACTCCCTTGCTCATGATGTAGTTGCGGACCGCATCGGCGCGCTGTTGGCTGAGCCGGGTGTTGTCGCCCGGCACCAGGCGATCCTGGGCATACCCCGATACCGTCGCCTTGAGGGTCGTGTCAACCAGCATCGCGGCGACCACCGAATCAAGCACCGGCTGCGCCTTGGGCGAGAGGGCGGCGCTCCGCATCGTGAACATGGCACCCGGCACCATCCAGCCGCGACCCGCGCCAACGGCCGGTGGGACCACCGGCGCCTTCTGAAGCGGCGCGGCGGCGACCGGACAACCGTCCCGGTCTACTCCAGTAGCCGGCGGTGTATTGGGGCACTTGTCCAGCGCATCGAGCACGCCGTCCTTATCGGTGTCCTGCCCCGGCGGGCATCCCAGCGAATTCACCGTCGTTCCCGAAGGTGTGTTCGGACACTTGTCGATGCCGTCGAAGACCCCGTCGTTGTCGGAGTCGCTGGGGCAGCCCAGTGAATCGACCTTGGTGCCTTCCGGTGTCGCCATGCAACGGTCCAGTCCGTCGTACACCCCGTCTTTGTCCGCGTCCAGCGGGCAGCCGTTGTCGCTCACGGTGGCGCCGACCGGGGTGTCAGGACACTGATCGATCCCGTCAAGCACCCCGTCAGCATCACTGTCCGCGGTGCAGCCGGCCCCGTTCACTTTGGCGGCCTCCGGAGTGTCCGGACAACGGTCGAGCCCGTCAGCCACACCATCGCCATCGGTGTCGGTCGGGCAGCCGTGTTTGTCCACCAGCGCGCCCGCCGGTGTCCCCGGGCATTTATCGGAGCGATCGTAGACCCGATCCCCGTCGGCGTCCACCAGCGCCTTGCTCCCGACCATAAGACTCAGGCCGCCGTGCACCGCGATATTGGAAAATTTGAGAAAGGTCTGGCTCTGGTTGATCATCCCCTCGTAACGCATCATCACCGTCGGCGTGAGGGCGATGCGGACACCGGCGCCGCCCTGAATCGCTCCGGCCGTTCCGCAGGGACCCGCTCCGGGAACCGACACCGAGGGACAACCACTCCCATACGTCACCGAGGCGTAGCCTGCTTTGAGGAACCCGGAGGCCGACTTTCCGAGCGGGGCGTTGAGCAAAGCCCAACCGCCGATGCTTTTCACATCCACTGCGTTGTTAAGGGAGCTCGTCGTCTTCGGCTTGGCATAACTGCCCTCAACCTCGACCGACAACGGGCCGACGATCCAATATCCCGCCCGAAGCGATCCACCGAAGGCATTGTCGAGCTCGGTCTTGTTGTCGAAGGCGTAGTACCCGGCGGAAGCGCCCAGCTCGAAACGGTATTGCCGCTGGGCCTGAGCGGGGACGGTGGCGAAAATCAGGGCGACGGCAGATGTGATGTATGACCGCATGACGCTCTTAGTCGATAAGCACCAGCCCAATATACCCCGCTCCCGGGAAGTGGCACTGTGACTCAGCTTGGCAGCGGAGCGGGTTCGGGATAGGTTCGTCCCCATGCATATCACCATCGAATACTGCGTGGTCTGAAACTACGGACCCCGGGCTACCGGTCTGGTGGCCGAGCTCAAGGACACGATTCCGAACGCGCAGTTCAGCCTCCAGAAGTCATCCGGGGGCGCGTTCGAAGTTTCGGTCGATGGCGCCCTCATCTTCTCCAAGAAAGCGATCGGCCGACATGCCAAGCCGGGTGAGGTGGTGGGATTGCTGAAGAAACACCTGGGCGACAAACAATGATCGGCACGCGCTTTCTCTTATGAGAATCGCCATTTCCACCGGGGGCGGGGATGCCCCCGGGCTCAATGCCGTCATCCGAGCCATCGTGCTGTCGGCCCACGGACGGGGCTGGCAGACCTATGGAATTCGCCGGGGTTATGGCGGACTGCTCGGGGACGACGGCATCATGACGCTCACCCCCGAGCGGGTCCGCGGCATTACCCACCTGGGTGGCACCATTCTGGGCACCACCAATCGCGGCAACCCCTTCCGCTGGATCGTCCAGGATGCCAGCGGCAAGGATACCGAAGTGGACCGGTCGAGCGATCTGGTCGATGCCTTCAACGCGAGCGGGTTCGATGCGCTCATCGCGATCGGGGGCGATGGCAGCCTGTCGATCGCTCACGATCTCTGGAAGATGGGTCTACCCGTCGTCGGAGTGCCCAAGACGATCGACAACGATGTCGTGGGGACCCTTGCGACGTTCGGGTTCGATACAGCGGTGAGCACCGCGACCGACGCGATTGACAAGCTGCATTCGACGGCCGAAAGCCACGAACGAGTCATGGTCGTCGAGTTGATGGGTCGCCATGCCGGGTTTATCGCACTCAACAGCGGCGTCTCGGCGACCGCCGATGTCATCCTGATTCCTGAAATCCCCTTCGATATGAACAAGGTGCTGGAGAAGATCCGGAAGCGTGACGAGGCTGGACGCCGGTTCAGCATCGTGGTAGTGGCGGAGGGCGCCAAGCCCAAGGATGGGGAGCTGGTGCTCCTGGAGCGGCGCTCTGCCGGCAGCGCCGACCGGCTGGGAGGGATCGGGTCGCTCGTCGCGCGCGCTATTTCGGAGCGAAGCGGGCGGGAAACCCGAAGCCTGGTGCTGGGCCATATTCAGCGCGGCGGATCGCCGACGACATTTGACCGGTTGCTCGGTCTGCGCTTCGGAGCGGCTGCCGTGCGCGCGGTAGCCGACAAGGCATTTGGAACCATGATCGCCCTCGCTCCACCTTCCATCGCGCGGCTGCCGCTCAGCGAGGTCATCGGCCGCGCAAAGAATGTCCCGCTTGACTCGGATACGCTGCTGACGGCGCGCGAGCTTGGGATCTGCCTTGGTGACTGAGGCGTAAGGAGTGAGAGTAAGGCGTGCGCTTCACGCGATTCCTTACTCCTCACGCTGCACTCCTTACTCCTCACTCCTCACTCCTTACTCCTTACTCCTCACTCCTTCCTCCTCACTCCCTACTCCTTACTCTCTTTCATGCCCTCACCCCCGTCCTCTCCCACGCTCGGCGTCGTCGATACGCTCCATGGCGAGCGAATCCCCGACCCGTACCGCTGGCTGGAGGACGGCGATAGCGCAGAGACTCAAGCCTGGACTGCCGAGCAGAACCGGTTCACCCGCGACTACCTCGACCGGGTTCCAGCCAGGCCTTTCATCAAGGCCCGGCTCGAGCAACTGCTCAAGATCGGCGCGCTGAGTGCCCCGACGCCTATGCGAGGGCGGTACTTCTATCAGCGCAGGGAAGGAACTCAGAACCAGCCTGTCCTCTATGTTCGGGACGGGGTTGAGGGTTCCGACCGCGTCCTGCTCGATCCCAATGTGCTGGATGCCGCTGGCACGACCGCGCTCGACTGGTATTTCCCGAGCGAGGAAGGGAAGCTCCTGGCCTACGGCCTTTCCGAAAACGGGAGCGAGGAAAGCGTCCTGCACGTGCTCGATGTGGACACCGGCGAGATCAAGCCGGAACGGATCGGGGGGACTCGCGCAGCGGACCTGGCGTGGCTGCCCGACGACAGCGGGTTCTACTACACCCGTTACCCCAATCCGGGCACCGTGCCCGAGGGGGAAGAGCAGTATCACAGAGCGGTATTCCTGCATCGCCTCGGAGACGATCCTGTTGGAGATCAACTCATCTTCAAACCGGCACAAAAGGAGTATTGGCCGAGCGTCGATCTCTCGCCGGAGGGACGCTGGCTGCTGATCGGTGTGGCTCGCACCTTCGATCAGACCGATCTCTACCTGAAGGATCTGGTGCGGGACGGCCCGCTGGTCCCCGTCGCGGAGAATCTGCCGGCATCGTTCGAAGGGCAGGTCGTTCGTGGGCGACTCTACGTTCGGACCAATCTCGATGCTCCGAACTACCGGCTCTATCGCGGAGATCCCGAGCAGCCGGATCGTTCCCGCTGGGAAGAGCTGATTCCAAGCAGAAGTGATGCAGTGCTGGACGGTGCGATGGTGCTGGGCAACGCTCTGGCGCTCAGCTATCTGGAACGCGCCTCGTCTCGTCTTCTCATGACCGATCTCGATGGGGAAAACCCGCGGCCCCTGGAGTTGCCTGCGATCGGGAGCGTCTTCGGCTGGGGTGGAGAGTGGGACGGGGAGGAGTTGCTTTACGGTTTCTCCTCCTACACGATTCCGCCGAGCGTGTATCGCGTGGACGTGAACACGGGGGTCCAATCTCTGTGGCGAAGGGTGGAGGCCGACCTCGATCCGGCGGTCTACCAGGTGCGCCAGGTGACCTACCCCTCGCGCGATGGCACGGCCGTCACCATGTTCCTCGTGCACCGCAACGGGCTTGCCCTGGACAGGGACAACCCGACCTACCTGACAGGGTACGGCGGATTCAACATCAGCATGACTCCGGGCTTTTCCCGGTCGCTATTGCTGTGGGTCGAACGAGGCGGCCTGGTGGCGGTGCCGAACCTGAGAGGGGGCGGGGAATACGGAGAGTCCTGGCATCAGGCCGGGATGCTGGCGCGGAAACAGAACAGTTTTGACGACTTTATCGCCGCTGCCGAGTGGCTGATCGCGAAGGGTTACACCAGGCCGGAACGGCTGGCGATTGCCGGTGGCTCGAACGGGGGACTCTTGATGGGGGCGGCTCTCACCCAACGCCCGGAGCTCTTCCGTGCGGTTGTCATCCAAGTGCCGCTACTGGACATGTTGCGCTACCACCGGTTCCTCATCGCGCGGCTCTGGATCCCGGAATACGGAGACCCTGAAGATCCGGAACAGTTCGGCTGGCTCAGGGCCTATTCGCCCTACCACCGGGTCGAAGCAGGGACAGCGTATCCAGCCGTCTTACTGGCCACGGCCGAGAGCGATACGCGAGTAGATCCGATGCACGCGCGGAAGATGACGGCGTTGCTGCAGTCGGCATCAACTTCGGGTCGGCCGGTGCTGCTTCGGCTGGAGGAAAAGGCGGGGCACGGTGCGGGGAAGCCGGTTTCCAAGGTGCTCGAGGAACTGGTGGATACCTGGAGCTTTGTATTTGAGGAATTGGATGTGGTGGTCCCATAAGCCATAAGCCGTCAGCCGTGACGCGCTTAGCTTAAGGCTTAGGCGTATGGCTTAAGGCATCTATAACGGAGCTAACGCGTGAACTCTCCCACGACTGTCGACATGTCACATCCGAGCCGCTGGCTCGCCGTGCTGCGCATCATGGTCGGTCTCTACTTCGTGAAGGCGCTCTGGACCAAGCTGGACCTGGTGTTCCTCGGTGGTTTTTTCCCCTGGCTCGGCGTCGAGCCACGCTGGATCGAAGCCATGCCGCAGATCGTCACTCGGCAGGCCGCCGAGAACCCGATTCTCTGGTACAAGGCGTTCCTGGTGAATACGGTGCTGCCCAATTCGGTCATGTTCGCGAAGACGATTGCGTGGGGAGAGACGCTGGTGGGCCTCGGGCTCACGCTTGGCTTGTTCGCCGGCCTTGCGGCCATCGGCGCATTCTGGCTGAGCCTCAACTACGGCCTGGCCTCGCAGCACATGGCGCCCGCGTCCTTCGGTTTCCACTACATGCTGCTCAGCGTGATACCGGTGTTGTTCCTGGCGCGATCGGGACGGGCGTGGGGACTGGATGGTTGGCTGGCATGGAGATGGCCGGGGGCGTGGTTTACCCGGCGGCCGTTTGCGTGAGGTGTGGGTGAGCAGGACGGTTCGACGGTTCGACGGTTCGTGAGAGCCCCGGAGTTCAGGTCGGCTTTCCTCGTCAGGGAGGGCCGCCTTTTAGAGTAGCAACGAACCGCCGAACCGTCTCACCGCCCAACCTCACCGTACCGCTGGCCCGATCGCAACTCCCCACGGTACGCTCCCGACCGGAATCGTCTTCAGCACCTGCATTGTCGCGGCGTCGATTACCGTGACGTCGTTGCCGGGGCCGTTCGCCGTGTAGAGCTTCTTCCCATCTTTCGTGACTCCCACTCCCCAGGGTCGAGTGCCCACTTTCGTGGTGGAGAGGATCGAGTCGGTGGCGACATCGAGGACCGAGACCGTCCCACCTCTCCCGTTCGAGACGTAGATCTTCTGGCCGTCGGGCGATCCCGCCAGCCCCATGGGCCTCGATCCTTCCGGCATCGTGATGGTCCTCACCGTCTTCTTGGCGTTCATATCGACGACGGTGACTGTACCGGCGACTTCGTTCGTCACGTACGCCTTGGCCCCATTCTGAGCAAACCGGATCGAGCGTGGGCGCTTGCCGACGTCGATCGCCCCGATCGATTTGCCGGTCTGGGTATCGATTCCGGTGATGTTGTGATCGGTTTCGCCAGTGACCCATACGGTCTTGCCGTCCGGCGCGATCGTCACGCCCTCGGGCTCCCGGCCGGTCTTGATGTTGGCGAGGATCTTGTCGTTCTGCAGGTCAACGATCGAAGCAGAGTCGGCGTCCTCGTTGGACACGTATAGACGGGTACCGTCGGGACTCACATCAAACGTCTCGGGGTCCTTGCCGGCGGGGAGAGTCTTTACCGTCTTCCGGGTCGCCACGTCGACCACCGCGACTCCGTCCTTCGAGGGATCGGTCTTGAGCTTTTCGCACTCCGCGTCCGGCATGGTGGGCGGGCACTTGGGGGATCCGCTGAGTGCGACGTAAACCGTCCGGCCATCGGGACTCACCTTCACGCCGCGGGGACGCTGACCTACTTCGATCGTGCTGACGACGCTATCGGTAGTCGCGTCTATCACGGTGATGTTGCGGGAATCCTCATTGCTGACATACACGTACTCCCCGCTCGCCACCCCCCCGGCCTCCGCATTGCCGCCGGTCTGGGGCGGGGCTGCCTCGTGCTTGCCGCACCCCGCGGCTAGAACAGCAATCGCACCCAGCACCAGGCCCCCCCTCATCCCATCAATTCCGTTCATCGAAAACCGCCTTGTCTTTATTGCGCGCCTCGTCGAGTCCCTTGAGTGTGGAAACTCCTTTGGCCTTGGTGAATATGGTTCCGGTAAGGTCCGCGGTGGCGACATTGGCTCCGGTCACATCGGCCTCGGTCAGATCGGCCTGGACCATTTCCGTGTTTCGGAGGTCGGCGTTGACCAGCTTCGCGCCGATCAGCTTGGCGTAGCTGAAGTCGGCCTTGAACAGGTTGGCCCCCGTGAAATCGGCTCCGGAAAGATCGGCGCTGCCGAACTGGGCTCGCATGACGCCCATGGACTGGTTGCCGGGATCAGCGCCGATGTTGGCGTTCTGCAGATTGGTGCCTCGCAGCTTGGCCGCCTTCAGGTACCCGATAATACGCGTATCCCTGAGATCCGCCTCACTCAGGTCGGCGGCCTCAACAATCGTCGCGAAGAGGCTGGCACCTCGCAGGTTGGCGTGCTGCAGGCTGGCGCGGCGCAGGGTGGACCCGTCGAGGTTGGCCTTACTGAGATCGGCGCCGATGACGGTTGCGTCGGTGAGATCAACCGCAAAGAGTTTGGCGCCCGACAGGTTCGCGCTGTCCAGCTTGGCCTTCGTCAGGTTGGCCTGGCGGAAGTCGAGACCGCTCAGGTCGAGCCGTCTCAGGTCGAGCCCGGAGAGATCGGGGGCTGATCCGGTAGTCTGGGAGAGGCGCTCCTGGACGGCCTCGCGAGTCAGCGCTCCCTGGGCCGCTAGCGTGTTGTGCGCGGCGAGGGAGCAGGTCACCGCCAGAAACACCCGGGCGGGCGCGCCGCGCATTCGCTAACTGTTCTCCTTCAAGGCTGGTCGTCCTATTCCGATCTTCCCGTCGGCTCGGCCTTTCAAGTACAGGTAGATCCGCTGGATCTTGTCCATTTCCAGGCCCAGCGAGCACCAGGACGGCATTCCCTTGTCCGGGCGGCCGGCGCAGACGGTAGTGATGAACAGTTCCTTGGTGGGGATGGTTCCGTCGTCCTTGAGGGACACGATGAGCGCGGGAGCAAAAGAGGTCCCGACTCCATACTCGCCGTGACACCGGGAACAGTTCAACTCGAACTGCTTCCATCCCTGGTACACATCGTTGCTCACCGTATCGCGCGGTGCGGGATGGTATTCGTCATGCACCTGGGCAGCCAGAGGTGCTGTGAGAAAGAACCACAGGGCAAGCAACGCGCCGGCGGCCAGTGCGCGGGGGTTGAAGGAAACGGTGGAAGAACGGCTCATTCGGGTGCGCGATCCTTTCGAAGGCGAGGGAATGCCACCACGTGGCGACGAGGTCATTGACTCGCGGTGCCCGCTTTCCCCGAATCGGGAAGGAGCGGCAACATCGGCACGTTGAACTGTTCCAGGATCTTTTGAAGATCGGGACGCTTGGCGTCGATGAACTTCTGCAGGCTGTCCCGCATCACCGTCTCCCGCCGTCGGGTTGCCAGACCCAGGCTGAAGGAGAAGGGTATCCCGCTCAGAGAGTCGTCGGGCAGCGGAGTCAGTACCAGCGGGACCCGCGCTGTCTTGGCGAAGTAGCCCGCCACCGGACCCCAGACGATGGCGACATCGATAGTACTGTCGACCACCGCGTTGATGATGTCTTCGGGGCGCAACCCGCCCTCGCTATAGAAGGTACCAAACCCAACCAGGGTGCCGACCACCCCATGCGAGCTCAGCGCCATCGCCGGCGGCGTGTTCTCGGCATCGGCGTTGAGCAGGTTGACTCCGATTTTGAGCTTTTTGAGCCTCGGGTCATCCAGGCTCGAGATGTCGAGCCCACTGTCCTTGCGATAGACGATCACGTAGGACGACCGGAAATAGGGCCCGGTGACCCCGGCCATGTCGAGACCGGCCGGAGCAGTGATGGCCACATCGCAGTACCGGCCGTTCAGGCCCCGGCTGAAGAAGCCGCGGCGCACCGGCCACCAGACGTATTCCAGCTTGGAATTCCAGGTCTGGGCTAGCAGCTCGGCAATCTTGTTCTCGAATCCGTCTCCGGCCTGATTGGAGAAGGGCATGTTGTCGGGATCTGCGCACACCCGGAGCACACCCTCGGTCAGGGGGCTGGGACGCTGGGCGTGGGCCGGGACAGCGATTCCTCCGGCCAAGGCGACAGCAAGAGCGGTATGGCGCAGCACTGATAGTCGCATCGGATTTCCCATCCAGGCAAACACTTCCGTGAGTCAGGCTCGCGGTAAGACGCTACCGCAGCGGACAAACGGCGCCGGACACTGCAGGGCGGATTTCCATGCCCGCGGAGGTGTCCGGCGCCGTCTGAACGACTAAGCGGGACAGCCGCCCGGGAGCAAGCCCCCGGACGGCCGTGTGTAGCGAATTACAGCCCGAAGACAGTCAGCACGCCACCCTGGGTGGAGAACTGACCCGCGTCACCAAACGCGCCCAGCGCGCCGAGACCGGCGGTGGGATCTTCTGCGCCGATGCCCGCGGCCACGCCGATACCGGCCCAGCCACCAATGCCCGACAGAACGGCGACATACTGCTTGCCATCCGGGGCCTTGTAGGTCATCGGGTTGCCGATGATGCCCGACGGGGTCTTGAACTTCCACAGCACCTTACCCGTCTTCTGGTCAACGGCCTTGAGCCAGCCTTCCATCGTGCCATAGAACACCAGGCCGCCGGCGGTGGTCAGAGCGCCACCGTACGCAGCGAGGTTTTCCTTGATCTCCCACACCGGCTTGCCGGCCATGGGATCCCAGGCGATGAACCGGCCGCGATTGCCGCCGGGGCCCGGGAACATCCGCACGATCGCGCCGACGTACGGCTGACCGGCGGTGTACTTCACTTCCACGCCTTCATAGTCCATGCAGATGTGGTTCGCGGGGACATAGAACAGGCCCGTAATCGGCGAATACGCCGAGGGCTGCTGATCCTTGAACCCGATCGCGGCGGGGCAGATTCCCTCGCCGTTCTTCTTGGAGCTGGTGCCGTACTTGGGATCCTTGACCGGGACGCCCGTGGTCACCACACCCTCAACCGGGGTGCCGGTGCCCGCGTTCTTCGCCCAGTTGATCGGGCCGAATGCATTGGCGACGATCACTTTACCGTTGGTCCGGTCGACGGTGTACCCGATGCCGTTGCGGTCGAAGTGAGCCAGCAGCTTCTGGCCACCCTTCTCGAACAGCACGTTCTCGTTGACGCCGTCATAGTCCCACTCGTCGTGCGGCGTCATCTGGTACGCCCACTTCGCCTTGCCGGTCTGCGGATTGCGGGCAAACATGGTCATGGACCACTTGTTGTCGCCCGGCCGCTGGTCAGGATTCCAGGTGCCCGGGTTGCCTACGCTGTAGTAGAACAGGTTCAGCTCGGGGTCGTAACTGTACCAACCCCAGGTGGTGCCGCCGCCCCGCTTCCACTCATCTCCCTGCCAGGTCGAGACCCCGAGGTCCTTCCCCTTCATGGAGGCGTAGTTCGCGTTGGCATCGCCCTCGATCATGACTTCACTGTCCGGGCCGGTGCTGTACGCGGTCCAGAGGTGCTTGCCCGTGTTCGCGTCGAACGCCGAGACGCGGCCGCGGACTCCGAACTCACCACCCGAGATGCCGGCGATGACGATGTCGCCGATCACGATCGGGGCGTTGGTCATCGTGGCGCCCTGCTTGTAGCCGTTCGCCTCGACGCCCGCGGCGGAGTGATCCGGGTGCTTCGCCTTCCACAGCTCTTTGCCGGACTTGGCATCGATCGCCGCGAGCTCACCCTGCAGCAGCTGGATATAGACCTTGCCGCTCGGGTGGTACGCAGTGCCGCGGTTCACGAGGTCGCAACAAGCGATTGGAATCGCGTCCGGCGACTGACTGGGCGCGTACTTCCAGATCTGTGGCGCGCCTTCCTTGGACAGATCGAGCGCGTACACATTGTTCGGGAAGGACGTGTGAACGTACATCACGTTGCCGACGACGAGGGGGTTGCCCTCATGGCCACGCAGCGTGCCGGTCGAGAACGTCCAGGCGGCCTTCAGGTTGGCCACGTTCGACGTGTTGATCTGCGCCAGCGGGCTGAACCGCTGGAGAGAGTAATCGCGACCGGTCATCCACCACTCGCCCTCAGGCGCATTCAGGGTCCACTTCCCCGAACGTGCCTGGGCGTGAGCCGACGCCGCGAGGATCGTCAACCCCGCGACCAGCCCGCCAGACAACATCCTGCGGGTAATACGGTTCATAGCTGACCTCATGATGAAGGGTGACTGCCCTACTGCTGCGCTACTACAGCACCGAAGCCTGTCGGTGGGTCCGCTCCGGCGTGAGCGCACCCGGTCCGCCCGCCTTCAGTGCCAGGAAACAACTTCCCTACAAACATCAACGGCCGTCCGACCTGTCTTGCTATGGCCGAGCGACCGTTGAGTTGTCTGCCGCTGCTACGCTCCACCACCATCCAATATTCTCGGCGCCGACGCCGCAGTTGGTGGGGGACCCGGCGCAATCAATGCCGCTCATCCCCGTGTGATGCTGACGGGGCGAGCGAGTCGCATACTCGGAAATGCGGATTGCACACCCAACGCCCATGAAGTGCCTCAGAGCGCCGCTGAATGGCTTCGATCTCCCAAAAGAACGAGGAGTCGAGACATAGGCGAAAATGTCGGTGTGAGACCAAGGCCAGGGAGGTTACTGCTGTCCCTGTAGAGACTCAGGTACCACGACTTCGGTACCCGCAGCCCCGGGGAAGGTTCCCGGCCATGGAACCTGCCCGGTCAGGGAGGCACTACTTTATCAGTCGTTTTGAAACCTGTCAATCACGTCCGACGGCGGTCCACTCGGTGTGAACCAGCGCACCGCGCTGGGCGAATCCGGTCTGATAAACCACGCCGGAATTTCCCAGTCTGGCCCGGACCCGGCCGGCCAAGTCCCGCGCCGAGTCGGTATCTGGGGTAAGTCCGTAAACCGTTGGGCCCCAAGAGCTTTGCCCTACACCTTGGGCCCCGAATTCCGCCAAGACCCGAACCACCTCGGCACTCGCCCCCGCGGCGAAGGCCCCGCCTTGGGCTCCAGCGAACCAGGCGCCGGTGATCCGCTGGACCTCCGAAAGCGCCGCGCCAAAGTCCGCCAGATCGGCTTCCGCAAGCGCCGGGAGCAGCTCCATGAGGACCAGGTGCGCCACCCGCTCGACCTCTCGCTCCGATGGCGGGGGCAATTTCGTGAACGCCTCGGCCTCGGTCTCCCCGCTCAACCCAGGTTTTCCCTCAGGAATAACGATCACCGCTTGCCACGCGGTCGGCATCGGGAGTCTCGAGATAAGAGGAGCGACGCGGTCGCTTCCCGGTCTGCGCCCTCCTTCGAGAACGAAGCCACCCAGCGCGAAGACCCAGGTGCCGATTGCCGAGCGCACTCCCCGGCCGACGGCACGCGCCAGTGCCGGCGGCTCCATCTGAATACCGTGCAGCTCCGCCAGGCCGCGACCCACCGCCAGTGCGAGCTGAGTCCCGGAGCCGAGTCCGACGTGAGGTGGAATGGACTGAGTGACGCAGAGATGGGCGCCAGTCTTGAGCCGGTAGCTCGCGAGGAAACGGCGAGCGAACTCCTGGGCCCGCCCCGCATCCGGACCCTCGGCGGTGATGGATTCGTTCCTGGTTACCTCGAGCCGCACCGCGGGGATCGGAACTGCGGCGCCAATCCCTCCGAACCTGCGGCCCAGGTGGCCCCGCAGATCGAGGACTCCGAAGTGAAGGCGTGCCGGTGCCTCGACCGTGATCCGGGTCGGGAGCTGCTGGAGCGTGCTCATTCGGTCGAGGCGACCGCGCCGAGGCGCGAGGCGACGACCGACTGGAGGAACGACATCGCCTCCTGCTCTCGAGGACTCGCCGTCTTGTCCACGATGATCTGAAGCCGCTCGTATTCCCGGCGGATTTCTTCCGGAGGAATCAGGTGCGTCCGGGTGGCGAGAATGGCGGCTTCGAGCACCGCGTGGCGCGCCCGGTTGAAGCCGAGGAACTCGCGCCGGAATCCCTGGTGGACGACCCGGGTCACGATCCGGGAACGAGGAGGCGTGTCGTCGATGGAAACGACCCCGACCTCGCGCCAGGAGCACGCGGCGTCGATCACCACTCCCTTGACGAGCGCCGCCGCCCCCGAGGGAAAGGTCACGTTCCCAGTCGCCCCGCGGGCGAAGAGCATGACGTCGTCGGTGAGATTCACCACGGCGACACCGGTCGCCTTCAGGTTCCGGAAGGTCGTGGTCTCCAGGAAGGGCTTGATCACGATCGTCTCGTCACCCCACTCGACACCCATGGGCGCGTAATTGACGACGCCGGCTGGGTCCATGGTGGTGAGGATGGATTCGATGATCATGGGTGTCGGGGGTTAGAAATCGGTAGTAAGGGAACAGGTGTCAGGTGCCAGGTGTCAGGGATTCGGACTTGAGTTGCTGTTCCCTGACACCTGACACCTGATCCCTGATACCTATTCTTTCAGGACCGAGACCGTCACGTTCGACGGATGCTTCGCACTGCGATAAACCCGGTGCGTCTCCGCCTTAAAATCCTCCGGCTTCGCCAGGAAGATGTTGGGGACGAAGGTCTGCGGGTTCCGGTCGTAAAGCGGGAACCAGGTGCTCTGCACCTGCACCATGATGCGGTGCCCCTTGAGGAAGCGATAGCTCTGCTGGTGCAGATCCACGGTGTATTCCGCCACCTTGTTCGGCACGATCGCGACCGGCTTCTCGAACCCTTGGCGGAAGCGGCCCCGGAGGATGTCGCTCGCCACCATGAACTGATAGCCCCCCATCGCCCAGTCACTGGGCACGCTGTCGGGATAGACGTCTATCAGCTTCACCACCCAGTCGGCATCACTCCCTGTCGTCGACGCGAAGAGATGCCCGGCAATGTTTCCGGCGAGGGCCACGTCTTCGGTGAGCGGCGGAGTCTGCCAGGTGAGCACGTCGGGCCGCCCCTGCACGAAGCGCTGGTCCTCGGTGAGCCACACGCGCCAGGTTGAGCCCCGTGAATCGTAAGTCTGCTGGACTGGCCGCCGGCGGTAGGGCACCGGATGGGCCGGATCCGAAACGAAGCTGTCCATGACGCTGGCAGCGGGCTGCTTGCCATCGGGGAGCGGCGGTGGAGCGAAGGACAGCAGGCCGTTCTCCCGGAAGTAGAGCCGCTTCTCAAGCGTCTGCGCCCTGGGCGGCCAGGTATCGAAAGTTCTCCACTTGTTGGACCCACCCTCAAAGACCAGCGCTTCGGGGAAACGGCTGCTCCCTTTGCCCTTGAGCCAGTATGCGAACCAGGGCGCCTGTACCGAGTCCCGGTAGTACTCGCTCGTATTACTCCCGAACGAAATGTTGCCCAGCTTGTCTCCCTTGCCGCGGCTCCAGCCGCCGTGGTTCCAAGGTCCGAGTACGACAGAGTTCCTGCCCGCGCTATCAAGTGGTTCGAGTGTAGCGTAGGTCTTGATGGCGCCGTAGAAATCTTCCTGGTCCCACCACCCGCCCACCGTAAGAGTCGGGACGCTCAGCCGGGTCAAATAGGTCGGCAGCGCACGCGCCTTCCAGAAGGCGTCGTAATTCGGGTGGGCGACAAAATTGGTCCAGGTCCGGACGCTCCCCGCAAGCAGGTCGGTCAGCTTCGAGAGTGGGCTGTGAGCGAGATAGAAGTCGTAGGTGTCGTAGCGGTCGATCGGGAGCGGGACCGACTCATCCTTCGAGAGCTCCAGGTCGGTTGCGTACTCGAAACCGTAGGACTGGCGGAACGCCCCCTGGTGAAAGAAATCGTCTCCCATCCAGGTGTCGGTCATCGGTGCCTGGGGTGAGACGGCCTTCACGGCAGGATGGGGATTAATTCCTGCCATCGCGGCGAGCCAACCCGGATAGGAGATCCCCAGTACTCCTACGGCTCCGCTGTTGTTCGGCACATTCTTCAATAGCCAGTCTACGGTGTCGTAGGTATCGGTACTCTCATCCACCCCCGTGGAATCAGCCGGATCGTGCAACGGCCGGTTCATCAGGAATTCGCCCTCCGAGGCGTAGCGCCCCCGGATGTCCTGACTCACGAAGATGTAGCCCTGGTCTGCCATCGTCTTGTACGAGCCCTTCAAGGCCACGGAATCACCTTCGATTCCATACGGGGTTCGCACCATCACGAAGGGCAGCGGGACTTGCTGACCCTGTGGAGCGTAGATGTGCGTATTGAGACGCACCCCGTCCCGCATCGGCACCATCACCGAGGTGAGCTGATAGTGCAGGGAATCGGGGGTCTGAGCGGCGAGCGGCAGTTGGGCGCAGCAGACGGCCGCGACCAGGGCAAGACACCTCGACATTGCGACTCCTTGAGGGAAGGACTAGCGAACCAGGTCGGCGGGCGGAGGTGCGCTTGCCAGATCGGCCGCCACGGATGTTCGGGGCACGGACGCCCGGTCGGCCCGTTCCGGCACATTCAGCCCCCGTCCGCCGGTCAGGAATTGATCCAGCATGCGATACCCATGCTCGGTAAGCACCGACTCGGGATGGAACTGTACACCGACGACCGGATGACTGGCATGGGCCACGGCCATGATCTCCCCGTCCTCCGCGGTGGCCGTGACCCGCAACTCCGGAGGCACCGATTCAGGAGCGATCACCAGGGAGTGATAGCGGGTCGCGAGGAACGGGCTCGGCAGGCCGGCGAAAATCCCGTCACCCCGGTGATGGATTCGAGAGGTCTTGCCGTGCATAGGACGCTTCGCCCGCACGATCTCTCCGCCGTACGCTGCACCGATGCACTGGTGGCCGAGGCAGACGCCGAGGATCGGAATGGAGCCGCCGAACCGCCGGATCAGCTCAGTGGAGATTCCCGCTTCGGTTGGCGAGCAGGGGCCCGGGCTGATGATGATGTGGCTCGGTTCCAGGCCAGGAATTTCGTCGAGGGTGATGGAATCGTTCCGGCGCACGACCGGGTCATGGCCCAGCTCCGCGACATAGCGGGCCAGGTTGTACACGAAGCTGTCGTAATTATCGATCAGCAGGATCACGGGGTGGTGACTCCGCCGGCGAGCGCATTCACCAGCGCCCGTCCCTTGTCGAGCGTTTCCCGGTATTCCTGTTCCGGGTCGGAATCGGCCACGATCCCTCCGCCTACCGAGAAATAGGCCCGTCCACCGAGCGCCACCAGCGTCCGGATCACGATGCTGGTATCCATCGCGCCGGTGATACTCAGGTATCCGATAGAACCGCAGTAGACGCCTCGGCGGGACGGCTCCAGTTCGGCGATGATCTCCATCGCCCGCACCTTGGGCGCTCCGGTGATGGACCCGCCTGGGAACGCCACCGCCAGCAGGTCGGTGGCGCCGGTACCGGGACGCATCCGGCCGGTAACCGTTGAGACCAGGTGATGCACCGTCGGATAGTGCTCCAGCGCGAACAGCTCGGGAACTCGGACCGAGCCCGGCTGGCAGGTACGGGAGAGATCGTTCCGCAGCAGGTCCACGATCATCAGGTTCTCCGCCCTGTCCTTTTCGCTGTCGGCGAGCGATTGGGAGAGCGCGGCATCGTGGAGTGGCGACAGGCCTCGAGGCCGAGTGCCCTTGATCGGGCGAGTCTCCACTTTTCCGCTCTCATCGAGTAGGAGAAATCTTTCGGGTGACGCGCTCGCGACGGCGACACCATCGAACTCGAGATACGCCGCGAAGGGAGCCGGATTGACCTCCCGGAGACGCCGGTACAAATGCCAGGGGTCTTCTTCGAGCGGAACCTCGAGACGCTGCGACAGGTTCGCCTGGAAGATGTCGCCGGCGATGATATAGTCCCGAACTCGGCTCACCGCGTCGAGATACCCTCGGTGAGTAAAGGAGGAACGCAGCCCGATCTGCTCGCCCTGTTCGAATCCCGCGACCGGGTACGATGGCGCAGGGGCGGCGATGCGGTGGAATGGGAGTACTCTGCCTCCCGCGCCCGCTGCCGGACCCGCAAGTTGTCGTTTCACCCAGGCCAGCCGTTCCGCCGCCCGCCGCGGCCGCGCGGCTCCTTCTCCCGGCAGGCCGGTCGACACGATCCAGGCGCGTCCCTGCGCGTGATCCCACGCGATAACCCAGTCATAGAGTCCCAGCGCCACATCGGGCAGGGCCAGGTCGTCGAAGCGCGGAGCGGGGAGCCGTTCCAGTACCGCGCCGAAGTCGTAACCGATGTACCCCGCCAGCCCGCCCTGAAAGGAGGGAAGATCGGGGATTGGTTCTGACTGATGCTGCGCCAGCAGTACCCGGGCCTGCTCCAGCGCATTCGGTCCTGGTCCACGCCCCTTGGTTCGCAGTATCAGCGCCGGTGCAGCGGCGAGGTAGGAGTGACGTCCCAGTCGCTCCGGATCAGCTGCGCTGTCGAGGAACAGCAGGTGCGGCTGACCCAGCAGCCGGGCGCAGGTCGCGACCGGATCGGGACAGGGAACCAGCTCCTCAACGAGTGGCAAAGTCACTTGTCGCCGCGCTTTCCGATCCCAGACTTCGGTCCGCCCTGTCCGCCCTGACCACCTTCCCGTCCAGCCGCCTTCCCGCCTCTCTTCGAAATCTTGACATGCTCCCGCCTCGGCTCATCCGGCGGGGTGAGATAGCCCCACTCGAGCTGTCCCTCCTGCCGGTAAGTCTTCCCCAGCGTGATGGCGAGCTTCGCCTTCATCAGCTCCTTGCCGAGGTAGAAGGCATGACTGGCTTCCTCGACGCCCAGTTGATCGAAGATCTCCTGGATGTCGGTGCCGCGGATGAACAGCTCGTCGTTGAAGATCGTGATGGTCTCACGGTCGGCGAAGATGCGAAAGTTGGGATCCGTCACGTGCGACTGCAGCCGACGCAGCTCGGCTTCGTCATATGTCAGGATCTTGGGATCCTTCACCGTCACGAGCCGGTCGTCCACGCCTTTAGGAAGAGTCTTCCTGGTGACCGCGTGATACATGAGACGTCGAGCCACGTCGATCTCCCGCACCGCACCGCGGGCCCACGGAATCACCTCGGTGGTGAGAATCGCCTTGACTCCCACCTCCTGACAGATAGCGATCAGAACCGCGTTCACCCCAGTCGTATCCGCGCTGGTGAGCTCGGTCAGATTGCCAATTCCCATCATCTGTGGCACTGCGGGATAGCGCCGGTGGATCTCGGCGTAGCGTTCGAGCGAGGCCATGAAGCTGAACCCGATCGGCTCGATCACCGGATCGATTAGAAAGGAGACGCCGGCCTTTTCCAGCGCGTTGAGGGTCGGCTCGAGGGTCTCCAGTCCTGCCCCGAAATCGGGAATGGCGACGACCCTGGCGCCGGTTCCGCGCAGATCGTTGACCACTTCTTCGCGGTTGGAGCCGTTCACACTCAACACCAACTCTGCGCCGGCGCCCACTGCTCTTCGAATTTCGTCGGCGTCGAATGAATCGATGCTCACCCGCCGGCCAGTAGACCTGAGTTGCCGCACTACCCGCTCCAGCGACGGGAATGCCAGTCCTGGAGTACATCCGATGTCGATGACGTCCGCGCCGGATCGGTGGTAATGATCGGCCTCCGCGAACAGCGCCTCACGGCTCAACCGCGGGGCGTTGTTGACCTCGGCGAGGATTTCGATGTCGTAGCCGCCGTAGTCCACCGCGAGCGCGGCCCGGCCGAAGTACTGGGGAATTTCGCGCAGGTCTTTGGGCCCCTTCTCAACCTCCACGCCAACCTTTTGGCTGATGAGGGCGGTGTCACCCTCACAGAGACCAGGGATCAGCACAAGCTCGGTCCCCTCCGGCACAGAGAGAAATCGCGCGATCCAGGTTGTGGTCATGAGTGCGGCGACGGTGATGCGGAGGACAGCCACCTGCCAGGCGAACTCGGGCTGCATCTCCTCCAGCACGCGCCGGAGGGCCGGTTCAGCGAGCTTGCCGGTGACGAACAGAACCCGGCTCGGCGGCTTCGCGGCTTGGCGGCTCGGCTGGCTCGCGGTCAACTGCGCAGCTGGTGAGGGTGAGGAGTCGATGGTCTCTAGTCCGTGATCGATGGTATTGAACCGCAGGTCACGCACTAGCT
>DATBGE010000034.1:0-1685 GCA_036558125.1 Gemmatimonadales bacterium | reverse complement strand
GACGAAGCCGAGCGACGCCTGATCTGATGCGATCCGAAGATCGCAGGCCAGCGCGATCCCCGCACCGCCACCCACCGCGGGCCCGTTCAGGCTGCCCAGTACCGGCTTGGCCGTCCCGCGAAGCAGCCGAACCAGCTCATTTCCGGCCTCGAGCAGCCGCATCGCCTCGGCGTGGTGCCCACTGTGAACGCAGTCGTGCATGTACTTCACATCGGCGCCGGAGCAGAACGCTCGACCAGCACCGGTCAGGACGATCGCCCGCACCGCGGGATCCCGGACCAGCGCCTCGGCTCCCGCGACCATCTCCTCCCGCATCACGGCCTCGAAGGCATTCAGCCGGTCGGGGCGGTTCAGCGTCAGGGTGCCGACTCCACCCGCAACCTGAAGCCGGACAAACTGGAAACCATCACCGGTCACAGTTCACTCCTCACTCCTCACTCCTTACTCCTCACTCCTTCACACTTTCCACCACCAGCGCTATCCCCTGACCCACCCCGATGCACATCGAGGCGACGCCGTATCGTCCACCGGTCCGGCGTAGCGCGTGCACCAGCGTCGTGAGGATCTTGGCTCCCGACGCGCCGAGGGGATGGCCCAGCGCGATGGCGCCGCCGTAGATGTTGACCTTGGCGGGGTCGAGCCCCAGTTCGCGGATACAGGGGATCGCCTGCGCGGCGAATGCTTCATTGAGCTCGACGAGGTCGAGGTCGGACGCCTTGATCCCCGCTCGGGCGAGTGCCTTCCGCACGGCTGGCACCGGACCGATACCCATGATCGAAGGATCCACTCCGGCGACGGCCGAAGAGATGATCCGCGCCATCGGCTTGAGCTCGAGCTCCCGCATCGCGTCACCACTCACGACGGTCATCGCGGCGGCGCCGTCGTTGATTCCGCTGGACGACGCTGCGGTAACGGTTCCATCCGTCACGAATGCCGGCTTCATCTTGGCGAGCGACTCGAGAGTGACTCCCGCTCGGGGATGCTCATCGATGGTGAACGACTTGCCAGCGTTCTCCTTGCCCGGCAACGGGACCGGCACCAGCTCGTCGGCAAAGACGCAGGCGGCAAGTGCCTTCTGCGCCCGGGCCTGGCTCTCCACCGCGAACGCATCCTGTTCCGCTCGGCTCACACCGTATTGTGACGCGACCTTCTCGGCGGTCTCACCGAGGGAGATGGTCCATTCCTTCTTCATCCTGGGATTGGTGAACCGCCAGCCCACCGTGCTGTCGGCCATCGGCGGCGGGGTCCGGTTCCAGGGCGCGCCCGACTTGAGCATCACGTACGGCGCCCGCGTCATGTTCTCGACCCCGCCCGCGACGAAGACCGATCCCTCGCCCGCCCGGATCGCCTGAGCCGCGCTGATCACCGCCTGGAGTCCCGAGCCGCAGAGCCGGTTGACCGTCTGCCCCGGCACCTCGACCGGCAACCCGGCCAGCAGCGCCGCCATCCGTGCGACGTTGCGATTGTCTTCGCCAGCCTGGTTGGTGCAGCCGAAGATTACGTCCTCGATTCGTGCCGGCGGAATTCCCGAGCGTTCGACCACGGCCTTGACCGCAATGGCCGCAAGATCGTCAGCCCGAACCTCGGCCAGCGCACCGCCGGCTCGGCCCACAGGGGTACGTAGCGCAGTTGTTATGAAAGCATCAGTCATTAGCAAATTTTCAATTATCAATTTTCAATTGACA
>DATBGE010000033.1:0-16394 GCA_036558125.1 Gemmatimonadales bacterium | reverse complement strand
GCGCGCGCAGTCTCGCCCTGATTGAGGAATTCCTGGTGGGCGCGGGCCAGCAGGTCGGCACATTCGGTTTGGTTGCCGAGCAAGCGGCAGGTGAAGGCGAGCCGCTCGAGGTCTTCGGCGCAGAGTGCGGCTTCGCGCGCCGCGGCATTCAACTCACGGTAGGCGCTGCCCCAGGCCTTTCGTTCGAAGGAGGCGCGGCCGCGGTCGAGCGGGGTGGTTGCATGCGGGTCGTGGGGCAATGCCGTTCTCCAGGATTCCTGGAGGAATTATAAAGGCGACGGGGCGGACGAGGCGGACCAGGTGGACGTCTGGACTATCCAACGAATGCGTTGCATGTCTACGGACGCCCTGACCGCCCTGACCGCCTTTACAAGGAGTTCCTCAATGAAGGTGAGCTACGCCATCGTCTTCGTGAGCGACATGAAGAAGTCGGTCGCCTTCTATCGTGACGTGATCGGCCTCCCGCTGCGATTCGAATCACCCCACTGGACTGAATTCGCGACGGAAGGCGCGACGGTGGCATTGCACGCCAGCGAGGGTCCGGGGCCCAGGGACGATCCGGAGAAGGTCCCCGCGGGACGCTGTCGTCCAGGGTTCAGGGTCGACGATCTCGACGCTTTCCACCAACGGATGGTGGAGATGAAGGTCCCCTGCATCCAGGAGCCGACCAATGTGTTTGGTGCGCGCCTGGCCCAGTATCTGGATCCCGATGGGCTGGGGATTTCAGTGGGAGAAGAGCGGCGAGGCGGCTAGCGTAAAGGCCTCATGCGACTAGCCTGGTTTGACGAAACCTCACCCACGGAAAACCAACGACCCTCCGGCATCCTTCGCCGGAGGGTCGTTGTGCTTCAATACTACAGAACTACCCCTAGAACCCTGGTTCCAGGGCGCAGCCCTGGGTGGGCGTCGGGTTCCGCGCCAGGCAATCGTTCCGCGGGAACGGCATCCGCGAGAAGATCTTGTGGTTCGGCAAATCTCTGGGCAGCGTGTTCAGCAGCCCGTAGTGCCGCAGATCGATCCACCGGTAGCCGCCCTCCAACAGCAGCGAATAGCGCTTGTTATAGAGCAGCTCGGTGAGCAGCGCCTGCTGAGTCACCGGCCCGGAATAGGGCGGAAGGTTCCCCGACGTGGTACGGATCAGGTCGATGTCCGGTACCGCCGCCCCGAGCTGGTTCAAGCCAATGTTGGCTTCCGCCCTGAGCAGGATCAACTCCTCGTTCCTCATGATTGGAATCGGATCCAGGTTGGTCTGATAGATCGTAAACTTGACCGAGTCCGTGATGCCCCCAGTAGGGGCAGGGAAGGCGGGCCGGAACACTTCGGTCTTGTCGAGCGCCCGCTGATCGATCGCGCCCCCGGCCTGCAGCTGGGCGTCGGTCAGGATCGACGGGTGGGCCAGCAGCGCCCGCGGGGGCACCGTGTCGGGAGTGCTCTGGTCAAACAGCGTGTTGACCCGATCTCCAGCGATAGTCGAGTAGACGAAGTAGGTGCCAAGGTTCAGCGGCGCTCCGGTGTTGAGGAACGATCCCGCCAGGGCCGTGAGTGCCGTGTTGTAGTCGCTCAGATAGACGGCGACCCGCGCCCGGAGTCCGCGGTTGAACGTAGCGAAGTTTGCCGGAGTATCGAATCCGATGAACCCGTTACTGAGCGGAAATGGAAACACAGTTCCACCGGCTGCCAGGTGGGTCGCAGCCGAATCGAGCAGGTTGGTGATGTGGGTAAAGACCTCGGCCTTGGTGGCGATCGGGGCCGGGGCTGCCGTCGGGTCGATGTCCACATCGATCGGCGCGCCGAGATCGTCCCGTGTGTTGATGACGAAGAGAAAATCGAGAGCCTGGATGGTCTGTACGAATCCGGTGGTGGCCTCGACCTCCTCCGTCGTCATCGCCGAAATGGGCAGCTTGGTGAGCGCCCGCAGCACGATGTTCCCCATCCTGATGTCGGCGTATTCCTGGGCGAACAGGTTGCCGCCGAAGGCGCCGCTGCCTCCGTCGAGGGGCCCTATCAACAGCTCGGTCACAAAGCGGGGATCGGCGGGATCGTAATTGTAGGACTCCCGGCCCAGGATCCCCAGCTCCATCACATAACCGTTCTGAGCCGCGATGACCGCGCGCGACCCGAACAACATGCCCGTCGCCGCGGCGAGGACTCCGGCGCGGGTCGGATGGTTTTCCAGCTCATCCTGCCCGGGGTTGTTGAGATCCGGGACGTCCAGCGTATTGCACCCACTGGCGAGCAGCAGCCCCGTGAGTGCCGTGATCTTGAGCGTTCTCATGGCAGTTTCCTCAGGGCCGGGGTTAGAAACCGATGTCCATGCTGAACCAGAAACTGCGGCTCGGCGGGAATGGCGCGACGTCGATGTTTCGTGCGATCGGCTGGTTGCCGAAGTTGCTGACCTCCGGGTCGTACCCGTCGTAGGGCACCGAGAGGAAGAGGTTCCGAGCGCTCACCGTGAACCGGGCGTACCGGGCGCCCCGCCAGAGTCCGCTGACGAAGCGGTACGGCGCATTATAGGTGAGCGAGATCTCCCGCAGTTTCAGGAAGCTCGCACTCTCGATCCAGTTCTTGGTCACCAGGCCGAATCCCGAGAGGCGGCGCTCCCCGACCGTCTGGCTGCTCCCCGAGATCGGCTTATCGAAGTCCTTGGTGACGCCGCCGAAATCGTAGAGCAGCTTGGTGAGATTCAGAATGTCGCCGCCGTACTGCCAATCCAGCAGCGTGTGCAGGGTGAAATCGTGGAACGTGAAATCGTTGATGAATCCCATCCGGAACTTGGGATTGGCTTCGCCGACCTTGACGACCCTGACGGCGCCACTATTGGTGGTGTCATTGCCGACGATCTGAGTTGCGCTCGCTCCTTTTTCGATCCTGAACGCGCCGATCGAGGTGCCGAAGCCACCGGTCTCGAATGCGGGCACATCGAGCTGCGTGATCGTGCTCTTGGTCGTGGCGAAGGTGGCCCGGCTCAGCCAGTTGAAATTCCGCTTCTGGATCGGCTGAACCGCCGCCGCGATCTCGAGTCCCTTGGTCTTCATTGCGCCGCCGTTCAGGAACTCGGTGATGTAGCCCGAGGACTCGTGCAGCGCTCGCGGGACCAGGAGGTCGCTGAGGTTCTTCTGAAAGACGCTGAACTCGAGGGTGGCGGTCTGATTCCAGAAGTAAGCGTCGAAGCCGGCCTCGATTTCCTTCTCTCGCTCGGGGTGGAGGTCCGGCGCGCCGATGGTTCCCAGGACTACGACGGTGGGTAATCCACCGATGTTCTGGGAAGCGTCCAGCGGGGTGAACTTCTGGCCGTAGTCGGGTTCCAGGCCGGACTCGCCATAGGCTACCCGCAGCTTGAACTCATCGACAAAACCGGCCGGTTTGACGAACCGGTAGGACGTCGCCGCCTTGGGGTACCAGAACAACTGGCTCGCGTCGGAATTGAGGCTGCTCTGGTCGGCGCGGACCCCAACGCTCAGCAGCCAGCGTTCCTGGTCCGCCAGAAAGTCCTCCTGCAGGAAATACCCCAGGTTCTTCACGAGTTCCTTGTTGCGGAGCACCACCTTGCGCGTGGCGGCGTCGATGTTTTCCTGCCCGCCGACCAGGTTGTACCCCTCGTTCTGGAGGACGCCCAAATCCCGGCGGGTCGTCTGGATGCCCGCTGAGGTTCTTGCGCTCCAGCTGCGGCTGGAGGGGATGTAGGTATGAATCGCGTTCACATCGAGGTTGAGATTCAGGTTGTTGCTTTCTTTGAGGAGTGAGGTCCCCAATTCGCCATCGTTCGGCTCGAACTGCAAGTCGGGCGGGAAGAAGAGTTCGTTCTCCTGGCTGAAGTAGTCCAGCCCGCCGATGGCGACCAGCTTCAGCGAGTTCTTTGCGCTGTTATAGAGATCGAAGTTCAGCGACGCGGACGACAGGAACCTCCATACGGTTTCGTCGTTCTTCATCAATGCCGCCGTTTGCAGCGGGTTGCTCGGCACAAAGGGATTAAGCCGGAAAGCGCCGGTACTGTCCCGCGTCAGGTTGGTGAAGTCCGGCGTGCTCGACAGCACGACCCCGAAACTGGTGCCCGAGTTGTCGTTGTTGGTGAGCCCGCGCTGGGCCAGGGTATGCATCACGTTGGCGTTCAGCGTGCCATGCACTCTCGAGCTGATCACCTGGTCGAGGTTCACCCGCACCGACTGCCGCTGATATCCGGTGTTGTCGATGATGCCGGGCGTGTTCTGGATCTGGCCTGCCGCGTAATACCGGGTTCCCTCGCCCCCACCGCTCAGGCTGAGTTGGGTTTCGGCGGCGAGGTCCTTGCGATGAGCGAGCTGCTTTTCGAGGTCGAAGGACTGGCCGTTGGTGTAGCCCACCGCCGCGGCGGTTCCCGCACCGTACTTGGCGTCAACCTCGGCCGCCGTCTCGAACGTGCGGGAGCCGACCTCACGCTCGAGCTCGGAAAAGCCGAACCGCTGGGTCAGATCCACCTGTGGCTTACCAACCTGGCCCCGCTTGGTATTGATGATCACGACGCCGTTTGACGCGCGTCCCCCGTAGATGGCCGAAGCGGCTGCCCCCTTCAGAATCTCGACCGATTGGATGTCTTCCGGGTTGACGTCGGCAATGCGGTTGACTTGCGCGTCCTGGTCGGGCGAGGTGTTGCCGCCAGCGGCGGCCCGAGTCACCGCGTTCTGGTTGGATGGAATGGCGATGTCGCTGACCACGATCCCGTCCACCACGTAGAGCGGTGAGGCCGAGGCGTTAATCGAGGTAGTACCACGCAGGCGCATCTGGAGGCCACCGCCCGGCGCTCCCGAATTGCTCTGGATGTCCGCCCCGGCAACCTTGCCGACCAGCTGCTGTTCGACGCTGACGGATGGGGTGGAGTTCATTTCGTCGGCGCCAACCGTAGCGACGGCCGTCGCCACATTCTTCCGTTCGATACCGGTCGCCTGTCCGGTCACTACGATTTCTTCCAGCTTGAACAGGTCTTTGGCGAGTTGGATCGCGACGGTCGTCTCGCCGGCCGCCACCACGACGTCACGCTTGCGATAGCCGATGAACCGGACCATCACCGTGAGAGCGGAGTCGGGTAACGCCGCCAGGTTGAAAACACCGTTGGCATTGGTATGCGTCACGATTCGGGTCCCCTGGATCCCGATGGACGCCCCCGCGATGGGATCTCCCGTCGCGGAGTCGGTTACCGTCCCTGTCAGGATCCGCTCCTGGGCAGCCAAAGGCATCCCCGCTAACGCGAGAAATGTGGCTGCGAGCCATACCAATCGAGGCTTCATAGGCCCCTCCGTGGTTGCTCTCTGCGCGAATTGTGTGGTGGTTGGACGACGGGGTCTGCGCTGCTCGAGATACGACGCGCCGCCGCGATTGTCAAGGCGGCGAGCGCTCTCAGGTAAGCGATTTGAATGCTTGGAGAAGGTCTAGTTGGAACCAGGGGAATTGGAGGGCTTCAGCCGGTCGAGCGCTTCGGGCGGTTGGGTCTGATAGAGTCCGCCGCCCAGGCCAACGTAAAGCTCGAGGGTGACCGGCCCCATCAGGCCGCTGGGTCCGTAGGTGAATTCCCAGCCCAGTTTCTCCCCTTCGCCCGCCCCGCGATAATGGAAACCGAAGTCGGAATCCACCTTTCCCAGTTCCGGTGCAATGCGTGCCGCCGCCTTTGAGGCCGTTCGAGATGCGAGTACATAGGAGGTTCCGCACGCGAGACCCAGCGCGCCACTAATCGCGGCAATCGAGAGGGCCGTCACGCGCAACATTGGCATCCCAATCCTATCTCAGCCACGAGGGCGGGTCGGGTGGGGAGCAATCTCGCGCGGAGTCTCATAATCCTCGGGCTCTTTCGGGCGGAAGGTGAGATCCACGGCAATGAAGAGGGTCTTTGAAAACGGAAAGAGCAAGATCGGCACGAGTGCAGCCACTCCGATATCGCCGTACACCAGCAGGTCCCAGGGCGGCTTGGGCCAGGTCAGCCACATCCCGATCAAGAAGGCCGCCGCGAGTGCCGCTTCCGTCAGCATCAGGTTGATGGTGTACGAACCCACCCAGTAGCCGCCCTCCGGTTCCCGATCGAAGTGCAGCCCACACGAAGGACAGTTGGGGCACATCCGAAACCAGGAGACGAACACCGGCCTGCCGCCACAGGCGGGACAGCGCAATTGCAGCGCGCGCAGATAAAGCCGCGAGGTATGAGACATAGCGCCCGTGCCCTCGGTGGAAGATGCCTCATTTCCCTCCGCGGCGTCAGGGCAGGACCAGAACCGGCTTTTCTTCCGGGAGCCAACCCTCGGGGTTCATGCGGACCTCGCTGGCGCGCCGAGCCGGCGGTTCTCCCGGATCCACGGTCCCCAGGGTGCCGTCGTGTGAGAAGTGGAGATAGTAGAGCGTGGGCCCCGCATTCCGCCCGTGCTCGACTACGAATTCGGCCACTTGGCGCGGCCAGAAGCCCGCGGGTTGGGCTCGCTCGGCGGCGGCTCGGCGGTGCCGCTCAAGCGCGGCGAGAACGGCGGTCCTGGGAAGCCCCTGTTCCCGGTAGCGGCGCCGGAGCCACGCCTCGTCCTCCCGGCTCACCGGGTGCCGCTGGACCACGAGATCGCAGGAGCAAGCGCCGCGGACCAGCCGCGCGACGGTTTGCGTATCGGGATGAAGCTGCTTCAACGTCCGCTGCTCCGCCGGGATGATTAGGTCGGCGCCCAGTCCTTTGGGCAACATGGACCGCACCTCGCTCAGCGTGAGGGGACTGGCGAGGTAGAGGTGGAAGCACATTGCGGAGACGGGAGACGGGAGACGGGAGACGGGAGACGGGAGAGGGGAGACGGGAGAAAGGAGAGAGGAGAAGGGTGTCGGGTGTCAGGGGAAATTAGTCGGAGACCTCGTCCACCAATGCTGACGAAACACCGTTCACCGTTCCCCGTTCACCGCTTTCCCGTCTGCTGTCTCCCTTCTCCCGTCTCCCTTGAAGCACCATCTCCGCCGCTTCCCCGGCTGGGCCGCCCTGGCCAGCAATCCGTTGCAGCACGACGTCATCCTGGATTCTCAGCTGGGTGGCGAGGATGACAAGCATCGCGGAGCGATTTTCCTTCTCCCGCTGCAACTGCAATTGGCGCCGGGCCTGCAGGCCTACCAGGGCGCCGAGCAAGACGCAGATGAAGAAAGCGAAGCCGCCGGCGATTCCGAGGGGGACGGGGATGACCCGCCGGGCGCCGAGGAATGCCGCGAACAGGCCGGGCAGGCCAAGTGTCACAAGGCCCCACATGCCGAACCGGTAGGCCCGCTGGGGCGAGCCGGTCATTCGTCGTCACCGCCCAGCTCGTAGCGATCATCTACGATGGCACCGAGCCGCCCCAGCGCATCACGCAGCTTGGCCACCATCGGGTCGCCGCTCCGGGCCCAACAGACAATATCCCACGGCCGGTCGGCGAAGGCGTCCGGAGGCATGGCCTCTTCCGCGGCGGTCCACAGCACTTCATCGAGCGAGGCCTCTGGATCGACCCAGATGCTGATCTCCTCGTCGGGACCGCGCACGAACTCGCCGTCCTCGATGGTCTGCTCGAAGAGACCGGCTGTCTTTTCCGACGCCGTCCCACCCAGCACCAGTGCGAGTGCGCCATGGTCCAGCAATTCCATGGCAAAGTCCGGACTCAATTCGTCGGCGGACTGGGTATCCTCGTCGATCCACAGCACAGCCACCGAGAGGCGGTCGCTGTGCGCGCCATCCGCTGGGGGCAGGTTGAACGAGAGGACGGTGGAAAGGAAGACCCGCTTGTCTTCGTGGTCGGGGAAGCGGGTGAGAGGCATGGTTGGCGTTCAATCTGTAATCAGCAATTAGATGGGCAGTTCCTCACGCACCAATACCAGGATCGCGGCCTGGGGAACGACGAGATAACGTTTTTCCTCGAACGTGATCTCGACCGCGGCCTTCCGGAAGAAGATGGCGTGGTCACCCACCCGGGCCTGCATGGGACGCCAGCGTGGCTGACGTTCGCCGATCTTCCAAGGTTCGTCGTCGCTGCTGCTCATGTCGGGGACCGGGTCGCCGGGACCGACGGCAATGACCAACCCGGACTGTACCTGCATGGCATCCACCGCGGTCGGCGGCAGGTAGAGGCCGGCGCGCATCCGGTCCTCACCCTCTTCGGGAGTGATGAGGACCCGGTCGCCGACCAGGAGCAGTTGCTTCTTGGGGAATTCCATAAGCCGATCCGAGTGGCTCAGGGCCCGACTCCCGTCTCCAGCTCGACCACCCGGAGCGCCCGAATCCCGCGGGGAATCCGGAGCTCGATCTCATCGCCCACCCTCCGGTCCTTGAGCGCCCTGCCCAGGGGTGAGGCGAGCGAAATGTGACCGGCATCGAGGTCCATCATCTCGGCGAGCACCAGCATGTAGGTCTCGGTCTCTTCGGTCTTGAGATCAACCACCGTGACTTTGGAGCCGAGGCCGACCCGGTCGCTAGGTATCTCCGTGTTGGCCAATTGACTCAGCTGGCTTAGGCGCTGGTGCAACTGACCCAGCCGGGCCTGGACGAACTGCTGGCGCTCCAGGGCGGCTTTGTACTCGGAGTTTTCCCGCAGGTCACCCAGCTCCACCGCGTGCGCGATAGCCTGGGGAATGACCACATTCAATTCGTGACTGAGCTGCTCGATCTCGCTGCTCAGCTTCCGACGCATCTCGCTTAACATTGGCGGACTCGACAAAAAGGAAACGGCCCGGGTTCAGGGAGATCACCCGGGGCGTCGCGGCCAACTGATGGACAAGATAGCACATGGCTTTAGCCTCGGCTATCGGATTACTCTAATGGCGTGTCCCCGAATGGCTTAGCCGCTCGGGTCCCTACGTTTCAACCCGGGCAACACCGCCCCATTGTCTCCAACTCTCGTAGCTCGATGAATCGACTGCTTGCGGCCCTCGTTACGACCGCCCTGATCACCGGACCGCTCTGGGGTCAGGATTCGGCCCAGTACATCGCCCCCGACTCTGTGGCCATGCGCGAGCTGGCCGACATTCGAACCGAGGACAGCACCATCATGGTCGAAGCGCGCTATTCCACGACCAACAACTTCACCGGCGCGGTTCTCCCGGGATATGAGGCCAACAAGGCCTATCTCCGGAGAGAAGCCGCCGAGGCGCTGCACCGGGTCCAGGGCCGGCTGCGGAGCGGTGGGATGGGACTCAAGGTCTTCGATGGTTATCGCCCCGTGCGCGCTACTCAGGCTATGGTCGAGTGGGCTCGCCGAACCGGGCAGATGCACCTGATCGAGGACGGCTACATCGCCAGCCGGAGCCGTCACAACCTGGGACTCGCCGTGGATCTCACGCTGGTGGACTTTTCGGTTGGCGGGCGCGAGGTGGACATGGGCACGCCGTTCGACACCTTCTCGGAGCAGGCGCATTGGGCCAATGCGACGGGGCGCACGCTGCGCTACCGGCAGTTATTGCGTCAGGTAATGGAGGCGGAGGGGTTCAAGCAGTACGATCAGGAATGGTGGCATTACAGCTATGACGTGCCGGATCCAGTGGCGTTCGATATGCCGGTGCGGTAGAGAGTGAGGAGTGCACTCCTCACTCCTTACTTCTTTTCCCGGAAGGCCTTCAGGTTCCGCTCGATCTGCCTGGCATGGATTTCGAGATGCTCGCCGTAGATCTCCAGCCATTTCTCCACGCCATAGCTTGGGTATTCGGTGTGGCGTCCGCTACGGTTCCACTGTTCCTCGGTCAGCCGGCGCAGCAAGGGGACGGTGTTCGCGCGGACCGCGCGGACTGTGGCGAGGGCGGGCTCCATCGGGAGATCGTGATAACCCAGCACAGTGGCCCAGCGGTCCTGGTCATATCCCACGATGAGGGCATCGTCTTCCCCGAGGACGTAGCGGATCCGCATGTGGGAGTTGGTCTCGCTGTCCGCGCAGTGGATGATGACCTCGTGAACCGTCCATTTTCCGGGGGCGGGCCGGAATTTGAGGGCCTCGCTGGGGACCTTGGCCAGGGCGGCCTCGAGAGTCGCAGGGCCATCCTCATAGCGTTGGATCAGAGCATTACGCTGGGCGGGGGTCATACCTGACGCTCCAAGGGCTGCGGCTGCTGGAATAAACTAAAGGTCGGCTGGCGCGATTGCATTGTGACACATTAGATTAGCGCGCTCTTAATCCCCGGCCAATCTTGACGCTGCTCCGGTGAATAAATACAGTGGAACGCTGCATTTGCATGCATTCGTCGCTCCCCGCTGACAGGACGATTTCCTAAATGTCCCTCCGGACCGTGGTGGGCCGGTGGCCATCGCGTTGGATGCTGCTCGCCGTCGTCGCGGTGGCGGTTCTCGCCTGCGCCCGCGACTACCCGCAGACCACGCTGCTGCCGCGCTCGGATTTCGCACATCTGCTCGACGCCACCTTCCGCAAGACGGTTTATCTCGCGGCCATCGTCTTCGTGCTGGTGGAAGGGGCACTTCTCTTCGCCATCTGGAAGTTCCGGGCGCGGCCCGGCGCGCCGGAGCCGGCGCAGACTCACGGGAATACTACGCTGGAGATCGTGTGGACCATGATCCCGGCGGTCATTCTGGCCCTGATCGCGGTTCCCACGGTGCGCACCATCTTCCGGACCGCCACCAAGCCGGGGCCCGAGGCACTTCAGGTCGAGGTGATCGGGCACCAGTGGTGGTGGGAGTTCCGCTATCCCGATCTGGGGATCGTGACGGCGAACGAACTGCATGTGCCGACCGGCCGCACGGTCAACCTCGAGATGACGACCGCCGACGTGATCCACAGCTTCTGGCTGCCGCAGTTCGCCGGCAAGCGGGACGTGTTCCCCAACCGGCACAACAATCTCTGGTTCAAGGCGGAGGTCGAGGGCAACTACCCTGGCCAGTGCGCGGAGTTCTGCGGGATCCAGCACGGCCGGATGGCGTACCGCATCGTGGCACAAGCCCCGGAGACCTTCGATGCCTGGGCGGCCAACTTCAATACCCCAGGCCCCGATTACTCCGACACTACGAAATCGCCTGATGCGACCCTTCGGCGGGGGCAGCAGCTTTTCACCGAGAAGGGCTGCATTGGCTGCCATTCGTTGAATCCCCCCGTGACTCCGGGCCTGATCGGTCCCAACCTCCATCACATCGGGAGCCGGAGCTACATCGCGGCGGGCACGCTCAAGAACACCGACGAGAACCTGGCCCGGTGGCTGCACGATCCCCAGGCCTGGAAGCACGGCGTACTCATGCCCAATCTGCAGCTCAAGGATGACGAGGTCGCCGCGCTGGTGGCCTTCCTTCGGACCCAGCAATAAGAGACGGGACAGACATGGCAACCACCGCTCTCCCCGCGGAAGAACACGTCGCCGAGAAGTCTGGCCTGTGGTCGTGGATCACGACGGTTGACCACAAGCGGATCGGCATCCTGTACGGCGCGACCGCGTTCTTCTTCTTCCTGGTCGGCGGCCTTGAGGCGCTGATCATCCGGCTCCAGCTGGCCAAGCCCGAGAACACCCTGGTGTCGCCGGAGACGTACAACCAGCTGTTCACGATGCACGGCACCACCATGATCTTCCTCGGGGTGATGCCGTTGTCGGCCATGTTCTTCAATTATATGATCCCGCTCCAGATCGGAGCGCGGGACGTGGCCTTCCCCCGGCTCAACGCGTTCAGTTACTGGGTCTTCCTGCTGGGTGGCCTGGTGATGAACGCGGGCTGGCTCTTCGGGGCGGCGCCGAACGGCGGGTGGTTCGGCTATGCCAACCTGACCAGCAAGCAGTTCTCGCCCGGGCTCAACATCGACTTCTGGACCGTGGGCCTGCAGATCCTGGGCGTCGCCTCGCTGGCGGCGGCGGTCAACTTCTTCGTGACGATCATCAATCTGCGCGCCAAGGGCATGAAGATGATGTACATGCCCATGTTCGTGTGGATGAGCTTCATCACCCAGATCCTCCTGCTGCTCGCCTTCCCGGTCATCACCGTCGCCCTGATCCTGCTGATGATCGACCGGACCTTCGGCACTCATTTCTACGTGCCCTCCGGCGGCGGTGACCCGATTCTCTGGCAGCACCTGTTCTGGATCTTCGGTCATCCCGAGGTCTACATCCTGATCCTTCCGGCCTTCGGCATCATCTCCGAAGTGCTGCCGGTTTTCTCCCGGAAGCCGCTCTTCGGTTACGCCGCGATGGTGTTCTCCGGGGCGTTCATCGCCTTCCTCGGCTTCGGGGTGTGGAGCCACCACATGTTCTCGACCGGGATGGGCCCCTTCGCCGATGCCTTCTTCTCCATGGCGACGATGCTCATCGCGGTACCCACCGGGGTGAAGATCTTCAACTGGATCGGAACCATCTGGGGGGGGCAGCTCCAGTTCAGGACTCCGATGCTGTTCGCCCTCGGCTTCATTGCAATGTTCATCATGGGCGGCCTCTCCGGGGTGATGCACGCATCGCCGCCGGCCGACCTGCAGCAGACCGACACCTATTTCATCGTCGCGCACTTCCATTATGTGCTGTTCGGCGGGTCCATCTTCGGCCTCACCGCCGGTGCCTACTACTGGTGGCCCAAGATGTCGGGGCGGATGCTCGACGAGAAACTGGGCCACCTGCACTTCTGGCTGATGCTGATCGGCTTCAACCTCACATTCTTCCCGATGCACTTCCTCGGGCTGAACGGCATGCCGCGCCGGGTCTACACCTATGCGGCCGAGAACAACTTCGGATTCTGGAACCTGGTGGAGACGGTCGGATCACTCATCCTCGGCCTCTCGTTCGTAGTGTTCCTGGTCAATATCTGGCGCACCATGAGGAGCAAGACTCAGGCGCCGGCGGATCCCTGGAACGCGGCGACGCTCGAGTGGTCGATCCCCTCCCCGCCGCAGGAGTTCAACTTCGCCGAAGAGCCGGAGGTCCATGGCCGCGACGCACTGTGGGAAATGAAGCGGCTCGCCGGCGGGAGTGTCCCGGAGCCGAAGCGGGTGAGCGGGAAGGGCATTCACATGCCCAATCCCTCGTACTGGCCGGCGGTGGCAGCGCTTGGTGTGGCTACGACGCTGGTCGGCTTCATCGGTGGGCTGCACCTGCCGGTGTCGCTGACCGGAGTTGCGATCCTGTTCTTCGGAGTGTATCGCTGGGCGTTCGAGCCGGCGGGGTGAGGGCGGGAACGAGTGTGAGGAAAGCGCCATAAGCCGTAAGCCGTAAGCCATAGGCTTCTGGAGGACAGCTTAAGGCTTAGAGCTTAAGGCACTGTACCTAACGTCAATCTCAGAGAAGCCAGTGAGCGACCACGCACACGCACTCGAACATCCCACGGCGACCGGCATCAACAGCCGAAAGCTCGCGATCTGGACGTTCATCGGATCGGAATGCCTCTTCTTCGCCTCTCTCATTGGGACCTATCTGGTCTACAAGGGACGGGACGTCATCGGGCCCAAGCCGCATGCGGAGTGGCTGCTGAACGGGAAGGTCCAGGAGCAGATGCTGGAGATCCCGCTCGTCACCTTCGGTACTGCCCTGCTGCTTTTCAGCTCGCTGTTCGTGGTGTTGGCCCTGAATGGGGCGCAGAAGGGGAACCGCCGCCAGCTCATTACCTGGCTGCTCGCCACTATCGCCTGCGGGATCTTCTTCGTCGGCATGCAGGTGTTCGAGTTCACCCACTTCTACCACCGGGGAATGGGCTACACTACCAACCTCTTCAGCTCGACCTTCTACACGCTGACGGGATTCCATGGGACTCACGTCACCCTCGGCTTGATCTGGCTGATCTCGGTGCTGGTGGTGGCAGTGCGGGGCAAGCTTCCCCCTGAAAAGTCGCTCAACCTGGAGATCGCGGCTCTCTACTGGCACTTCGTAGACGTGGTCTGGATCGTGATCTTCCCCGTCGTATACCTCATTCGGTGACCGTCATGACTTCTCACGCCGCCGAGCACGCCGACGCCCACGCGCATCCCGCGGTCGGGACCTATCTCAAGATCGGCCTCACGCTGTTCATCTTGACGGCGCTCGAGGTGGGTGCCTACGAGGTGGTGCACCGGGGGCAGCCTGCGGGTTTCGCTCACCTGCTCGAGCCGGTCGTGGTGCCGGTGCTGTTGCTCCTCTCCGCGGTGAAGTTCGCTCTCGTCGCGATGTTCTACATGCACCTCAAGTCGGACGGGAAGCTGTTGAGCACTGTGTTCGTCTTCTCCCTCATTATCGCCGCGGTGGTGATTACCGCCCTGATGCTGCTCTTCGCCTACCTGCATCACGTGGCGCCGACCAAGGTGCCGGGAGGGCCATAAGGGCGGGAGACGGGAGACGGTAGACAGGAGACGGGGGCCCCGGAGAAACTGGAGGCCCCCTTTGTCGTTCCACCATCCCATTTCTACTTCTTACTCCCGTCTCCCGTCTCCCGTCTCCTGTCTCCCACTACCATGTGTCCCCGCCTCCGGCCGGCGGCCAGGCGCCGAATGCCCGGCGTAGCGTAGCCACCTGCCCGATGTGATAACTGTTGTGGGCCACCATCTGCCAGAGCACATCCTCAACCGTCTCTCGCTTCGCAGGATGAATGACTCGGCTCCGTAGCTGGTCGTCGTCGAGCCGGCCGGCCAGGTCGCTCAGTTGCCTGATCTGGTCCGCAAAGCGGCGAACCTCGTCGCTGAGAACCGATGCGCTGGCGGGTCCCCCGGTGTCCGGCCAGCTCTCGGCCGCATGCTCTGGATAGGAGACTTCAGGACCCACGATCGAGCGCAGCTCGTAGTCCATCCAGTAGTTCATGTGCACCAGCAGCTGCCAGATCGTGTGCTCGATGCCGGGGATTC
Source organism: Gemmatimonadales bacterium (assembly GCA_036558125.1). Taxonomy (GTDB): domain Bacteria; phylum Gemmatimonadota; class Gemmatimonadetes; order Gemmatimonadales; family GWC2-71-9; genus DATBGE01. Next base: position 1,668 of record DATBGE010000033.1, on the reverse strand, counting down.
GCCGACCGGCAACCTCAGGACTCAATCCCGAGACGCAGGCGACCGTGTCGGCGTGGGCGCCTTGCCCGCGGAGGAGAAGCTGGAGAGTGGTGGCCATGAGTAGAAGGGAGTAGGGAGTAGGGAGTAGGGGGTAGGGCCCTACAACCTACTCCCTATTTAAGCACGGAGGTCGTCCCCGCCAGCAGTACCGGCTGCCGCCCACGCAGCCTGTGCCCGAGGGCAGTGATCAGCATGCAGAGAAGTGCTCCGCAGCCCGCCAGGGCCATGTCCTTCTGCGCATCCCAGATGTCGCCCTGGGTGCCAAGGTAGGCGTCGCCGGCGCTGGGCGCGATGACGACCGCTACCAGCATCTCGATGATCTCGTAAATCGCGCTAAAGGCGAGGGTGACGTCGAGCGGCAAGTAGTAGGCCCAGAATCCCCTGGTGCTGGCGACCCTCAGGAACACCTCGCGGACCGGATACGCCATCAGGAGTCCGAAGGAGAAGTGCACGACCCGATCGAAGTGATTCCGGGAGAAGTGACCCCAATCCTTGAGCCAGTAACCCAGCGGCACTTCTGAATAGGTGTAGTGGGCCCCCACGGCGTGGAGCGTGAGAAACAACGTGATGAGAAGGTAGGACAGGTCGGATAGCGGGAAGCGTCGGTAGGTGAACACCAGCCCGGCCACGAGAGTTACGGCCAGGACATTCTCCAGCACCCAGTCCTTCCGGTCCAGTGGGTTGATGGCGGCGATCACCCAGACCGCGAGATACCAGACCATGAGCGTCTGGAGCAGCCGGTTCTGCCGAAAGTCGGTCTCGATGTGGGTGGTCGCTGTGGAGATGCTCATGCCGGCTCCGGGTGCGGGGTCTGGGCATTTGGTGACAGGCGAAGGCGACAGGCGACGGGCGACGGGCGACGATTGCTACATGCGACGAGCCGCCAGCGCGAGACAAATCCAGCCGGCCATGAAGGCGAGCCCTCCGAGGGGGGTAATGGCGCCAAAGATCCGGATACCGGAGAGGGCCAGCGCGTAGAGACTGCCGGAGAACAGCACGGTCCCCAAGACGAAGAGCCACCCGGCCCAGGCGGCGAGAGGAGAGGGGGACCGCGATGCGATCCAGGCGACGGCCAGGAGACCGAGCGCATGGTACATCTGGTAGCGGGCCCCGGTTTCGAAGACGGCGAGAAGGTCGGGTCCGAGGCGGGCGCGGAGTGCGTGGGCGCCGAAGGCCCCCGCCGCGACGGCGATCAGGGCCGAGATCGAACCCAGGGTGGCGAAGAGGCGATCCATTGAGCTCCGGAGAACAGGTCGCAGGAACTGCTTACCGCGGAGTACGCGGAAAACGCGGAACAACGCGGAAATGTGCTGAGAAGTAGCTGTCGCCTCGACTCCGCGTTCTCTCGCGGATTCAGCGCCTTCCGCGGTAATCGTTTTCTGACCTAACCTCGAGTACGCGCCGGAGGAACTTCGGCCGTGGTCCAAAATTGAAGATTAGTCCGACCGTGAGCTTAGTTGCCTTGAGGTAGTTGAGAAGTTGCGCTTCGTGAGGTGGTCCCAGTACGCGCGCCGCTTTGAGCTCCACTAGGACTGAATCTTCAACGACTGCATCGGCTCGGAAGGTCCCCACGAGTCGTCCCCGGAACCACACCGTCAGCGGTTTCTGACGTTCGAAGTGGAGTCCCGA
>DATBGE010000032.1:0-4970 GCA_036558125.1 Gemmatimonadales bacterium | reverse complement strand
GTGGTGATGTCCACGAAGGAATCGGAGACTCCGATTTCGAGGCGGACCTTCTCCTGCAGCCCAAGCTTCACTGTCGTTCCGCGGTAATTCTCGACCCGCTCGGTTTCCCCGCCGTGTCCCATGACTCGGGACACGGTCAGCCCACGGACGTCGGCGCGGTAGAGCGCCTCGAGGACGCTGTTCAGCCGATCGGGGCGGATGATCGCGATGATGAGTTTCATGATTAGCCTCGATGGTCAGCGTGCAACGGGCTGAGGAGTGAGTGCAGGAGCGGGCGCCGGGACTTCGACTTCGGGCAGCACCAGGATGGAGCCTTCGCCGCTGCTGTAGGCCTCTTCCCCGTGCTGGGTCACATCCAACCCCAGGCCTTCGAGCGGAGTCGCCACACGGAGCGGAGCGACCAGAGCCAGCAGCTTCAGAATGACGAAGGTCATGATGCCGGCATACGCCATCGAAGCGAACGCGGCGATGGCCTGAATGCCCAGCTGCGAGGGGTTGCCGCCAAGCAGTCCGTCGGTGCCGCCCCATGCCTTGAGCGCGAACACGCCGGTGAGCAGCGCGCCAGTGAGACCGCCGATACCGTGGCCGGCAAACACGTCGAGCGAATCATCGAGCCGGGTGCGGGACCGGAGCACGATCGCGAAATAGCTGGGGAATGCGGCGATCGCGCCGAGGGCCAAGGCACCCAGGGGGCTCACGAATCCGGCGGCCGGCGTGATCGCGACGAGGCCTACGACGATGCCAGTCGCTCCGCCCACCGCGGTCGCATGACCAGTCCGGAAGGAGTCGAGACCAACCCACACCATCAGAGTGGCCATCGGCGCCAGGAAGGTGTTGACGAAGGCGAGGGCGGCCGAGCCGTTGGCGGCAAGGGCGCTCCCGCCGTTAAAACCGAACCAGCCGAACCAGAGCAGGCCGGCGCCGAGCAGGGTGAACGGCACGTTGTGCGGAAGAATGGCCTGGCGGGCGTAGTCCTTCCGCGCACCCAACACGCTCGCTGCCACGAGGGCCGAGATGCCGGCGTTGATGTGCACGACGGTCCCGCCGGCAAAGTCGAGGGTACCCAGCTTGCCGAGCCAGCCTCCACCCCAGACCCAGTGGGCGACCGGGCCGTACACGAGGACGGTCCAGATGCAGAGGAACGCCACATAAGGGCCGAACCGCATCCGCTCGACAATGGCTCCCGAGATCAGGGCGGCAGTGATGATCGCGAAGGTTCCCTGGAACGCCATGAAGAGCAAGTGGGGAATAGTCCCCTTTGGCTCGACACCCACGCCGTTCAGGAACGCGTTCTGGAAGGAGCCCAGGAATCCGTTACCCTCGGCGAAGGCCTCGCTGTAGGCCACGAGGGCCCACGTGACCCCTACGGCTCCCAGGGCCACGAAGCTCATCATCATCGTGTTGAGCGAGTTCTTGGAACGGACCAGGCCACCGTAGAAAAAGGCGAGCGCGGGGGTCATCAGCAGCACGAGCGCGGTGGACGTCAGCATCCAGGCCGTGTCGGCCGGAACGATGGTGGGCTGCGCATCCTGCACCATGGCGAGCAACGGGAGAGTCATGGCGGTGGGGCCTCGTTGGGTGGCGAGAAGGTCAATAACCGGGCGACTGCATAATTAATAGGGCTGGGGAGAGGGTCGCGCAAGAGTGTTGATCATACAATTGTGCACAAATTGCAGAATCCCGCTGACGCTAATGCAATTATGCAGGCCATAATGAATATGGTGTATGGTATTCACTGCCTTATTTGCAATAGTCGCGGTGCGGCAGTGGCGTTTTCTAAGGTGCAGTCGCCGCCCTGTCCATCCCCGCCCAAGCCTCGTATGTTTATATCGTTGAGCAGCTTAGCCTCATTCGCCGAGACCCAATGAGCCACCCCTCCGAGCCGCAGAACCGCCGATCCCGCCTCATTACCCAAGGCGTTCAACGGTCCCCGAACCGAGCGATGCTCAGGGCAGTAGGCTTCGGCGACGGAGACTTCAATAAGCCGATCGTCGGTATCGCCAACGGGTACAGCACAATCACGCCGTGCAATGCAGGCTTGGACGTTCTGGCAGAAAGGGCGGACGAGGCGGTCAGGGCGGCCGGCGGGATGCCACAGGTCTTCGGAACCGTCACGGTCTCCGACGGCATCTCGATGGGCACCGAGGGGATGAAGTACTCGCTCGTATCACGCGAGGTCATCGCCGACGCGATCGAAACCGCCTGCGGTGCGGAGTCCATGGATGGTGTCGTGTGCCTCGGCGGCTGCGACAAGAACATGCCGGGCGCCATGATTGCGATGGCCCGGATGAACATTCCGGGGATCTTCGTCTACGGCGGCACTATCAAACCAGGGCATCTCCACGGGCAGGATCTCACCGTGGTGAGCTGTTTCGAGGCGGTGGGGCAACACAGCGCAGGAAAAATCGGAGATCGGGAGCTGCTCGAGATCGAGCGTCACGCCTGCCCCGGCAAGGGCTCGTGCGGCGGGATGTTTACCGCTAACACGATGTCTTCGATCTTTGAGGCGATGGGGATGAGCCTTCCCTTCTCCTCGACCATGGCGGCGGAAGACGCCGAGAAGGCAGAGAGCGCGGCCGAATCGAGTCGCGTCCTGGTCGAGGCGATCAAGTCGCAATTGCTGCCGCGTCAGATCCTCACCCGCGAGGCTTTCGAGAACGGGATCGCGGTCTGCATGGCGTTGGGCGGTTCGACCAACGCCGTGCTTCATCTGCTCGCCATCGCTCACGCGGCGGAGGTCCCGCTCTCGCTCGAGGATTTCGAGACGATTCGGGCGAGAGTGCCGGTTCTGTGCGACCTCAAGCCCTCCGGCCGATTCGTCGCGACCGATCTCCACAAGGCGGGCGGCGTCCCCCAGGTGATGAAGATCCTGCTCGCCCACGGAGTGCTTCACGGCAGCGCTTTGAGCATCACCGGCAGGACGATCGCGGAAGTTCTCGAAAAGATCCCGGTGGAGCCTCGAGCCGACCAGCAGGTGATTCGTCCGTGGAACCGGCCGATCTACCCGCAGGGTCACCTGGCAATTCTGCGCGGCAACCTCGCCGCTGAAGGTGCGGTCGCGAAGATCACCGGTGTGAAGCAGAGCAAGCTGACCGGGCCGGCCCGCGTCTTCGAGGCCGAGGAGGACTGCCTCGGAGCGATCCTCGCCGGTCGCATCAAGGCCGGAGATGTGGTGGTGATCCGCTATGAAGGACCGCGCGGTGGGCCGGGGATGCGAGAGATGCTGTCTCCCACGTCAGCGATCATAGGGGCAGGACTGGGAGACTCGGTCGGGCTGATCACCGATGGGCGCTTCTCGGGTGGGACCTTCGGATTGGTCGTCGGCCACGTCGCACCCGAGGCGGCAATCGGTGGAACCATTGCCCTGGTGAAAGAGGGCGATTCGATCACCATCGATGCCGAGCGACGCCAGCTCAGTCTGAATGTCCCTGATCAGGAAATCGCTCAACGAAAGAAGGCGTGGACTCCTCCCGCGCCGAGATACCGTCGGGGCGTTCTCGCCAAGTACGCGCGTCTGGTGTCGAGTGCCAGCTTTGGCGCGGTGACCGATCGACTGGAGGGATGACGGGAGACGGGAGACGGGAGACGGGACGGCGATGGTAATGAACAAATGAAAAGGGGCATCCTCTCCGACGCCCCGTTTCATGTCAGACTCACCACTTCCGACTATCGACTATCGACCCTTCACGACTGGATCGGCAGCATCACGGTGAACTTGAGCATCTGGTCCGGCAGGCTCGCCAAATCTTCGTCGGTCAACTGCGGAGCCCGCTCGGCCACTGAACGCCGCAGCTCCTCCTCGTAGGGTCGCTGAATCTCCCGCGCGCATTCCTCGCAGAAATAGCCTTCGACAGTGCCGAACAGGCTGAGGAAGGCGGGACGACCGTCGCGCTCGAGGGCTGGACGCTGGAAACACTGCTGGCACTTCATTTCAGGACCTCCGGTGTCGGTTGACGCTCCTGCGGAGGAGCGGCGCCGACATGACGAGGTCGGAGTCCCAAATGTTGCAGATTTCACCGCGCGGGTGTTTCGGCGACCTCCAGCTCCTCCAGGATGCGATCCCCCATCTGTCGAGTCGAAAGCGGCTTACGGCCCTTCGCCGCGATGTCTCGCGTCCGCGCGCCACCCTCCAAAACCCGGGACACCGCCGCCTCGACGCCCGCCGCCGCCTCTTGAGCACCGCCAGAATATCGGACCAGGAGGGCGCAGGACAGAATGGCGCCGATCGGATTGGCGATCCCCTGCCCCGCGATGTCCGGGGCGGAGCCGTGAATCGGTTCGTAGAGTCCGACGCCGTCTCCCAGAGATGCCGACGGGAGCATACCAAGAGATCCGGTGAGAACTGCGGCTTCATCGCTGAGGATGTCGCCGAACATGTTTTCGGTGACCAGCACGTCGATGGAAGATGGTGCACTCACGAGACGCATCGCGGCGAAATCCACGTAGGCGTGCTCCAGTGAGACGTCCGGGTAGTTGTGAGAGACCTCGGTCACGACACGCCGCCAGAGCTGCGAAGTCTCCAGCACATTGGCTTTGTCCACCGATAACACCTGGCGGCGGCGTAGTCGCGCGGCATCAAACGCCAGCCGGGCGATCCGCTCGATTTCGCTCCTGGTGTATCGCAGGGTGTTGATTGCCTTGTCGCCGTCCAGGCCCCTCGGCTCTCCGTAGTACAAGCCGCCGGTCAGTTCCCGCACGATGAGAAGGTCGGTACCCGCCAGGCGTTCCGGCTTGAGTGGGGAGTGCACTGCCAGCGCTGGATAGACAGCGACCGGGCGGAGGTTGGCGTATACGCCGAGCAGGGCACGAAGTGCGAGGAGACCGGTTTCGGGCTTGAGGTGGCGCGGTGCCGAATCGAGCGAGGGATCTCCCACCGCACCGAGGAGCACGGCGTCGGCTCGGGCCACCGCGTCGCGAGTCTCCCGTGGAAAGGGATCGCCTTGGTCTCGAACTCCGGCAGCGCCGATCGC
>DATBGE010000031.1:0-46519 GCA_036558125.1 Gemmatimonadales bacterium | reverse complement strand
GCCGGCGCGGTCCTCTTCGCCTGTTCCGACAACTCCGCTCCGCCCGCTCCGTCTGATCTGCCGGCGCTGCGAACCAATGCCAGTCCGACGCTCACGCCGCAGAACAGCGGGACCACTAACCGGCTCCAGGCCATCAGCCCGGTGAACGATCGGGTGGCCTGGGCAAGCGGCGTGGGCGGCACCTACACCATCACTACCGATGGAGGGAACACCTGGAAGGCGGCGGTCGTTCCCGGCGCCGGAGATCTGCAGTTCCGTGACGTCGAGGCCCAGAGCGACAAGATCGCCTACCTCATGGCGGCCGGACCGGGACGCCAGTCCCGCATCTACTACACCAACGACGGCGGCGCGCACTGGGCGCTGCAGTTCGTGAACCAGGACCCGCTCGCCTTCTACGATTGCTTCGCCTTCTGGGGGAAGCGGCGGGCGATCACGATGAGCGACGCGGTGAACGGCGTCTTCCCCGTCATCCGTACGCTCGACGGCCAGACCTGGAACTTCATCAGCAACAACATGCCGCCGGCTCAGCCGGGCGAGGCCGCCTTCGCCGCGAGCGGGACCTGCGTCGCGACTCGGGGCGAGCAGCGGGCCTGGATCACGACCGGCGGTGCAGCCAAAGCGCGGATTCTCGCCACGACCGACGGCGGCAATACCTGGAACGCGTACGACACCCCGATCGTCCAGGGCACGCCAAGCTCGGGCGGGCTCACCGTCGCCTTCCGTGATGCGCTGCACGGCTTCCTGGGTGGCGGCGAGCTGGCCGCGGGAGATGCCTTCAGCGACAACGTCGCGCGCTCGAGCGACGGCGGAGTGACCTGGGCGCTAGCAACCCATGCTCCCTTCCGCGGCTCCATCTTCGGATCGAGCTACGTGAAAGGTCTGGGAGTCACCGTGGTGATCACTGGTCCCGGAGGAGCAGCATGGTCTCCCGACGAGGGCGATACCTGGAACCTGTTGCCGGGGGCCAAGAACTTCTGGGCGGTTGCCTTTGCCAGCCCCAAGGCTGGCTGGCTGGTCGGGACCGGCGGCAGAATCGTAAAGGTGAGCTTTTAGTCTAAGGCGTCGTGCCCGAGGGCCCCTCGCCCAGCAGGAACTGGCGAACGAAGGTCACGGTGGCGTAGAACTGGAAGTCCACGTTGTTCTTCTTCCGGAAACCGTGACCTTCGTCGTTCGCCATGAGGTACCAGACCGGGCTTCCGTTCTGTTTCACCCTCGCAACCATCTGCTCCGCCTCGGTGTGCGGAACCCGCGGATCATTGCCGCCCTGCACCACGAAGAGCGGCTTGGTGATGTTGCGGGCGTTATTCAGCGGGGCGGTGGCCTCGAAGAATGCCGCCATGGTGGAATCCCGCTCGTCCCCGTACTCGACACGACGCAGGTCCCGCCGGTAGCTCTCGGTGTTCTTGAGAAAGGTGTTGAAATTCGAAATCCCCACCACGTCGAGCGAACAGGCAATGCGATCGTTGTACGTCGTGGCGACGGCCAGCGTCATGAAGCCGCCGTAGCTGCCACCGGTCACCATCACCCGGCTCGCATCGAGCTCGGGCTGCTTCGCGATCCAGTCCAGCAGGGCCCCGATATCCTTCACCGAGTCCATCCGCTTGAGCCCGTTGTCCAGCTTGACGAACGTCTTTCCGAAGCCGGTCGAGCCGCGGACGTTGGGGTAGATCACCGCGATGCCCTGCTCGTTCAGGAAGTAGTTCGTGCGCCCCAGGAAGCCCGGTCGTGATTGTCCTTCCGGCCCGCCATGGATGTTGATGATGACGGGTCGCTTTCCGGTGAAGCGAGCTGGCGGCCGGTAATAGAAGCCGGTGATCTCCATCCCGTCGAAGCTGCTCCAGCTTATCAGACTCGGCTCGGCCAGATTGGCGGCGACCAATCCTCCCAGCTCGCTTTCGGTCCAGCGGGTCACCTTGCCGGTACTCGCGTCGAGCGAATAGACATCTCCCGGGGCGCTGGCACTGCCCGCTGTGAAGCCTAGATCCCGGTTGTTGTTGTGCCATCGGAGCGAACCGATCGTCCCCACCGGGACACCCTGAACCGGGTGGTGGCGCCCCGTCTTCGTATCGAGAATGTGCAACTTTGAAATGCCGGCCTCATTCGTGGTGAACGCGAGGCGGCGCCCGTCGCGGGAGAGCGCGAACCCTTCTACGTCCCAGGGAATGTCACCGCTGAGCCAGGTCGTCCTTTTTGTGGCGAAATCCAGATAGCCGAGCCGGAGGAATTCATTTCCCTGGTCGGAGGTCAGGTAGACACCTTTCCCATCCCGGCTGAACCTCACCGTGCCGTAGGCTGCCGTGTCTCCTGTCTCGGGTGCGAGGAGCGTACGCTCCCCCGTTGTGGGATCCACCAGCCAGAGGTTGGTCTGTGTGATCGAGATTGACTCGGTCGCCAGCAGCTTCTTGTCGTCCGGAGACCAGTCCACCACACCCCAGCCTCCTCCGCTCAGCTGCAGCACCATGCGGTCCGAGGCGGGGTTCGCGGGATCCATGACATAGAGATCGCGGTCCGCCCCATTCCGCCGGGTCGAACCATAGGCCAAACGGTCACCTGCGTTATTCCATGCAATGCCACCATTCTGGGATCGGCCGCCGTCGGTCAGCAGGGTGATCGCCCCATCCGCGAGATCCAACCGGAACAGCTGGTTGAACTCGTTGCCTCCCACATCCCGGGCAAACACGATGTATTTCCCGGTGCGCGGTTCGTAGCTGCCCCCTCCCACCGGCTCTTCGAAGAACGTGAGCTGAGTACGGTCTCCGCCGGGGGTCTTCACGCCGTGAAGCTGAACCGTGTTGCCGAAGCGGGTGGAGAGGAGGATTTCCCGGCGGGTAGGGTGCCAGTCGGAAAGCACGGCGCTGCGCGACTCGGTGTAGCGCCGCACGTCACCGGAGAGCCGGGCCGGCAGCGGTGGCACACCATCTATCACCAGATTGTCGGCGGGGATCATGACCGCCGCGGCATCTTGTGCCTCGAGCGGCGCGACGGCCAGGGCCGTCAGCGCCGCCAGGATCGCAGGACGACTCAGCTTGCTCCCCACCAGTTGGTCTTACGCTCGTTCGCGGAGCGCCGGGTGGGGGCCCGTGAGGGCGGGGCGGCCGGGAGTGGGGTCAGGTCCTGATCCTCCACCCATCGAAGGAGAGCCTGGTCGATCTCGATCTCGGACTGATCTTCCAGGCATCGAACCGTTGGGTAACGCCGGCCCTCCAGCATCAAATACCACATCGCGGGCTCGGCCTTCTCGGCGCGGCGTTCGTTCGCCTCTCGCCCCTCATAGGAAACGAAGTGAAAGGCGCGGCCCTTGATGGTAAGGTGCCTCTGCTGGGGCTTGAATGTGGACAACCGGACCTCCGGCGTGAGAGTGGACCGAGCCGAAGGTGGCGTCAGGGCATGAATGCCAACGGGCGGGCCGGGGAGCGAAATATAGTCGGCTTCAGCCGCTGTTGTCGGGGGGATCTTCACCGAGCGCGGTGGCGAGGTCGATCTGATGTTCCTGCTCCTGAATCAGGATTTCTCTGATGTGTTCCGCCATGGCGAACTCCCCCAGTGCTTCGCACTGGCGCACCCGCTCGCGATACTGCCGGATGGTTTCGGTCTCGTTCTCGAGATCGAACCGAAGCATATCCGTGGCCTTGTCGGAGGTCTTGACCGGCTTCGGCGTTACTACCTGATCGCCGCCGAGGTAGTCGATCTGCTTGGAGATGATCAGGGCGTGGGCCAGTTCCTCGGTGGCGTGGACCTCGAGCTCCTTGGCGATGTTCTGGTACGCGGCGCCCTTGATGGCCTGCGAATACACGACGTATGCGATGATGGCCTGATATTCCCTGGCCAGGTCTTCATTCAGATTCTTGATGAGCTGTTCCCGGGTAATGCCGGGGGCATTGCTGCCTGATGGTGATGTGTGTTTCGGCACGGTTTCCTTCCAGGTCGAGTCTTGCCTCTGCTGAGAATCACTGCCTGCACATTAGCTATTACGCCGGTAAGGGCCGAAGTCAATCCGACGCGGCTCGCTTCTTCGCCACGAGGCTCCGGGGTGCCACGAGGCGCCACGCGTCGGCGAGCAGCTCCCGCAGCTGGGCTCGGCCAACGGTCTTGAGCCGGATCAGGACGGCGGGGTAGTCCCTGTAGTGGTCGGTGATGAAGAACACCTCCGGCTGTATCCGCATCATCGCGTCGCGACTGTCGAAGTCCACCCGCAGCACGATGGTTTCTCCGTCTTCCTTGAGTCGAGTCAGGAACTTGCCCCGGACTTTGAGCGAGGGTGTTCCATAGGAGGTGCTCTCCTCGACCTCCGGCAACCCCGTTGCCGCGCGGCGGACCGGTTCGAATGCCGTGCGCAGCGGACTGGTCGGGGGACGTGAACGAGCGGTCTTGCGAGGCATCGGGCAGCTCCGGCTAGACTCGTCCGGCCGCGTCGCGAAGTGCCTTGCGCAACGCCGCCCGATAAGACTCGGGCTTCGCCAGCTGGGAGCCTTTGACTCCGACCGAAATCGTCCTGGCGTCGCGCTGCGCGATGATTGTCGCGGCCTTCGCGGTCGACGCCCAATATGCCTTCCCCGGCTGGGATGGTTCGGTCGCAACAATCGAGGTATCCTCGCTGTCCACCTCCTGCGCCACGAACAGCCTGGTCATGGCCTTCTCCGCCTCCGCCGCTGTCGGGAAAGTCTCGACCGAAATGACGAGGGCGTTCTCTCCCGCCTGATACACGCAGGTTTCCTGGCTCGCACCAGTCTCTTCGTCCTGATACGGTCCGTCTGCCGTCGCGTCTTCCACCGGGGTCCGGAGGACGGCGGTGACTTCGTCGGGCGTGAGCAGGGTACAGGGATCGCGGGGCCGGGCGATCACGCCTGGATCCGAACCGGAGAGCAGGAGCAGAAGCGGAATGAGTGACATGGTCTGCCTGAGGGAATCAGGATCAGCCGCCTCGACGAGCCGGCCTGCCGGGATGCATCTTGGCATCGCTTCGCGCCTTGACATAGGAGTATATGGTGTCGATCTGTGCGGTGGACATGCCGAGGGTGCACCAGGCAGGCATGCCCTTGTCGGGCCTCCCGCCGCACACGGTCTGGAGGAAGACTGCCTCGTTGGGTATCGATCCGTCCGGCTTCAGCGAGAGGATGAGATGCGGCGCAATCGAGGTCCCCAGCACGTCCTCCCCATGACAGCGGGCGCAATTCAAATTGTAGTACTTCCACCCCTGATAGGTCTTTTCGTCCACCGTGTCGAGCGGTGCCGGGTGGTAGGCATCGCGAAGCGGAGCCTCGGCCTGAGTCGTATCGGGCGCCGTAGCGGTTCCTGCGATGGTCTTGGTGGTTTCGGGGGCCGCAGCCACGGTGGTCTCGGGCGCGCCGGCCGGCGGGGTGCTGGTCGAGTCCGAGGAGGCGCGTGAGGTTCCCGCCTTTTCGCAGGCGACGGAAAGCAGAAGGGCAATGCAGCTGACGGAAGTAACAACGCATTTCCTCATCTATGCCTCCAACCAGCAGGTTCATTCAGGCTGGCCTCATAAGATATAAGAAACCCGGGCGATGTACTCGCCCGGGTTCGTTTGTGCCTTCGGTAAGGAGTCTGCCTACGGCGTGATACTCCTTATGGCGCCGTGCAGGTCGAAGTTCGTCATGTCCGCCAGGCTCTGGGGATCGCCTCCCGGAGTTGCTCGATTGAGCAAGTAGAGAGCATCGTTGCCGTGGGTCACCGGGCCGTAACTAATCGCCAGTTTCGCCGAGGTCGTGTTGGTGGTAAACAGGGTGTGTACCGTACCGGTGAGCACGGTAGTTCGTACCGTCCCATGCCACTTTGGGAGAGACACCGATCCGGCCGGTCGAAGCCAGGTTGCCCAGCGTGCCGGTCGTTGAGACCCTTTGGGCCTTCACTATACCGAAGGCGTTCCCCGGACCCAGGTTCCCCGTCGAGTAGCCCACCAGGTAATTCGTACCGTCAGTGGCGGCACTGAATCCCTAGTCGTCGTCCATGGTGGTCGCAATGTTGAATTCGGGGACAGCAGCGTTGGAGAGACCGCCAGGTCCCCCCCATCATCTGGGGTGAATTGTCATCGTCGGCGCACGCGACGAGCGCGGCTCCGGCCACGGCCATCAATAGCCGTGAGACTCGATCGGGACGAGACATGGGTGCGTCCAGCCAGGTGAAGGTAAGGGGGGACTACGCGGGTTAAGTTGTCGCCCCGGAGGGAAACCGCAAGGGCGAAGGTGGGTCCGTCAGGCTCAAGGTTCGATCCTATCGTGCGAATACCTGGCTCGGATCCTTGAAGCTCTTGAACTCCAGCGCGTTGCCAGCGGGATCGAGGAAGAACATCGTAGCCTGTTCGCCCACTTGTCCCTTAAAACGGATTCCCGGTTCGATGGTGAACTGAACCCCGCTTCCCTGAAGTCGTTCAGCCAGCCGGTGCCACTCCGTCCATTCGAGGATCACTCCGAAGTGCCGAACCGGCACGTCGTGGCCATCCACCGCACTCGTTGGACTCCGGCCTACTTCGGCGGGCGACAGGTGAGCCACGACCTGGTGACCGTAAAAATCGAAATCCACCCAGCGATCGGAGCTCCGCCCTTCGGCACAACCCAGTAGCCCTCCATAGAAAGCCCGGGCCTGCTCAAGATCATTGACCGGGAAGGCGAGATGAAAAGGAGGTATGCCGGGCATCAGGACCGGAGTGAAGGAGGTGGCGCCAACGATACGATCAGGGAACTACGATGACCTGCATTCCCTTCACGGAGATGCTGTTGGAAGGCGGTGCGGCCGACGCTTCGATGGTGGCCTGACCCGGATTCACGGCGTGGACTAACCCGGTCGAATCGACGGTTGCAATCTTGGGGGATGTCGAACGCCACCGCAGCGCAGCTACCTGACCTACGGGTTGGCCACAGTTGAGGTTGCCGTTGATCCGTACGACCAGATTCTGACCCACGGCGAGCTGCTGCAGGGAGGGCTGCAGGGTCAGGGTGGCGCAGAGTCCTTCCGGGCCCAGGGTCGCTGTGCAGTTCTGCCCCTGTGTCGCTATGAGGAGGATGAGTGGAGCAAGACGGAGACTTCGCATCGCTCTCGAATCCCTTCAACTACGCCTGTCCCTTTAGTGAGCTTCCTCCCACTTCACCTCACGCAGCCCGTCTGGGCCGCGGGTCAACTCGACTCGCAGGGTGCTTTTCTTGGTTTCCACCTTGCCGCCCTTGGTCACCGCGAGATTGTAGCGCACCCGGGAGTAGATCCTGCCTGCTTGCACGTTCACGCCCAGCACGGTGAAGACCACGTGGACGCCTTCGACCTTGTCATCCTGGAAGAGATCGAGCCAGCGTTGCTCCTCGGAGGACGTCATGTTGGCTCGGAGCCGCTGCATCTCGCCAAGTTGGCGAGCGGCGATGAACCCGGCCAGCCGGTCATAGAATGTGCTCACCTGCTGGGAGTCGGTAAGCACGGCGGCGCCCTGGGAGTCGGTTACGACCCGCGGCACGGTAACGACCGGTCGTCGCGGCAGGGACTCCGGCGGGACCAGGGTGATGGGCGTCGCCGCCTCTGAGTCGATGGCGGTGCGCTGAGGGGTCGGGGCCGGGCGGCGCGCCGTTGCCTCCACCGATTGCCACGCGGTTACCGCCTGGGTTAGCAGCACGGCACCCTCGGCCTTCTGTCCCGTTGCGGCGAGGGATTCTGCCAGACCTCGGAGCGAGTCTCCGGAAGCGAGAGCTGATGCCTTCACACCAGCCGAGAGCGCATTCTGCCGCGCGAGGTCTGCCTTGCCCCGTGCCTCGAGCCAAAGGCTGTCTCCCATCGTCGTACCCACCGCCAGGCTGTCCTGCTGCTGCGCGGCTGTTACCGCGGACCGGGTTTGCCAGTATAACCCGCCTGCAACCAGCGCCAGGATCCCGCCGACGACCATCGGCCAGGCCGCTGCCTTATGGATGATCTGGATCTGGGGTGGCGTGTTGCCGCCGCTTACCCGGCGCTCGACAAACCCCTCAGCCGGCTGCGATGGAGTTCTTCTCGGTGGCGGAGCCGGACTCGGTGGCGTCTTAAACTCGGTCGCGGCTCGGTCGGGACGGTTCCGGGCGAGCGCAATGATTCGGGCCCTGATATCATCGTCCACCGGCGGAGCCACAGCGGCAATGGCTGCCACCGCGTCCTTCACGCTGGGCCAGCGGTCCTCTGGATTCTTGGCCAGCATCCGCATGATGGTGGTGTGCACATCTCGCGGCAGGTCGGGCCGTTTCTTGGAGAGCGGCTCCGGCGCGGTGTGAATCTGCGCGTACATCATCGCCATCGAAGAGTCGGCCTGGAGCGGCAACTCGCCGGTCAACATCTGGTACGCGACCACACCGAGCGAATACTGATCGGCGGCGGCGGTGGCGGGCTTCCCCTCGCAGGTCTCCGGGCTCACGTACGCCGGCGTGCCGACAACAGTGCCGGCCTGGGTCAGGCCGTCGCCCTCGGCGGCCTTGGCTATCCCGAAGTCGGTGATGACGCTGAAGCCCTCGTCGTCGAGCATGATGTTGCCGGGTTTCACGTCCCGGTGGATCACGCCGTTCCGATGGGCGAAGTCGAGCGCGGCACCCACTTCGCTGAGGATCGCGCTGACGATGGCGAAGGGCAGGGGCACGATTTCGGCCAGCACCGAGTCGAGCGAACGACCCGGTACATGTTTCATGACGAAGTAGAGGAGATCCTCTTCCTGCCGGACCGCGTGAATCGGGATGATATGGGGATGGCTGAGAGCGCCCGCGGTCCGCGCTTCACGCTTGAACCGCTCCGCGACATCCGGCTGTTGGGCGATGCTGTGGGAGATGACCTTGATCGCCACCTTACGGTCGAGCTGGACGTCGTGGGCCAGGTAGACCGTGGCCATCCCGCCCCGCCCGAGCTCGGCGATGATCTCGAACTCCCCGAGCGTCGCGCGACGCAGCAGGTCGAACTGGGGTACGACCGGTGGAGCAATCTGATCCAGACTCAGCCGGGCGGTACTGAGGAAGCCCTGCTCCCAGGATAGATCGAAGCCACACTGGCCACACTGGCGGGTGCCGGGCGCAATGGCCTGGCCGCAGCGAGGACAGGCCTTCATCCGGCGGCCTCCGCTCCGGTCCATCGCTTCCCGTTTTTCCCGAGACGCTGCGTCACTGCTCAAGTCTCGTCCTATCGCCAAAGTCTACCCGGCTTGCGGAACAGTTCAAATCGTTACTCCTATTGTACGGTGTATCCCCGGCCGGTAAGGCACGCGGCCATTCCCTTCTTGAAGGTGGCCATTCTCTCGGCTGAGATGCCTTGAGCCTGGGCCGCTCCCTGTTGCGCCGCCTGTTTCTCCGCCCTCTTCTTAGCCCGCCGGCCGGACACTGCACCGGCGACCGCACCGACCGCGGCACCCTCCCCTGCGTCACCTGTGATCCCACCGATTATCGCGCCGCCCGCGGCACCGCGAGCCGCGCCACCTACCGCGGCACCCGTGGTGGCCGAATCCATCTTATCCGCCGAAGCCGCCGCCGCTGAGTCGGCGTCCGGCCCGGCAGCCATCGGATCAATCCCCGTCTGCTGCTGGCTCCAGACGTAGCACTCCCGCTCGTCGGTAGCCTGCTGCTCCGCCGACTGCTCCTTGGCCGGGTAGACGATCATCTTGGTTGCCTGCTTCACCTGCTGCACGGCGGCCGAGATCGCGGGATCCGCGGCGGGCTGTGCGGCTGGTGGAGCGGTGGCCGGCTGAGAATCGGGTGTCTGGGCGGAGGCAGCCTGCGTAAAGAACGCGGCAGCAAGGGTATAGGTGAATCGTGCAGCGATTCCCATCCCAACCTCCTTCGTGACTTCTGTAGAAGAAAAACGTTCTCGGGTGATTATTGCAATTTCTCCGAGCGGATTTGCCGCCATCCTTGTGCGCCGGCGGTGAGAATGGCGCGCTCTCGCCGCTCCCGATGCTCGAATTTCTCCTTCTTTGTGAGAGTGAGGTCAAGGCGGACATGCGCCGTCGCCTGGTCTCCCTCCCGGGCCAGCGATTCGAGCGTATAGACCGCATCGATCGCCGTCAGATTCTTATCACTGAAGAGATTACGCCAGTATTTCTCTTCGCCGTCGGTGAGATTGGGCAGCAAACGCTTCACTTCGCTCACCTGACGGGTTCGAATGGCTGCCTCCAGCTCCCGATAATAGGAAGCGATTCTCATCGAATCGGAAGGCTCCGGCTCGACCGGCGCCGGAGCCGTCCCGGTCGCCGGGGAATCGCTTCTTGGGATGCCGGCGGCCGGCTTCTCGGTGGCGACCGCCGGCTTCACGAAGGCCTTTGTCGCGGTTTGCACCGCGCGCTGCTCAGCCGCCTGCCAGAGCGAAGCCGCCGACGTAAGCATGACTGCCGCGCCGGCACGTTGCCCCAGCGTGGCCAGTGACTCGGCCTGTGCCTGCAGAGAATCTCCCGGATGCAGAGCCGCATCGGTCACGCCCGCCGCGATCGCGCGCTGCCGGGCGTAGGTCGCGGCGCCACGGGCCGCGAGGTAGAGCGTGTCGGCGGGATCCGGTGCGATGGTTACGCTGTCAACCACAGGAGCCGGCTTACTTATCGCGGTGCTAATTCCCCAGACTGCGCCCGCTACTGCTAAGACGCCTACCGCCCCCGCCAGGATTCGCAGCCGTCGGGCCCGCTTCCGTCGCCGGATCGAGGAAATCGGCGCCGTCGGCTTCACTGCCCCGAGGAACAGTGGGCTACTCGGGGTCTGGCGGATTTCGGCGGCCGGCCGACCGGCGCGAGGGACCGCCAGCAGCCCGATGTGGCTTCGGACGTGCTCGTCGGCGGGAGGCTGCCCTAATGAGAGCTCGAGTGTCGCATCCTTGAGGCTCGCGAAACGGTCCTCCGAAGCCTTCTCCAGCATTCGCATGATCGTGTCGTGCAGATCGCGCGGGCAATCAATCCGCAGATCCGTGCTGGGCCGAGGCGGGGTATGGACCTGGGCGTACATCATCCCCAGGCTGGATTCGGCAGTGAAGGGGAGCTGGCCCGTGATCATCTCGTAGCCCACGATGCCGAGCGAGTACTGATCGGCCGCGGGGCCTACTCGATCCCCAGCGCACGCTTCCGGGCTCAAGTAGCTCGGCGTGCCGACGGTGGTCCCTGACCTCGTGAGCGACTCGCTCTCCGCCGCTTTGGCGATCCCGAAGTCCGTGATGACGGCGAAGCCCTCCTCCTCGACCAGGATGTTGCCCGGCTTTACGTCGCGATGGACCACCCCTTGCCGGTGGGCGAAGTCCAAGGCGGAGCCGATATCGGTGAGGATGGTGCGAACCATGGGGAAGGGAAGAGGCCCGACTTCCCGCAGAATCGCGTCCAGCGAGCGTCCCCGGACGTACTTCATCACGAAGAAGATGAGGTCCTGCGTTTCCTTC
Source organism: Gemmatimonadales bacterium (assembly GCA_036558125.1). Taxonomy (GTDB): domain Bacteria; phylum Gemmatimonadota; class Gemmatimonadetes; order Gemmatimonadales; family GWC2-71-9; genus DATBGE01. The sequence continues at coordinate 35,167 of DATBGE010000031.1, read as the reverse complement.
ACGGCGTAAATCGGGATGATATGCGGATGGGTCAGCGCCGCGGCGGTTTTCGCCTCGCGCCGGAACCGCGCGATCATTTCCGCTCCGCGCGCCACGTCCGGCGAGATGACCTTGATGGCCACCTTACGGTCGAGCGTCAGGTCCTGCGCGAGATAGACAGTGGCCATTCCCCCCTGGCCAAGGACCCGGATGATCTCGTAGTCCCCCAGCGTCGCCTGCTGCAGCAGGTCGAGCTCCGTGGTACGGGCACGCTGCTCTCCCGAAAGCGAGGTGCCGCAATTGCGGCAGAAACGCTCGCCCGGCTCGATGGCGCCGTGGCACTTCGGGCAAGTAGTGGCGGTAGGGTTGGTCATGCCTTTTTGGTAACAGGTGTTTGTAAAGGTCGCATCATGGCTTATTCCTCGGGCACCGCATCGCCCGGAGTCCACCCGCCGCTCCGCAACCGATCGAGATATCCGAGGCACCGGTCCCGCTCGGCATGAAGCGGGAGGATCAAGAGGTCTCCCGGCCGAGCCCAGGCCAGCGCCGCTCGCACCGCCTCGAATTCGGAGTCCGCCCGCGTGATGCTCTCGGCAGGCGCGCCGAGACGAAGGAACTCTTCGCACAGGATTCCTGAAGCCTCGCCGGGGGCGCGACCCCGCCGGTATTTCTCCATTTCCTTCAGCACGATCCGGTCGGGACGGGCGCCCCAGGCACTGCGCGCAAAGTCCCGGATGGCCTGGTCATCCCGGTCCCCGGCCTGCCCCAGGATGATGAGACGCCGTTCGGCGGGCAGTGCTCGAGCCAATTCAACCAGCGCATCCATCCCGTGCGGGTTGTGTGCGAAGTCGACGACGACTCGCACCCGGCCGAACTCGAACAGGTTCAGTCGACCGGGGTTTTCTCCCGGCGTGCCCTGAAAATTTCGGAGCCCGCGAGCCACCGCCTCGGGATCGAGGTGCAGCGCGAGTGCGATTGCCGTGACCCCCAGCGCGTTATAGATGTTGTATCGCGCCGCCCCACCGAGGGTGATCGGGACCTGGTCGAGCGTCGTGACGACTCGCTCTTCGCCTTCATGCAGGGCGACGATGGATCTCCCATCCAGCCAAACCCCCTCGCCTCCCTGAGCCAGATTCTGGCGCAGCACCCGATTCTGGGAATCAAGACTGATCCAGCAGACCGGCTTCTTGAGCTTGACACCGGCGGCGACCAGCTCGGCGTCGTCCGCGTTGAGAACGACGCGCCCCGTCGCGGCGACGGGGCGGGCCACAACCAGCTTCGTCTCAGCTAAAGCCCGCAGATCGGATACGCCGAACTCGCCGAAATGATCCGCGGCGATGTTGGTGACGATCGCCGCGTCCGCCCGGCTCACGGTGACACCCCGGCGAAGAATCCCGCCCCGCGCTGTCTCGAGAACCGCCAGTTCCACTCGGGGGTCTCGCAATACCATCCGGGCCCCCATCGGGCCGGCATAGTCCCCCTCTGCCAGTACTTCACCGCCGACGCTCACCGAGTCGGTGCAGCACATCCCGGCCACTCGGCCCGCCGCCGTGGCTACGGCGGTCAGCAGGCGAACCGTTGTCGTCTTCCCGTTTGAGCCGGTGACGAGCGCTGTGGGCACATCGTGCACCTGAGCCCAGTCCACCGTTTCCGGTTCCGGGAGTTCTTCGGTATTCCAGACCCTCGTGCCGGTGCCGGAGCCAACCGAGGTGACATAGTCGTCCCAGATGAACGAGACGCCGTGGCGACGGGCGGCCTGCCTCATGGCCAGCAGCCGGGGTTTTCGTTCGGTCTCGATCGCCCGCCGGAGCCGATGTGCCTCCAGCTCAAATGCCGGAGCAGGCGGCCCGCCGAGCTCGGCATTGGCCGCCGCGAGGGCCCATTCGTTGACTTCAGTAGCAGGGTAGAGGCTGTCGATCGGGGCGCTGAGGACGAGATTGGCGCCACCAGGGAAAAGCCGGGCCCGGGTTCCCTCGTCCTTCCAGCCGACGGCGTCCAGCATGGCGCGTGCCGCCGCCTCCCACAGGCTTACCGCATGCTCGGCGACGTCGTCCGGGAAGGCGACATCGAGGATGGCACCGGGCCGGTCCCAGAGCAGGCTCACGCCGGGAAGCCGGCGGGAGTCCTTCTGAATGATCGGGCCAGTCGTGGCGGCGGGACTGGGCGACGTCATGGCCTGACCATCCTCAGTCTTCGGTCTCCCGGGCCAGCCTTACGCCCCGCTCATCCCGCACCAAGGCATCGCTCTCTCCGAGCGACAATGCGGGAACCTGGGGCACTTCGACGAACACCGGCCGGGAAATCCTTTCCGCGGGGGCCTGAGCATCGGGCCGGAATTGAATGACCTGCTTCCAGGTGCGAACGGGCTGATCGGCGAAGATGAGCAGCAGGTCATCAGGCTGGCCCATCGCAAGCGCCGTGGCTACGGCGGTAGGCTCCTCCGGAATCACCTCGATCCGGTCGGGGGAGACCCCGCACGCGATGAGGGTATCACGCAACATGTGGGGGACTTCCTCCGGCGCTCGACCGCGGAGTTGGTCGTCCCGCCGCACGATGTAGCGGTCAAACCGGCCCGCTGCCACCTTCGCGATCTGCTTGATGTCCTCGTCCCGCCGGTCGCCCGGGCCCGCCAGCACCACGAGCTTCCGCCCCTTGGGCTCGAGGCGCTCCACCAACTGGCACATCACCTCGATCGCCGCCGCATTGTGTCCGTAGTCTACGATCACCTTGAACGGCAGCTCGTCAAAGACGTTCATCCGTCCGGGCGCCTGGAAGAACGTGGTGTCGAAGGTGCGGAGCCCGTGCCGGATGTCTTCCAGCTTGACACCCATGCTGAAGGCGAGTGCCGCCGCGAACATCGCGTTCTGGACATTGTGGGTGGCGCGGCCCTCCAGCGTCGCCGGGATAAGGTGAGTCCAGAGCAGCGGGATGTGCGCCCCATGATCGTAGATCGTGATCATCTGGCCGTTGATCCCTCGCTCAAGTGAGACGGCGCGCCCACCCGCCCGTATGTGCTCCCGCACCAGACTGTGGTCGGGGTTCATGGTGACGTAGCAGACGTGTTTCGCCTCGGTATAGTCCGCCATCCGGAGCACTTGAGGATCGTCCGCGTTGAGCACGGCTGTGTCCTTCGCGACCTCGACTGGAATTCTCTTCACGGCGGCGAGCTGCTCCAGCGTATCGATGCCGCGCAGACCGAGGTGGTCCGACTGGACGTTGAGCACCGCGGCCACATCGATGAAGCGGGTTCCCATTCCGGCTCGAACCAGGCCGCCCCGCGCAATCTCCAGGACTGCCACCTCCACGTTGGGATCCATCAGAACCATGCGGGTGGAGACCGGACCCGTCATGTCTCCCTTCATGGTGCATTGCCCGTCGATGTAGACGCCGTCGGTTGTGGTCAGGCCGACGGTGCGCCCCGACAGCTTGTGGATGTGGGCCAGCATCCGCGCGGTGGTGGTTTTCCCATTGGTTCCGGTGATGGCCGCGATGGGAATCCGGGAGGGTTTCGTGGGCGGGAACAGCATGTCGAGCACCGGACCGGAGACATCCCGCGGCGACCCTTCGCTGGGTGCCGTATGCATCCGGAATCCGGGTGCGGCGTTAACCTCGCAGATCGCTCCACCGTTTTCCTTATACGAGACGGTGATGTCCGGCGTCAGGAAATCCACCCCGCCGACATCCAGTCCGATCGCCCGAATCGTCCGGACCGCCATCTCGACATTGTCTGGATGCACGATATCGGTCACGTCGATCGAGGTCCCGCCGGTCGAGAGGTTGCCGGTCGAACGGAGGTACACCATCTCGCCCTTCGCGGGGACGGTGTTCCGGTCGTACCCCTTTTTGGCCAGAAGGCGGTCCGCCTGATGATCGAACTCGAGTCGGGTGAGCACCTTTTCGTGTCCCACGCCGCGGCGCGGATCGCTGTTGACGATCTTGACCAGGTCCTCGATCGTGTGCTCGCCGTCTCCCACCACGTGACCGGGAACCCGTTTCGCCACCGCGATCAGCTGCCCGTTCACCACCAGCATCCGGTGATCGTCTCCCCTGATAAAGCTCTCGACGATCACGCTGCGACTGTGCTGCTGCGCCACCGGGAACGCGGCGCGAACCTGCGCTGCATCGGTCAAATGGATCGCGACTCCGCGTCCGTGGTTGGCATTGTAGGGTTTCACGACGACCGGAAAACCGATCTCGGCGGCGGACCGAACCGCGTCTTCCTCGCGGGTGACGAGGGCCTGCTTGGGTACCGGAAGCCCGAGTCCCGCGAGGATCTTGTTGGTTTCTTCCTTGTCGGATGCCAGCTCGACGGCGATGTGCGGAGTCTGGCTGGTAATCGTCGCCTGAATTCTCTGTTGATACTTGCCGTGTCCGAACTGGATCAGACTCTGGGAATTGAGCCGGATCCAGGGAATGCCGCGTTCCTCGGCCGTGTGGACCAGCGAGGCGGTGCTGGGCCCCAGATGCCGCCGCTGAGCGAACTTGATGAACGACTCCAGCTCGGTCTGGAAGTGAAAGTCCTGGGAGACGCTGCCCGGCGGCTGGAGCTCATTGGGGAGCAGGCTGTGGAGCAGCGCGATGGCGAGGTTGCCCGCCTCCAAACCGACGTCGGACTGCTGGTACTGAAAGACTACGTGATACTGGCCGTGCCGGTCGGCCGAGCGGGTCTTGCCGAAGGTGACTTTTTCGCCGGCGGCCTGCTGCAACTCGATGGCAACATGCTCCATGACGTGGCCGAGCCAGGTGCCGCCATCCTCCCGCATCCGGCGGATGAAGCCGCCGGGCTCTCCGTACGAGCAGCCGTGCTCGGCCAGCCCAGGCAATGCCGTGAGCAGGTCGTCGATGAACTTCGGGCCGAGTCGGCCGGTCGGCCATTCTTCCAGCGGTCCCAGGTCTACGTCGAGACGGATGACCGGGAAGTGGGCGTAGAGGCTTGGCCCGACGTAGACGGACCGATCAATGATCTTCATGAACAGCAGTCAGGAGTCGGGAGTCGATAGTCTGGGGTCGGACCGGTCGTGGTGCCCTAGGGAGAGGTTACCGTTTCGGAGGGGTTACGGGAAGAGTAAGGGGGAAGCCTGCTGGCTCCCCCCTCAAGACCACCGACTCCCGACTCTCTCACCCCTTGGCCGTACCCACCGTCCCCGCTGACGCCTCGCGGGTATGCAGGTTGAAGCGGCTTCCTTGGATCAGGATGTGGAGTTTGATCCCCAGCATGCAGACCGGATCATTGACCTTAGCCACATCCATGGAGGAAAACTCGAGCGCGGATGGGTCCACGACTGTAATGGCTCCGCTGCCGACGACCTCGACCTCGTTGTCAGGTCCGATGAAAGCCGCAGTGTCCTCGTCGAGTCCAAGACCGACCGCGAAGGGATTGTAGGCCAGGGCGGTCAGGAGGCGACCCATCCGGTCCCGCTGCCGGAAGTGCTGGTCAATGATGACGCGGTTGGTGAGTCCCAGGCCCGGTGTGAGAGTGACGATGCCCGACCGCGGAGAGGAGCCCTCGTCGCCGAAGGCGATCATGTGCTCGGACAGGAAGGCCGCGCCCGCGGAGGTACCGGCGACCGGTACCCCTGCGGCATTGAGCCGTCGGATCGCCTTCGCGACCGGGGTGCCGCCCAGGTGGGTGGCGAGCCGCAGCTGATTGCCGCCGGTGAGAAAGACGCCCGTGGCATGTTCCAGCCGTTCGAGGAGTCCATCGTCATCTCCATCGCCGCGCTCCTCGAAGGCCAGTGATTCGGCCTTGTTCGCGCCCAGCTCGTCGAAGATCGCCTCGTATCGCTCCCCGGTATCGGCGGCCAGTGACGCGGTCGGAATGATCGCGATGCGGGCCTTTCGTCCGCCCGAGAGTTTGAGAAAACGCTTCAGAATTGCGGGACGGTCGAGTTTCTCTTCCGCCCCGCCCACCGGAATGATGAACCCGCGTTGTGCTCCCGCTTCCACGTGTGCCGGGCTCACGCGGCGCCCTCGAAGGGCCCGCGAATGACAGGGTTGCCGCCGTTCACATACCAGGCGCCGTTGGCCATTACGTCCACGATCCGTCCTTTCGGATCCAGGGTCACGAGGTCGGCATCCGCGCCGACCGCAATCCGGCCCTTACGGGGGAGCCGGAGCAGCAGGGCGGGGTTGGAGGTAAAGGCGGGCAGCACCCGGTCCAGCCGCTGCCCCCGGTCCAGGAGCGCCAGCAACGTCTGCGCCAGCGCGCCCGGGGAGCCCACCTCGAAATGGGTCACTCGGCCTTCAGAATCGAATGCCGGGAGACAACCGCCGCCGTCGGAGCTGACGGTGACGCGGTCTGCCGGCAGTCCCGCATCCAGGTACCGCACCAGCGCTTCGTCTGCAGCCCACGCATCTTCGCCTTCCTCAACAGGGAAGGCGGTGATGTCGACGGTGCAGCCGCGTTCCGCCAGGGCCATCGCATCGTCGAACAAGGCCCTGCGGCGATTCACATGAGTGGGATTCCAGACCCTCGCCGGAATCTCACTCCCTTCGATTGCACGAAGAAGCGGCTCGGTGCCGCGCGGCCCGTCTCCCATGTGGACGTGCACGACACCGGCTTTCCCGGTCATCAAGCCGCCGACGTGCGCCTCGGCGCCGATCCGCAACAACTCATCGTGGGTCGGCTGGCTCGAGCGATGATCGCTCACCGCGACCTCTCCGACTCCGATGACGCGATCGATATGAATGATGTCTCCCCGCACCGTGCCGGTGATCGTTACCGGCGGAATGTGATACCCACCGGTGTGGCACCAGGCGGAGAGTCCCTGCTCAATCAAACCGCGCGCGGTCGCGACCAGCTCCCCGGGGGCGCGGGTGACGTCATCGGTTCCCAACACACCTACAACGGACGTGACGCCGCCCAGGGTCAGCCGGCTCAATGCTACGGCGGGAACCCTGGTGTGATATCCGGCCTCGCCGCCACCGCCGGAGAGATGGACGTGTCCATCGATCAGCCCGGGTATGACGCGACGACCAGCCAGGTCGAACTCTTTGACACCCAAAGCCGCGTCGAGTACCGGTGGATCATCCCCGATCCAGACAATGCGAGAGCCCGCAACCAGCAGGTGTTTGATCCCGCGCGGCTCGGGGGCGTATAGGTCGGCGTTGTGGAGAATGAGCATCCGGTGACTAAAAAATAAGCGGTCGATGGTCGATGGTCTATGGTCGGTGGTCAGTGGTCGATGGTTGATGGTGAATGGTCAGTGAAACGGGTTATGACGGCGTTTTCCTGAGAGTCTGGCACAATGACCCTCGTGCCAAATTCCCTTCAGTCGGTTTAAGGAATCGGTTAGTGGCAGACTTCAGGAAGCTGAAGATTTGGGCTGCGGCGCAGGATCTGACGGACGCCATCTACAGGTCCACCGCGACGTTTCCTGGCGAAGAACGATATGGCCTGACGTCGCAGATGAGGCGTGCCGCCAATTCGATCGGAGCGAATATCGCCGAAGGCTGCGGGAGATTGGGGGACCGAGAATTCGCTCGCTTCCTTCGAATTGCCGCGGGCTCGGCCGCCGAGCTTGAATCTCACATTATCGACCATCGACCATCGACCATCGACCATCGAACATCGACTATTGACCACCGACCAGCAGCTCGACCGCCTGGACGCCGACCACCCGCAACAATCCCTGTGGCCCCGTTGCAGAATCCAGGAACGCTCGGACGCTTTTCGCCCAGTCCGGATTTGCCTGTGCGTTGGCACTCAGCCGATCCAGAGCTTCTGTCCCTACTGTCCCCAGCCGCGACAGCGTCGCCACCGCAGGATCCCCGTCGTGCGCGAGGGGAACATCAGCCAGCGCGGCATAGCGAGCGGGAAGTTCCTTCCACAGGGTGAATACCGCACGCAGAGAATCGGCGGCGGGCCCCTTTGGATCGCTCACCGCCTGACGGGCCAGCCGGTTGAGCCGGCTCCGGGCCCAGGGATCGGGACGAGCGGCATCGGTGAGGCGAGTGAGCGGAGTGAGCTGGGTCGTTCCCTGCAGGCGATAGCGCTGGCTGAAGCTGATGGGCTCAACGTACTGCAGAAGGTCGTGCAGCGGACCGACGCCGCGAGCGCCGGTCAGCAGGCGAATCATCCGGTAGGTATGGGCCTCGTGGGTGAGTCCCAGACCTTCGAGCTCGATGCTCGTGACCGACAAGCGGCGGTACATGTCGTCCACGTCTCGCACCGACGCGGGAGACCATAACCTCTCCGCCACTGCGACGACCCGAGGCCAGATCCGGGAATCGATGGTCTCCGGCGAGATATGCTCGCCCCACATGCAGGCTTCGCCACCGAGGATCCGGGCGGCTTCCTCAGTGGTGAGAGGATTGTCCACGGGGAGCGGATCGGCGAGATAGTGATCCTCAGCGCTCTTGATGTGATCGAGGTAGTAGGGCGCCGAGAGGATGGCCTGATATCCGGCCCGCGCTGTCTGGCTGAGATACTCGACTCCGCGCCACGATTGAACCACGGAGGTCTTCGGTAGATCGGGTTGAAGGATTTCGTCCCAGCCCACCATCTGCTTCCCATGCTGCTCGAGGATCTTCTGCAGCCGGCGGTTGAAGTAGGCCTGGAGCGCAGCGTTGGTTTTGAGCCCATGGGTCCGCATGAACTTCTGGATCCGGATGTTGCTGGTCCACTGCCGTCCGGTGACCTCGTCTCCCCCGATGTGCCAGTAGGGATCGGGAAACAGCGGTGCGATTTCGTCGATGAACTCTTCGATGAAGCGATAGACCTCATCCCGGGTCGGGTCCAGCGTGGGATCGAAGACTCCGAACTTCCTTTCTATGGAATAGGGACCCGGCGCGCTGGCGAATTCGGGGTAGCCGACGAGCCACGACGTCGTATGGCCCGGCATGTCGAACTCGGGCACCACCCGAATGCCTCGTGCCCGCGCGTACGCTACCACATCGACGATCTCTTCCTGGGTGTAGTACTTCCCGTCGGAGCCAAGCTCCTGGAGCCGAGGGAATTTCTTGCTCTCGACCCGGAAGCCCTGGTCTTCGCTCAGATGCCAGTGCAGCACGTTGAGCTTGACTGCCGCCATACCGTCCAGAGTGCGCTTGATGACCTCGACCGGCTGCCAGTGCCGGCAGGCGTCGACCAGGAGCCCGCGCCAGGGAAAGCGTGGAGCATCGGCGATCGAGACGGCCGGCAGGTAGAAGCCGCTGCTTCGCTGGGCGAGCAGCTGGACGGTCGTCTCGAGCCCGCGCAGCGCGCCTACAACGGTTGGTGCTTTGAGGACTGCTCCCTGCGGCGTGACGGTGAGAGTGTAGGACTCGTCTTCCTCAGGGGTCTGCACTTTCTGTCCGGGGCCCTGGACTTCCACAGCCAGCTCGGGCGGGCCCTTCGGCTTCACGCGCGTGATCGCGATGCCAAGCCTTCGTTCGAGGCGGACCACCGTGCGCTCGACCGCCGCCTCGAGCCGCGCGTCGCTATAACCCGAAATGCCGACCTGAAATCCGCTGTCCACGACGAGTTGCCCGGTGCCGATCTCGAGATGGGCCGGCACCGGCATCAGGTTGAGCGTGTTTTGCGCCATCAAAGGAGAGCCGGCCAGGGCAGCCAGACACAGCAATGCCCGGCACAGTCGGCGTTGCATGGAGGAATCCGTTTCGTTGCGGGGGAGCAGTCGGAAGGTAAATGGGGGAAGGGAGTAGGGAGTAGGGAGTAGGATTAGGGCTTGGCGTACGGCTTATGGCGTACGGCTTATGGCGATTAGCTACCAGCTTACAGCTAATAGCTAACGGCTAACGGCTGACGGCTGAATGTGATAGCATTGAAGCCGGCCCGACCCCTGACCGGACCGACCCATGCCGACCACTGCCGACCTCCTGAAGGCCGCTCTCGCCGATCGCTACCGCATCGATCGGGAGATTGGTCAAGGCGGGATGGCCACCGTCTACCTCGCCGAGGATGTGAAACATCGACGCAAGGTGGCGGTGAAGGTGCTGCGGCCGGAGCTGGCCGCAACCATGGGCCCCCGGGACCGGGAACCCGATGGAAGGCTGTCCCTGATTCTCCTTCATTCTAACGGTGCCAGGCCTGACACTCTGGTTCGGCCGCGGGATGCGAGCCGCGCCGCGCTCCGCGCCGACTGGACCACGGACGGCAAGCGATTCTTCTTTACGATCAACAAGCACGAGGGAGACGTCTGGACGGTGGAGGTGCGGTGAATGGTCTCATCCGCCAAAGCCTGGGCCCACGGCCGATCCCCCTGGTGGCGACTCGCTCTCCTCGCCCTCCTCGGCTGGGACGGGCTCCGGCATCTCAAGGACCCCGACGCCGGCGGGCTCTTCGCCGGCATCACCTTCGGAGTCCACGAGCTGGGCCATCTCGTCTTCTCCTTCTTCGGCGAGTTCATGGGTGTCGCAGGGGGAAGCATCAACCAGCTCCTGATCCCCATCGGCGCCGGCGTTCTTCTCCTCTACTACAACGACTACTTCGGACTCAGCGCCGCGGGCGCCTGGCTGAGCTCGAGTCTTCTCGATCTCGCGCGTTACGTCGGAGATGCGCGCTCATTCGACCTTGACTTGGTGGGCTTCGGCGGCGATCCCCAGCACGATTGGGCCTACCTGCTCGGCAAAGTCGGTGCATTGCAGTACGACACCCGAATCGCCAACGGCCTGCGGGTGATCGCCCTGATTTGCCTGCTCGCCTCCCTCGCCTACGGAATCTGGCTCTGCATGATCATGCGTCGAGGCGTGGAGCCGCTTGACGAATTGGGGACGGGCGGTAGAACTAGCCGGTAATTCGGGCGGGAGACGGGAAACGGGAGACGGGAACAGGGCACGGCATTCAACACTCAGTCCTCAGTACTCGGTACTCGGTACTCGGTACTAGGTACTGTACCACCTCACCCTCCACACCGAGGAACTATGGTTTCGCTCGCTCAACTCTGGGTTCCGATTCTTCTCTCGGCAATTCTGGTGTTCGTGGCCAGCTCGATCATCCACATGCTCATCCAGTGGCACAAGGGTGACTACAAGGGCCTGCAGAACGAGGACGAGGTGCGTGCCGCGATCCGGAAGGGGAACCCGCCGCCAGCGATGTACATCCTTCCTTTCTGCAGCGACATGAAGAAAATGGCCGAGCCGGACATGCAGAAGAAGTACGTGGAGGGACCTAACGCGGTGCTGACCATCATCAAGCCCGGCCTTCCCAGCATGGGCCCGATGCTGGGCAAATGGTTCCTCTACAATGTCTTCATCTCGCTCATCGTGGCGATCCTGGCCTGCCATGTCTTCCCACCGGGGACCCAGTACATGCCGGTGTTCAAGGTGGTCGGGCTGGCGGCCTTTCTAGGTTACGCCGGTGCCGGACCCTCGGCTTCCATCTGGATGGGGCGGCCCTGGAGCATCACGATCAAGGACATGGTGGACGGGCTGATCTACGCCGGGATGACCGCCGGGTCCTTCGGGTGGCTCTGGCCCAAGCTGGCTGCCTGAGACCGGTGCTCCGGCTATCTTTAGGGACTGTTCCCAGACGTCCCAAACTGCCGGATGAATGCCAAGGTCTAAACTGGTGATTGCCAGCGCGGGGTTGGTCCTCGCGCTGGTCGTAATAGTCCTGCTCGTCTTTCCTCGGGGCCGCGCCGTCCCGGCGGCCTCTGTTCCCCCGCCAGAGCCTGTCCCGAATTCGGTCACTTACACTGATCAGGTGGCGGCGATCCTGTATCGCAACTGCACCGAGTGCCACAGACCCGGCCAGCCCGCACCGTTCCCCCTGCTGACCTATGCCGACGCGGCGAGTCACGCGGCGGTGATTGCCGAACGGGTGAAGGCGCGTACGATGCCGCCCTGGCCGGCGGACCCGACCTACAGCCACTTCGCGGACGAGCGGGTCCTGACCGATCGGGAGATCGCAATTATTGCGCGGTGGGTGGAGAGCGGTGCCGCCGCGGGCGACACGACTCATCTCGCGCCGCCTCCCGCGTTCCCGACCGGATCCCAGCTTGGCAAGCCAGACCTGGTGCTGCGGATGCCGAGGACCTACAAGATCGCGGGAGACGGTGCGGATCATTTCGTCACCCTCAAGATCCCCTTCGAGATTCCGCGCGACACCTTCGTCCGGGCGATTGAGTTCGTCCCGGGGAATCCGCGCCTGGTGCACCACATGAACGGGCACTTGCTGGTGTATCCGCCCGGTGGCAAGAAAGACATCTTTAAAGGGCAGATGTCGTATGTCGACGACTCCTACCACAACATGGACGATCTGAAGAAGCTGGATCTGCTCAATGACGACGGATCGTTCCCACCCTTGCTGCTGTCGCTGGTGAATTACCTCCCCGGTGCACAGCCCCGCGTGTTACCGGAGGCGGTCGGCAGCTTCCCCCTGCCGAAGCAGGGTGCCCTGATCCTGAATCAGATCCACTACGGTCCCTCGTTTGTGGCCGACAGCGACCGGTCATACTTCAACATCTTCTACGGGAAGACGCCACCTCGGCGCCATCTATATGACCTGGTCATGGGGACGGTGGGTGCGACCAAGGTGATGCCCGATCTGGTGATCGCCCCCAACACGGTGAAGACGGTCTACACCGAAGGCACCATCCCGGCGGACATCTCGATCGTTACGATGACACCGCACATGCACCTGCTGGGTCAGTCGTTCGTGGCCTACGCCGTGACTCCACAGCGGGACACCATTCCGCTCATTCGCCTCCGGAAATGGGACTTCCGCTGGCAGTATGCCTACAAGCCCAGGACCCTGCTGCACATTCCCCAGGGGAGCGTGATTCGGGCCGAAGGGGTCTACGACAACACCAGCAATAACCCGCTGAACCCGTTCAAGCCGCCCCAGACGGTACAGGATCACATGGGGAGCATGAAGACGACCGACGAGATGTTCCAGTTCATCCTGGTGTATGTGCGGTACGAGCCGGGAGACGAGAACATCAGTCTCGAAGGACGAACGCTCGATCATTGATGCGACCATTCCCTAAACTCCAACCCCTGTCACTCATGCGCACCCTGACCCGCTTCGTTCTGCTCCTCCTGGTCCTGCTGCCTGCGCGCCTCGCCGGCCAGGCCACACCCGAAGGGGAATACCCCGGTCTCGAAACCGGAAAGATGTGGACCTTCGACAATCCCCCGAAGGAGTATTGGACGAAGCGATACCAGTTCACCCCCAGCGACGACTGGATGAACCACGTCCAGCTCTCGGCGCTGCGTTACGGCAACGGCTGCACCGCGTCGTTCGTCTCGGGGAACGGGCTGGTGATGTCGAATCATCACTGCGCCCGGGCCTGCATCGAGGCCAGTACCAAGGCGGGTGAAGACTTCCTCTCCAACGGCTTCTACGCCGCGAAGCGGGAGGACGAGCGTCAATGCACCGGGTTGTTCCTGGACCAGCTCCAGGAGATCACCGACGTCACCGACCGGGTGTCCGCGGCCGCGACGGCGAAGATGGATCCCAAGACCGCGGCCGCGGAACGAGCCAAGGTGACTCATGCGATCGAGGAGGAATGCGGCAGGACGGCGGAAGACGCCGCCTGCCAAGTGGTGAGCATGTATCGCGGCGGCCAGTACAAGCTCTACCGGTTCAAGCGCTACAAGGACATCCGCCTCGTCTTTGCCCCCGAGGAGCAGATTGCGTTCTTCGGCGGCGACCCCGACAACTTCACGTACCCGCGCTTCAACCTCGACATGAGTTTCGTGCGGGCCTACGAGAATGGGCAGCCCGCCAACACCGCCCAGCACCACTTCAGCTGGAGCAAGGCGGGATCAAAGGAAGGAGACCTGGTCTTTGTCGTCGGCAATCCCGGATCGACCGGACGCCTCAACACCATGGCCCAGCTCGAATACCTGCGGGACGTGCAGTATCCCGCCCAGCTCGACCAGCTGCACCGCCAGATCACGACCTACCATGCCCTGGCCGATGCCGATTCGGCCCGCGGTCTGACGCTGCGCAACACGATTTTCGGGCTGGAGAACACTCAGAAGGCGATCACCGGGTACCAGTCGGGTCTGCTCGACCCCAAGCTGATGGATCAGAAGCGGAAGTGGGAGAACGAATTTCTCGCCAAGGTGAAGGCCGATCCCAAGCTCCGGAGCCAGTACGCCAGCGCCTGGAGCGACATTGCGCAGATCCGGGCGCGGTTCCGGCAGATCGACGTGCGCCGCCGTTACTACGCCACTACCGCGTACGGGTCCAAACTGCTGAACCTCGCGATGGGGACCATTCGCTATCCGGTAGAAACGGCCAAGCCTGATTCCGCACGCTTGCCGGCTTACCAGGATGCCAACAAAGCGGTGCTGGAGAAGGCGCTCTTCAGCACGACGCCGATTGATCCGGAAACCGAGACCGCGTTGCTTACGGCTTACCTCACGGCGATGCAGAAGGAACTGCCGGCGACCGACCCGGTGCTCAAGCAGGCGCTTCGGGGCCGCAGTCCGGACGCGGCTGCGAAGGAGATGGTGAGCGCCAGCGCGATCGTGACGGGAGACCAGCGCAAGGCCCTGGGAGACGGAGGCGCATCGGCGGCCGCGGCGTCCAGCGATCCATTCATCGCGCTGGCCAGGGTGATCGATCCGTTGGAGCGGGCGATGACGAAGGAGGTCAACTCCCTCAACGACCGTGAAGCCGCGGACAACGAGCGGATCGCTCGGGCGTTCCTCGCCGTTTACGGCGGCAGCATGTCGCCGGACGCCACCTTCAGCCTGCGGATCTCCGACGGCGAGGTGAAGCGGTATCCGATGAACGGGACCCTGGCGCCGCCGTTCACCACCTTCTACGGCCTCTACGATCGCGAAGCGTCGTTCGGTGGCGTGCCGCCGTTCGATCTTCCGCCCCGGTGGATGGCGGCCAAGGACTCGATCGATCTTTCGCTCGAGTTCAATGGAGTTTCCACAGCGGACATCATTGGCGGGAATTCGGGCAGCCCGGTGATCAACCGCGATGCCCAGGTAGTGGGACTCATCTTCGACGGCAACATGGAAATGCTGCCCAACCGGTTCCTCTTCACCGAACGGGTGGCCCGCTCGGTCTGGGTGGATTCCCGCGCTATCGTCGAGTCCCTCCGCAAGGTGTACGGCGCCAAGCCCCTCGCGGACGAATTGCAGCAGTGAGTTTGTGACGCCAGATTCCCTTCCGTGCCGATCGGTCAGGGAGGAGCGGCCCGGAGGGATAATCTGGAATTAGTGAAAGGGGCACTGTGATGGCGAGTATGAAATACCTGGGGCGGCCGGCACTACTGCTACTCGGCAGCCTGACGCTTGCAACCTGCGCCACCAATCCTGCGACTGGAAAGAAGGAGCTCTCCTTCACTTCCGAGAGCCAGGAGATCCAGATCGGCAAAGAGAATGCTGCAGCGGTCAAGCAGCAGATGGGCGTCTACAACGATCCCAAGGTGCAGAACTATGTAAGCACGATCGGGAAGCGGCTGGCGTCGGAGACGGAACGACCCAACCTCCCGTGGGAGTTCACCGTAATGGATGATCCGGTGGTGAACGCCTTCGCGCTTCCGGGCGGCTACATCTTCATCACTCGCGGCATCCTCACCCACATGAATTCCGAGGCGGAGATGGCCACGGTGGTGGGCCACGAGATCGGCCACGTCACCGCCCGGCACTCGGTCCAGCAGATGACGCGGCAGCAGATCGCCCAGGTGGGGCTCATGGCGGGGGCGATCGCGTCCAAGGAGGTTGCCTCGCACATCAATGACCTGAGCCAGGGACTCGGCGTGCTGTTCCTCAAGTACGGCCGGGATGCCGAAAGCCAGGCCGACGCGTTGGGCTTCAAGTACGCCCTGAATGACGGTTACGATGTGCGGAAGATGGTGGACATGTTCCAGATCCTCGAGCGGGTGAGCGGGGGCAGCAAGATTCCGGAGTGGCAATCCACCCACCCGGATCCCGGCAACCGGATCGAGGCAACCGAGGCACGACTCTCGAAGGTCACGAAGCCCCTGGACGGCACCAGGGTGAACCGCGATGAGTTCCTCGCGATCATCGACGGAATGGTATTTGGTGACGATCCGAGGAAGGGATACTTCGAGGGGGGAACCTTTATTCATCCCGGCCTCGCCTTTGCGCTGGATTTCCCCTCCGACTGGGCGACTCAGAATACCGACCAGGCCGTGGGCGCCATCAGCCCGAACAAGGACGCGATCCTTGAGCTCACCGCGGCAGGGACCGACACTCCCGAGGCGGCGATCCAGAAGTTCTTAGCCAATGAAAAGATTCAGGCGGGACAACCGCGCAAGGTGACGATTCAGGGCAATCCGGCGGCGACGGCGGAGTTCACCGCACAGACCGATAACGGTCAGCTGCACGGCATTGCGACCTTCATCTCATACAACGGGGTGACTTTCCGGTACCTGGGCTACACCAGCGAGAACACCTTCTCCAACTATGCCCCGGTCTTCCAGAAAAGCATTGGCAGTTTCCGCAAGCTCACCGATCCCAAGGCACTCAACGTTCAGCCCGCCAGGGTAAAGGTGGAAACGGTGCCCAAGGACATGACGCTTGCAGAGTACTACAAGCAGTTCCCCTCCTCCATTCCGATCGAGCAGGTGGCGATCATCAACGGGATGCAGACAGACACCCGGCTCGAGGCCGGGCAGAAGATCAAGCGGGTAGTGGGGGGGACACAGACGGGGAGCTGACAAGGAGTAGGGAGTAGGGAGTAGGGTGTGAGGTGTAGGGTGTGAGAGTCGGAAGTGGGGGAAAACCCCAGAATCCCCAAGGGCCAGTTGTGCAACCGTTTCTATTCCCACGCCCTACCACCTACTCCCTACTTCCTACTCCCTACTCCCTACGTTACGACACCATCCGGGTCTTCCTCTTCATAAAATCCATGAGAATAAACTGACCCAGCGTCATCGTGGTCGTGAAGTACGCCTTGCCCCGGCAGATCTGCGACATCTTCTTCACGAAATCCACCAGGTGGCGGTCCCGGGCCAGCATGAAGGTGTTGATCATGATGCCCGCCCGCCGGCAGTTGGCCACCTCGCGATACGTCGCCTGCAGGATCATCGGATCGAGTCCCATCGAATTCATGTAGACTCTCCCGTCCGGCATCGTGAGCGCCGACGGCTTGCCGTCGGTGATCATGATGATCTGCTTCATGTCCTTCTTCTGGCCGGTGAGAATCCGTCGGGCCAGGCGGAGCCCCTCCGCGGTATTGGTGTGATAGGGGCCGACCTGCGTCGAAGCGAGTGCCGCGAGCGGAATCTCCTCCGCGGTGTCGTGGAACAGGAGGCAACGAATCGAATCGCCTGGGTATTGAGTCCGGATCAGGTGGGTAAGGGCCAGTGCCACCTTCTTCGCCGGGGTGAAGCGGTCTTCCCCGTACAGGATCATCGAGTGTGAGCAGTCCAGCATGAGCACCGTCGCGGCCGACGAGCGATACTCGGCCTGGTGGACCATGAGATCGTCATACTCCAATGGAATCGGAACGACGAGGCCTTCGCGGCCGATGGCCCGGGCCAGGGTCGCGGGCACGTCCAGGTTCATCGTGTCGCCGAACTCGTACTGCTTGCTGACCGATTCGGCCTCGATTCCAGTGGCGAGGTGTGGGGTTTCGTGGGCCCCGAAACTCGACTTGCCGATGCTGCCAAGGAGTCCCTTCAGGGTCTTGTAGCCGAGGAAGTCGATGCCTTTTTCGGTGAGGTTGAACTGGATCTGACGCGCGGCCGACGCGGCCTGCCCTCCAGGTCCGTATAGTGAGCTGTAGCCGGCCGGCATCTGGGGGGCCTGCTCCAGGTTGAGGTAGCCTTCCTCCATGAGGCGACGAACGATCTCATCCAGCAACTGAGCCAGGTCCTGCTCGATCTGCTTTTGGCTGGCCGGATTCTTCGACGGCTCTCCCCGCAGATACTGGAGCATCTCGGGCGTGAGCTGTCCCGAGTCGATCAGCGCCTGAAGGATGGCCTGCCTGAGCGACTCGAGTGACCGGTCTTCGCCCTCATCTCCCCAGAACTCCCCGCCGGTAAAGCCCGACTGCAGCAGAAAATCTCCCAGCTGATCGAGCAGCGACTGGAGATTCACCGCCTCGGCCAGGCCGGGAACGAATTTGGAGTAAGTGGTGAAGCGCATCGGTCCGGGAGACGGAAGACGGAGACGGAAGACGGTAACAGCTACCTGAATGGATACCCTCGTTCTTGCCTTCCGTTCAAGTCGCACTATGTGCTCGGCTGCCCGTCTCCCGTCTCCCGTCTCCCGTCTCCCGTCTCCCGTCTCCCTTCTCCCTTCTCCCGTCTCCTGCCCTTTGCTACAGTTCCTCGGTGCCCGCCCCTAACCCCTTCACCGCGCTCCGCCACCGGAATTTTCGTCTCTTCTTCGCCGGTCAGTTCATTTCCCTCTGCGGCACCTGGATGCAGACCGTGGCGCAGGGATGGCTGGTGCTGCAGCTGACCAATTCAGCCTTCAAAGTCGGCCTGGTGAGTACCCTCGGCTCGTTGCCGATCCTGGCCTTCACGCTCTACGGCGGCGTACTGGCGGACCGGGTCAACAAGCACCGCGGCATCATCCTGTTTCAAAGCCTCATGATGTGCGAGGCGCTTACCCTCGGCGTGCTGACCGCCACGGGGCGGGTGACGGTCGCCTGGGTGATGGCGCTCGCGGTCTTTCTGGGCACGCTTTCGGCCTTCGAAGTCCCGTTTCGCCAGTCGTTCGTGATCGAGATGGTGGGCAGGGAGGATCTACTCAACGCGATCGCGCTCAACTCATCGGTCTTCAATCTCTCCCGGATCATCGGGCCGGTGATCGCCGCGGCAGTGATCGCCGCGGTGGGTCTCGCCGCGTGCTTCTTCGCCAATGCCGCAAGCTTCCTGGCGGTGATCATCGCGTTTCTCTCGATGCGAGGTGTGGTGACCGGTGGGTCGCGGCGCCAGGTCGACGGGCAGGGAACTTTTCAGGAGGGAGTGCGCTACGCGATGGGGGAGAAAGTCCCTCGCTCATTGTTGCTCCTTACCGCCACCTTCAGCGTCTTTGGATTTTCCTTTCTGCCGATGATGCCGGTCTACGCCCGGAATGTTCTCGGCGTCGGCGCTACCGGCTACGGCGGGCTCATGTCGGCGGTGGGCCTGGGGGCCAGTGTGGGAGCGCTCGCCATGGCGGCACTTGGGTCCCGGGCCAGGGGTTCGACCCTGATCCGCTTCGGCGGGCTCATGTTCAGCACCGCGCTCGCGCTGGTCGCGCTGGTCTCGCACTACTGGCTCGCCGCCTTCCTCCTCGGACTGGCCGGGTGCAGCATGATTCTGAACAACGTGATGACCAACTCCTTGCTCCAGACCCAGGCCCCCGACGATCTGCGAGGGCGAATCATGGGCTTCTACTCACTGATGGTCCTGGGGATGGCGCCCTTCGGCTCGCTCCAGGCCGGATGGATATCCGAACACTTCGGCGTGCGTACATCGCTTGCCTTAGGCGGGACGGTGTGCGCGATCGCGACGGTGGGCTGGGGGCTGAGGGAAGACGCTGCAGATAAGACGTGACTGACAGGAATTGCAGATTTGTCGGTCTCCACCATTCACCGTAAGTTCTCCACCATGGTCATAACGATCTCTCGGCAGTACGGGGCAGGCGGTTCCGAGGTGGCGCGATTGGTCGCCGCCAAGCTCGGTTGGTCAGTGGTAGACAACGAGATCATTGACCGGGTGGCCGAGCGCGCCAAGCTCTCGCCGGTGGATGTGGCGCGTCAGGAGGAGCGGGCTCCCAGCTTCATCGAGCGGCTGGCGCGCACGCTGGCGGTTTCCTCACAGGAGCTGGCGGTTCCGGGGCTGGGTGCTGCCGCGCTACCGAAAGACGAGCCGAGCCTGGTGAGAATCACCGAAGCGGTGGTCAAGGAAGTGGCCGCTGAGGGCCGGGTTGTGCTGGTGGGCCGGGCTGCGCCGGTCGTAATCGGCCAGCTACCCGATGCGCTGCACGTCAAGCTGGTGGCTCCGCGCCAGTTCCGCGCGAAGTACGCGGCTCAGGCCGAGAAACTTGATCCTCGCGCGGCGGAAAAGTACATGGAAGAGACCGATGCCCGGCGGGCCCGGTATCACCGGGAGCACTACGGACGGGATTGGGACGATCCCGTTCACTACCACGCGATTCTCAATACGGGATTGCTGGGATTCGAAGGGGCAGCCGAGGTGGTGGTAGGGCTGGCGCGGGCGAGAGGATGGTGAGAGAAATGATGAATGGCGGAATGGCGGAATGATGAATTGGTAGAACCGCATGTTCGTACTCCGCCACTCGTTCATTCCGCCATTCGATCATTCCTCATTAACCCAATCCAAGCCCCTTCTGATACCCGCCCCCGGGCTCCCGTCTCTCCGGCTTCGCCCGGGTATACCCCACCTCTTCATTGCGGCTGATGCGCTTTTCGGCCGCGAGCCCTTCCAGGATCAGTTCGCACGCCGAGACGAGACGGGCTGAGTCACGGCCTTCGGCGAGTCCGGCATCGGTGGCTGCGTCGCACAGATCCGGCACCGCTCGCAGTCCTTTGAGGTAGACCTCGCTCCGCTCCTCGCCGCTCACCTTGAGCGCGCCGCCCTGGTCGAACCAGGCGACCACCCGATCGAGACTCCGGCCACCCAATCGCTCCTCGAGCGTGTGACCGGCTGCGCGGCGGATCAATTCCTTCGCAATGGACTCGCCGCCTTGCAGTTCTCCTTCGTATTCCAGCTCCAGCTTGCCGGTAATGGAAGGTACCGCGGCATACACGTCGCTTACTCTCGGCGTGACCCGGCCCTCCTTGTGGGTGAGCGAGCGCCGCTCCGCGTTGGAGATCACATGCTCGAGGAGACTGATCGGCAGACGCTGGCTCACTCCCGAGCGCTTGTCCACCCGCTTGTCCTCCCGGCCTTCGAATGCGACCCGCTCGATCAGCTCGAGGATGAAATCGGGGAGATCGAGCGGCAGGCCGCCGCGATCGGACCACGCTTCCTGGGCGGTGATCGCCATTCCCAGCTCGACCGAGCGGGGATAGTGGGTCGTGATCTCGGATCCGATCCGGTCCTTGAGGGGCGTGATGATCTTCCCGCGGGCGGTGTAATCCTCGGGGTTCGCGGTAAAGGCGAGCATCACATCGAGCGGCAGACGAACCGGATAGCCTTTGATCTGGACGTCGCCCTCCTGCATGATGTTGAAGAGGCCCACCTGGATCTTGCCGCTCAAGTCGGGCAATTCGTTGATGGCGAAGACGCCGCGATTGGCGCGGGGCAGCAGACCAAAATGCATGGTCAACTCATCGGCGAGGAGATGTCCGCCGCGGGCCGCCTTGATCGGATCCACGTCACCGATGATGTCGGCGATGGTCACGTCGGGGGTCGCCAGTTTTTCAACGTAGCGGTTGTCGCGGTGCAGCCATGCGATCGCTGTTGCGTCCCCGCATTCAGCGATCCGTTCCCGGGCAAACTTGGAGATCGGCGCGAAGGGATCGTCATTCACCTCGCTCCCCTCGATGATCGGAATCTCCTCGTCCAGGAAGCTGGTGAGTTGCCGCAGGATCCGGCTCTTGGCCTGGCCTCGAAGGCCGAGGAGGATGATGTGATGCCGGGCCAGCAGGGCATTGATCAGCTGCGGCTCGATGGTGTCTTCGTAGCCGACGATACCGGGGAAGAGGGCTTCGCCGGATTGCATCATGCGCAGGACATTGGCGCGGATTTCGTCTCGCACCGACCGGCCGCGCAGCGGTGGTTCGGCCCAGCGGCTGCGCTTGAGCTCGCCGAGGGTCTTGGGAAGGTTTGCCATGAGTTTAAAATTAGTGGGGACCGGCAACCCGGGGAAAATGTAAGGTATGACCCAGCCGGATCCCGGGTGCTTGACAACGGAACACTCGTTAATAAACTTGCGCGCGGTTTGTCGCCCCATGACGGGGCCCGAGCCAGCAGCGCATCACTAACCTTAGAGGAGTCACAATGAAGAAGGTTCTCACGCTGGCAGCCCTGCTCGCTCTGACCGCGTGCGGTCCCAAGAAGGCCCAGACTCCGCCGGCCGACTCGACCATGACCGCGCCAGCCCCGGCTCCCGCCGACTCGGGCGCCATGAAGATGGACAGCGGGATGACTCGCGACAGCGCGCACTCGATGTAATCGCTGTTCCCGATTACTGAATCGCCGCCAGGGGGCCGCCGCAAGGCGGCCCTTGTGCTTCATGGAATAGTGATCTGCGTCACGCGAGCAGCAGGTCCACGTCGAAGGGCAGAGCGACCACGATCGCCGGCCGGCCCGATGCGGTCACGAACGACCCCGGTTCCACCTCGCGACGCAGCAGCGCGAGAGCCACTGATCGGTCGGGCAGGAACAGAGTAGAGCGCACCGTGCCGACTTCCTTGCCATCGTCGGTGGTGACCGACGTCCCGGGAGGTAGCTCCCCTTCCTGCCAGATCAGCCCGCGCAACCCGCGATTGGTGTGACCGCGGAAATGCAGGCGGGCGACCGTTTCCTGTCCGGTATAGCAACCCTTGGTATACGAGACCCCATCGAGTTCATCGTAGCGGACTTCCTGGGGCAGCGTCTTCTCTCCAATCTCGGCACCCAGGGCAGGCCACCCTGCCAGAATCCGGGCAGCGGCCGTTTCGCGGTCGTCGCCCACGGTCGCTCCGGCGCGCGTGAGGGCCGCTATCGCCTTGTCGATTTCTTCGTTGGCCCCCGCCACTAGCGCTTGAAATGGCGCCTTCGCGTGAGGCCTCGCAATCAAGAGCTCGGATTCGGGGGCACCCTCGGCGAGTCGGCCTTCGGCTTCCGGCACCGGGCCGATTCGGGAGAACCGGAGGGTGCCCAGAACATTCTCACCGAACAGCCAGAGCGCGCTCATGTGTCCGGTGAGATCCTCCACCCGGGCGAGTCGAGGCGGTAGCTGGCGCTGGAAGAGATCGAGAGCCGCCTCGCGCCCGTCCCGCTCGGCCAGCAACAGGAATCCCTGGGGCCGCCGCATCACCCAGAAATCCACCACGATCATTCCCTTTGGAGTGAGCAAGGCGCCATAGATGAGGCTGTGATCACCCGGCTTGACGAGATCGTTGGTGAGCAATCCCTGGAGACACTGGAGCGCGCCCATGCCGGTCACGCTGAACGCGGCGGGCTGGGTCCGGACCACGACCGCGCCCTGGCGGAGCCGGTCGAGTCGAGCGCGATCGAGGGAAACCCGGGGAGCGCTCATGTGGACCAGGGAAGTTCGTCGGCGGTGTGACCGCGGAGATCCCGCCATATCAGGTCGGCACCCCGGAGATCAGTCGCCGGATGGGAGGTGGCAACCATCGCGCAGCGAATACCGGCTCGGCGGGCGGCGCCCAGGCCGGGTAGCGAGTCCTCGATGATCACGCATCGTTCGCAGGGCAGCTCGAGCATTGCGCGCGCCCGCTCGTAGCCTTGGGGATCGGGCTTGCAGGCATTCACGTCTTCCGAGGCAATCACGACACCGAACAAGTCTCGTAATCCGGCGAGCGACAACACCAGCTCGATCTCCCGGCGCAACGCGCCGGAGACGACCGCAAGACGATACCCCTTGCGGGAGGCGTCTTGAATGAAATCGGTCGAGCCGGGCACCAGCGTCATGGATTGGCGAATCGCCTTTTCGTACAAGGTTGCCTTGCGCTCGATCGCGTGGTCGAGCACGCCGTCATCGGCCCGAAGCCGGCTCCGCTCGAAGGCGTAGCGGAAACACTCCTTGTCATCGAATCCCAGGTAATCGCGATAGTAATCGTCGCGACTCAGCGGCAGACCATACTCCGCGAGGGTCGCAATCAGGGCTTCACAATGCTGGGGTTCGTCATCGACGATGACCCCGTTGAAATCGAAGAGGATGGCGCGGTCCATCCCGGAAAATAGCCCTAGAGAGTGAGGAGTAAGGAGTCAGGCGTAAGGAGTAAGGAGGAAGGAGGAGAGCATAGGAACCCGATATGTCCTCATCTCACTCCTCACTCCCATACTCCTCACTCCTTACTCCTTACTCCTTACTCCTTATTCCATACTCCTTACTCCCGTAGACTCCCCCCAGCTCATACGCCCAATCCAGCAGCTCCACCGGATGGGCCACCTGGATCGGGAGACGAGCGGCGCGCAGCCCGGCCCCGATCTGCATGTGACAACCAGGATTTCCGGTAGCTACGAAATCGAGACGAGGGGTGGCTTCGGCGAATGAGGCGATCTTGTCCTCGAGCACTGCCCGGGACATTGTGGGCTGGAGGGCGGAGAAGATGCCGGCGCTCCCGCAGCAGCGGTCCGATCCGGGCAGGACCCGGAGGCGGAGTCCGGGAACCGCGCTGAGGACGGCGAGCGGTGCCGCCTGAACCCGCTGGGCGTGCTGCAGGTGGCAAGGCGCATCGTAGGCGACCTCGACTGAAAGCTCTCCTCCGGGCCTGGGCCCCGCGGCGTAGAGGAGCTCCGACACGTCGCTCACCCGGCGGCCAAACGCTTCTCCCTCCGCCCTGCCCAGCAGATGCCCGTAGTCCTTGAGCAGTGCACCGCACCCCGCGCTGTTGACTACGATCGGTTCGGTTCCGGAGCCGAACGCGGCGAGATTCGTCTGCGCCAGACGCACCGCGCCCTTGTGGTCGCCGGCGTGGGCGTGCAATGCTCCGCAGCAGACCTGGCGCTCCGTCTCGATCACCTTGTATCCATTCGCCTCAAGGGTTCGGCGAGTCGCCGCGTGAACGTGAGAAAACAATCCGTTCATGATGCAGCCGGTAAAGAGACGAACAGTTCCTCGCGGATCGCCCTTCGTGTTGCGCGGCGGGACTCCATCGCGGTGGACCGGCTTTGTCGCAGCAATCATCCCCAGACCGAAACCGATCCGGCCGCTCCCGCTCAGCGAATCGGCCAGGCCAAGACTTCGCAGTGTCTTCAACAGGAAAAAGAAAGGTCTTCCCCAGAGTGAATTCCCGAAGGTCCCCAGCAGGAGCCGCGACAGGAGGGTGAGGCCGTTCTTCCGGGCGAGGAGCTCGCGAGTTGCTTCGAGGCCGCGGCCGTATCCCACGCCCGAGGGACAGACCGGCTCGCAGCCCCGGCAGCCGAGGCAGGTATCGAGGTGTTGACGAGCCGCCGGATCATCGGCTGGAATCTCGTTTCGTTCCAGCGCGCGCATGAGCACAATCCTGCCGCGCGGGCTGTCCGCCTCGTCTCCGGTCACCGCATAGGTTGGGCAGGCCGGCAGGCAGAATCCGCAGTGCACGCAGGGATCGAGCGATGTGAGATCCAGGGTCACGAATCGCTGCCCTCGAGCGCAACCGAGAGGCATCCACGCGGATCGAACGTTTCCCGCAAACGTCCCACCAGTTGTCCCACGCCTTCGCGATAGGCTCCGAAATGACCGACTGACTGGCGCACTGACCATGGGGCGCGTTCGAGCGTGACCGGAATTTCCCGGGTCGCGGCAATGCGCCGAAGGGTGGCGAGGCGATCGGCGGGCACATCGCCAGTCCAGCGAATGCTTCCACTACCCAGCCCCGCCGACACCAGACCTTCATCGAAGTGCTCTCGGATCAGGTCGAGGGCGTCGTCCATCCCGTCGAACAGAACGCCGAGCCTGACGGTGAGGGGCCCGGCGAGAGCGCCCCGCGCGGCCAAACCCCAGAAGGCGGTTTCTTTCTGGGAGGCGACGGGATCCCAGGCGAGGCCGGTCGCCTTGGCGAGGCGTTCACGCTCCGCCTCCACCGCCGCCGCGGCTCCGATCAGCCTCGCGGCCAACACCCACTCGGCGTCCGCTGCGAGCGCGGGGGAGAAGAGCTCCAAGGCGACCGCCGCCGCCTGGGCCTCCCGCGCATCGCGCCCTGCCCGGACCATCGCGTCTCTCGTCCCCCGAGTGAGCAGTGTGAGATCAACCTCAGGCAAGGCGCGGAGTCTAAGGTGCAGCTCGGCGATGGCGCCGAATCCACCGAATCCGCCGACATGAAGCTTGGTGAGATCGTAGCCGGCGACGTTCTTCACCACCCGTCCGCCCGCGCTGACCAGGCGTCCATCTCCCGTGGCGGCGGTACAGCCCAGTACATGATCCCGCACCGGACCGAAGCCAAGCCGGAGCGGTCCCGCGGTTCCCGTCGCGACGATGGAGCCGATGGTGCGCTCCGGTCTCCCCGGGGGATCCATGGCGAGCCACATGCCCTTCGCCGAGAGCTCGCTCTGCAGCGATTCGATCGGCATCCCGGGCTGCACGGTCGCGACCAGGTCGGCCGGGTTCAGTGCGATCAAGCGATTGAGGCTTCTCGTGCTGAGACTCAGGTCGGCCGGGGCATCCGCGGCGAGCCAGGTGCCGGCGCCCTCGATGCGGAGCTTCCATCCCTCTTCGCTCGCGAGAGCACAGACCATTGCGAGGGCGTCATCGCTCTCGGGCACCGCGCGAGGGAGACCCTTGGCATCACGCTCGACACCGCCTGGTCCGAGCAGGGCCTGGAGACGGGTATACAGCGCGTCGCTCATGCGACTCCTGCCTGCCGCCACTCCCGGCAGGTGTGCAGGGGGAAGACCTTGCCGGGATTGGCCCGGTTATCAGGATCGAAGACCCGCCGTACCTCACACATCGCTTCGAGAGAGGCCTCGCTGAAGGCCCACGGCATGTAATCCATCTTATCCGATCCTACTCCGTGCTCCCCGGTGATACTGCCGCCGGCATCGAGACAGACCCGCATGATTTCCCGGCTGGCTTCCTCGACCTTCGCGGTGAGTCCCGGCTGCCGCCGGTCGAAGCTGATACAAGGGTGCAAATTACCGTCGCCCGCGTGGAACACATTACTGATCTGAATACCCAGCCGATCCCGAATGCCCGCGATCCGGTCCAGGACATCGGGTAAGGCGGAGCGGGGTACCACGGCATCCTGAACCGCCAGATCCGGGGCCAGCCGCCCCAGTGCTCCGAATGCCTTCTTTCTCCCTTGCCACAAGCGAGCCCGGTCGGCGGCGCTGGATGCGCTGCGAACCTCCCGTGCTCCGTTTTCACGCAGCAGTCGCCCGATGATCGCCGACTCGGCCTCGACCGTGCGCTCGGAACCATCCAGCTCCACGAGCAGCACCGCCGCCGCATCGGTCCGGGCACCGGTAGCGTAGATCGAAGCTTCCACCGCCGCGATGCAGGACTGGTCCATCATCTCGAGTGCCGCGGGAACGATTCCCGAGGAGACGATGGCGGTTACCGCCTCGCTCGCGTCGCGCAGCGCGAGGAACTCGGCGAACACCGTGCGTACCGCCTGCGGGATCGGCTCCAGGCGGACCGTGATGGCGACCGCCACACCGAACATTCCCTCGCTCCCGATGAAGAGCCCGACCAGGTCGGGGCCCCATGGCTCTCCGTGCGGAGAACCGAGGTGAACCGTGTTACCGTCGGGCAGCACGACTTCGACTGCGGTGACGTGATTCGTCGTGACCCCGTACTTGAGGCAGTGCGGCCCGCCGGCATTCTCCGCCACATTCCCGCCGATGGTACAGGCGCTTTGACTGGAGGGATCGGGGACGTAGTGCAGCCCAAACTTCTGGGCCGCTTCGGAGAGACGAAGGTTCACGACACCGGGCTCGACCACCGCGCGACGCCGGTCCGGGTGAATCGCCAGAATCCGGTTCATGCGGGTGAGGGTGATGAGGACGGTCTCCGGATCGGCCAAGGCTCCCCCCGAGAGTCCGGTGCCGGCGCCCCGGGCAACAAACGGAACGCCCCGCCGCCTGAGTTCCCGCAGCAGCTCGATCACCTCGGCGCGAGATCCCGGCAGTACCACGAGGCCAGGCGTGGATTCGTGAGTCGGGAGACCATCGGCCCGGTACGTCGCGAGCTCGGCGGCCCGGGTTCGGACCCACCGTGGTCCGACGATTCGACTCAACCGCTCGCCAAGATCCGGCTTCATCCCTCGGCGACGATCTCGTGATGAGGGCCACCTACCCCGTTGCTGGGCGCACGGAGATGAACCTCGACCCGGGTACTCGCCTCGCGCAGCAGCGGAGGGAGCACTTCGATGAGTGCCTTGACTCGCGCGTTGGTGGAGCGAGTCGCCAGCAGGCGCGTACGAATTTCGAGTGGTGCCTCCAGAAGTGCCGCCACCTGAAAGGAGAGAGGAACCGGTTCGCTGGACCACTCGGCCGACTCGCCCGCCCCGTCCATCAGTACTCGAAGCAATTCCCGGTATCGCCCCGCGAGCTCAATAAGCGCGCCTTGGTCCTCGGGCGAAGGAGTGCTCTCGGGGCGATCCTCATAATCCTCGGTTCGCCCCACCAGGTAAGGATGCTCTGTCGCTTCGATCGCGAGCAGCCGGAAACGCTTCTCTCCCACGACCACGATGTTGGATCTGCCGTCCGCGAGTGGCTGGGCCACCCGGATGTGGGCGACGCACCCGACGGCTCCCGGTTCCGCCTCCTCCCCCGGTACCAGGCCGAAGCGGCGGTCACCCTCGAGACAGTCCGCCAGCATCTGCCGGTAGCGGGGCTCGAAGATGTGCAGCGGCATCGGGGCGCCGGGAAACAGCACGGTTGTGAGGGGGAAGAGGGGGAGCATGGTTGAATAGTAGGGGGCTTCGAGGTGGGTGTCAGGGAGTAGGGAATAGGGAGTAGGGAGTGGGGCGGGACAATAACAAGACGAAGCCCCCCGGAGACCTTCCCGGAGGGCGACGAGTACCAGCCAGTCGATTAGCCCTACTCCTTACACCCTACTCCCTACACCCTATGCAGCCACCCAGTGTCCCGCCAACCCCTTCACATCCGGCGATTGGCGCAGCTTCTCGAAGGCGCGCTCCCGGATCTGGCGAATGCGCTCCCGGGTGACTCCCAGGAGCTCCCCGATCTTCTCCAGGGTGAGCGCCTCGGAGCCTTCCTCGAGTCCGTAGTAGAGGTAGAGGATCTTGCGCTCGCGCGGGGTCAGGTACCGCTCGAAGATGCGATCGATGAACTCGCGGGTGAGCCGAGCATCGGTTCTCTCTTCGATGTCGGATCCTTCGGGGCCGGCGAAGCGCTCGCCGAGAGTTCCCGCGTTCTTGTCGCCCCGCTCCAGGGGGGCATCCAGTGAAAGCTCCGCCGACGTCATGCGTCGAGCGGAGCGGATATTGTCTACCGAGTCGTTCAGGGCCAGGGCGATCTCCTGATCGGTCGGCTCGCGTCCCAGCTCCTGCGAGAGGAAGGTCTCGGCGCGGGACATCTTGATCAGCGCCGAATTCTGGTTGAGCGGGATGCGCACACTGCGCGTCTGTTCGGCGAGTGCCTTGAGCACCGCCTGCCTCACCCACCAGACCGCATAGGAGATGAACTTCACGCCATGATCGGGATCGAACTTGCGAACTGCTTTGAGGAGACCTTCGTTGCCAATCGCCACGAGTTCGGCGAGATCGAGACCGTGCCCCTGATACTTCTTCACGTAGGAGATCACGAATCTCAGGTTGGCCGTCACCAGGCGTTCTGCCGACTTCTCGCATCCCTTCTGGGCCAACCGGGCCAGCCGTTTCTCTTCGGCGGGATCGGTAATCATCGGCAACTTCTGAATGTCCTGCAGATACTGGTCGAACGCGCCGGTTGCAACAGGACGAAAGAAAACCTTGCCCCGGCTCTCGTTGAGTGACGCCATAGACTCCCCGAGCGGAAGTGCTGCTGATGTTGTTCGAAGGGAGGCGGCCCGCGGTGGCCGTCAAAAAAGGTGTGCGAATATAGGACGCCCCGGAGAGACGGTCAAGCATTTTTAGATTTCCACATCACAAATCGTTCAGCAGCAGTCGATTCCAAAATTTGTCCACCTTTCCACAGCTTTCCACAATTGACGCGATTCAATACAAGTAGGTAACTGATTGTCGTACAGTAGGTTACAAGAGGGGGAAAGGTGGAGAGCTGTGGAAGGCGTGTGGTGCGTTGTGTGAATCAGCTGCGCTGGACCAAAACCTCCATGATCATCGTGCTGTCGACCGGCACCGTCCACTGGCCATTCGCAGCGTGCATTCTTCCCAGGTCTTCCGGCAACGCGAGATGAATTGTTCCCCCGCGATTTTTCTTGTCACGGGTGAGCGCCTGGGTGAGACGCGTAAGATCCCGCGGACCCTGCAAGGCAGTCGGCAACCCGAGCGCCCTTGCGAGACTCGCGATTCGCTCCGAGAGTCCTGCGCGAGCAATTCCCATTTGCTCGGCAATTCGTGTCTCGGCGAGGAGCCCCAGTGCCACCGCCTCACCGTGCGCGAGCTGAAACCCCGATTCGGTCTCCAACGCGTGGGCCACGGTGTGACCCGCGTTGAGAATCGCGCGACGGCCCGACTCCCGTTCGTCGGCGCTGACCACTTCCGCTTTGATCTCGACACTGCGCCGAATCAGGTCCACCAGGGTCTCCCTGGACCGCGCGACGAGCCCGGAGACATGGGTCTCGATCCAATCGAAGTACTTCGCGTCCGCGATGACGCCGTGCTTGATCGCCTCGGCGAATCCGGCGCGATACTCGGCGGCCGGCAGGTCCATGAGAGTCACCGGATCGGAGACGACGATCGCGGGCGGGTGGAAGGCCCCGATCAGATTCTTCCCCTGCGGTGTGTCCACTCCGACTTTCCCGCCGACCGAGGCGTCGAGCATCGCCAGCAACGTTGTCGGCACCTGCGCGTAGGGAACGCCCCGGCAGTAGGTGGCGGCCACGAACCCGGCCATGTCGCCTACGACTCCTCCGCCAATCGCTACGATCGCCGAGTCGCGGCCGAAGCCCCGGGCGAGCAGTTCGTCGGACAGGCGAATCCAGGTCTCGCGGGTCTTGGATTCTTCCCCCGCGGGAAAGATGAGAGTGGCCTCGGCGCGCACCGCGTTCCCCTGGCCCCATTTGTCGTACAACGCTGCGACGTGGCTGTCGGTGATGATGGCCAGCCGGCGATCTCCCCAGAGACCGGACAGCATCTCGGGTAGACCCGTCAGTGCTCCTACCTCGACGTAGACCGGATAGTTTCCCAGCGCGTGAGCGACCGGGATAGGAGGCCTCACCACTTCGTCTCTTGCACCCCTTCGCGGTGATTGGCCAGGCGGGCCAGCGTGAAGAGCAGGTCGGAAAGCCGATTCAGATACACTACGAAGAGTGGAGGCACCGCGGTGTCACGGGAAAGCCCCACGACGGAACGCTCCGCCCGCCGGCACACGGTTCGGGCGAGATGGAGTGCCGCGGCCTTGCCACTGCCGGCGGGCAGGACGAACGCCGTGAGCGGAGGCAGCTCGCGGTCGGCGTCATCAATGGCATGCTCCATCGCCGTGATGCGCTCCTCGGAAAGGCCCGCCTTCTCGAGCGCCTTTTTCACTTTTTCAGGATCGGGGCTCGCCAGCTGGCCGCCGATCGCGAAGAGGTCCCGCTGGATCCCCTCCAGCAAGTCATCGAAGAGCGCCACAGGAGCCGCGGCTCGCGCGACCCCGATCGCGGAGTTGAGCTCGTCCACTTCTCCGTATGCCGCGACCCGGGGATGGTCCTTCGGCACCCGGCCTCCGCCAAAGAGACCGGTGTCGCCTTCGTCGCCCGTCGTGGTGTAGATCTTCATGCGCGGTCGATACCGTAGAGCAGCACTTCGTCAATGTCCTCCTCCCACACCGTCCCCACTACCTCCATCCCGACTTTCTCCGCCACTCGGCGGGCCGCCCAGTTGTCCGGCGGGATGCTGGCGCATACCCGGGTGACGCCCGGCTGGGCCAGCGCCCAATCCACCAGCGCCCGGGTCGCTTCGGAAGCGTAACCTTTCCGGTCCGCTCCGGGGTATGTCGAGTAGCCGATCATTACGGCCCCCTCCGGATCGGGCGGGCCGCCGAAGCCGAGCGCGCCCGTCACCCGCCGCGAGTCCCGCTCCACCGCGAGCCAGGTCCACCAGCCGAGGCTCGCCGGTTCGGCCCGAAGCCTGTCTCTCACCTGGGGAAGCAAGTCATCCATCAATGGCGGTGCCCGCAGCGGTTCGGGGAACTCGAGCCCGGTGGTTTCCCGCAAACGCGTCTGTTTACCCGCCAGCAGCAGATCGATGGCGTCGGCGGTGAAGGGAATCAGTTCCAGGCGATCGGTTCCAATCAGCACGGCCCATCGACCTCCGCTGCCGCTACGACGGTGTTGCTGCGTGGCTCGAGCACCGTCCAGAGTACCGCATCCTCTTCCACGTCCACCTGCTCCATCCAGAGATAGTCGCGCTGAAAGGCGAATCCGCTCATCGCATCGAGCCGCCGCCAGTAGAAGGGGGGCCACGACTTCCAGGGCCGCGGCCTGCCGTAGCGGACCTCCAGCAGAGTGGGAGCGAAAACGAATTGGCGCCAGACCAGGGACGCGTCCCACACCATCACGGTCGCGGCCACCAGCGAGGTCCCCGAAGCGGTCCGGCGTTGTTCGCGCAGTGAGACCGCGTAGCGTACCCGGCCGTCTTCCAACTGAAAAGCCAGGACATCCGCCGCGTCGATGTCTTCCAGGGTGTTCACCTCGGGTCGAGCCCCCGCGACCGAAGCGAGCGGCAGATCGCGGGAGGAGAGATGCAACTGGAGGACGGAATCCATCGCAGCGGCTGTCGCCGCCAGGAGCGTATCCACCAGGCGCCCGTCCGGCTCGGTCGGGGGGGTGCGATACCCGTGATCGTTTTGCCAGTTCTCTCGCGAGTCCCGAAACGATCCGACCACGGGACCGCGGAGCGACGGATTGGCGTCCACCGGATCGACGATGAACTCGACCTGGGTCCCACGCCAGCCGCATCGGCTGCCGTGCAGCAGAATGGTCTCGAGCTGTACCGCCGTGTGACCGTCGGGGGAGCCGGTCACCATCGGCTGGTTGGCGAGGATCGGATCGCGACTGCGGTCCACATTGATGGCGTAGGTGCCCTGCTGGTCCAGCCACTGCCACACCGTCGAGCCCCGCTGGTTGACCGGGCGGTAACGCCGTACCAGGGCGGCGACCAGGCCGGTGTCGCTGGAGAGAAGATGTACCCGGCGGCTGGTGCCTTCGCCGACGAAGCTTCCCACGATGGCGCCGGTCGAGTCGAGCCGGGCATCGCTGGAGATTTCCGCCGCCTGTAGTGGAACCGGTGGTCTTTCTTTGAATACCTCTTCTACGAACTTTCCGAGGTTACTGCACCCTTGAAGCAGGACACCGCCGAGCAGAGCGAGTCTGATTGGCTTCATCCGAGGGCCCCCAGCATCTCGGCGACGGTGGTGAACTTGAGTCGGGGCCGGCCGAGGGCGGCACCGCGCTCGCGCTCGAGCTGATCCAGCTTTCGCCAGTCATTCCACGTCACCACGCGCACGCCGCGCTGAGCGAGCATGCGGTCGATCTCGTCTCGGGAGGAAAGCGTGCGGTCCAGCCGGCCCGAGATGAAGTCCTCCAACAGGTGATCGGTGGTCTCCGTCGCATCGGGCTTGTTGGTTCCGATCACCCCGGTCGGGCCCCGCTTGATCCATCCCACGACGTATTCTCCCTGGCTGGGGGTGCCGGGAGCAGTCACCACCCTTCCTCCTTCGTTGGGCACGATCCCGCGTTTCGCATCGAAGACGACGCCGGGGATACCGGTGCCGAGATAGCCCACCGATCTGAAGACCAGCCCGGCAGGAATCATTTCCGATTCGCCGGTGGGTTCTGCTCGAAGGTCACCGTTGGCTGCCGGGGCCAGGCGGTTCTTACTGAGCTTCACTGCTTCTACTCTACTGTTGCCCTGCAATTCGAGCGGAGAGAGCAGAAACCGCAGGTGGATCCGCATTGGTTTCCCATCCTGTGGCTTCGCGGCGAACGACTCCAGCGTATGGAGGTTCTTCTCCGGCGTGCGGTCTTCGGTCTTGGCCAGTTCGCTTCGGCTCCCTTCATCGAGGGCCAGCTCGTCCGGGAGCACCACGATGTCGGCGCCGGGCATCTCGCCCAGTTCCTTGAGTTCCGGATTGGTGAATGCGGCCTGGACCGGTCCGCGGCGGCCGATCATGTAGACGTTCTTCACCTTGCTGTTGCGAAGCGCCTCGAGCGCGTAGGACGCGATGTCGGTCTTGGCCAGTTCCTCGGGTGTGCGCGACAGGACCCGGGTCACGTCCACCGCGACATTTCCGACGCCGATCACCACGACGTTTTCCTGGGACAGGTCGAAGCTGTGGTCCTGGTAATCGGGATGGCCGTTGTACCAGCCGACGAACTCGGTGGCGGCGTGGCTCCCGGCCAGATGTTCGCCCGGGATGCCAAGCGGGCGGTCGCTCTGGGCCCCGACCGCGTAGATCACCGCATGGTAGTGGTTGAGCAATTCCTCGCGGCTGAGATCCCGACCGATCAGGACGTTGCCCAGGAATCGCACGCCGGGCTGCGAGGCGATCTTGTCGTACACCCGGGTGACCGACTTGATCTTCTGATGATCCGGGGCGACTCCGCCGCGCACCAGTCCAAAGGGAGTGGGAAGCCGGTCGATGAGATCGATTTCGACTCCGGGGTGCTTCTTCAACAGGTGTTCCGCGGCGTAGAACCCCGACGGCCCGGTGCCGACGATCGCCACCCGCAATGGATTGGGGGAATTCATGGCGGGGAAGTTTAAGCCGTCAGCCGTCAGCCGTCAGCAATTGGCAATTGAAAATTGGCAATTGACAATTGATTCTCACTCCCCCTTTGGCCTCCAGAAGAACATGAGCTTTCCCGCCCCGCCCTCCACGGCCTCGAGCTCGACACCAATCACCCCGCTCTTTGGAAAATCGATCTGGAGCCGGGAGGTGCTTGAGGTAAGCAGGCGGGAGGCGAGCTCGCCGAGCCACGGCTCATGGCCGACCAGGGCAACGATGGCCTTCTCTCCCGGTGTACCGATGGCCTCGCCGAACCGATCGACCCGCGGCATCGTCGCCAGCGGCTCGCACGCCTCCGGTATCAATCCTTCATCCTCGAACTCCTGGGCGACGACCTCCGCGGTCTGCCAGGCGCGAACCCACGGGCTGCTGAGCAGAACGGTCGGGATGTAGCCGCGCCGACGCAGCCGCTTCGCCATCTTCGCCGTTTGCCGGTCGCCCTGTTTGGTCAGGGGCCGCTCGGTGTCGTCGGGCCACTTCGTCTCGTCGCGGGAGCCCGCGTCTCCGTGCCTGATTAAGAGGAGAAGCATGGTCGTTCTCACATTCTGGGGGCCGTAAGCCATAAGCCTTAGGCCTTAAGCTGCCCAACGTGTGGCAGATCCACCTAGCTTAAGGCTTATGGCTTACGGCTTATGGCACTGCTCTCTACTTCTTCTTTGAAACGGCTTTAGCTAACGCGACCACCACGCTGTCAATCTCGGGCAGCATCGTCTTCCCGCCCAGTACGTGGTGATTCGCCTGCACCGAGAAGGTATAGGTCTTCCCGTTGTTCAGCTCGAAATAGCCGGAGAGCGTGTTGACTCCGCTGA
>DATBGE010000030.1:0-6469 GCA_036558125.1 Gemmatimonadales bacterium | reverse complement strand
AGCACGCCGGGTGCTTACCGGGCCTTCAGTTGCCCCTCCTGGGCTCGAACCAGGACTCTCCTGATCCAGAGGGGCCGCAATAACCAGCCGAATTCCAGCAAGTTGTAACCGTTCACGCGAGTTCGTGTCACCCGATGCTGGAGTTCAAAGATCTTCATGCCGGACTTTGTCGTCCTTTACTCGCTCGGATGTCGGAGTTTGCCGGCGGCGTGAAGTGCTGGTTGGCAGCCACATCAACTCCTGGTGCCCTACGCGGCGTGAAAGCTATGCCGCGCCGTCAGCGGTCGATGACCGCCATGTTGGCGTCGTTGTGACGCTCGCCGGCGGCCGGCGTGACGTTGTTCAGCCGTTCGACCTGCTCGGAGCTGAGCTGGATGCGGTCGGCAGCTGTGTTCTCCTCGATGCGCGCAACGCGCTTGGTGCCGGGAATCGGAGCGATGTCGTCGCCCTGCGCGAGCAGCCAGGCCAGGGCCACCTGTGCCGGTGTCGCGCCCGCCTCTGCGGCAACCGCCTTGACCTCGTCGACGATGCGCAGGTTGCGCTGGAAGTTCTCGCCGGTGAAACGTGGGTTGGTCTTGCGCCAGTCGCCGTTGGAGAGCTGCTCGGGCGAGCGGATCTCCCCGGTAAGGAAGCCGTGGCCGAGCGGCGAGTAGGGAACGAAGCCAATGCCCAGCTCGCGCAGCAGCGGCAGCAGTTCGGCCTCCGGATCGCGGGTCCACAGGGAGTACTCCGTCTGCAGCGCGGCGACCGGGTGCACAGCGTGGGCGCGCCGGATCGTGGCGGGGCCGGCCTCGGACAGGCCGATGTAGCGGACCTTGCCCTCGGCGACCAGCTCAGCCAGGGCGCCGATTGTGTCCTCGATAGGGGTGTTCGGGTCGACCCGGTGCTGGTAGTACAGGTCGATGTGGTCGGTGCCGAGGCGCTTCAGGGATCCCTCGACCGCGACGCGGATATTCGCCGGGCTACTGTCAAGGACGCCGGCACCGCCACCGGAGTGCGAAACGATGCCGAACTTGGTCGCCAATATGACCTGGTCGCGGCGATCCTTGATGGCCCGGCCGACCAGTTCCTCGTTGGTGTAGGGACCGTAGATCTCGGCAGTATCAATGTGGGTGACGCCCAGCTCCAGCGCCCGGTGGATAGTGCGGATCGATTCACCATCGCTGCCCGTACCGATGTTGTAGTAGCCGGACATCGACATGGCGCCCAGTCCTATGCGAGAGACGTCGAGTCCGCCGATCGAGATGTGTTTCATGACGATGTGCTCCGTGTCTTCCAATGATTTGGGTCGCGCCT
The DNA here is from genome assembly GCA_036558125.1 of Gemmatimonadales bacterium. Lineage (GTDB taxonomy): Bacteria > Gemmatimonadota > Gemmatimonadetes > Gemmatimonadales > GWC2-71-9 > DATBGE01. The sequence continues at coordinate 5,173 of DATBGE010000030.1, read as the reverse complement.
CGTCGGGCCTGGCCGCCTGAATGACGCGGTTTCCACCCCTGTTTACCTTGCTCATTCCTGCTCCCGTTCCTCATCTGCTGGGGAAGGCAAGGTAAGGTTCTTCGCGTGCCTGGGTTCAGCCTAATCGTGGACAATGCTTGCCTATTCCTCCTAGCATCTGTAGGATGGCCCCGAGCGGACATATCGTCTCAGTGCATGGAGCAGATCGTCTCTTTCGTGGGAAGTGCAGCGATGGCGAGCAACTCTGGTGGATCCCACGCGTTGGGAGGGCGCGATCCGAAGGACCTCCGCGTGGAAGCGCTACGGGCTGAACTCGTGGGGCTTCTCGAGCGCCGGACGGGTTCGGACGGGCGACATGAAACGGCGATTCCGCAGTTGAAGCTCTATCGGTATTCCCACCCGACCGAGCCGACGTACGTCCTCCAAGAGCCGGCTGTGTACGTGGTGGTTCAAGGCCGAAAGCAGCTGACGCTCGGCGACGAGACGTACCTCTACGACCGCTCGCAGTACCTGGCGGTCTCGGTGGAACTACCTGTCGTGGGGAACGTCTTTGAGGCGAGCCCGGAAGAGCCGTACCTCTGTCTGACGCTCACTGTGGACCCGCGCGAGCTCGCTTCGTTGATCGTGGAGACGGGCCGGCAAGCACCCCCCGATGATCACGACGGGCGGGCGCTCTACCTCAGCCCCCTGCAGGCGCCACTCCTCGACGGGTTCCTCCGACTGGTGCGGCTCCTCGATACGCCGGAGGACGTCACGGTGCTGGCGCCTCTGGTTCTGCGGGAGATCGATTACCGGCTGCTGCAGAGCGAGCAGTTCGGGCGCTTGGCGCAGATGGCTATCGGAGACGGCCGCCTGCGTCGAGTCTCGGGAGCGATCACCTGGATCAAGGATCACTTCGCGGAACCGCTGCAGATCGAGGCGCTCGCAAAACGGGTGCACATGAGCCCTTCGGCGCTGCACCATCACTTCAAGGCGGCCACGGCGATGAGCCCGATCCAGTACCAGAAGCGGTTGCGGCTGCAGAAGGCTCGTAGCCTTCTGCTGTCGGGAGCATCGAGCGCGGAGGCGATCGCCTACGAGGTGGGGTACGCGAGCGCATCGCAGTTCAGCCGTGAATACGCCCGGGTCTTCGGTCAGCCACCACGACGAGACGCGGAACGGGTGCATGATGCTGTGACTGCGCGACCGTCTCACGCAGCAGCGCCACGATGAAGATCGGTCTTGTCGGCTTCGCCGGTTCAGGAAAGACCACAGTGTTCAATACCCTGACCGGCCTGAACATTCCCACCGGCTTCGGCGGGTCGGTCCATCTCGGCACCGCCAAAGTGCCCGACGAACGCATCGACCGGCTCAGCGCGATCTTCAAGCCGAAGAAGACGACCTACGCCGAAATCGTCTTCAGCGACATCCCCGGCGAGCACAGCGGCGAACACAAGAGTCTTTCGCGGAAAGCGCTCGAGCCCATCCGCGCGCAGGACGTGCTGTGCCTGGTGCTGCGGGCGTTCCCCAACCCCGCGGTGGAGGCAAAGGCCGATCCCGCCGCCGAGCTGGAGGCGTTCTACACCGAGTGTGTCCTGGCCGACCTCGAAATGGTGGAGCGGAAGCTGGACCGCGCGAAGAAGGACAAGACCGACCCCCTTCAAATTGCGGGTTTCGAGCTGATGAAGCAGACGCTGGAGGCCGAGCGGCCGATCCGGTCGTTGCCCGAGACCGCCCTGCATCGCGACATGCTCACGGGGTTCGCCCTCCTCACCGATAAGCCCCTGCTCGCGGTGCTGAACCGGAGCGAGGACCAGGCGGCCCAGCCGATGCCGGAGCCGCTGGCCAAGCGGTTGACCGCGCTGAGTGCGGCCGGGCTGGTGCTCTCGGCCAGCGTCGAGGCCGAGATCGCGCTGCTGGATCCCACCGACCAGGCCGCCTTTCTCGCCGACCTCGGCCTGAGCGAGTCGGCGCTGGCGCGGTTCATCCGGACCGCCTACGAGCTGCTGGACCTCATCTCCTTCTTCACCGTGGGGGAGGACGAAGTGCGCGCCTGGCCGATCCCGCGCGGGACCCACGCCCGGGCCGCCGCGGGGAAGATTCACACCGACCTGGAACGCGGCTTCATCCGGGCGGAGGTGATGGCGTACCCCGACTTTATCGCGCACGGTTCGGAGCACGCGGTGAAGGAGGCGGGGAAGTTCAAGCTCGAGGGGAAGGACTACGTCGTCGCCGACGGCGACATCATGAGTATCCGGTTCAACGTGTGAGGCTGCCTCGCACAGACACCGACGATGCTTCCAGGTACCACGCACTTTGACGGATTCAGCGGGGCCCCGCTTCCGCGGAATGATGCTACCCACAACGGAGCACTCCCCCTCCAGGAACGAAGAAAGCTCCGCAACGGACCGTTGCAGAGCCTTCGAGTTGCCCCTCCTGGGCTCGAACCAGGACTCTCCTGATCCAGAGTCAGGCGTGTTGCCAGTTACACCAAGGGGCAGGGGCGGTAAAAGTAAAACCGGGATTGGAGGGTGGGAAGTGGGCGGTGGGGAAGTGGGCGGTGAGAATAACCCGGTACAAAGCAGAAGTATCCCGCGGGCTGGAAGGCGCCGAGGCCGTATTTGCGGATCGTGAAGCAGCCAGTGTAAGGATTGAGGGATTGGATGGCGCCGGCGATGGCTGCGCTCGAGGAATTCCAGTCGAGCCGCAGCCAACGCCGAACAGCCAGTACTGCTATGAGAGTGCATCCCGCCGATGGCGTCTACTCACCGAACCGGAACACACCCCGGATACGAGGTCCTCTTGTCTCCAAGGTCCCTCGGCCGCCCTGTTCACAGTAGAAGTGAAAAGTGAGAAGGACTCGCTGCCCCAAGTCCGATTCCGATGATCCTTCGCTTCGCTGGGCAACAACCACTGCCCTTCTCACTTCCCACCTCGTTACGTCCTCACGTCCTCACGCCCTCACGTGTCACATCCCCGCCTTCGCCGCCGTGCACTCCGGATACTTGGTCCCCTTGATCTCCAGAGTTCCCTTGTCTCCCTTGTTCCAGAAGCTCGTGGTCGAATCGGTCACGGCTACGTACTTCGCACCCGATGCCGTTGTCACCGGACGCAGGTCGAAGCTGCCCGAACTCGTAGTCAGCACGGCCCGGTCTCCCACGTGGCCGAAGGAGATGCTCTCGGTACCGCAGACAAACTTGAGATCGGAGGCTGCCGGTGCTGCGGCCGTATCCGACGGCGGAGGAGCCATGCCCGCGCTCATCGCGCCACGGGCCTCATCAGCCGGATGACGATTGCGGCCCAGGGCCCAGACGACCAACACCACCGCCAATGCGGCCAACGCGGGAACCAGCCACCGTTTGGTGCTGGGCGCGGTGGCTCGCGGGACCGCTATGCCGCCAATGTCCTTGATCCCAAGAATGGATCCCAAGCCCGCCGGCAGCGCGCGCATGATCGTGTCTTTCTCACCGAGCAGCAGATTGCCGAGCCCTGCAGGGTTGAGTCCCCCGGTGCGTACCCGGTTTCCCAACAGGCCAAGCACCAGTGGCGCCGCCATCGTGAGCAGTGAAGATCCCGAGCCGGAACGGAATCCGGCGAAACGGGAGATCCAATCGCCGATCGAGGAGGTCTGACCGCCGAAGAGACCGGAAAGGAGTTTGGTCCCCGCCGCTCCGAGCGGAGACTGCGGGGTCGCAGTCAGCGCGAGTCGCGGATCCCGGATCACACTGCCGTCATTCGCCGGACTCGAAATCAGGTCGAAGAGGGGACGCATCGCCTGGGAATCCCCGGCCTTGCCGACCAGTCCGGCAAGGATGGCCGGGAAGGCGGCGCCGAGACCCGTGGCAACAGCGCCCTCGCTTTCACCGAGATTCCGAGCCGCGCCGGAGAGAAACTCCGGTGTCACCAAGCTCTTCAGGCCATCGAGTAGACTGGTGGACATGATTCACCTCCGAAAAAGAGAAGTCTCACTCGGCGCAGGCTGCCCTTCCTGAGCGGTGCGGCACCAAGTTGGCGAGTAGTCGGGGATTGCAGCGCGGGAACGGCGGCAGAGCGAACTGACGGAAGGCCTAGATGTTTCACCCGCGCGCCGAACGGTCGGCGAGTGGCAAACAGCGGTGCTTCGGTGCAACGGTTTCACCAGCATGGGAGACCGACCGGCTGCCGAATGGCTCACCGGGTCACATTTGGTCCGGCGAAATGGCCCTGAAAGGGGTTTGCGCCGCCCCGCCCAGACCCCACCAAGACTACCCTATTGCCTCACAATGAGGCTGTCCATCGGACCTTGGGGCAGAAATGCGTCCGTCTCCCGTCTCCCGCTTCTAGATCCGTCCCGCCGCCACCGCGGCCGCAATATCGCTTGCGGAAATCACGCCGACCGGACGATCCATCTCGGTCACGAACAGCCGGTGCACATCGGCATAGAGCATATGCTCCGCCGCCTCCCTCACATCAGCCTCCGGCCCGATCGTGAGCACCCGCGGTGTCATGATCTCCCGCACCTCGGTGTCTTCCGCCAACTCGCGCAGGGTGTCTTTGTGAGCGGCCTCCGCCTCGGCCACGATGAGATCGGTGCTCGAAATCACCCCGATCATTCGTCCCTTGGCATCGACCACAGGGAGCGCGGAGATGTGATAGTCCGCCAGCGTGACCAGCGCTTCTTCGACGGTCGCATCAGGGAGAATGCTCCGGACCGGCTTCCGCATCAGATCGGCGACTTTCATAGGATCCTCTCACTTGAGACGTGACAAGGATAAGCTCGTGCCGATTGGCGCAGAGTATAGTGAATTGAAAATGAAGAAAGACTCAGAAGTGAATGGACCCCGACCTTCGACCCTCGACCCTCGACCTTAGACCTTAGACCTTAGACTCTAGACCTCAGACCTCAGACCTCAGACTCTAGACCTCAGACCACGACTACTACGCCGCCGTCCCTTCCCTCGCCCTGTCCCCTTTCGCTTTTCCCTCTTCTCGCTTCTGCCACTCTTCCTTCGGCCTCACGACTCCGCCGTGCATACTCGCCAACAGGCCCTCGTACGCCACCTGGCAGATTCCCGTCCCCACCATCTCCCCCATGATGTCGAGCACTTCCGCCTCAGGCATCGCGGGACGATAGGGACGCTCCGCCGACAGCGCCTCACAGATATCGGCCACGGCGAGAATACGGCTGAGCTGGCAGAGGTCGCCGGCCTCGAGT
>DATBGE010000029.1:0-15104 GCA_036558125.1 Gemmatimonadales bacterium | reverse complement strand
CGCTGGTGCGGGACCGGGAGCGGCGGGAAGCGATGGGGCAGGCGGCCCGCGCCTTCGCGCAGGGGAGGGACTGGTCTCGGGAATTGGACCAACTCGAGGCGATTTACAGGAGGGCGAGGGATACCAGTGCGGCGGTAACCGCTCCGACCAGTTGGCCAACGACCACGTCGGTCACGTAGTGGACCCTGAGGTAGACCCGCGAGGCACCGACCAGGAGAGCGAGTCCCAGAGCGGGAAGCCCGGAGGCCGGATTATCGCAGATCGCCGTGACGGCGAGCGTCATCGCGGCGCAGGCATGGCCGGAAGGGAAGGAGAAGGCGTCGGGATTGAGGGAGAGCGCCAGGACTCCGTTGTGGTCGGGCCGAGGTCGTACCACGCTCCGCTTCAGGACCTGCACGATGAGGTGCGACACCGCATTCGCCACCGTCATGGCGAGTCCAAGCTGCCTGGTGCCGGGAATGATCAGGAGAACGAGGCTGACGAGCGCCGTGGCGGCGAAACCGCCGAGGTGAGTGGTAAGGCGAAGAGTTCGATCGAGCCAGCGCGGAGCCTGCCGGTCACAAAGCGCCAGGAGCCAGGTCCGGTCCAGCGCGTTCATTCCATCAATCAGCTGCTGCAGATGTCGCCTCGCGTCATCGTTACTGAAATGACGGGGCGGAGCGTCACATACCGGCGATTACCTGGTCACGATCGGGCGACGATCTAATTTCTGTTGGGGCAGGGAACCAGATGGAGATGGTAGTGCCCTGTCCCCATTGGCTTTCCGCCTCCACACTGCCTCCGTGCGCTTCGACCAGGTGTTTGACAATGGCCAGTCCCAATCCGGTGCCGCCCTCTTCCCGTGAGCGCGCTGGATCGGCCCGGTAGAAGCGTTCGAAGATCCGCGGGAGATGCTCGGATGTAATTCCCGAGCCATTGTCGCTCACCACGAGCCGCACACCCCCCTCATCCGGCGTCAGCTTCACCGTGATGCGGCCGCCGGGCTGGGTGTAGCGCAGGGCGTTGTCGAAGAGATTGGTCAGGATCTGTCGCAGGGCGTCGGGATCGGCCTGAATCGTTCCGGCTTTGCCATCGAACTGCGGGACGAAACTGATCTTCTGTGCTGCAGCCCGCTCGGCGAAGAGTCCCCAGGTCTCCCGGACGACGCCGGGCCCGTCCAGCGGCTCGACTGCCGGGTGCCATCCCCCCGACTCGATCTTCGAGAGGTCCAGCAGGCCGTCCACCAGACGGTGCATGCGCCTCGCATTGGCGAGGATCACTTCGAGGAAGCGCTTGGTGGTCGCCGGATCCGGCTGCTCGCCGACCAGCGTCTCCGCGTAGCCTGAAATCGAAGTGAGCGGGGTCTTGAGCTCGTGAGAGACATTGGCCACGAAATCTCGCCGAACCGCCTCGAGCCGCCGGATCTCGGTGACGTCATGCAGCACCAGCAGCGCCCCGCCTCCCGGCAGCGGACGCCCGCTGAGCATCACGACATCGTCTCCCAGATCCAGCTCCTTTCCCCCGCTGGTTATGCCCGCCAGGACCGTCGACACCACATCTCTCGCCGCCTTGGCCCGGAACAGCTGGGCCAATTCCGGCAGCTGAGCATCGGGCTCGTAGCCCAGCAATCGTCGCGCGGCCGCATTGGCGATGACGACGTGCCCCTTGTTGTCAGCTGCGATGACGCCCTCCGCCATCGCCTCGACGATCGCGACACTCTCCGCCTTGCCGACTCGCAACGCTTCGTACCGTTCCCCGAACTGGTTGTTCATCTCCCGGAGGGCCCGAACCAGCGCGTTGACGTCGGGAATCGTGGAGCGGGGGAATCGCGGAGGGGCGCCCTGCGCGATGGCGCGGGCGGCACCGGTGATCTGGGTCAGCGGGCGCGCCACCGAGCGCGCGGCGATCGTCGCGAGGATACAGCCGACCACCAGCGCCAGGAGTGCCGCACCCAGCACCGAGTTCTGGGCTCGTTTCACCACGCGATCCACCTGGGGGATGCGGGCCGCAACCCGGACGATTCCCGGTCCACCTCGCACCGCCACGTACAACAGCGGCTCGCCGATCGTGACACTAGTGCGCTTGTTGCTGCCCACCCCGTTCTGCAAAGCCGCGATCACCTCGGGGCGATTCGCGTGGTTCTCGATGATCGGTAAACGCTCTTCCGGAACGTCGCTCTCGGCCCGGACCCGCCCCACCGAGTCGATGAGCGTGATCCTGAGACCGCTCTCCGGCCCCAGCCGCTTGACCGTCGCTTCCCATTGAGTGGAATCGGGCGGCAGCGCATTGGCGACGAGCCGCGCCTCCCGTTCCAGCGAGGTCGCAATGTCCGCCTCGAGGTCACGCCGGAGCGACACCTCGGAGGCGCTCACAATGGTGAGCACCACGAAGACCACGACCAGGATGGTCCCCAGTACCAGGCGGCCGGCGAACCTCAATTCTTCCTCACGCCTTTTTCGTTGCCGCGGAACCGGTAACCGAACCCGCGTACCGTCTCGATCAGGTCGCCCGCGTCGCCCAGTTTGCTCCGGAGCCGCTGCACGTGCATGTCCACCGTGCGAGTCTGGATGTCGGGCTGGGCTTCCCAGACCGTCTCCAGCAGTTGGGGCCGAGTCTGTACCCGCCCCCGCCGCTCTACCAGGGTCAGGAGCAGCTTGTACTCGGTCGCCGTGAGATCGATGTCCTTCGCCTCCACCGCAACCCGATGGGCCGAGCGGTCGATGGCGATCGGACCGGCGGTGAGGGTGGATCCGCTGGTCACCGCCGGCGCCCCCAGCCGCCGGAGCAGTGCCGTCACCCGCAGCGCCAGCTCGGCCGGAGAGAAGGGCTTGGTCAGATAGTCGTCGGCCCCGAGCGAGAGGCCGCGGATCCGATCCGCTTCTTCCCGGCGTGCCGTCAGAAGGATCACCCCAACGTCCCTCGTCTCCTCCCGCCGTCGCATCTCGGCCAGCACGTCGTATCCGGAGACCCCCGGAAGCATCACGTCGAGAACGACGATGTCCGGTCGTTCCTCTCGCGCCGCCTTGAGAGCGTCGGGCCCGTGTGCCGCGGTTGAGACTCGATACCCGGCCTTCGCCAGATGGTAGGCGACCAGCGCCGTGATATCCGGCTCGTCATCCACCACGAGGATTCGGTTGGTCATGCTAAACGAGCTCCTGACTCGGTACGCGCCTGGGTGGTCCGGCGACTACGCTCCCAGGCCTGTTCCCGCTCGGCCCGGAGCGCTGGATCCAGATTGGCTGCATCGAGAGCGGCTGCGAGCAGCCGCCCATGAGCATCTGGCGGGCGACGCAGCCGATAGAGCACGAACTGGGCGATCGGCGTGTCCCGTACCAGATCGGCGGTGCGAAGCACCTTGAGATGGCGGGACACGGTTGGCTGAGGAATATCCAGAATGGCCTGGAGGTCCGAGACGAAGAGCGGCGCTATGGCGAGACAGTTGACGATGCGTAGCCGGGTGGGCTCGGCGAGCACCGCGAGGAGGTCGACCAGCGACAGGGGGGTTTCCATATATGCGGCAAAACGAATACACAGGTCGGTGTCGCAGCGCAAGTCGTCAAAAACCTGACGTTGCGTGGGCGGTGTACCACTTGGGATATTTCCCTCAATGGTGTTTCTCGCCGCGTTCGCGGTACTCGCCCTGCAGACACCTGACACCGCCCGCATCGTGGTGGTGGCGACCTCCGACCTCCATGGTCAGGCGGTCGCCTGGGACTTTGGGCGGCGGGCCCCGGCTCCGGGCGCTCTGGCCCGCGCTGCCACCGCAATCGATTCCCTCCGACGTAAGTTCCCCGGCCAGGTCGTCGTGGTAGACGCGGGCGACGCGCTCGAGGGGACCCCGTTCGCGACCTACTACGGCGGAGTGGAGCCGCAGGACCCCCATCCCATCGTGGACGCGATGAACCAGGTGGGCTACGACGCGGCGACCCTCGGGGACCATGATTTCGCGTTCGGCGTCCCGCTTCTCGATCGCGCGATCTCGGCCGCGACCTTTCCCTTTGTCAGTGCCAACGTTCGGGTCCTTCCCGAAGACACTCTGGAACTCCGTCCCTATGTGGTCCTCCAACGGAACGGGATCCGGGTGGGGATCGCGGGTTTCACCACGCCCGGCGTCATGGTCTGGGACCGGGACCAGGTTCACGGGCGGTTGCGGGTGACTCCGGTTGCGGAGGAAGCCGGCGTCGCGCTGGGTGAAATGCGGAAAGACGCGGACCTCGCCATCGTCCTCGCTCACAGCGGAATGGAGGGACAGAGCAGCTACGACACCACGGGGGTGGGCCCGGAAAACGTTGCCGCGAAGCTGGCGGAAGGACCGGTGCACCCCGACCTCGTGGTCGTAGGACATTCCCATCGCGAGCTGGTGGACTCGATCCGGAGTGGAGTGCACTTCGTCCAGCCCAAGCCGTTCGGCCAGAGCCTCGCCGTGGTTCATGTGCTGCTGGCCCGGCGCAGCGGCACCTGGCGGGTGACCAGCGTTCGAGCGACTCGGATCCTGCTCGACAAAGTCGCTCCATCACAACGGCTCGAGCGACGGCTCGTCGAAAAGCAGGCGGCCGTCTCGGCGTGGATGTCCGAGACCCTCGGTGAGACGACCGGCTTCATGCGGGCAGCGACGGGCCGAGTCGAAGACACGCCGCTCGTCCGCTTCATCAATGAAGTAGAGCGTCGCGCCGCCGGCGCAGACCTCGCATCCACTCCCATCTACGACATCCGCGCCGGCTTCGACACCGGAGAAATCACCGTCGGAGAGGTCTACCAGACCTACCCCTCGGAAAACACGCTGCGCGCAGTCCGGATCTCGGGCGAGGGACTTCGAAGCTATCTGGAGCAAAGTGCGCGCTACTGGTACGTGGACTCGGCGGGTGCGGTGTTTACCAACGCCTATGTCCCCGGACCCGACTACGACGTCATCGGTGGCGCCGAGTATACGGTGGATCTGTCTCGACCCGCGGGATCGCGAATCTCGGAGCTTTCGGTACGGGGGAAGCCGGTGCAACCGACCGACAGCTTCACTCTGGCACTCGGGAGTCTCCGTCAGTCGGGGGAAGGACACTACCCGATGCTGCGCGAGGCTCCGGTGGTCTACGATCGGGGAGAACGGATCCGAGATCTGCTGATCAACGAGGTTCGGCGCCGGAAGGAGCTCGATCCGGCGGCGTTCGCCGGGTCGTCATGGAAACTGGTTCCCGAGAATGCGGCCGTAGCTGCGCGCGCGTTGTTCATCAGGCCCGGCCCCTCCGCTGCGGCTCCCACGACGGCGAGTGTACCTCTGGCACTGCCGGCGGTCGCGACGGCGACGGACGATACGCCCGAGCTGTATCTCGCTCCGGCGGATGAGACCATCGCGACGATGAAATTCCCGGCGTCGGCCGGGCCCGGTGGATCGCTGTTGAGACTGATGGCGGATGCCTACCGCAGCAGCCTGCGAGCCGACCTCGCCATCGTGGCCGCTCCAGAAGGAACTCAGGACCTGAACGTGGGAACCGTCGGGGAGCAAGACCTCCGCGCTGCCGTCCCGGGAAGCGATCAGTTGCTCAAACTCAGCATCCGGGGCGACGATCTCCGCTGGGTCTTCGAGCATCTGGTCGAGAGCGAAACGCCCTGCTGCGAGATCTCGGGTGCCACGCTCACCTACGCTCCGGCCAAACCGAGCCTGCAGCGCGTTCGATCGGTGCGCTTCGCCAGCGGGCGCGAACTCGAATCCAAGGTCACTTATCTGGTCGTCATCAGCCGGCACCTGGTCCAGGGAGATTCCTTCGTCCTCGGCGGCACCAGGTGCGCCTCCGGTATGGGATGCGCCGACAGCGGACTGCTTGGCCGTTGGCCCGTCACCGAGACCGATCTCACCGGCACCGACGCCCTGCGTGAGTATCTGCACCGACTACCTCAACCCGTCGTTCCTCCGGAGAGCGGCCGCCTCCTGCCTGCGCGCTGATGCCGGACAAAACCCGAGTCTATCTGAACCAGCGGGCGGTTGATCTTCCCGCCGGGACCTCGGTTGCCGGTGCGATTCGTCTCGCCGAGCCACAATTGTCCGAGGCGGTGGAGTCGGGAAAGGCCAAGGTCACCGACGGGCGAGGCCTCGACCTTCCGCTCGATCAAACTCTTACCAACGGCGCCATCCTTCGAGTCATCGTTTCCAGCCGCCGAGATCCCGGCGATTCTTCTGAAGACGATGCTGTCCCCTGAGCTGCTGGTTCGGATGCCCAAGGCCGAGCTGCACGTGCATCTCGATGGCTCGCTCCGTCCCGCAACGCTGATCGAACTGGCCCAAGCCGCGAAGGTGAGCCTGCCATCGAAGGACCCGGTCGAGGTCGCTCGCTTCATGAAGGCGGAGGGGGTGCGAAATCTTGAGGAATACCTCGAACGGTTTTCGCTCACGGTTGCCGTTCTGCAGAGCCCGGAATCGCTGGAACGGGTGGCCCATGAAATGGTGGTTGACGCCGCCGCCGACGGTGTCCGCCACCTCGAGGTGCGTTACTGCCCGTTCTTGAGTTGCAGCAATGGCCTCGCAATGGCGGATGTCCTCGCGGCGATCGGTCGCGGGTTGGGTCGTGGCGAAGCTGACGCCGGCATCAGCACCGGGTTCATCGCCTGTACGCTGAGGCACCTCAATCCGACGGTCTCCGAAGAGATCGCGCGTGCCGCAGTTGCCGCCCGGGAGCATGGCGTCGTTGGTTTCGACATCGCGGGCGGTGAAGCGGGTCAGTCCGCCGCCCCCCATCGCGCCGCCTTCGAGATCGCGGCCCGTGGAGGACTCGGTATCACCGTACACGCCGGTGAGGCGGCCGGAGCCGAGTCGATCGCCGAGGCGATCCACGAATGCAGGGCCGAAAGGATCGGCCACGGCACCCGGTTGGGAGAGGATCCCGCCTTACTCGCCTACGTGCGCGACCGGGAAATTCCACTCGAGGTGAGTCTCACCAGCAACGTGCAGACTCACGCCGTAGCGAGCCTTGCCGAGCATCCATTGCGGCGGTACTTCCGGGCCGGCGTCTCGGTCACGCTTTCGACCGACAACTGGCTGATCAGCGGGGTTACTCTCTCAGGGGAATACTGGCGGGCGCACACCGAGCTGGGGTTTCGTCGCGCCGATATTGACCGCTTGATCCTGAATGGAGCCGCGGCGGCATTTCTCCCGCTCGCCAGGCGTCAGGCACTGGTGACCGAGTTCCGTCACCGGCTCGAGGACCTGCGATGAATGGGGGAGAGGTTGACCGGGCCGCCGATGCATTGCGCCAACTCAGCGGAAAGCTTCAGCCGAAGGTTGCCCTGGTACTCGGCTCTGGAATGGCCGGCATCACCGATCTGCTGGAGAACTCCCGGCGCTTGCCCTTCGGTGCGATCCCCGGCATGCCTGAGGCGAAGGTTCAGGGACACTCGGGAGAGGTGGTAGCGGGGACCCTCAATTCAATTCCGGTCCTCTGTCAAAGCGGGCGGGTTCACCTCTACGAAGGTGGTGCTCTCGCGGCGAGCGTGCTCCTGGTTCGGGCGTTCGCCCGCATTGGGGCCAAGACTCTGGTATTGACCAACGCGGCGGGCGGTCTCCGGCGGACCTTTCGCCCCGGCGACCTGATGCTGATAGGCGACCACATCAACCTGAGCTTTCAGAGCGTGCTCGCGGGCCCGCTCGTTGCTGGTGAAGAGCGCTTCCCCGACATGTCGGATCCGTACGACCCCGAGCTTAGACTTCTCGCCCGGGATTCTGCGCAGAGTCTGGGGATTGGCCTGCAGGAAGGGGTCTACGCCGGCGTGCTGGGGCCGAGCTATGAGACCGCGGCCGAAATCCGCATGCTGGAACGTCTGGGCGCAGACGCGGTAGGAATGTCAACGGTTCCCGAGGTCGTCGCCGCGCGCGCGAGTGGAATGCGCTGCCTCGGGTTCTCGCTGATCAGCAACCTTGCCGCAGGGATGGAGGCAGTGCCCCTGTCTCACGCCGATGTGTTGTCCGTCGCGGGCCGTGCGACGGCGGCGCTGGGACAGCTGCTGAAGACCCTGGTCCCGCGAGTGTAGTTCGAGGTTCAGCTGGCGCGGACGGTGTGATCGAGCGGCCCGCGTCCGAATCCGAGTCCGGGAGCCGATTTCATCGCGCGGAACACAAAATCGAGCCCGGCAGTCACTGCCAACTCGAGTTCGCGACCGGCTGCCAGTCCAGCAGTGATAGCGGCGGATAGCGTACACCCGGTGCCATGAGTGGATCGGGTGGTGATCCGAGGGTGACGGTAGGTGCGTACTCCGCCCGAGGTCACCAGAACATCGGACACCTCATCCCCGGCGAGATGGCCGCCCTTCACCAGCGCGGCACCGGCGCCCAGCTCGAGCAGGCGCTGCCCGGCTCGTTCCATGGATTCGGGGTCCCGCGGATCAATGCCGGTGAGAACCGCGGCCTCGTCCAGGTTGGGTGTCACCAGGGTCGCGAGCGGAACCAGATTCTCTCGCAGCACCGATTCGGCGTCGGGATCGAGCAGACGATCTCCCGAGGTAGCGACCATGACCGGGTCGCACACATAGTTCGGCCAGTCGAATTCGGCGATGGCGCCCGCGACCATGCGCACCAATTCGGACGTGGCGAGCATGCCGGTCTTGTAGCCCGCCGGCGGCAGGTCTCCGGCCAGCGCCTCGAGTTGAGCCCGCACCATTTCGGGAGGCACCGGATGCACCGCGCGCACTCCCTTCGTGTTCTGCGCGGTGATCGCGGTGATGACGCTGGTGCCGAAGACGCCGAACTGGTGGAACGTCTTGAGGTCGGCCTGGATGCCGGCGCCGCCGCCCGAGTCTGACCCGGCGATGGTTAGCGCGATCTTCATTCGAGGATCCTGATGAATGCTCTGATCCGGACCATCCGGGATCTGCACCGGCGGCGAGGCCGGGAAGAAAAAGGACTGGCACTCGCCGAAGGGGTGCGCCTGGTGGAGGAGGCACTGGCGGCCGGGATCGTGATCAAGGGCGCCGTGGTGTCTCCCGCGCTGCAAGCTACCACGCGCGGGCGGGCGCTTGAAGCTGCGCTCGGCGCACGCCGCGTCTCCCTCGATCCGGTGGACGACGAGGTCCTCGCCGAATTGGCGGCCACCGAGCATCCCCAGGGCGTTGTCGCGGTGATCGAGACACCGCACTGGTCCCTGGATACCTTCCGGCCTGCCCCGGGCGGCGTCGTCCTGGTACTCGACGGGGTCCAGGATCCCGGAAATGTCGGCACCATGGCTCGCACCGCGTTCGCCCTGGGCGCCGCCGGATTGATCGCCCTCAAAGGCACCGCGGATCTCGCCAACTCGAAGGTGCTGCGCGGGAGCATGGGGGCACTCTTCCGGTTGCCGGCCTTCATGACGGACGACGCGGGGTTTCTCGCCTGGAACACGACGACGGGAACCATTCTCGTGCTCGCCGATCCCGCGGGCACCGACGTCGGCCAGTATCGGCGAGCTCGAGGCACCGGCATGGCGCTGGTCGTGGGCAATGAAGGCGCCGGCATTCGCAAGGAACTGGAGACGGTGGCCTCCGCCAGGTTAGCCATTCCGCTCTCTGAGCACGCCGAATCCCTGAACGTCGCCGTGGCGGCCGGAATCCTTCTGTACGAGGTGTTGCGTGATCGATGAACGGCTGATGGTCATCGTTGCGGGCGTGCTCGGCGCCATGGTCGGCAGCTTCCTCAACGTCTGTATCTATCGTTGGCCGAACGACCTCTCGGTAGTGAGACCCCGCTCCCGCTGCGGAGAATGCGGCCGTACCATCGCGTGGTACGACAACATCCCGATGGTCTCCTGGTTTCTCCTCAAGGGCCGCTGCCGCTGGTGCGGTGCCCGAGTCTCCATTCAATACCCGCTGGTCGAGCTCGGCTCCGCGTTCATCTGGGCCTGGATGGCGGCGACCATCATCCCCGAATGGCAGGCGCTCCGTGGCGCGGTGTTCTTCACCATTCTGCTCGGCATCGCCCTCACCGATGCGAGGCAATACATCATCCCCGATGAATTCAGCCTCGGCGGGCTGGGGCTGGGTCTCCTCTTCAGCATCACGCCCGGATTCCCCACGGTTCTCCAGTCTGTAGTCGGCGCCGTCGTGGGATTTACCCTGCTCTGGATCGTTGGGGCCGCGGGAACCCGGATCTTCAAGGAAGACGCGATGGGCGGAGGGGACATCAAGATGATGGCGATGGTGGGCGCCTTCCTCGGCTGGGAAGGTGTCCTGCTGACCACCTTCCTCGGTGCGTTGCTGGGCACCCTGATCTTCGTCCCCCTCTCTGTGATTGGAAAGAAACGCCTGGTGCCCTTCGGGGTATTTCTTGCCTTAGGCGCCGCCGTCACCTTCCTCTTTGGTCAGCCCATCATCCACTGGTACCGCGAGTACCTGATGATTCCGTGATGCGAGCCTGGTTGGTCCTGACCCTCGTCGCCGGGGGAATCGCTTGCCGTGGGCGTCCGCCAGCCGACGCCAATGGGGCCGAGGCCGTCGCCCGCCTGGTGGACAGTTTGACCCCCGCGGTCGAGAAGGCGGTCGGACTCAAGTTCACTCACAAGCCGATGTCGGCGGTGCGGAGCCGGGATCAGGTGCGGTCCTATGTGCTGCACAAGCTCGACGAAGAACTCCCCACGGCGAAGGCCCGCGGGCTGCAGGCGGCCTACCGGCTGCTCGGAATGTTTCCCGACTCTCTTGAGCTGCGACCGCTGCTGCTCGATCTCTACACCGAACAGATCGTGGGATTCTACGAGCCGGACTCCAGCACGCTCTTCGTCGCCGCCAACGCCGATCCCAAGTTTCTGACCGTCGTGGTCGCGCACGAGCTGGTGCACGCGCTCCAGCACCAATACATCCCGCTCGACTCGATCATGCGGCAGACCACCGACAACGACCGGTTGTCCGCCGCCACCGCGGTCCTCGAGGGTCAGGCGACGCTCGGCGGGCTCCAGGTCATGGTGCCCGAGCAGAACCTCTACGCCATGCCGGAATTCTGGGAGACCTACCGGGACAACCTCCGGAGCCAGCAGGCGTCGATGCCGGTCTTCGCCAAGGCGCCGAGGGTTCTGAGGGAAAGCATCATCTTCCCCTATCTGGCTGGTGCGGACTTTCTGCGATGGTGGGCCGGCTCCGAGCTCCGCGACACGATGCCCTTCGGTCCCCGGATGCCGGTATCAACCGAGCAGGTGCTGCATCCCTATCGCTACGGCCGGGGAGACATGCCGGTCACCCTGGTTTTCGATCAGAAGGATGACGGCGCGCTGTACGAGGACGTCTTCGGCGAGTTCGATATCCGGATCCTGAACGCGGAGCTTTCCAGGACCGCAGAAGTCACGACGCCGATCGCGATCGGATGGGGCGGCGATCGCTTCCGGGTCTACGACACGCCGGACGGCACCGCCATGGTCTGGTACAGCGTCTGGGACGACCAGCCCTCTCGCCTCCGCTTCATGACCTCGACGGTCGAACGGCTCCAGAAAAAACGACCACTCGGCTACCGGCTGGAGATCACCCAACCCATGATGGACGACAAGCCCGGAGTCCGTCTCGTCCTGGCGCCGGTTAGATGGGCCGGCTGGGACAACCTGCCCACCGTCCACGTGGTGAAGACGCCTCCCTGACCTAGCACGGTTTCAGACTCAAAAAGCTGACCGCGGAAGCACGCTGAGCACGCGGACCAACGCTGAATCACTACTAATGGTTTTCCGCGTGTTCCGCGGGTTCAGCGTTCCTCCGCGTCTTCCGCGGTAAGCAGTTCCGGAGACAGGCTCGGGACCTCAATTCCAGGCTCGAACCCTTTGGTCCCGGGCCCTCTCCGCCTGAGCTGCCGCGAGCGCCCGCGCCGAAATCGAGGCGACTTCGAGCACCGTCGTCACGAATGACAGGCCCAGCCTGAGCTCCTGATCGGTGCAGGTCCGGGCAAATCCGAGTGCCGCCGAGGGTCCCCGGGCGGCCTCGTCGGCCAATTGGTCGGCTACCCGGGCGCCGATAGTCGTTTCCTGTTCCGGGTCGGTAATCGGTGGCAAAAGCCCTCCCCATCGAAGGTTGCCGCCAACCTACCGATGCTGGAGCGGAGATTTGGCACCCTTTTGCCGCGCGACCGGCTCCAATACCCGCACTGATCCCCTCTGGACACCCGCTCCTGCCGCTTGAAAAAGTGCCGTAACCCATGTACCATACTGGGCTTATGTTCGACGAGCTGTCCTCGAAACTCTCCGCCGCCCTTCAAAAACTGACGGGTCGCGGTGTACTGACCGAGGATGACGTCAAGGACGGTCTTCGGGAAGTACGCCGGATCCTGCTCGAAGCTGACGTAAGCTTCGACCTCACCCGTGAATTTCTGGAGCGGGTGCAGGAAAAAGCGGTTGGAATCACCGCACTGAAGTCGGTTCGGCCGGGTCAGCAGCTGGTCAAAGTGGTCTATGACGAGCTGGTGGCGTTGCTCGGCGAAAAACAGGCGCCGATCGCCTTCGCGTCGGTACCGCCGACAGTCGTGCTGCTGGTAGGCTTGCAGGGTTCCGGTAAGACGACGACGGCGGGGAAACTCGCGCGCCGGCTCAAGCTGGAGCAGAAAGCGCCGTATCTGATCGCCGCCGACGTCTATCGGCCTGCGGCGGTGGATCAGCTGGTGACGCTGGGCAAGCAGGTCGAGGTCGGAGTGCACTCCGAACCCGGTGTGACTGACGTACCCGGGATCGTAAAGCGGGGCATCGCGGAAGCTGGAAAAGCGCGGGCCCGGACGGTTCTGGTGGATACCGCCGGTCGTCTGCAGATCGACAACGAAATGATGGATGAGCTGAAGGCGCTCAAGGCGGCGATCAAGCCCCATGAGATTCTGCTCATCGCCGATGGAATGACCGGCCAGGACGCCGTTCGGATCGCGAGCGGCTTCCACGAAGCGCTGGGGATCACCGGTGTGATCCTCACCAAGATGGACGGCGACGCCCGCGGTGGGGCCGCACTCTCGATCTACGGAGTGACCAAGGCGCCGATCAAGTTCGTCGGTGTCGGAGAAAAGCTCGACGCGCTCGAGCCCTTCCATCCCGAGCGGATGGCGGGGCGGATCCTGCAGCAGGGCGACGTGCTCAGCCTGGTCGAGAAGGCTCAGGCCACGGTCGATGCGAAGGAAGCCGAGCGGCTGGCAAAGAAGGCGACGTCACGGAAGGGCCTGGATCTCCAGGACTTCCTGACCGCGATGCGGCAGATGCAGAAGATGGGGCCGATCAAAAGCGTGCTGGGGATGCTGCCCGGCGTGAATACGGCGGCGCTCAACGCGGCCCAGGTGGACGACAAGCGCCTCACTCACGTCGAGGCGATCGTCCTGTCGATGACCCCGAAGGAGCGGGCCGATCCCGATCTCATCAACGGATCGCGGCGGCTCCGGATCGCGAAGGGATCAGGCCGCACGGTGCAGGAAGTGAATCAGTTGCTGGCGCAGTTCAAGCAGATGCAGAAGCTGATGAAGTCGGCCGGCAAACCCGGAGTGCGGTTGCCGTTCGGCAAAGGGTTTCCCGGGGTGATGTGAGCCGGCAGACGGCATTCAATTCAAGGATGGGGTAGCATGGCAACCAGGATCAGACTCCGCCGGATCGGCCGCAAGGGCGTGCCGCTCTATCGCATCGTCATCGCCGACCGCGAGTCTCCGCGGGACGGGCGGTTCATCGCGACGATCGGCACCTACAATCCCAAGGGCACCACCGACGCGGAGAAGGTCCGGGTCAATGGCGATCAGGCCAAGGCCTGGCTCGCCAAGGGCGCGACGCCGACTGACACCGTCAAGGCGCTCCTGACCAAGGCCGGCGTGGCGGTCTGACCATGTCGGGCGAGCCGCGCCATCTCGTGGTCGGGCGGCTCAGAAAACCGCATGGTCTGAAGGGTGAATTCACAGTCTTCCCGCTGACCAACGATCCCGCCGCGGTGTTCCAGGCCGGTCGCACGCTGCGCCGGATGGATCTCGCTGGCACGATGGTGGGGGAGCCGGTTGAGGTAGAGCGGAGCAAGGCGTATCATCGCGAGTGGCTCATCAAGTTTCGCGGTGTGGAATCCCGGGACGAGCTGGATCTCTGGAGAGGTCAATTTCTGGCGGCCCCGGAGCACAGCCTGGCGAAGCCGGCCGAAGGTGAGGTTTACCTCCACGAGCTGGAGGGCTTCGCGGTCAAGAAAGCGGACGGCTCACCGCTTGGACTGGTGAGCGCGATATACGAGATGCCGAGCGGGCTCATGCTCGAGGTGCAGGGTCCCAAGCGCGAGTTCCTGCTGCCGTTCAAGCGCGAGTTCGTGAAGCAGGTGGATCGAGAAGGCCGGGTGTTGGTGGTGGAGGTGCCGGAGGGGCTGGTGGAGTTGTGAGGGAGTCTGGAGTCAGGAGTCTGGAGTCGAGGACGAAAAAGGAAATGTTGCTGAGTCGATGTGCCTGGATCGCGGACTCTAGACTCTAGACTCCAGACTCCAGACTCTCGACTCCAGGCTCTCGACTCCAGACAGACTCTCGACTATGCACCTCAACATCATCACGCTTTTCCCCGAAGTCTTCACCGCCTATCTGGACGCCAGCATTCCGGGGCGGGCGGCGGCAGCCGGAAAGGTGAACTACCGTCTCGTGCAGTTACGGGACTTCACCCATGACCGGCACCGGACGGTGGATGATTACCCGTACGGCGGCGGCTCGGGGATGGTACTCCGCCCGGAGCCGTTCTTTGAAGCGGTGGAATCGCTGGGCCCGGACTGCCGGCAGGGACCGATCGTGTTGTTGTCGGCGCGGGGAAAGCGGTTCAGCCACGATGACGCGGTGCGATTGTCGTTGAGCTCGTCGCTGACCCTGCTCTGCGGCCACTACAAGGACGTGGACCAGCGGGTGGCGGATCACCTGGCGACCGAAGAGCTCTCGATCGGCGACTTCGTCCTTTCGGGCGGCGAACCGGCGGCGATCGTGGTGCTGGACGCGATAGTGCGGTTGCTCCCCGGCGTCCTGGGAGATCATGAGTCGGCCAGCGGAGACTCGTTCTACGAGGGTCTGCTGAGTCCACCGAGTTACACCCGGCCTCCCGAGTACCAGGGATGGCCGGTGCCGGAAGCGCTCCTCTCCGGCAATCACGCCCTCATTGCGGCGTGGCGGCAGGCGGAGGCGGAGCGGCTGACGGCCGAGCGACGGCCGGATGTGTGGCGGCAACATCAGGCGA
>DATBGE010000028.1:0-4574 GCA_036558125.1 Gemmatimonadales bacterium | reverse complement strand
CGCCCTGGGTAAGGGGCCGAAACTCTAACCGGATGTCGCCAGCGCGGCAAGCACCTCGCCGGCCGTTACCACGGCGACGCCGCGTTTCCCCACCGCAACACCCGCCGCCACCGCCGCGAGCCGAGCGGCGTCGAGGGTTGTAGCGCCGGCGGCGAGGCCCATCGCCACCCAGGCGGTCGCCGTATCTCCGGCTCCCGAGATGTCGAACACCTCCCGAGCCCGGGCAGTAATTCGAGTCATCCTCCCCTCACCAGCCACGAGCAGCATGCCATCACCGCCCAGCGTGATCAGCAGCTCTTCGGCTCCGACCCTCCTCCGCACCGCCGCCAGCGCCTCTCCCCGTCGCAGATCGACACCTGACCCCATGGCCGCCATCAACTCACGCCGGTTGGGCTTGAAGACCGTCGCCCCGGAATAATCGAAGAAATGGCGGAACTTGGGATCGACTACGATGGGAATCCCACGCTGCTTTGCCGCAGCGATCAAGAGTTTGATGAGCGGCGCGCTGCAGACGCCCTTGTCGTAGTCCTGAAAGATCAGGACCTGCGCCTCGGCGAGCGCATCGGATGCTGCGGCTGCGAGCTGCGCCCGGTCTTCCGCCGAGAGTTCGGCCTCGCGCTCTTCGTCTATCCGAACGACCTGCTGATTGCGCGCCACGACCCGGGTCTTATTGGTGGTCGGACGATCACGCACCGTCAGCATGAGATCCCTTACCCGTGCTCCCGCCACCGCTGCCCGCAATTCGGCGCCCGGCGCATCTTCGGCGACCACGCCGACCAAGGCACAGGTCCCTCCAGCCGCGGTCACGTTCGCGGCTACGTTGGCCGCACCACCCGGCGTCACCCGCCGCTCCATGATGCGAACGACCGGTACCGGCGCCTCGGGCGACAGCCGCTCAGCCTCTCCCATGAGATGCCGGTCCAGCATCGCGTCGCCCACGACCAGCACCCGGACTCCGCGGATCGCGGCGACCAGCTCCCGCTCAGTCATGCAGCACTCCGCTGGTCGAGAAGCCCAGGGTGACTCCGATCTTTCCGACGAAGCGGTCGTCGGACTTCCCGGAGACGTTGCCGGCATTGGTCACGTGGTGATAGCCGGCGCTGGCGCTGAGGCGGACTGGACCCTGGGCTCCAGTAATCCCGACTGCTGCACGCCAGGTCTTCTCCACCGTGCCGATGAACAGCGTGGGGGTGTTGCCACGTGCGGCTCCCGAAGGAGGGAAGGGATCGTCGAGGCTGCCTTCACCCTGGCGCGAAAGGGTGAGCTCCGGGGTCACCAGCCAGTGTCGCGTGAGCGGTGCCGTGGCGAAAAATGAAAGCTGGTCGTCGTCGGCGAAGTTGCGCCCGATGCCGACGCCCGCGTCGGTGAAATTCTCGAACGGGTCCGATGAGCGGAACGCGAGACTCGAGGCCTGGGTGTAGAGCGCCCGCCAGGCAATGCTGCGATGCAGCGGTCCGAAAGCGGCGATAGTAAAGGCATAGCGATCCGGCGGCGTATCGGGTCCACCGCGATTCTTGTATTGGATGTCGTCCACCGCGAGCTGCAGGGCGAGCGTCGTGTGCTGGAGGAACCGCCACTGGAGATCGAGCCCGACCAGTACGTTGCCGTCGTCCCCGATGCCGTACTCGTTG
Organism: Gemmatimonadales bacterium; assembly: GCA_036558125.1. Taxonomy (GTDB): domain Bacteria; phylum Gemmatimonadota; class Gemmatimonadetes; order Gemmatimonadales; family GWC2-71-9; genus DATBGE01. The sequence continues at coordinate 2,943 of DATBGE010000028.1, read as the reverse complement.
GCGAGAAGCAGCAGGGTGACCGGATTGCGGAACCTTCCGTCGAACGAGCGGTCCACCCCCGAGAGCACGGTCGTCTCCCATAGCGCGATGTTGAATCGTCGCGTCAGTTGCGCCGAGAGGCGATGCGCGAAGTAGTAGCGCTTCACAACCTGATTGAGCGTGTCGTTCTCATCGCGCAGCTGAGAGGCCTGGGCGAGCAGCTTGAGCTGCCGATTCCCGATTTCGACGGCCAGCGTCGGCCGCCCATATCCGAAAGCGCTGAGGGACACACCGTACACACCCTGCGGGCCCCACTCCTGATCCATCTGGCCGTAGAAAGCGCTGAACCACTTGAACTGCGCGGTGAGATAGGCCTCGACCATGCGCCCGGTGACATCGAGGTTCTTGCGTCCGATCCAGTCCGGATCATCGGGCAGGCGAGTCTCGATCGCCGGCCGGCTCACCAGTCCCACGTTGCCGAATACGCCGGTGAGTCCCAGCTCGACATAGGGCTGGACTCCGTCGGGACCGGCAGGATGCACCATGTCCCGACGCGCATCGCTGTAGGCCTGGCCACCTGCGCGGGGCTCGATTTTCCAACGGGCCTTGTCACCCGGATCGGCAAAAGCCTCGAGCAGCTCCCGGACCATGCTGGTGTCGCGCGCGGTGCCGGCGGAATCCGCCTTGGCGAGGGCCCGGATGGCGTCAATCCGCCGAAAGGGCCTCACCATCGGTGACGGATCTTCGATGTCGCCCAGCGCGATGAGGTGCTCGAGTGCGGGGAGACGGGGGTCATCCAGCGGGATGTAGGGCGAGGCCTGGGCAGCCGCGTGCGAACCGCAGATCGCGAGCGCGACCACTGCGGTCAGGATTGGGCGAGGCATGGGCGGAAGGTAAGGGGCCAAGCGGGAGACGGAAGACGGAAGACGGGAGACGGGAGACGGGAAAGGGGGGACCAGGGAACGGGGAACAGGGAACAGGGAACGGGAGCTGGATGAGGTGTGCTCCCCTGATCCCTGACACCTGACACCTGACACCTGATCCCTGACACCTGACCCCTGACACCTGATCCCTGACACCTGACCCCTGACACCTCTTTCCCGTCTCCCGTCTCCCGTCTTCCATCTCCCACCTTATCTTCCCCGCCTTATGTCCTTCCGGATCGAGTCCACCCGAGGCGGCGTAGTCGAGTCCATCCATCGAGTTTCCGCGGCGGTGGTGGATGCCAAAGGCCGCTTGGTTGCCTCGGCAGGCGATCCCACCCTCGTGACATTCTGGCGCTCCGCCGCCAAGCCGTTCCAGGCCATGCCGTTGGTGATGGATGGCGCGGCCGACCGGTGGCACTTCGACGAGCGGGCCCTCGCCCTGACCTGCGCCTCTCATTCCAGTGAGCCGATCCACCGCGAGCTGGCCCAGGCGATGTTGCAGCAGGTGGGGCTGACCGAAAGCGCCCTGGCTTGCGGTCCGCATCCCCCGTTGGGCCCCGTCATCGCGGAAGCGGTGCTACGGCTTGGGATAGCCATGTCGCCCAGTTGGAGCAATTGCTCGGGCAAGCATGCGGGTATGCTTGCCTTGGCGCGCCATCACGACTGGCCCACAGCGGGGTACGAGGCAAAGGGCCATCCGGTGCAGGAGCGGATCCTTCGGGAAGTCACCCGCTGGACCGGCGTCCCCTCGGAACAATTGCTGCAAGCGGTGGATGGATGTACCACTGTATGCTACGGCCTGCCGCTCGAGGCGATGGCGCTGGCCTATGCCCGGTTTGCCGCGAGCAAGGAGACGGCGGCGGTGCGGCTCCGGACGGCGATGGTGCGGCATCCCGATCTGGTGGCGGGGAGCGGGCGCTCCTGTACCGATATCATGACCGCCGGCGCCGGACGCCTGGTCGCGAAGATCGGAGCGGACGGGATCTACTGCGCCGGGGTGATTCCGGCGGGACTGGGGATCGCGATCAAAGTGGAAGACGGAGACATGCGGTCCTCATCCGTGGCACTGATCGGCGTGCTGCGGCGGCTCGAGGCGAGGCTTCAGTTGAAGCTCGATCTGGCCAACCCGCCGGAAGCGGTGGCGCGACACGCCGAGATGGTCACCCGGAATACGAGGGGTGTGGTCACCGGCAGTTCGAAGGCAGCAGGAGATCTGCATTTTCCAGGGTACTAGCTGCGGGAGCCGGGTTGGATCACTGTCCGGCGGGAGCCTATCCTGATGGCGAAGCAAGACAATCTTGATCAGCCTACACTGCACCTGGTGCGTTTCGCCGCCGCGATCGCCCAGGGCTACGAGCCCGAGCTGCGGGAACGCGCGGCGCCGCTCAAGACCGCCCAGGTGCCGGTCCCATGGGTGGAAGAGCTGCTGCTTCAGTCGGTGCTCATGGTCGGCTATCCCAGGACCCTGATCGCTTTCGGCGTGTGGCGAAAGGTGGGACGCGTCCCGGCACCGCCGATGGATCCCGACGCCGATTACAAGCGAGTCCCCGAGTGGACGAAGCGGGGTGAAGAGACCTGCGCCCGGATCTACGGCGACAACTACCGGAAACTGCGGGAGAACATCCAGGAACTGCACCCCGCGATGGATCTCTGGATGGTGACCGAAGGCTACGGCCGGACCATGGCTCGGCCCGGACTGGATCTGCTGCGGCGGGAGCTCTGCACCGTGGCCCAGATGGCAGTGCTCGAAGCACCCCGCCAGCTCCATTCCCACCTGCGTGGAGCCCTCCACGCGGGCGGCAGCTTCGAGCAGGTCGAGGGTGTTCTCTCGGTGGTGAATCCGCTCCTCTCCTATGACCAGTGGAAAAAGGTGAAGGAGTTGTGGAACGGGGTGAAGGACGCGTGGGTGGGGGTGAGGTAGTTGGGAGTCAGGAGTCTGGAGTCAGCAGTCTGGAGTCTGGAGTCTGGAGTCTAGAGTCTCGCGTCTTCAACGTCCTCAAGTCCTTCGCTGCCATACTCCCGACCCCCGACTCCCGAC
>DATBGE010000027.1:0-11967 GCA_036558125.1 Gemmatimonadales bacterium | reverse complement strand
GGAGACCTTCGTCACCGCTCCCGATCCGGTGCGCGGCAACATCCTGGCGCTGTTGAGCGGCATCACCTACGCCCTGATGCTGATTGGCTTGCGCTGGATGGGAAAGCGCGGCGGGTCGCCGGCGGCGGCGGTGGGGATGGGAAATCTCTTTGCCTTTCTCATCGCATTCCCCGCGATGCTTCCGCTGGGTCACCACGGCCTGACCGATTGGGGCATCATCGTTTATCTCGGCGTATTCCAGATCGGCCTCGCCTACTTCTGGCTCACCCGGGGCATCCAGCACCTTCCGGCGCTCGAAGTCTCTCTGCTGCTCTTCCTCGAGCCCGCTCTCAATCCGCTCTGGGCATGGCTGGTCCACGGCGAGGTGCCGGGCCCCGGTGCGGTGTTGGGCGGTGCCCTCATCATGGGTGCGACCGGTATCAAAGCGTGGTGGGATTCCCGCTAGATTAGCCCAATGCTCAAGACTCCCTCACTGATCGAGACCGTGCGGGTTCGAGATGGTCGCGCGCCCCTCTGGCACCTGCATCTCCGCCGCCTCGTCTCCAGCTGCCGCACCCTCGGCATCCCGTTTCCGCTCGAATTCGAAGTCCCCTCCGGTGGGACCGACCGGGTCCAGCGAATCGTGGTGAGCATGAAAGGGAAGCAGGTCACCGAGCGCGAGGTCGGTTCGGTCGAGCCGGTCCGGTTGATAACAGCAAGGGAGCCGCACCAACCCTACCCCCACAAGACCGCGGATCGAACCCAGTTCGCGGAGGCCTCGGCCGAGGCCGAGGCATCGGGCGCCGACGACGCACTGATGCTCACGTCGGAGGGGATGGTGGCGGAGGGTACCATCTGGGCGGTCTTCTGGTGGGAGGGGGCGACTCTGGTCGCACCCGGAATGCGGCTCGGCATCCTGCCCAGCGTCGCTCGAGCCCGGATCACCGAAATCGGCCCGGTGGCGGAGCGTTCGGTGCCGCGCGAGGCCTTGAATGGGGTCCCAATCATCTTGGCCAACGCGGCCCGGGGCATCGTTCCGGTGGCCCGTTTGGATGGCAAGCCGGTCCCCTCCCACCCGGGGACTGCACTCCTGCAACGGAGCTTCTGGGACACCGTATCCTGAGGGCTGGCGTAAGCTTGACCCACCCTAGGCCGTCCAATAGCTTCCCCCGGCTCGGAACCCTCGATTAGAGGGCCGTGGTGGTTGTAGCTCAAGTGGTTAGAGCGCCGGACTGTGGCTCCGGAGGTTGCGGGTTCAAGTCCCGTCAGCCACCCCTGTGGTTGGGAAGGCGGAACGGCGGGAGGGCGGTGGGAAAAACGGATCGTGAAGCGGTCATCGCGGAACGAACCAGGCTTTTCTTCCCGCCTGACCGCCTTCCCGCCCTTCTTAGGTCCGTAGCTCAATTGGTAGAGCACCGGTCTCCAAAACCGGGGGTTGCAGGTTCGATTCCTGCCGGGCCTGCTGAACTGCAAGTACCGAGTACCGGGTACCTAGTACCTAGTACGACGTACTTGGCGCACGGTGTACTAGGTACTCGGTACTCGGTACTGTTGTATAGAACGGCGCTATCGTCTAGGGGACTAGGACGGGGCCCTCTCAAGGCCCAAACACGGGTTCGAATCCCGTTAGCGCTACTTCCCTGGCCCCATCGTCTATCGGTCAGGACGCGACCCTTTCAAGGTCGAAAGACGGGTTCGATTCCCGTTGGGGCTATAAAGCGCCGCTAGCTCAATTGGCAGAGCAAGTGACTCTTAATCACTAGGTTGTAGGTTCGATTCCTACGCGGCGCATAATGAGTAAGGCCACCTTCGGGTGGCCTTTTTCACGTCCGGTGTCTCGCCTGGTCTCGAGCAACGTGGTGTTCATGCGTTGCGCGCTGCATATTGGTGGTACACTCGATCATTCCTGGCGGACTAAGCGATGCGCGGCGGGCGGTTTCGGCTCCGGGCTGGGCTTCTGCTTGCAGTCATCAATGGCGGATAGCGGCGCGGATGAGTCAGACCTTACCGATCTCAAATATGCTTGCCCAATACGTGATTGCCCTTGTGGGCTTCGTGGCCGTTGCCCAAGCCCAGTCGCCGCCGCTCGCGGCGGCTCGGGTGCAGCCGGCCCGATGTGCCGCCGCCGATTCACTGCTCGGGACAAAGCGGGCGGGAACTCGGGCCACCCTTCAGGCAGTCTACGTGCCCGAGCGCGAGGAGAGCTTGATCTTCAGCGTGCCTCCCAGCGAGCTGCCTACCACCGCGGGGATTCAGTACACGACCGGCCTGATCCGCTTGCCGCACCGGGACATCGGGCCGGTTCCGATGCTCGAGCTGTCACTCCGGGTAATCTCGGACGAAGAACGACGGGCAGGGACCCAGTGGTTCGGGCTGATGGCCGACGACTCGCTCCTGGGCGACTCGCTGCCAATGGCAATGCGCCGAGTGGACGCCCAGCGGCTTCAGCGAGCCTACCAGGTCGCCACGGCGCCGCTGACGCCGGAGCAAACGCTGGCGCTCGCGCGGGCGGAGCACGTGTCGGGACACCTGAGCGAGACACCGTTCAGCCTCAGCGACACTGAACTCCGAGAGCTCCGGGCCATTGTCCTAGTGGGTCTCTGCGGGAGCACCCGTCCCTGGTGACATAGGGGCCGCAATCAGCTTTGTAGCCCGGTCTAACTGGAATCTGCCCACGACCCGTCAATGGTGGCACTCTGAGGCGAGGACCCATGGAATCGCATACGAATGCGATCGTGACCTCAAGGATGTGTGTTCCAGGTGGCTTGCGGATGCTTGGTCACTTCGGCCCGGGGCCCATCGCCCGCGCGCTGCTGGTGACCCATCTCGCGATAGCCTGTGGAGACAGCTCCGGCCCCCCAGAGCGAAAGGTGGATGTAAGCGTCGGTTCAGTGACGATAGGAGCATCGCAGGACACTCTCATCCTGGGCTCCCAGCTCCAAATCAACGCGGTCGTAAAGGAGGTCTCGGACACCGTCCTGCCGGGATGGCCCCTCCGATGGACCACAAGCGATACGACCCTTGCTGTTGTTTCCTTGGACGGTCTCGTGACGCCCGTCCGGCCTGGTACGGTACGGGTTATCGCAACCTCGGATTCGGGTGCGGCTGTGGCCGATACCCTTGCTCTTCGGCTGCTGCCCCGGGTAGCTGCACTGACAATCACACCTCGCCCAGGGGTCCTGATCCTTTCGGACTCGGTGCAACTCTTCGCTGTAGTCACGGACTCGACCGGGGCCATTCTCCCCGGACGGCCGATCCAATGGGGGAGCGGTGGCAACGGCGTGGTTCGCGCGGACGGCACGGTTCGCGCCGTCGCGGGCGGCTCAGTGCTGGTCACCGCTACCGCTGAAGGCCGTCTGGATTCTCTCCGAATTCCGACGAATGTCGACGCCCCTTTTGTGGCGATCGCGGCGGGGGATCAGCACACCTGCGCGATCACTAGCAGCGGTCGCGCCTACTGCTGGGGCGACGGCTTTGTCGGTCAGCTTGGGGACTCAGTGATCCAACTCGGATTGTCTCCGATCCCGATCGACCCGGCGCTCCGATTCGCGGCAATCACCGCATCAGGAAGCCACACCTGTGCGAGGACCGCGAGCTCCACGGTGTATTGCTGGGGCTACAACAGCTACGGGCAAGTCGGCACCTCCGCCGACCGGAACTGCGGGTATCCATGTCGGGCTGTGGATACAGTAGCCAAGGTCGCGGCCTTGCCAGCAATCGCCACGGTTTTCACCGGGTTTGAATTTTCCTGTGCGACAACCGCCGCGGATGAGGCATGGTGCTGGGGGAAGAATGAATTCGGGCAGCTGGGGCGAGGGACATCAGATTTGCTTTTCAATCCCATCCCTGACACGGTCCGTGCTCTGGGACCGGCACATAGCTTCGTTGGCGGCTATGGTCACAGCTGTGCGATTTCTGCCGGTGGTATTGTACAATGCTGGGGGACGAACACCGTGGGCCAACTCGGCCGCGGAACGGTCGACACGCTCCCTCATCTCGCCCCCGCTCCAATCGCAGGGGGCCTTGCCTTCGTCCAACTCACCGCCGGCCAAGCATATACTTGCGGACTGACCACCGGCCACGAAGCATGGTGCTGGGGTCAAGCGACGGATGGTAAACTCGGCAGCGGCACAGTAACGCAGCCGGTCGAACCAAGCCCCTTGCGGGTTGCTGGTAACCTGACCTGGCTCTCCATCTCGGCCAATGCTGACCATACGTGCGGAATTACCACGACGAACAAAGCCTACTGCTGGGGCAATTCGAGCTTCCTCGCCACCGGTAACATCGGCGGCCCGACTCCTCAACCGGTGAACGGAAATCTCGCCTTCATCGCGCTGGCCGCTGGCCACTATCATACCTGCGGAATTACGACGACAGGGACAGCGTATTGCTGGGGCACGGGCATCGACGGTGAGCTTGGCAACAACTCCGAAGGCGCCAGCGGCGTTCCCGCGAAGGTCGTTGGTCAGCCATGAGCAATCACCAACGTGTTTTGGACGCCCGCGACCCCACCGAGTGCGTAGGCAAATGGCGCCAATCGCTAGGTTCTTGATTCGACTCCTCCGCATCGCATAAACGTCAACGGCTCCTCACGGAGCCGTCTTCGTTTCCGGAACTTTCCTCGGTTCCAATTTTCAATTTTCAATTTTCAATTATCAATTCCTTCCCTCAATCCCCTCCCGCGCTACGCCACAGACTGTCCACTGCCGGCGGCAAGCGATCCAACTCGCTCACAAACGTCGCCACCTGCCATCGCTTTTCCTCCGGGAGCTCGTTCACCCAGGCCGCCATCGCGGTCCGTCGGATCCCGTGAGTCATGATCCAGTAGTTCTGCCAGTCGGGACGGGTCGGCGGAGTCTCGGCGAATTGTTTGGCGCGAGGATAGAAGGAAAGGCCGAAACTGCTCGGATGATTGGGGAATCCATGGCACCCGCTGCAATTGCCGGAATAGATCCGTAGCCCCAAACGGAGCTGGTCCTCGGTCGGCGGGACGGGGTTCGGAATCGAATCAGCGTGTCGCGCCACCGAGCGGGTGAACGCGAGTCGGGCGAGTTTTGCTTCCCAGAGTGGCGGATTGGGAGCCGTGTCGGTGCCCATCAAGCCGAGTGCGGCCGCCGCGAGAGTTCCAACCGGGAGCAGAAGCGCACCAAGGACCAGACCGAGCCAGAAACGTCTCATATGGAGCGATGAAGGAAGGGTTCAGAACGGATACGGCACGTGCAACGGACGGGTTTCGTTTGGCTTCTGGGTCCGATACCTTCAGCGATCCTTATTAATCGGAGTCAGGCATGACGGTCCTCCGTCGCCCGACGGCAATCGGCGCTTTGCTCGTTGTGGCGTCAAATCTGGCCGCCCAATCTAATGCACCGCGCGATCCTCGGGTGGACGCCATCGTGCAGACTGCCATCAAGCCCAACGAGCCGGGCGGCTCCATCGTGGTGATCCGGGACGGGAAGGTAATTCATATCGCGGGATATGGGCTCGCCGATCTCGACTCCAAAAAGCCGAATCTACCCGGCACCCGATATCACATGGCCTCGTCGGGGAAACAATTCACCGCCCTGTCCCTGATGATGCTGCACCAGGACGGCCGGCTCGACTACGACGACCCGATCGGCAAGCATCTGCCTCAGGTCGCCCGGTTCGGCGATTCGCTCACCATCCGGCAGCTGCTCCACCATACTTCCGGCATTCCCGACTACTACGACGATTCGACCGGCTATAAGCTGCTGCTCGCCTCGAGTCCGATGCCGACCAACGACGACGCCCTCGCCCTGCTTCAGCGCTGGGGTACGCCGAAACCGGCGGGCAGGGAGTTCTCCTACAGCAATGCCGGTTACGACCTCCTCGGCACCTTGGTCGAGCACCTCTCGGGAGAGCCGCTCGACGCTTTTCTCCAGCAACGAGTCTTTGGTCCGACCGGCATGACCGGCTGCTTCTCTCTCCCCAACGCCACCCGCTTCGCGGAACCGCAGCGGGCGCGCGGCTACGACAAATCGGGGAAGAAATTCACCGCCAACGACCAGGATCCGCTTGACAACCTGGTGGGCTCGGGCTCGGTGTACTGCTCGGTCGAGGATCTCGCGCGCTATGACGCGGCGCTCTACACCGACCAGCTGGTGCGGCAGACGACTCTCGCCGACGCGTTCGAGGCCGGGCGCCTGATGGATGGCAAGTCGGTGGACTACGGGTTCGCCTGGGGGATCGCCGACCGGAACGGCTACCACTACGAGGGGCACTCGGGAAGCTGGGAGGGATACCTCTCCTACATCCTTCGCTGCCGCAGCCAGCATTTCTCCATCTACTTCCTTCAGAACCGGACCGACATCAGGCCCCGAGATGTAGTAATGAAGGTCTTCGATCTCTACTTGCCGGCGCCGGTAGGAGCGACGGCGGGCAGCGGTCCGAACTGAGCGACAAGCCTCTGCCGCTCCGAGGCTTTGCTTGCGCAACGCCAGTCGAATCGAACGCACTCAACTCGCTGTATCGCCTTTCATCACTCGGGCCCACCGTAGTAACATCAACCAGCACAATAGTTTAGAGACCAAGCCCGGATTGAGATTAGACAGTGCCCCCAAATTCGACGACGGGCACGCTTCTCGCCTATAGCGCGCGTCCTCGTGTGCCCACTGAGGGACCGGTGGCGCAACTCCGATCCTGCAACCTGATTCTCGATGCGCCTCCCCCGCCGGGTTGTACTCGTCAGCGCGCTGGCCTATCTCGCCTGTAGTGGTGGTGACAGCGGCGGCACCGGCCCGACGAAAATCCCGACCAACATCGGCATCAGCGCGGGCAACAATCAGTCGGCCGAGGTTGGGACTGCGGTTCCCATCGCGCCCGCCGTGCTGGTGCGGGATCAGAACGGCGACCCGATGTCGGGGGTGGACGTCACCTTCACGCTTCAATCGGGTGGCGGCACGATCAGCGGTGGCACCGCGACCTCCGGCGCCAACGGTGTTGCTACCCTCGGATCCTGGACTCTCGGCACCCTCGCTGGTGCTAACACTCTTCGCGGCTCGGTTGCCGGCCTCACACCCGTCACCTTCACCGCGACCGGAACGGCCGGCGTTGCCACGGCACTCGCGCTGACGACTGCCCCATCGGCCGTCGTGGCGAGTGGCGCGGCATTCCCTCAGCAACCAGTGGTGCAGCTGCGTGACGTGTACGGCAATGACCGGCCGCAGGCCGGAATTCCAGTAACGGCGGCGATCGCCACCGGTGGTGGCACGCTCAACGGCACTCTCACCGTGAACACCGACGCGACCGGTGCCGCGGTCTTCACCAACCTCGAGATCATCGGATCGCTCGGGCCTCGCACGCTGGACTTCACCAGTCCGGGTCTGACTTCGGTTTCCTCCGGCGCGGTCGACGTTCAGGTGGGAACCCCGACGAGCATCACCCCAACCACCTCCACGATCCTGGGCGGCACGGTCGGACAACCGGTGTCTAACCGCCCGACGGTCCAGGTCCTCGATGGGAGCAACAATCCGGTCGTGGGCGCGACCGTGACCTTCACCGTCACATCCGGTGGCGGCAGCGTTACCGGCGGGAGTGTTACGACGGGTCTCGGGGGTATCGCGCAGGTCACAAGCTGGACGCTGGGCACGGTGGCAGGAGACAACACGCTCGATGCCACGGTAGGTTCTCTGGCGCCGGTAACGTTCACTGCAACGGCGCAGGCGGGTGCGGCGGCCAAGCTTGGAGTTGCCACCCAACCGACAGGGGCGCAGAACGGGTCGATCATTTCCCCGGCCCCAGTGGTCCAGGTCCAGGACACCTACGGCAACGCCCTGACTCAATCGGGTATCGTAGTCGCCGCGAGTGTGGCGAGCGGGGGCGGCATCCTGAGTGGTACGCTCGCAGTCGCGACGAGTGCGAGCGGGAAAGCCACCTTCAGCGGTCTCAAACTGACCGGTACCGCGGGGAATCGGACCCTTGGCTTCAGTGCCACGGGCCTCGCTGCCGCGACTTCGAATTCCTTCGCCCTCTCGGCCGGCCCTGCGACGACGATCGCGGCGAGCTCCGCCACGTCCCAGAATGGTCCCGCCGGCGCCGCCGTGGCCGCTCCGCCCGCGGTGCTGGTCACCGACGCCAGCGGCAATCCGGTCTCGGGAGCCGCGGTGACTTTCGCCGTCAGCTCCGGCGGCGGTAGCGTCAGCGGTGCATCCCAGTCTACTAATGCAAGCGGCATCGCCACGGTCGGCAGCTGGACCCTCGGCGCCACCGCAGGCAGCAACACCCTTACCGCCAGCTCGGCCGGGCTCTCCGGTTCGCCGGTCACCTTCTCCTCCACGGGTCAGGCCGCGGCGGCGGCCAAGCTGGCGGTCGTCACTCAGCCTTCAACCAGCGCGCAGAACGGCGCCGCGTTCGCCCAGCAGCCCTCGGTTCGGCTGCAGGACGCGGGAGGCAACCCGGTCAATCAGAGTGGCGTTTCGGTAACCGCGGCGATTGCCTCGGGTGGCGGTTCCCTCGGCGGGACGACGACCGTCACCACCAACGCGAGCGGCATTGCGACCTTCAGCAACCTCTCGATCACGGGCCTCATCGGGGCTCGCACGCTGACCTTCACTTCTGCCGGACTCACCGCCGCGACGTCCGGGGCGATCACGATCACCACTGGGCCGGCGGCGATTCTTGCCGCCGCTTCTGCCACATCCCAATCGCAGACCGTGGGCACCGCCGTTTCCGCCCCACCATCCGCGCTCGCGACCGACGTGAGCGGGAATCCGGTTTCGGGCGTCGCCGTCACCTTCGCGATCGTCTCCGGCAACGGCACCCTCACCGGCTCGAGTCAGATCACCAACGCGAGCGGCATCGCGACGGTCGGAGGCTGGACCCTGGGCCCTGCGGCCGGAGCCAACAGTCTGACGGCCAGTGCCTCGGGCCTGGCCGGTTCTCCGGTGACCTTCAGCGCGACCGGGGTCGCATCGAGCGCAACCAAGTTGGCGCTCACCACGGCGCCCACGGCGAGCCCGCAGAACGGAGTCGCCTTCCCGCAGCAGCCTGTAGTCCGTCTGCGTGATGCGGCCAACAACAACGTCTCCCTGAGCGGTGTGGTCGTCACGGCGGCGATTCTCTCGGGTGGCGGGACACTGGGCGGGACCACGACGGCTTCTACCAACGCCAGCGGCATCGCGACCTTTACGAATCTCAAGATCACCGGCACCGTCGGTCCGCGTGTTCTGCAGTTCACCGCGACCGGACTCACCTCCGTCCATTCCGCCGCGCTCGACCTGGTGCACGGTCCCGCGACCACGCTGATCAAGAATGGCGGCGACAACCAGACCGGAACCGCGGGGGCGGTGCTGCCGACCGATCCCTCGGTCATGGTGACCGACCAGAGTGGAAATCCGGTGAGCGGCAGGACGGTGACCTTCGCCGTCGCGACCGGCGGTGGATCAATCACCGGCCCGACCCCGGCCACCAATCCGGCGGGCATCGCGAGCGTCGGTAGCTGGACGCTCGGTGCTGCGGCAGGCAGCAACACGCTGACTGCGACGGTCAACGGTCTTACCGGATCACCGATCACCTTCACGGCGACGGGCGTCGCCGCCGGTTCCAACCAGCTGCTCATGGACACGCAGCCCTCGGCGACCGCGGCCAGCGGCACCGTGTTCCCGCAGCAGCCGAAGATTCAGCTCGCCGACGGCACGGGCACTCCACTCGCCCAGGCCGGCGTCATCGTCACCGTCTCCAAGGCCTCCGGACCCGGCACCCTCGCGGGTACGCTCACCGCGACGACCAACGCGAGCGGTGTCGCGACCTTCACTAACCTCAAGATCACCGGCACCACCGGCGGCAAGGTGCTGCTCTTCTCGGCGCCGGCGTTCAACTCGGTCAATTCGAACCCAATCACCCTCACGGCGGGCGCCGCTGCCAGCATGGTGGTAAGCGCGGGTGACGGTCAGTCTGCTCCGGTGGGCACCGCGGTCGCGACCCGGCCCGCGGTCCTGGTCACTGACGTGAGTGGGAACCCGGTTTCCGGCGTGAGTGTCACCTTCGCGGTGACCGGTGGCGGAGGCAGCATTACCGCTGGTAGCCAGACGACCAATGTGAACGGCATCGCCCGGGTCGGGAGTTGGACTCTGGGTTCGGCCACCGGCACTAATACGGTCGACGCGACTTCGGCGGGTTTGACGGGGTCGCCCGTCGGGTTCACCGCGACTGCAACAGCGGGCGCCGCTACTGATCTCAGCATTACCACTCAGCCCTCGGCCTCGGCCCAGAGCGGAGTCGCCTTTCCGCAGCAGCCGGTAGTTCAGCTGCGAGATGCCGGGGGTAATCCGGTCAGTCAAAACGGCATTGTGATCACCGCGGCCATCGCTTCGGGCGGTGGCACGCTGGGTGGAACCACGACCGCAAGCACCAACTCGGCGGGTGCCGCGAGGTTCACTGACTTGTCGGCGAGCGGCCTGGCGGGTGCTCGCACCATTCAATTCACCGCGACCGGCCTCAATCCGGTCACCTCGGGCACCGTCACGCTGTCAGCTGGACCCGCGGCAAGCTTTGCCAAGAACGCGGGCGACGCGCAGACCGGTACTGCGGGCAGCCCGGTGGCCGTGGATCCGTCGGTCATCGTGACCGACAACAGCGGTAACCCGGTTGCCGGTGCCGTCGTCACCTTCGCGATCGCTTCAGGCGGAGGAAGTGTGACTGGTGCCAGTGCCACGACTAACGCGAGCGGAATCGCGGCGGTCGGAAGCTGGACCCTCGGCGCTGTGGCTGGTGCCAACTCTTTGACCGCGACCGCCAACGGCCTGGCCGGCTCGCCCCAGACCTTCACCGCGACCGGCAACCCAGGCGCCGCCACCATGCTCGTCATGGCCGCCCAGCCCTCGGTGAGTGCGCAGAGTGGCGTCGTATTCGCACAGCAGCCCGTTGTGCGGTTGCGCGACGCCAATGGCAACAACGTGAGCCAGAGCGGCGTCACGGTCACGGTGGCGATTGCTTCCGGCGCCGGTACGCTGAGCGGTACGCTGACTAGTACCACCAGCGTCCTGGGGATCGCACAGTTCACCAACCTCAAGATCACCGGCGCGCCGGGCAACCGGACGCTTCAATTCAGTGCTTCAGGCGTAACCGCCGCGACCTCCAATACGATCACGGTTGCATCCGGAGCGGCCACCACGCTGGCCAAGAATGGTGGGAATAATCAGACCGCGACGGTCGGCACCACGGTTCCTGCCGCGCCCTCGGTTCTGGTAACCGACGCGAGCGGCAATCCGGTGAGCGGAGTCAGCGTCACCTTCGCCGTCGGCTCTGGTGGGGGCAGCATCACCGGCAGCTCCCAGACCACCAACTCGAGCGGGATCGCTACGGTCGGCAGCTGGACGCTCGGTCCTTCGGCGGGCGCCAACACTCTGACCGCGACGTCGGCGGGTCTAACCGGGTCACCCGCCACGTTTACCGCGACGGGCGCCGCGGCGGGTGGACCTCAGCTGGCGATCACGACGTCGCCTTCGGCTTCGGCCCAGAGCGGTTCTCCGCTGGGACAGCAGCCGGTAATCCAGCTCCAGGACGATCAAGGCAATGATGTAGCACAGGCGGGCGTGATCGTGACCGCCACGATCGGCTCGGGTGGCGGCACTCTCGGCGGGACCGCGACGGCCACTACCAACGCGAGTGGTGCGGCCACGTTCTCCAATCTGTCCATCACGGGTTCCGCGGGCGCCAGGACATTGCTGTTCTCTGCGCCGAGCTATGCGTCGGTCGCTTCAGGCACTATTACGCTGTCGGCCGGCGCGGCCACCGACATTGCCCTGATCGCGGGCGACAACCAGACGGCCACTGCGGGTAGCGCGGTCGCTACTGCGCCAGCGGTGCTGGTCACCGATGCCAACGGCAATCCGGTCTCGGGCATCGGGGTGACGTTTGCGGCCATCTCGGGTGGCGGCAACATCACCGGTGGATCCGCCACGAGCGATGTCAACGGCGTCGCTGCGCCGACCAGCTGGACCCTCGGCAACGCGGCTGGTACCAACACGGCGA